>JAYWHU010000102.1:0-37456 GCA_043777495.1 Cyclobacteriaceae bacterium | reverse complement strand
GGCAAGTAACATTTTAAAAGATTACTTACTTAAAGGATACTCCATCAATAAAAGAATGAACCGTATTGAGGACAATGTTGAAGTGTTGAAAAACAAAGTAAACGAAATTGATTTGCAGATAACCGCCCATTTAATCCCCACACAAGGCGTTTTCTTTAACGGGCAAGTGTTTGATGCCTATCAACTCACTTCCAAAATTATCCGCTCTGCCAAGCTAAGCATTGTACTGATAGATAATTATATAGACGAAACTACTTTAACCCATTTATCCAAAAAGAAAAAAGACGTAGCCGTGCGATTACTTACCAAAAATGTAAGCAGACAACTCACGTTGGATGTGCAAAAAGCCAACCAACAGTATGGCGCTTTTGAAGTAAAAATATTTACCCAAAGCCACGACCGCTTTTTGATAATTGACCATACCGAAGTGTATCACTTAGGTGCTTCGCTAAAAGACTTGGGCAAAAAATGGTTTGCCTTTTCTAAACTGGATAAAAGCTCGGTAGGGAATATTTTAAACTCAATAGTGGAACTGATATGAAAAATGGGGAAACTAAAAAATGATGTGATTTACGCACTGTGTTTGAAGATGGTGATTAAGTCATTTAGTTTTGCAGTACCCAAATGCCTAAAGCCTAAACCCCAAGCCCTAATACCCAAGGCCCATCTTAACCCCCAAATAAAAATTCCTCCCCGCTGCTGCATTATAAAATCGTTTGCCAGTGGCATTCAAGTCATTTCCTAAACTATATTTCTGGTCGAAAGCATTATCAACACCCAGCCAAATTTCCATTGACATTTTTGATTGAGGGTGATGCGTATAACCGATCCTCGTTCCCGCCAAAAAATAATCATTGGCATACTCATTGTTTGCATCATTGAGTGGAAGACGATCAACAAAATTTAAAGTAGAATTGATATAGAAGTTATTTTGAAAACGGATATCAATACCTGAAACTGAAATGGTTGGAGCTACTCCTGTCAATTGATTGCCAGAATAATCATTTTTGTTTTGAACGTAGTTGACAAAGCGATAATGATTGAGTGTATAGCTGCTCCAAATCTTTAAAGACGAAAGGGTTTGATTTTTTTCGATCAATGGATTCCAAGCTAAAGTTACTTCAGCCCCCTTTTGTAACGAGGTTCCTGAATTGATAAAATAATCTGAACCATTGATTTGTCGCTGCACCACTATGGTTTGATCTAAATCGAGAATGTAGAAAGCGGCATCAAACGAAAGTTGTTTCCAAAGCAGGCCACGCATCCCCACTTCGTAGTTGATTCCTGTTTCAGCTTTTAGGCTGTCGTTATACGTATTCGTTGATGGCCTCACTTCAGCCAGCGTAGGTGGAGAAAAACCCTTGCTCACATTTCCATAAATAGAAAAGCGCTCAGTTACCTTTTTGAGTAATGCTACCCTTGGAGAAATAACGGGATCAAAATTTCTATTTTGTACTACGGCAGGATCAACCGATACGCGATTAAACCGATAGTTGATAAAGCTACCACTCGCACCAATGGTTAAGAAATAATTTTTTGGTAATTCTATTTCGGCTTGGGCAAAGGTGGTCAGCAAAGTAGAAGTAAGTTTATCATCAAACTGCAAACTACCTGGGTTGCCTTTTATGTTTTTGTAGTTGAGTATGGGTGAATGAAAATGCTGAAACTCTCCGCCAAAAGTTAATCGCCCTTTCCAATTAGTTTGGTTAAGTGAATACTGTGTCTCCGTTCGTCCTCCCCAGTTTTCTTCCTTTCTGTTTTCGTAATTAGCAATGGCAGGATTTTTAAAATCAGTTATCGATCCGTAACCTCCAATTTTAGTTGACCAGTCATCGTTCCACTGGTAGTCATAATTTATTCCTCCATAGAAAGTTTGATTGTAAACAGCCGCTTGTTGTTCCCCTGCGCTTGGCAATGCTGGAGTAGTAGGCGTGGCTGGTACAGCAGGCCTTGCTTGGCGCGGATCAGCATCATATTGTGCTTTTGTTAATCCTCCTGGAGTTTGGTAAAAAAGGTCTGTATAGAATAAACTGGTTGATAAAACTCCTTTTGAGTTGAGTTGAAATTCTAAATTCAAATTGAATGCATCGCGCCTCATCTTGGTTTGTTCACGATAACCATCTGCTTGTTGATGTGCGTAGTTGAGAGATGCTTTTATATTTTTAGAAAAGTGATTCACACTTATCTGGTAACGTTGCAATCCATAACTACCTCCAGAAGCCGACAATTGAATTTCATTTTGTTTGATCGTTGGGCTTGTCAAAAGCAAAACGCCACCATTGCCCGCACCATACAAACTTCCGCCTGGGCCTTTGATGATTTCTATTTGCCCAATGGAATTGAAATCCATCAAATTGAGATAGGTGTTTCCTCCACCATCCGTCATAGGCAAACCATTCCAATAAAATTTTACATTCCTCACGCCAAATGGAGAACGCAACGAACTCCCCCGTATGGATAATCGAAAGCTTCCGGGAGATCGCTCCTCCATGCGCACACCTGGTACAGTATTGATGGCTGGTAGAAGAGAGGTATTGTTGAATCTCTCCAACTCATTTTTTCCAACAATGGCAATGGATGCAGGCACTTCTTTCAAGGGTCGGTTGTATGCAAAGCCTTTGATGACGACTTCGTCTAGTATACGTGTGGTATCTGTGGTTTGTGCAACCGCCCAATGGATAGAACATGAAAACACTGACAAAAGGAAAAATCTAATCATAAAAAGTCAAAAGCTAAGAAATAATTATCTTCACGGGCAGAAAGATAAAAAATGAAACGATCAAAAAATATCCCCTCCATTTACAATTGGTGCGACCGCTGGTGTTAGCGGTGCGCTTTCACTGATCGGTGTGCAGTTTATGAAGAACCCCAAGACCCTAGGTCACCCGACCATGACATGACCAACAAAGCTTTTTGGGATGGCCTTTCCAGTAAACTGGCAGAGGCAAGCCAGATGTTGATTAAAATGGCGGCAGTGGTCGGCATAGACCTTACCAATTTGCCAGAAGAGACCCTCGAAGAAAAGGAAGCGGAAAGAAAGAGGAAACATACCATTGCCACACATCCATTGAGAAAATTAAGTACCAGCTACACCAAGGCAGGAATGAATTGGATGGACACACACGGGGATATCAACGAAAAAGAAAACTTGGTGTTGCTAAAATTAGATTTGAATGTAAGTAGCACGCTCAACGATTATTTTGAAGTGATCCAATGGTACTTGCCATTCATAGAAGTAAAATTAGCGCGCGCCATTTCAAGTAAATTAAGACGACCAGAGAGCGATGAATTCCCAAAAGACTCAGATGGCTCTGCTAAGATAGCATTGATAGCCATTGAGCGGAGCATAGAAGCGTGGCAGTTTCTTTTTGAGCAGTTGCCTCAGCGGCAAGACGAAATTCTAAAACACATGATGCTCTTGCAAAAAATAAAGAACGCCACCGAAAAGGAATTTCCCAATGCTAGGGCGTTTGTGAGGCCAGGGTTTGATGAAGAATATTGATTATTTCTACGACAAATTTGGAGTACAAGAATATTGGGTGGTTGATCCAGAAACGAAATTAGTAATTGGGTTTTCGTTAAATAAAAAACAATATTAATTGTTAGGTGAGTTCACGGGGCAAATTAAATCAACTTTGTTCAAGAAGGATTTCAAATTTTAAAATCGTTAGAATTTGCTTAAAACCTCTTCCACACTTTTCGCGCCATCAAAATAGCTAACTAATTTCAACATCACTCTATCCACCAACGTATCGGGGCAAGAGGCACCACTGGTCAGCACTATTTTAACAGGATTTTTTTCGGGTAAAAATCGATAGGTAGTAACCAATTCTTTTTTATGATAGTTAAAGTGATGGATCTCTTCTTTGGATTTTATTTCACCATCTGAGTTAATGAAAAAAGTGGGGAAATTCCGCTCGCAAAGCTCTACAATGTGTGAAGTATTGGAACTATTGTAGCCACCCACCACAATGGCCATATCGGCACTGGTCTTTAATAATTCATAGGTAGAATCTTGATTGTCATTAGTAGCATAGCAAAGTGTATCTCTGGTGTCGGCCACATGCCCTTTGATGTTTGCTTCACCAAATTTTTTAATCATCACTTGACGGATAAAGTCGGCAATGGCTTGCGTCTCGGTCGCCAACATGGTAGTTTGATTTACCACACCTACCTTTTTCAAATGCTGCTCTGGGTTAAATCCAGTTGAAAACTTTCCTGCAAACTCTTCGTAAAACTCTGCATTAGATTTACTGCCCAGAATATAATTGCTCAACTGAATAGCATCTTCCATATTGCGAACGATGATAGAGTGGCTGCCGTTGGCACTGTGTGAGAACGTGGCGCGAGTCTCCTCGTGCTTGGGTTTGCCGTGGATGATTACCGTATAATTTTCTTTGCCGAGCTTCTCTGCACGGTTCCACACTTTTTCTACAAAGGGGCAGGTGGTATTATATTTTTTTACATCCACTCCTTTATCTAAGAGTAAATTTTCTATTTCTAATGTAGTGCCAAAAGCAGGGATGATCACTACATCCTCTTTACCAATTTTTTCCCACGGCACAAAATGTGAACCATCGGTATCCATGATGAATTTGATTCCGCGACTTTGTAGATCAGCGTTTACTTCTTGGTTGTGGATCATTTGGCTAAGTAGGAAAACATTTTTCCCTACATTTTCTTCCAATGCTCGGTAGCTTATTTCAATGGCATTTTCTACCCCATAACAAAAGCCAAAATGTCTAGCAATAAAAAATTGCACAGAGCCAAAGTCCAACACGGCAGGAGAAAAATCTTGCTTGCGCAAATCACTTACTCTGCGAGATTCTTTAACCCTTCCTGTAATGGAGGAACGGTAATACGCTGGGATTTCGAACTTTTTGATAGTCTGGTATTTTTATAACAACTTCAAAAGTAATGGAATTGTTCAAGATCATCACTTATTAAATGGAAAGAGGAATATAAGTCACTATCAGCTATCTTTAAACACTTTAAAAGTACGTGAAAAGACCTGCTTATATTCTACCAATCATTGTCGTTTCACAATTTGCAGGAACATCACTTTGGTTTGCGGTCAATGCTATTTTGCCAAATATTATTGAGAACAACAATTCGTTGGCTCTTGGCAACATCACATCCACCATTCAATTTGGGTTTATCATTGGCACTTTGGTGTTTGCTGTTCTTTCTGTTGCTGATCGATTTTCTTCATCAAAAGTTTTCTTTGCCTCCTCTCTTTTGGCGGCCATGGCAAATGTTTCCATTATCTGGGTGTCAAAAAATACAGAAGCTATTTATGCGCTGCGATTTGTAACTGGCTTTTTTCTGGCTGGCATTTATCCCGTTGGGATGAAGATTGCTGCAGATTACTATGAAAAAGGATTGGGAAGAGCCTTAGGCTTTTTGGTAGGAGCACTTGTATTGGGAACGGCTTTCCCAAGTTTATTAAAATTGCAAATGTTCCGACTAGAATGGAACCAGATATTGGTATTCACTTCTGCCTTTGCATTGTTTGGTGGGGCACTCATTTTATTATTCGTGGGCGATGGACCATACAAAAAAACATCTTACCAGTTTCAACCAGCTGCTACTTTTAAAGTTTTTCAATCTGCCGACTTTCGCTCTGCGGCATTTGGTTATTTCGGGCACATGTGGGAGCTCTACACATTCTGGAGTTTTGTTCCAATGATTCTTTTAGCGTACAATACTCATCACTCAATGAACTCTAATATTTACGGTTGGGCATTCATCATTATTGCCATCGGTAGTATTGGCTGCTTGGCTGGCGGCTATCTCTCTCAAAAGATTGGTAGTGCTAGAGTTGCGTTTTATTCGCTACTGATTTCAGGAACGTGTTGCTTTCTCTCCGTCTTTATCTTTCAATTGCCTGAAATGGTTTTTTATTTGTTTATGATGGTTTGGGGAATTTCTGTTATTGCAGACTCGCCTCAGTTTTCAACGCTAGTGGCGCAAATGGCACCTTCCTCAACTAAAGGCACGGCATTAACCATTGTGACAAGTATTGGCTTTGCCATTACTATTGTGAGTATTCAATTTGTTACTTTCCTATTTGATGAGTGGGGAGATACGTATTCAATCTTTGCAACTCTTGCCCTAGGGCCAATTATTGGGTTGGTATCTCTTTGGAGATTGGCAAAAAGGAAAATGTGATTAGAAAGAATAGTTGATAAAAAAAGCCCCACATTTCTGCGGGGCTTTAGCTTATTTTAGCTTAGGCTGCTTTGCTCAGCTTATCTTCTTTTATTTTTGCCGTTCGCACCTCTTTTGATTCCAGGTCGAATGATTTTACTTGAATCCAATTGGATTTGATGTACTTCAATACTTCCATCACTTTGCCGTCTACTTTGTTGCGAACTCGCTCGCCTTTCTTAAATAGTCTTCTCATTTTTCTTGGGTTATGTTCAACATTTCCTTTCTAAAGATTGTATACGGATGGTAAGGTGTGCATTACGCTTCACATTATCAACCATCTTTGTCAATTTTTTACATCCTCAATGCATATATATACTCTCGCGGGTAGTCGGGGTAAACACCTTCGAAGGTAATCAGGTCGCCAGCCTTTTTCTTTTTCAATATATCGTTTACTTCTTTAGCAGACTTTACGGCAATGTTATCAATGCGTGTAATAATAAACCCTTCTCGCATATCGGTGTACTTTTCAATCTTGCCATTGCTCAATGATTTTACACTTACTCCGTTTTCAAGATCAAGCTTTTTCAACGCATTGCTTTCCACATCTTCTAATTCGATACCAAGTGAAGTAACTCCATCTTTTTCTTCACGCTTCACAGTGCCAATATTTCCTGCTTTATTTTTAAGAGTAACGGGTATCACTACTGTTTTGCCTTTGCGATCAATGGTCATGGAGATTTTATCGCCCGGGCGTTTGCGGCCAATGTATTCTATTAACGCTGAGCTAGATTTGATAGGAGCTTCATCAATTTTCACCACCACATCTCCTTCTTTCACGCCAGCATCCTTGGCGGCACTCCCACTCCCCTCGGCAAAACCAGAAACATAAGCACCTTCGTTTACAGAAAGATCAAATTCTTTTTTGACATCGCTTGTTACATTTCCTACTTGTACACCAAACCATCCGCGCTGCACGGTGCCAAATGCAAGCAGGTCTTCCACAATTTTGCTTACAATGTTTGATGGGACCGCGAAACCATATCCTGAATAAGAACCTGTTGGACTCGCAATAGCTGTATTGATTCCTAGTAATCCGCCATCTAAATTTACTAATGCACCACCGCTATTGCCTGGGTTGATGGCTGCATCCGTTTGAATAAATGACTCTATGGCAGTGCTGCCTTGTTGCTGGCTACTGCGTATTTCTGGATTGTTGGAATTAATGATATTAATGTTTCTCCCTTTCGCGCTGATAATTCCAGCCGTAACCGTTGAGTTTAAGTTGAAAGGATTTCCTACGGCCAATACCCACTCGCCTACTCTTGATTTATCAGAGTCTACAAAAGATAGATATGGAAGATCTTTTTGATTTACTTTGATCACCGCTAAATCGGTATCAGGGTCTGTGCCTACCACTTCTGCTTCAAAAGAACGGTTGTCGCTCAAAGTCACCTCAACAATATCTGCATCTTTTACCACGTGGTTGTTTGTAACGATGTAGCCATCAGCATTGATGATGACACCTGAGCCAGAACTTTGGCTAGGGCCTCGCTCCATTGGGCCATTTGGGCCAAAGAAAAATTGCAAGGGGTCATTGGAATTGCGTTCGCGTGAAACAGCATTGCCCGTTTGTGACGATTTTATGTGAACAACCGCTTGCGTTACTTTTTCTGCTGTGCCTGTAAAATCAAGTGCTACGGCTTCTCCTTTCTCGTTGATGCGATACGCCACTTGCGAGGAAGGAACTCCGTTTACGTGTTCAATTTTTACATTTTGGCTGGCATCATTGCCCATCCATTTATTAACTGCGATAGTTATTCCGCTCCCTAGTATGGCGGCCAGAATTAAAGAACCGAATCTTTTCATAAGAAATTTAACTTTAGTTATCGTTTTTGCGAAGAGGGGGATGAAGCCCGAGCCAAAAAAGTTGTAGATGATTAAAAATTTTTTCAGCACAGATACCAACGCCCAGCTTCTTGTTTTTAATTGATATGCATTACAACGTAGTTCTATTTAAAAAAGTTTTGTAGATAAGGCGTCAAGACACTTCAAAAGTGTCAGACGCCAAAAGTTCTATTTATTCACCAACTCCCCATTTTTATACTCATATTCAATGGTGAGTTTGCCATCTTGATCATACCATTTTGAAATGCCATCGCGCAAGCCATTTTTATAGACTCCCTCCTCCATTACTTTCGCGTTGTCGTAGTAGATTTTTACAGTGCCTTCTATTTTTCCGTACTTATAAATCCGTTCTTCTTTCAAGTTAGAATAATTGAATTCTTTGTAGTCGCCATGGCGCTGCCCTTTGTGGTAGTAAAATCGCTTTACAAGCTGCCCATTATTATTCATCTCCAAATAGATGCCTTCCTTTTCTCCGTTCACGTAAGTGGTCACATTTTTCAACATGCCATTAGTATAATACTCAGACCAACTTCCTTCTCTTTTACCATTCAAGTAAGTTCCATCTGCAGATTTGGAACCACCATTATCACTTAGCGCAACTCTAACTAATCCTGGGGTATCAGAAAATTCTTCTTTCAGTGCACCGGGTGGAATCCCCTCAAGCTCTCCTTGGCTGGTTACTTGGGGTACCTCTACACTTGGCATATTTGAGCAAGCCATTGCAATCATTAAAAACAAAATAAAGATTCTCATAACAAGCATGAATTGAAGGCCAAATATATTAAGTAATTTTTTTTTCTGCCAACACCTCATCTCCATTTTCTAAGTTGTGCTACGAACACTATTCGGTTTTCTTAGGCGTCTGACATCTTTAGTGTCTTTGACGGTTAGCCTTTTTTGGCATGAGTCCAGTTTCTAATACCCAATAATCTGCTCATCCACATAGCACCACGCCCACTGCTCACCATCCTCTGCTGAGATAGCAACGGGGTGATTGGTTTGCTTTGCATGTTTGGAGGCATGTTGATTGAACGATGAATCGCAGCACAGCGTAACACCACAGGTTTGGCAAGTGCGCAAGTGCATCCACTCATCACCCGTTTTAATGCATTCTTCGCACTCGTGCGCTTTCTGTAATTTCAACTCTTGCTTGCTCCATTGAAGGAGGTGAGAGCAAATTTCTTTTTTCATAGCATTAGACATTTTTTACCACAGAGGACACGGAGAAACACGGAGGCTAACTGATTGGAAACATTCTTCTCTGTGAATTCTCTGTGTCTCTGTGGTTACATTTTTTTAATTCTCCGCCAAGTACTCATGCACAAACTTAATCGCCATCGCTCCTTCTCCCACGGCAGAGGCTACTCGGTTCATCGCGCCTGCTCGCACATCGCCTGCGGCAAAAATGCCTGGGCTGCATGTCTCCAACAAAAAAGGTTCGCGCGTCAGCTTCCAGGATTTTTTGAACGATTCGTACTTTAACAACTCACGACCCGTTTCAATAAAACCTTTGTCGTCTTTGATGATGTCGAGCTTAATCCAATCGGTAATAGGTTTTGCGCCAATAAAAATAAACAGCGCGGCAGCCTTCACTTGCTTTCTATTTTTGGTGTTGATGTCTTCCAAACAAATCTCTTCCAATTTTTCGTTGCCAAACACTTGGCCAACGGTCGTCTCTGGCACTACTTGAATATTGGGCGTGGCGTTGATTTGGTCAATTAAATACTGCGACATAGTGGCCGACAAATCTTTTTTGCGGATGACAATGAAAACGTTTGCTGCGTGATTAGAGAGATACATGGCCGATTGCCCAGCAGAGTTTCCTCCACCTACAATATACACGTCCTTCTCTTTGCAAGCGTGAGCTTCGGTGGTAGATGCTCCATAATAAATTCCCGCGCCTGTAAATTTTTCTACATCCGTAGCTTCAAGCGCACGATAATCAACACCAGTAGTGATGATGACACTGCGTGTGTTGAGTACGCTGCCATCTTTTAGAATAATGATTTTATAATTGTCTTTGATGGAAATGTCCATCACTTCTTGTGGGGAAAGAAACTCTACGCCAAAACGTGCCACTTGCGAAATCGCTCTACGCGAAAGTTCTGCACCGCTCAAGCCATTGGGGAAACCCAAATAATTTTCGATGCGTGAACTTGTGCCCGCTTGTCCGCCCGGTGCGCGCTTTTCAATCAAGGCTGAGTTCAGTCCCTCCGATCCACCGTACACAGCAGCAGCCAGCCCCGATGGACCCGCACCAATGATGGCTACATCATACATCATCTTCGATGCTTTTGATTTCATTCCCGTTCTTTCACCTACTGCCGCCAAATTGGGATTGAGAAGAAACGTACCGTCTTCAAAAAATACAGCAGGTAGTTCTTTGCTATCAAGGTTGTTCAGCGCAAGTAATTCTTTTCCCACCTCGCTCGACTCTACATCCAACCATTGATAGGGAATCAAATTGCCCGATAGAAAATCTTTTATTTGGTGTGAGCGTGGAGACCATTGATAACCCACAATGCGGATTCCTTGAAAATTAGGAATGTGCCGGCTCTGCCATTCTTCCAGTTGGTCGTTGAGGGCAGGGAACAATTTTTCTTCGGGTGGATCCCACGGTTTCATCAAATAGTAGTCGAGCTGCACATCATTGATGGCACGAATGGCCGCTTCGGTATCGGAATACGCAGTGAGCAAAATTCGTTTTGCATCGGGGAAAAGTTCTTTTGCTTTTTGTAAAAATTCTACGCCCAACATGTCGGGCATGCGCTGGTCTGAGAGAAAAAGAGCAAGCGTCTCGTTTTTATTTTTCAAATCTTTTAATGACTCCAATGCTTCGTTGGCATAGGTAGTGCTTAAAATTCTGTAATCCTTGCCGTATTGATTTCGCAAGTCTCGCACTACGGCACGGAGCACTTGTGGGTCATCATCTACAGCGAGTATGATTGGTTTTTTCATTTTGTTAAATTTTTACCTTACTGAGCATTCTGCGAAACTTTACGGTTATTTTTTACCACAGAGGCCACAAAGATGCACAGAGGTTTGGTTCCTATTGTTTAAATCTTAAACTGTTTATTTACTGAATTCTCTGTGAACCTCCGTGTCCTCTGTGGTTTAAATTTTCTTACCAAAGAGATATGGAGTTTAAATCGGGAAACAAATCACAAACTCCGTCCTTCCCACTTCTGAATTAACATAAACTTTGCCATTATGTTGGCTACTAATTTGTCGAACTACTTCCAGGCCCAGTCCTGTTCCTTTTCCAATTGATTTAGTAGTAAAGAATGGGTCAAATATTTTGTCCTGAATTTCTTTGGGGATGCCAGGACCATTATCGATGATGGAGACATTGATAAATGTACCCGTCTTTTCAGTTTTGATTTCAAGTGTGCTGTTCGGTCGGCCTTCCATAGCATCAATGGCATTGTCAATGATGTTCGTCCACACTTGGTTCATCTCGCTAACAAAAATAGTAGCAAGCGGTAAGTCAGCCTGAAAACTTTCAATTAACTTAATATTATTTTTTTTCAGCTTGTGATTAAGCATGGTGAGCGTATTGCGAATGCCAATGTGGATATCAGTGGGATGTTTCTCCGGAGTCTGATCCATGTGTGTATAGCCCTTCACTGAAGTAACCAGTGAGTTGATTCGCTTAGCTGCTTCTTCAATTTCGCCCACCAATTTTTCGGTAGTAAATACCTGATAGAGCCAACCGATCACAGGCACTCTATCTTCTGGCCGCAACCACGATTTTACTTCTTCTAAGTCATCGGGCCTCGTGCCGAATTCAGCGAAAGTCTCCACCATTTCATAGGCATTGTCGATTTCATTTTGCTCTAGCCAATTGGTAAGCTCATCTTCCAATGCTGTTTTTTGCATGAGCGAAAGTGGAGCTTTGCCATACGTAGCAATTTTTGAAAACACTAAGTCATTTACCTTGTCAACCACTTCATCGCTGGCGCGGATTTTTATTACACGCTTAAAATTGTCTGGAATATTTGAAAGATGCTTTTTCAATTCGTGCGCGCTACGAACCACGGCCGCTGAAGGATTATTCAATTCGTGCGCCAAGCCAGCCGAAAGTTTCCCGAGTGCCATCATCTTATCATTCAATTGCTGCTGACGAGTGGTATCGCGCACACGGTCGGTCATTACATGTACCAATACTTCTACTAATTCATGATGGTTGCGAATCATTTCTGGAAAAAAGTCTTGGTGCAAGGAATAGATCAAAGCATCTCCAGTAACAATTCCCTCGCCTGTGGCGGCCTTCATGCGTGAGAATGGCAGCTTACCAGTGATCTCTCGTTGTTCTACTGTCCCCACGTTGCGCAGGTTGCCAGCTTGCTCAACAAAAAAATTGACTTCGCCTTTTAGAAGGATGCGCATCTCATGAATCACATCTCCTTTGCTAAAAATTCTCTCCCCATCGCTAAAGGCTGCAACCTTGCCTTTTTCCACTAGCCATTGCAGTTGGTTTTCGGGCAAAGATTTGAACTCCGGGATTTGTTTTAATTCACTTAGTAGATCTGTAATCATATAACAAAGTAGGAATTTTAATTTAAACACCAGACACACGCGGTTAGTTGCTTTTAAAATTATTTTTTATTTTAGATACCGATCGGTATCTTTGTGCTATGCGCAACCCAATTGAAACGAAAGAGGCTATACTCCGTCATGCAGGAGGCCTTTTTAACTTACAAGGCTACAAGGCCACATCCATCAGCCACATTACCGATGCCACAGGCTATACCAAGGGTGCCATCTATCGGCATTTTAAGAACAAAGAGAAGCTAGAAGAACAATCGCTGGTCTATTTGATGGGCGTGATGTTTGAGAAACTGCGCACGCAAATCAAAGAACAGAAAACAGCAGGCAATAAGTTGATGGCTCTCATCCATTTTTTTGAATCGTACATAACCAAGCCGCCCATCAAAGGAGGCTGTCCTTTGCTGAATGTAGCTATTGAGGCCGATGACAACAGTCCGCATTTGCGCAAAAAGGCGCACACTATTTTAGAAGTACTGAAAGAATCCATCGTAACTATTTTATCCAATGGCATCCAATTTGGCCAACTTAAAAAAGGTATTGATAAAGAATATTATGCAACGGTAATTATCGCAAGTCTGGAAGGCGCGATCATGATGAGCAAGCTTTCTAAAAATAATCACGATATACAGATTGTGATTTCACATTTAGAAAAAGTGATCAAAGAAATAGAAGCATGATTTTTTAGGATGTTAGTAAAACAGAAATTCAATGAGTAATCAAACCGTCTACATAATTGGAGCAGGAGCTATCGGAAAAGCATTGGCTGTCTTTTTGAAGTTGGGCGGCAAAAATGTTACGCTCATTCGTGGAAGCATAGACTATCAATCGTCTAAAAATGAAAAAATTGAAATTGAAATAAGCGATAAAACAGTGCTTGTATCATTGGTAGAGGTAAACACCCTCAGCCATTTCACTCAGTTGGACGGAATTATTGTTTTAACAAATAAATCATTTGGCAACGCAAATGTTTCGCAGGCGCTGAAGGGCAAGACGGGTACCTCGCCTATTGTTATTATGCAAAACGGGTTAGGTGTTGAGCAACCATTTATTGATAATGACTTTCCTGAAATTTATCGCTGTGTCCTTTTTGCAACCAGCCAAACCATTTCCAATCACGCACTTCGTTTCAAGCCTGTGGCAATTTCTCCAATAGGAACAATAAAAGGCAACGGCTCTCACTTAATCAGCATTGTTGACCTGCTTGACAATCCCAACTTTCATTTTAAAGCAGTGGCCGACATCCAAACTATTATATGGAAAAAAGCAATTGCCAATAGTGTTTTCAATTCGATCTGCCCTCTGTTGGAAATTGACAATGGCATATTCAATCGGAACGAAACTGCCCTGGTCATCGCAAAAAGAGTAATACACGAATGCGTAGCTATTGCCAAAGAAACGGGCATTTCCCTAAGTGCACAGGAAGTGGTGGAAAGTCTTTTGCTAATAAGCAAATCATCGGATGGGCAGTTGATATCCACCTTGCAAGACATTAGGAATAAGCGAAAGACCGAGATAGAAACTCTCAACTTTTCGATAATGACCATTGCCAAAAAACTGGGCATGGAAGCCATGGTGGCAGAAACAAAATTGTTGGGAGAACTGACAAAATTGAAATCGGAATTAAACCAGCTACATCAATAGATTGAAACAAACTTTATGAATAAACTAATTATCCGTTCCATTGGCTTCTACCTAAATATCCTTTCGATAGTCGCTCCTAAATTTGCAGCGAAAAAGGGATTTGAATTATTCTGCTGGCCACGCAGGATCAAAATGAAGCCTCATCAATTGGAGTTTTTGAATGCAGCAGATGAAAAATTCATAATTGATTATGCCGGAAAGAAAGTGCAAGGCTACCGCTGGGGCAATGGCGAAAAGAAAATCTTGCTTCTACACGGTTGGCAAAGCCACAGCTATTGGTGGCGGTATGTGATCAATCGCTTATCAAAAGAAGAGTTTACTATTTTCTCTCTTGACGCACCAGGTCATGGATTATCAGAAGGGGATTTTTTGAACTTGCCCCACTACAGCGGGTTGATTGAACAATTTATTGCAGAGCAAAAATCGTTACACGCAATACTTACTCATTCGTTTGGAGGATTTGCAACAGTATATTCATTACATAAGCTTCCCCATTTGCAGGTTTCAAAATTGGTGGTAATGGCTGCCCCTGGTGAAGTGAAATATTTCTTCGAGTATTATCAAAACATGCTTCGTCTTTCGCAAAAATCTATTCGGGTTATCACCGAATATTTTATTAAAGCCATTGGTCATCCTCCCTCTTACTTTCAAATGAAGGACTTTGCCAAAACACTCAATCAAACAGGTCTCATCATCCACGACACCGAAGACAAAGAAGCTCCTTACAAAAACGCTGTTGCGATGAGTGAAGTGTGGAAGAGCTCAAAGTTGATCACCACCTCGGGGCTGGGACATAATTTAAAATCGAAGGAGTTGGTAGAAGAAGTGGCGAGGTTTGTGTGAGAATCCTGCTTGCCATAGCCTTAGCGGAGACAGTCAAGAGCGAAGGTCACAAGAGGCAATAATCTTAAATTTCATCTTTTACCTTACGTGCTCTTTGCCACCTTGGTAAGAAGGGCTATTTTTGGCGTTTATACCTAAATGCTAATCCTAAACTCTATCCTCGCTTGGGTAATGAAAAAGCGCATCCATCAAATGGAGCTTTTCATGAAATACCCGCATGAGGTGCAAGACGAAGTGCTGAAGAAATTGCTGGGGTCTGGCCGCTATACTCAGTTTGGCCAGAAGTATTCGTTTGAGGATTTGGTAAACTACGAAGATTTTAAAAAACGAGTACCCGTTCACACCTACGAACAACTCTATCCATACATCGAGCGGCTGTTGCATGGCGAGCAAAATATCTTATGGCCATCAGAAGTAAAGTGGTTTGCTAAATCGAGCGGTACCACTAATGCGCGCAGCAAGTTTATTCCCGTTACGGCAGAAGCATTAGAAGACTGTCATTTTAAGGGGGGAAAAGATTTGTATTCGATTTTCATCAACAATTATCCTGACACAAAAATATTTTCGGGCAAGGGTCTGGCGATTGGCGGAAGCTATCGCGTGAATGAATACGATCCTTCTTCTACTTCCAAATATGGCGATGTATCTGCGGTGATCATGCAAAACTTACCTCCGTGGGCAGAATTTATTCGCACACCGAGTTTGGAGGTGGCACTCATGGACAATTGGGAAGAGAAAATAGAAAAGTTGGCACGTGAAACTGCGAAGGTAGATGTAACACAAATTGCAGGTGTGCCAACCTGGACTGTTTTGTTGCTTCAACACATTGTGGAATTAGAAAAGAAAAATTCCATCATGGAAGTATGGCCTAACTTGGAAGTCTTTTTTCATGGAGCAGTCTCTTTTGCGCCCTACAAAAGTTTATTCAAATCGCTAATACCAAGCGGCCAAATGAAATATTGGGAAACCTACAACGCGAGCGAGGGTTTCTTTGGCATTCAAGATCAAAAAGACTCGGAAGACATGCTTCTGATGCTTGACTACGGGGTGTTTTACGAGTTTATTCCTATGGAGGAAGTAGAAAAGGAATATCCTGATGCAGTGAGCTTACAAGATGTGGAGATTGGTAAGAATTATGCAATGGTGATCACCACTAATGCGGGCCTATGGCGTTATAACATCGGTGATACGGTTAAGTTCACCAGTAAATCTCCTTTTCGGATTAGGATTTCTGGGCGCACCAAACATTTTATCAATGCTTTTGGCGAGGAAGTAATTATTGAAAATGCAGAGGCGGCCATCACGCGTGCCTGTGAACATACAGGAGCGGTGATCGATAATTTTACAGCAGCACCTATTTACTTAGAAAAATCAAAGCGAGGAGGCCATGAGTGGATCATTGAGTTTAAAGTGAAACCTACTGACATGAGTCTGTTCACTAATATACTTGATGAAACATTGCGCAAAATCAACTCTGATTATGATGCTAAACGCGCGCATGACATTGCGCTGATTGCGCCTACTATCCATAGTGTAGATGAAGGCACGTTTTATAATTGGATGAAAAAACGCGGTAAGTTAGGCGGACAAAATAAAGTGCCTCGCTTGAGTAACTCGCGCGAGTATGTAGATGATATTCTGGCGATGGTGGCGGTGAAGTAAGCAAAGGGTAAAAGAAAGCTGCAAAAAGATTCTTTCTTGATTCGGCCCTGTGTCCAAATAACTAAATCACTATTCGTTAGAAGTTTCTACTTCTGTGATACAAGTGATCTTTACCGTTGGCCCCACCATACAAATACTAACCGATTCCATTTTCTCATATTCAATTTTCACTTTCTTGCCATTGGCAAAAACAAAATTGTAAAGCGGATCATTCGTTATTTCCTTGGGCAATGGAGGGGTGCCGCAATAACCAATCCTTAAAGGCTCAAGGCGTGTTCCGTCTTCCAGTTCAAAAACAAACCCGCATCCATCCAAGCCAGTAAGGTCACGCACCGTTGCAGCCGTAGAGCAATTGGATGTTTTAATGATATCTCCATCCTTTTTGCAGTAAATGAAAACCAAGAGAAAAATTAAATAAAAAGGTTTCATACATAAATAGTTTAAGTGCCTTTTCATTTGACACGTTAACCATTCAATTGGTTGGAATCAGTTGATCGGGAGGGTTTCAATTATCAATTCTTTGTTTCGCAATAAAGTCTTATAACTCATTCAAGTAACCTAGCTGCAAGAGTTGGTCCTCCGTTTTAATTTTATAGGTTTTCCCACTTGACAAAACATACAGATCATCAGATAAAGCACGAATAGATCGGTGAAGATGATCTGTAACTATAAAACCTTTTCTGTTTTTCTCTTCTTGAAGGATTTTCATAAGTTGTTCAGCTTGCAGCGGCATCAATCCAGAAAAGGGTTCATCCAAAATGCAAAAAGGATGAGGAGAGTACCAACAGTGCTTCAAAAAATCTCTTTTGTCCTCTTGAAACTTCAGACGATCTTCTATTGAAAAAATCTCTTGCTTTTGGAAATTGATTTAGAATCTTCCCTTCTTCAACTTCATATAGTTTTAATGCCTTTGAAAAAGTCATGAATCCTGGGAGCAGATCAGTTTGAGGCAAGTATCCAATAATTCTATTTCTTAAATAATTGCCGATTAAAGGTTGAGAGTTGAATCGTACGGATTTACTTTCAGCTTTCATTGTCCCTATTACGATTCGTATCAAACATGATTTTCCAGAGCCATTTCTTCCCAGTAAGCCAACGATTCGACCCGTTGTGCATTTCATGTGAATACTTGACAGAACTCGATGCATTCCAAACTCAAGAAATAAACTATCAAATTCAAGTGTATTCATATTAACAAGGCAATTGAGAATGCTATAACCGTGATGAGCAAGTCCATTGTTATCATACTTTTATAGATTGCTGCGTTGGAGTAGCCCAGATTATTAAAAAAATAAAATTGGAAAGAGAGAAAGAAACGTACAAATAACAATAGTAAACTAGTAGTAATAACTTTGACCCAGAAAACATAGACTAAGAAAAATGCCGATCCTGACTGCCAAAGAAATGTTGAAGCGACTATAGTGATAGCTACAGATGGTACAGCAATAAACTTAAAACATGTAAGCATGATCACTACCTTTCGCATACCCTTGTGAAACAACTATTGTACCATGTTTGGGTTAGGTATTCTTATTCTTACTTTTACAAAAGTTAAATTGTAATGTTAACACTATGAAATCCTCCTTCAAAACTCGTTTGATCCGAGCCACCCTCCTATCCATTCTCGGGTTTCTTCTCTTGTTCGTTTTCCGTTTTATCTACGGATACACTACAGGGTTAGCTGAACTACAAGAGGAGAATATCTCTGATCTGTTTTCCAATGAAACAAGTTTGAAACGCAACTATGCAAGTGACAGCTACAAGTTTCAGAAATCAGTAGCCAATCAAGGGGTGAATGTAAATCCTGCACAAGAGTTTAGCGTTGATCAAAAATATGAAAAGACGGCTACGGTAAAATCTAAAACAAGCGAGTTTGAAAAAGATGATAAAATCTTAAAAGACGAGATCAAGAAATTCAATGCCATTGTGCAGTACGAACAAAATTCAGGAAAAAAAGGGAACAGGGCCTTAAGCTTGTTGCTGGGTGTTGCTCCAGAGAAGTTTGATTCCTTGTATGAGCAGTTAATAAAGATTGGCAAAGTATCTTCTAAGGAAATTACCAAAGTGGATAAAACCAGTGAGTTCAAAAACCTCAACGCCAAAAAGGCCTCGCTTGAAATCACTCGTCAGTCCTTGCTGGAAATCAAAAAGCAAAATGGCAGAATTGATGAATTTATTAATCTACAAAATCGCATATTAGAAATAGAACAGGAGTTGCAAGGACTAGGAGTATCACTGGGAGATTTTTCTGAAGAAAATGAATTCTGTACCGTTCGGTTTTCATTGGTGGAAACCCGAGAAATTCAAATTAGTCTGCTGCATCGCTTGAAGGTCGCATTTGAGTGGGCTATCCAATACTACCTTCTATTTTTGGGCATCATTGCCTTTGCATCAGCTTTTGCATTTTTTCTCCTTTTGATAATCGATAAAATCCTACCTTCGATTATGAATAAAATAAACCAATGAAGCTTTCCAAGGATTTAAAAGACATTCTCTTTCTCGATATTGAAACGGTTGGCTGCGTTGAGAAACATTCTCAACTCAGCGAGCGGCTCAAAGCACAATGGGCACGCAAAGCAAATTTCTTTAAGAGAGAAGAAGGGCAGACAGACGAAGATTTGTTTCACGAGAAAGCAGGTATCTATGCCGAGTTTGGAAAGATCATCGTTATTGCTGTAGGCAAATACAGTGAAAATGAAAATGGAGAGATCGGCCTGCGCACCAAATATTTTGCTAATCATGATGAAACGAAGTTACTGACTGAGTTCAAAACAATGCTGGAAAAGTTGGATGCGTCCACCAAACTTTGCGCACACAATGGAAAAGAATTTGACTTCCCCTACATGAGTAGGCGAATGTTAATCAACGGAATTGCATTGCCGAAACTATTGGATTATGCAGGAAAGAAACCGTGGGAAATTCCTCACTTGGATACGATGGAGCTTTGGAAGTTTGGCGACTACAAACATTATACTTCGCTTGATTTATTGGCTGCGATTTTTAACATCCCATCCAGCAAAGGCAGCATGGATGGCTCAATGGTGAATGGCGTATATTACCGCGATAAAGAATTAACTAAAATAGCAGAGTACTGCGTGGGGGATGTGGTGGCCATTGCCCAATTGTATTTGAAAATGAAAGGCATGGGCTTAATGGACGAACATAACATCAAAATAAATTAGGTATCTTTACAAAAAGTTTATGAGCAACACCGAGTTGAAAACTAAAATTGCAAAAAGGATCAAGATCATTACCGATTCTAAGATTCTGACCGAATTGCATATTGCTGTTGGAGATATGAAATCTTATCAGGGCAAAGATTTTTGGGATGATCTCAATCCTTCTCAAAAAAAAAATATTGAATTGTCCCTCAAGCAAAGTAAAGAGGGCAAAACTGTTTCTCACGAACAGGTTCAAAAAGAAGTAAAGCAATGGTTAGGAAGATAGTCTGGACAATAAAAGCAAAAAGCAGATACAAAGAAGTTATTGATTATTTAATTATTGAATGGGGCGACACGACTGCCTTGCGATTTTCTAAAATCGTTGACCGAAAATTATACCTTTTAGCAAGATTCCCCAACCTTGGTATCTCATCTGCCAAAAAGATTGGATTGAGAAGTTTTCTTCTCACCAAACACAATCGCTTAGTGTACTCTGTTCATAAAAATGAAATACGTCTACATGAAATTTATGACACCCGTCAAGAAAGAAAAAAACTATTATGAGTAAAAAGAAATTCAAAGAACAAAAAGAAAAAAAGGAAAAGAAAGAGAAAGGCGGCATGTATGGCTCGCTCATCACTTTACTTGAAGGCCTGTCGGGAAAAGCATTTACTGCACCTCAAATTGCCAAGAAGTTATTGCTTAAAAGAAAAGCATTGATAGAAGATTTGTATAAGATGTTAGAGTCTTTGCGCGAAGAGGGCAAGGTAGAGCAACTGAGCAACGGCAGCTACAAACTCACCAAGTCCTTTTCTATTAGCCCTAAATCATTCATGGGAGTAGTGGATCACGTACAACCGAAGTTTGCATACGTTACAACTGGTGAAGAAGGCAAGAAAGATATTTATATTCAAGCGCGCGATCTGGGCTCTGCGTTGCACGGAGATACCGTGATGGTTTCCTTGTTGGGGAAAAAGAATGGATCAAGTCCAGAAGGGAAAGTGGTTGAAGTGGTCAAGCGCGGCCGCACCCGCTTTGTAGGGCGAATGGAGCTTTCAAAAAATTATGGCTTTGTAGTCCCCGATTTTAAAAAGATATACCAAGATTTTTTCATTTATCCAGAAAATCTGAATGGTGCCAAAGCCAACGATAAAGTATTGTTTGAAGTAACCAAGTGGGCAGAGGGTGATAAAAATCCAGAGGGCAAGGTGGTAGAAATCCTTGGAAAGACAGGAGAGAACAATGCCGAAATCCATTCCATCATGGCAGAGTTTGATTTGCCTTTTCGCTTTCCAGAAAATGTGTTGAAAGAATCGGAGAAAATCCAAGAAGGCATTACCAAAGAAGAAATTAAGAAGCGCAGAGATTTTCGAGATGTGGTCACGTTTACGATTGACCCCGAAGATGCCAAAGATTTTGATGATGCTATTTCTTTCAAAAAATTGGAGAATGGCAACTATGAAATCGGTGTGCACATTGCCGATGTAACACATTATGTAAGACCGGGAAATGATTTAGATAATGATGCGTTTGATCGTGCTACTTCAGTATATTTAGTAGATCGTACTGTCCCAATGTTGCCTGAACGATTATCGAATGAGTTATGCTCACTTCGTCCACATGAAGACAAGCTCACATTTGCAGCCGTGTTTGAAATGGATAGCAAAGGAAGAGTGCATAATGAATGGTTCGGTCGCACCGTCATCCATTCTGCACATCGCTTCTCGTATGAGCAAGCACAAGAGGTAATTGAAAGTGGTGCTGGAAAGTTCGCAGAAGAAATAAAAATCTTGAATGAGCTACATCTCATTCTTCGTAAAGAAAGATTTAAAAAAGGCGCGGTCAATTTTGAGACATCAGAAGTAAAATTCAAGCTCGATAAAGACGGCAAGCCACTATCCGTTGTGCCAAAAGTTAGAAAAGAGGCACACAAATTGATCGAGGAGTTTATGCTATTGGCCAACAAGGCGGTCGCTACCTATGTCTTCAAAATGAAAAAGGGAGAAGAGAAAAACACGTTCGTTTATCGCACCCATGATTTCCCTAATCCTGAAAAAGTATCTGACTTTGCTTTGTTTGCCAAGCAATTTGGTCACACGCTGGAGACCGAAGAGGCTTCTGTTTCTCGTTCATTGAATAAATTGATGGAGGAAATTGAAGGCAAGCCAGAGCAAAATGTATTGCAATCACTGGCCGTGCGCGCCATGGCAAAAGCAAAATATACCACCGAAGCGAAACAACATTTTGGTTTGGCGTTTGATCACTACACGCATTTCACTTCGCCCATTCGCAGATATCCTGACATGATCGTGCATCGACTGTTGCAGCATTACCTCGACAACGGAAAATCAGTACCCAAAAAAGAATTTGAAGAAAAGTGTATTCATTCTTCTGAGCGTGAGAAGCGAGCAGCCGATGCGGAGCGTGCCTCCATCAAATATAAGCAAGTAGAGTTCATGAGCATGATGGCCGATGACAAAATATATGAGGGCATCATTACAGGCGTGCAAGAGTTTGGCATTTTTGTAGAGATTGTGGAAACAAAGTGCGAGGGCATGGCACGCATGTCTGACCTCAAAGATGATTTTTATGAATTCGATGAAAAAAATTATCGCGCCATAGGGCGAAGAAGAAAGAAAATCTACCGCTTGGGAGATAAAGTACAAGTGCGCGTGAAGAAAACCGATGTGGATAGGAGGTTGATTGATTTAACAATTGAATAGCACGAACCAATATTTTCACGGGGGCACAAAAAAGTGCCTCCAATAAGTCTGCGATTTCTATAATTTGGCCGCTACTGCTCTTGTGGTGCATCCCAAACTTTCGCGGTTCACAGAATCCACCTCACCCGGGCAATCTCTAGCAGAGAGTAAGATGGCAAAGTGAAGAGTAATATCGAAGCGTCACCATCTCTTGCGGAAAGGGACTGTCGCTCCTATTTGCTTCACCCAGGATAGCGAGTCGTGTGTGGCAAAGCATCTATTCCCCTATCCGCGGGAGAGGGGTTCGCAAATCGTGCTGCTAGCAAGCCCTCAATGGGATGAGGCCAGTCCTGCGACACTTTCGGATTCATCCATTTCATTTTACCTCGCTTTTGATTGTAATTTTTAATTACCTTCACTCCACCAAAACTACCAAACCAATGAAATCAACCATCATTCTATTTGTAGCAGCAATGTTAGTTGCCGCCTGCGAACCCAAACCAAAAACCCTTGCCGAGCTAAACCCACCAGCAGAAGGTTTTGATCTCGATCATTCAGACCCTGCCGCCATTCAATTGGCCGATAGCATCATGGCCGCCATGGGTGGCCGCGAGAATTGGGACAAGACCCGGTTCATCTCATGGAATTTTTTCGGCAAGCGAGACTTGACATGGGATAAGCAAACAGGCCGCGTACGCATTGAATCTCCTGGCGATACTTCTGTTTATCTGGTGAATATCAACACAGGCGAGGGAAAAGTGAAATTTCACGGAAAAGAAATGACCGAAGCCGACACACTGAAAAAATTGTTGGCGCGCGCCAAAGGCATTTGGATAAACGATTCGTACTGGCTCACCATGCCATTCAAATTAAAAGACAGTGGTGTCACCCTAAAATATTTTGGCGAAGACACACTCAAAAACAATCGCTATAATATTCTCGAGCTAACTTTTAAAGAAGTGGGTGACACACCCGAGAACAAATACCGGTTGTACGTAGGCATTCAAGATAAAATGATCAAGCATTGGGCATACTTCAACGATGCTAAAAAAGATACAGCCAATTTCATTCGCCCATGGGACAATTATCAAAAATATGGAAACGTCATGCTCTCAGCAGATCGGTCAGACAATGGTGGGCCGAAGAGCGTAAAAGTTGAAGAAACACTACCTGATAAGTTGTTTACTGATTTTTGAAATCTTTAAAAAAATGACTGTTGACAAATGGGCAGTTGACAAAACCGAAAGCTTTGTCAATTGCTTTTTGTCAACTGTCAACTTAACCTAAACAAGAATACCCATGCTCCTCAACCTCGAAAGCGTTCCTCCCTTTTACAAAACCTACGTAAAGCAGATCGAAGAAGGAGACATCCTTCAAGCGCTGCGCATATCAGGCCACCGCACACAAGAGTTGGTGCACTCTATCCATCCTGATAAGGCTGACCATAAGTACGAGGAAAATAAATGGACGATACGCGAGCTATTGGCTCACGTCATTGATGCCGAGCGCATCTTTGCTTACCGTGCCTTGCGTTTTGCACGCCACGACAAAACCCCCTTAGCTGGCTGGGATGAAAATGAATATGCACCTTACTTAAATGCCTCCAGTCGCAGTTTGAAAAAACTGGCCGATGAAATGAGCCACCTGCGCGCATCCACCATCGATCTGTTTGAAAGCTTCACACCAGAAATGCTCACGCGCAAAGGCGTGGCCAACAATAATGAAATGTCGGTGGCCGTGCTTGGTTTCGTCATTGCTGGCCACGAAACCCACCATTGCAAAATTTTGAAGGAGCGCTACCTAGCTGATAAAAAATAATGGCGTCATTTCAGTTGACAGTTGACAACAGGCAATTGACAAAACCCAGAGCAAATTGTCAATTGCCTATTGTCAATTGCCTATTTCTTATTTTTTGCTTTCTCGTGGTAGCTTGTTCACCAAAAACACTTGTTCTCAAAACCCTTCGTGAAACAGAAACAAAATTTCAAGACCACACAGGATTTTCGTTGTATGATCCTATCAAAAAGAAAACATTGATTGATTTCAACTCAGCCAATTATTTCACTCCTGCATCCAACACTAAAATTTTTACCTTCTATACTTCGCTCCAATTATTGGGCGATTCCATCGCATCGCTCAAATACATTCAGCGAAACGATTCATTGATTTTTTGGGGCATGGGAGATGCCTCGTTTCTCTATCCCAACGTTTTTCAAAACGACAAAGCCTTTCAATTTCTAAAAAACAGACCAGAAAAACTTTTTATCTCCACCACACATTTTCAAACAGAACAACTCGGTGCAGGTTGGGCGTGGGACGATTATCCATACAGCTATTCAAGCGAACGATCACCCTTTCCTATTTATGGCAACCTCATCAACATCAAAAAGAAAACAGATCAGTCGCTGCAAGTCTCTCCAAGTTATTTTTCAAAATACGTAACGAAATCAGACAAGCAGCATGATGAGGAAGAAATCATCCGCGAAATCAATTCAAACCAGCTCAACTATCACGCAGGCAGAAAGCAAAATAAACAATGGGATGTACCCTTTCATTATAGTACTGACTTGTTTGCTACACTATTGAGCGATACACTAAAAAGATCAGTTGGTAGTATCTCTCTTCCAATTCCGTCAAACGCAAAAAAACTTCGCAGCACACCTGTTGATAGCCTCTACCGCGTGCTGATGCAAGACAGTGATAATTTTATTGCCGAGCAATTGTTACTGCAATGTGCAGCCATCGTGAGCGATACACTCAAACCAGAAATTGCTATCCGCCACTCCATTAAAAATTTTCTATCCGATCTCCCCGACAAACCACATTGGGTAGATGGCTCTGGTCTATCGCGTTTTAATTTATTCACGCCCCGATCTATTGTTGCCCTGTGGGATAAAATCTACAAGCAAGTTCCGCGCGAACGACTTTTTAAATTACTAGCTGTTGGAGGGAAAAACGGTACAGTAAAAAATTGGTACAAAGCAGAAGTGCCGTACATTTATGGCAAGACAGGTACGTTGAGTAATAACCATTGCTTGAGCGGCTACCTGATTACCAAAAAAGGCAAGACGCTTATATTTAGTTTGATGAGCAATAACTTTGTAGTGTCAGGAAATGAATTGAGAAAACAAATGGAAGTAATTTTAAAAATGGTGTATGAGAGATATTAGGATGAGTACTGGCTTCATGCCGCAAGCCGCAGGCCGCAGGCCGTTTGGAGTAAATTTCAACTCGCGGATTTCTAACCTCTGGTTTCTAGCCTCTAACCTCCCTGCCTTACCGGAAGGCAAGCAGCTTCTAACCCCACTCGCGCGGCTTGTAGCTTGCAGCGTGTGGCTTGCAGCCTTATTCCTCTCAACATCCGCTTTCTCCCAAACCCGCGACAGCCTCGATATAAAAATCGGGCAGATGATATTGGTGGGCATCACCCAAGCAGAAGTGGACACAGTGGTGTTACAAGAAGTGAAAAAAGGAAACGTAGGCTCGATCATTCTCTTTGAAAAAAATATTCCTAAGAAATCAAGTGCCTTCGCAGATTTGAAAAAAATAATTTGGACGTATCAACAAGCTGCGCCCTCGCCCATTTTTGTTTGCATTGATCAAGAAGGCGGAAAGGTAAATCGCTTAAAAGAAAAGTATGGGTTCACCCGCTCTATCACTGCTGAGGCAACAGGCAAATCAAAATCGCTTGACAGCGCGCGGTTTTATGCAGAGGCAACAGCGGCAACATTGGCAGGGCTTGGCTTTAATGTAAACTTTGCGCCCTGTGTAGATGTAGCTGTTGAGCCAACCAATCCCGTAATTGTAAAAAGTGGACGATCCTATTCTGCCAATGAAGATACCGTGGCCACAATGGCAAAAGAATTTATTAAGCAACATCGCAAGTTTGGTGTGGTCACCGTGTTAAAACATTTTCCTGGCCACGGCAGCTCCACCACCGATTCCCATTTTGGCATTGCCGATGTTACCAAAACATGGAGCGAACGCGAATTGAAACCGTACCAAATTCTTTTAGACTCTGGCTATGTGGATGCCGTGATGACGTGCCACATCGTGAACAAAAATTTAGATAAGGCAAGTCGGCCAGGAACTCTTTCGCCCGATATTTTAGATGGCATCTTACGAAAAAGATTAGGTTACAAGGGTGTCGTCTTTTCTGATGATATGCAGATGGAAGCCATCACCAAACAATATGGATTTGAGGAGTCGATCAAGATGGCAATTGTAGCGGGTGTGGATGTGTTATGTTTTGCCAACAACGTGCCGGGCAGCCAGAAGCAAAAAGTGGAACGGATTTTTTCCACCATTAGAAAAGCCGTTGGGAAAGGTGAAATCTCTGCGCAGAGAATTGACGAATCTTATCAGCGCATTATGAAATTGAAAAGTGAAATAGATTTATCTTCTGTGCCGCAGTACAAATCACAACTCAAGCAACTAGGAGATAAATTAGATGAAACCACAGAAGCAAATAGGTTACATTCACAATTAGCAATCAAGCAACTAAAGGCAGCCAATGAAGAGATAAGAATATTGAAAGAGAAAAATGATTCTTTGAGCAAGAAGAAAAAGAAATAGAAAGAATTGATAGTAATGAAAGAAAAGAATTGGCTCTGATAAGGTCGTAATAGATAAAATTCTGCGGCTATCGAAAGTATTTAACCTTAGTAGAAATTATCTGTACTGTAAACCCCAACCTTATTACCTTATTGTAGAGAGTCAAAATAAATAAGGTTGGCGTGGTTTGTGGAATTATTTTCTCTACAAAGGTTAAAGCCCACGCAAAAAATTAGTGATGTGAAATTTTTATCTGTTTCAGAACGTCATAGAGCTAAAATAAATTTATGACTCAAAGCCAAAGGAAAAATAAGTCATACTTATATGGATGATAAGAAAGTCAAAATGGTAAGAACTCAAAGTATTGTATTGGGGATTGCCTTAATAATAGCCTGTGGCTTTTTTTTCTATGGCATGAATCAGGAAAAAAAGAATCGAGAATTAGCGGCACAATCAAAGATTCAATTAGAAGAATGCAGAAAGAGATCAGAAGAACAGAATCAACAACTAGTACTCTCCTTGGAAGAAGCTAGAAAGGCTAAAGAGTATGCTTTGGAGCAAGCCAAGGCTGCCGAAGATCTTTATAAAAAAAGTACATCGAACAAGTAGACATGAGTTCTATCTACAATATCATACAAGCTACTGCAAAAGAAATCCCCATCCTCATCAGCATTCCCCATTGCGGCACAGCTTTTCCTGATGAATTAAAAGATCAATATAAACCAGAACTCATCAACGCTCCTGACGACACCGATTGGTTCGTTGATAGACTTTATGACTTTGTGCCTGCGCTAGGCATCACCATGATCACCGCGCACTATAGTCGGTGGGTTATTGACCTCAATCGCGACCCGCAAAGCAAACCGCTTTACACCGATGGGCGGATCATCACCGAGCTTTGCCCCACTACTACTTTCTTGGGAGATGCATTGTACAAAGATGAACGGAATGAAATCAGTCAAACCGAAATTGAAAGGCGAGTGCAACAATACTATTTGCCGTACCATGCAAAAATTGAACAGGAGCTAACACGGTTAAAAAATAAATTCGGAAAAGTGTTGCTGTGGGATTGCCACTCCATCAAACAGTTTGTGCCAACCATCCGCTTAGAAAAATTTCCTAATTTGATTTTAGGCGATGCTGATGGGGCTTCTGCTTCTAAAGACTTAATTCAGTCTACATTAGATAGTTTAAAAGCATCAAGCCTTGAATGGAGCCATAATCATCCCTTCAAAGGTGGTTATATTACTCGTCACTTTGGCAAACCGCAAGAAAACCAACACGCTTTGCAATTGGAAATGACCAAGGTCAATTACATGGATGACGATGAAGCTAATTATCATTTTGATAGAGCCAAGAAGATGAGATTGGTTTTAGCGCAGACATTTATCAAATTGCGTGATCACTTATTATAACTACTCTTCCATTGCACTATTTTAGATTCAACGCACTCCTTCAAAAAACCAATTGGCTAACGACCGCTTATATTGGTGTTGACGGTGGCGGAATAATCCAATACCTTGATTCAGTTGCGCCCAACGAGGCAATCGCCATAGAAGCCATTCAAGGTTTTGCGTTGCCCGGTTTTCAAAATGCACACTCACATGCTTTTCAGTATGCGATGACGGGGCTTGCAGAAAACCACCCAACAGGAATGGATGACGACTTCTGGACGTGGCGCGAAGAAATGTACAAGTGTGCGTTGTCTGTTGATCCAGATCAAGTGGAAGCAATTGCTGCGATGCTCTATGCAGAAATGGCGAGGCACGGATACACGCACCTAGCAGAATTTCATTACCTCCATCACGACAAAAATGGAAAGCTCTACGCACATCTTGCCGAAATGGGAGAGCGCATGGTGAGTGCTGCAAAAACAGCGGGAATAAAAATCACACTCGTTCCTGTTTTTTATAAAAAAGGAAATTTTGGCATTGATCCGCAACCGCGCCAGCGCAGGTTTATTTCAAAGACAATTGATGATTATTTTAGATTATTAGAAGCATCTCAAGATGTCATAAAAAATCAATCACATGCATCGCTCGGTTTCAGTGTTCATTCGCTTCGCGCAGTAGATTTATCTGATGTAATAAAAACATTTCAGCATGGCCCAAAAGAATTACCCTTTCATCTCCATGTATCAGAGCAAAAAAAGGAAGTAGAAGATTGTCTTGCGCATTGTGGCAAACGACCGATGCAATGGCTGTTGGATAATTTAGAGGTGAACGAACGTTTTCATTTCGTTCACTCCACTCACTTAAATGATGATGAGCTTACTCGGTTGGCAAAATCAAAAGCCAATGTGGTTTTATGTCCATCCACAGAAGGCAACTTGGGCGATGGCATTTTTCGTATGAAAGAATTTGTGAAACTAGGAGGGCATTGGAGCATTGGTACAGATAGTCATATCGGATTAAACCCATTGGAAGAATTTCGCATGATCGACTATCGCCAGCGATTGGTCACCACCAAGCGCAATACTTTTGAAGGCGATGCCGCACAAGCAATGATCAATGAATCCGTAACTCAAGGCCGATTGGCAATGGGTAGAAAAACTGCTGATCATTTTGAAATTGGTCAACCGTTTGATGCTTTGGTGGTCAGTGCCACTTCTCATTTGCTTGGTGATACTTCCGAGAAAAACAGATTGGCTACTATTGTTTACACTTCGGATTCCAGCAGAAACCTTGGAACGATTGTAAATGGAAAGTGGGTGGTGAAAAATCAGCATCATCAAAGTGGGCATTCTATCAAAGTAGCTTTCTCGAAGGCGATGAAGGAATTGAAAAACCGTTGAACCGCATCAATCCCAGCGCTTATCTTCGAACTTTGCGTCCTCTGCGTTTAAAAATCCTGACTATCATTAAATAACAGATACTTATATTTGTACCAATGGAAACGCGCGAAGAAGTTTTAAAAAGAATCAATTGGGATTATAATTACTCAATAGAGGAACAAGAAAGGTTATTGGCTAGTGATAACCTCTCTGACAAAAAACATATTTACCTTAAACTTCTGCAAGGCGTTCGTTGGTACACGCTGAGGGCCATCTTAACAGAAAAGGAATTGAAAGAAGCATTGTCTGTGGAAGTAATAAGAGCGGTATTTCCGCGGCCACTGCGAGACACCTATATGTATGCAAGTAAAGCACTATTTGGATAACCTTTATCCATTACAAGATAAGGTTCTAAATTCGTTGAGCCAGTTGGAGAGTACTTTTTACCTGACGGGAGGTACCGCATTGGGCAGACATTATTTGAATCATCGATTTTCCGATGATCTTGATTTTTTCTTTAATCGATCTGCTAACTTTCAAAAAGAAACCCAATCTGCTATTGAAGAATTAAAAAAGACATTCACTCTCGATGTTCGTGTGGAGAGTGAGAGTTATGTTCAGTTGATGGTACGGCTAAATCAACTCGACTTAAAAGTTGAATTTGTAAATGATGTGGGCTTCCGTTACGGCCAACCTATTCCAACAAACCTTTTCCCAAGAACAGATCATTGGAGGAACATCCTGTCAAACAAAATAACGGCACTTTCTCGTGAAGCACCCAAAGATATTGCTGACATTATTTTCTTAAGCCGAAAGTTTGAGTTTAACTGGTTGGAAATTGTTCGAGAGGCAGGGCAAAAGGATTCGTGGATAAACGAGCTGGAAATTTTTAAAATGCTGGATAATTTTTCTGTTGAAAAACTTTCTATTGTCAACTGGATCAACGAACCCAATTATTTAGAGATGAGAGATTTATTAAAAGCCATCGCCAAAGATATTTTGTTGGGTGGAGATAATTCATTGGCAAAAAATTCTTAAACGGACTTTTTTCCGTACATCACCGCAGTCTTTCTTTCCTATCAATTCAAAAGGTTTTCTCATAATTTTTTCCTAACTAGGTTTCTTAACCCGAACCTACTATGAGAAAAACCCTTACTCTCTTACTATGCGTACTGCTGATTTCTTTTTCAGTCATCGCACAAAAAGCAAAATCAAAAATTGAAACATCTGCTTCATCATCCTTGAAAGCAGATTTATACAAAGGCATCAAGTGGCGCAACATTGGCCCTTTCCGGGGAGGGCGCGCCAATACCATTGCAGGTGATCCGCAAAATCCAAGCATCTATTATGTGGGCTATACGGGTGGAGGCGTGGCCAAGACTGACGATGGTGGCACTACATGGAAAAACATTTCTGATGGTTTTTTTAAAGTCGGCTCTATTGGAGATATCGCGGTGTGCGAAACAGATCCCAATGTAATTTATGTAGGCACCGGTGAACATGCCGTGCGCGGGGTGATGACTTCCTTTGGCGATGGCTTGTATAAATCTACCGATGGCGGCAAGACATGGAAAAATGTTGGGCTGGAAAAAACACGTCACATTTCTGATGTGATTGTTCATCCCAACAACGCTGACATTGTGTATGTAGCAGCGCAAGGTAATGTGCATGGTCCCAATCCTGATCGTGGAATTTTTAAATCCATTGATGGTGGAACAACTTGGAAGAAAACTTTATTCGTTGATGACAACACAGGCGCCTCTTCATTGAGCATGGATATGACCAACCCACGTATTTTATATGCTGCCACTTGGCAACATAGACGTTACCCATGGAAAGTAGAGAGCGGTGGTGCTGGCTGTGCATTATGGAAATCAACGGATGCAGGTGAGACATGGAATAAAATTATCGAAGGCTTACCGAAAGAAGTTGGTAAGATGGGAATAAGTGTCTCGCGCGCTAATCCAAATCGTGTCTATGCCATTGTGGAAGCTGAGAAATCAAAAGCAGGATTATATCGCTCTGATGATGGAGGAAAAAAATGGACCATGCTTTCGAGCGACCAAACTATCACTGCTCGCTCGTGGTATTACATGGAAGTATTTGCTGATCCCGTAAACGCTGATATCGTTTACGTTCTCAACGCGCCCATGCTGCGCTCCATTGATGGTGGAAAAACTTTTGCCAACATTCGTGTAGGTCATGGTGACACTCATGACTTGTGGATCAACCCTAAGAACAATCAAAATTTTGCATTGGCCGATGATGGCGGTGGCGAAATCAGCTATAATCAAGGGCGTACTTTTTCGCCTCTCAACAACCAAGCTACCGCACAATTCTATCGCGTGATTGCCGACAATCGGTTTCCCTATTGGGTGTATGGTGGCCAGCAAGACAATACTTCGGTAGCTACGCCAAGCCGCAATGGAAGTTTTGGTATCACCGACAAAAATTGGATTGTTGGGCCTGGTTGCGAAAGTGCGTGGGTGGCTTTCAATGATCCCAACAATCCAGAACTTATCTATGGCGGTTGTTATCAAGGGATCATCGATGTACTTGACATTCGCACGGGCGAAACAAAAGATTTGCAAGAATATCCTGCAACAAACCTTGCCTTCGCGCCCAAGAAAATGAAATACCGTTTTAATTGGAACGCGCCTCTCATTAACTCTCCGCACGATGCTAAAACCATGTACCATGCGGGCAATGTATTATTCAAAACCACTAATGGTGGATTGAGTTGGGATGTAGTGAGTCCTGACCTTACGCGCAACGATACCATCAAACAAGATTTCAGTGGAGGGCCTATTACGAATGAGGGTGCTGGAGGTGAAAACTACAATACTATTTATTATGTGATCGAATCACCACATGAAGCAGGAGTGATTTATACGGGCAGCGATTGCGGACTGGTTCATCTCACAAAAGATAGCGGAAAAAATTGGAGCAATGTTACTCCTGCAGGATTACCAGAGGGGATGATTCATTCCATTGAAGTATCCCCACAAGATAAAGGCACGGTATATATTTCTGCCTCACGCTACAAGTTTAATGACTATAGCAATATGACTTATAAATCCACCGACTACGGAAAGTCGTGGACAAAAATTGGAAATGGAATTGAAGCAGATGATTTTGTAAAAGTAATCCGTGAAGATAAAAAAGTGAAAGGCCTATTGTACGCTGGCGCGGAAAGAGGATTTTATATTTCTTATAACGGAGGTGCATCCTTCAGCAAATTTCAATTGAACTTGCCTGTCGTACCTGTAACTGATTTGACTATTCGCGATAATGATTTAGTTGCCTCCACTGCGGGTCGTTCGTTTTGGATTTTGGATGACTTAGGCGCCATTCAACAATCAAAAGGAAACTTTGATGCCGCATTGAAAATCTATACACCCAAAACAACGTATCGTTTATCATCCGTAACTATCCCCGAATATTTTGGAGATATTCCCGGCATGGGTAAAAATCCTGCAAATGGCGTTACACTTGAATACTATCTCAAAGAAAAAGCAGACACCATAAAAGTGTCGTTACAAATTTTAGATGCAGGCGGAAAAATTATTCGTTCGTATACGAATAAAAAAGACGAAAGCTTCAAACCTTATCCAGGTGGTCCACCTGCCAAAGAAGTGATTCCGGCAGAAGCGGGGGTCAATCGTTTCGCATGGGATTTTAAAACCGAAGCACTAAGTGGTGTGCAAGGTGTGTTTGTGTATGGCGATTACAGTGGCCATCGTGTTGCTCCAGGAAAATACAAGGCGCGCATCACGCACAAAGGTCAAACTTCAGAAACGGATTTGGAAATTATTTCAGATCCAAAAGTTATCGCCACGGCTACAGACTGGGCTGCTCAACAAGAATTTTTGCATCAGACAGAGCAAGGTTTTGAAGACGTTCACAAATCGGTAAACAAAATGCGTCAAGTGAAAAAGCAAATTGAAACCTATAACGAATCGTTGAAAGACAATGCCGATGCAAAGGATATTGTGAACAGTGGCAAAGAATTGATTAAGAAAATAGAAAAGTGGGAAGGCAACTTGATAGAACCGCGTAGCAAAAATTTTCAGGATGTGATCAACTTCCCTAACAAACTCAATTCAGAATTTTTGCAATTGCGTGGTGTGGCCGACACACACGATCCTCGCTTGACCAAAGGTGTGCAAGACCGCGCCCGTGATGTAAATGCTGATTGGGGCAAGCACAAACAACAGATGCAAATTATTATCAACACGGACATCAGTAACTACAACAAGCTATTCAAAGATAAGAATATGCCTGCGCTGATTACCGAGCCGAAAGAGATGGTGATCAATAATTGAAGAGAAGGCGTCAAGACACTTTTGAAGTGTCAGACGCCTAGCAAGTAAAACAAAATGGCTACTCAAAAGAGTAGCCATTTTTGTTGAATATAAAGTTTTAGTTATACGTAAAAGAATTACTCTTTCGACACAAGTTTTAGCTATAAGTAAAACTTTTGCAAGGTCCATTTGTCGTGGCTTTAGCCTACTAGTTTTTCGTGCTTATTTTGTGAATCAGGAGCAAACACCCTCTCATAAATTTTTTATCTTTGAACATTATCCACTCACTTGACAGACGTAGCTAAGCCCTCCAATGAATTTGCCCTCCTCTTCACTGGGCATCTGCTAGATTTTGTCAATAGGCCTGAGCAACGCTTTCCACACAATACTTTAGAAGAAGCGCGCAGCTTGCTCAGTATTTATATTGTTGGTTTAAAACAAAGCTAATACGTTATCTTGCATTACGCAAAGTTGCGTAATGCAAGATGGCATAATTAGTTATTCCCTCATGTATTCCGATAGCAAGAAAATACAATTGATTGAAGAGGTATTGGGGCTAGATGACCGCTCTGTTATAAAAGATCTTGAGGCGTTCTTAAACGCTCTAAAATCAACACGAAAACAAAATCGAAGGAAGGAAAGCAAAAGCTACTTTATGAGTTGAGAGAATCCATAAAAGAAACCTGTGAGGTTTTAAGATTTGACTTACGAAGTTAAGGTTTTAATTATAAATTGTGTTGTGCAAAACTATGGACGCATGACAGATTGCTAAATGTCTTTTTTATAGCATGCTGTTGATAAAATTCAAAAATGAGATCGCGCAAAGGCGCAATCACGCAAAGAAAATGGAGGCTGCCTTGCGTCATTGCGCCTTTGCGTGAAAAAAAAGCTGTCAACCCAGCTCATCAGAGAGACTTACACTTACTGCGTTACCATCAGTTATAAAGCTACCTTTGCGCCATGCAAAAAAATATAAACGCGCTCCACGCAGAGTTTTTGAAAAACTTGAGCATTGCCGAACTCAATGAAATGCAAACCGCTGTCATTGAAAAAGCAACAACTACCAATAACCTGATGCTGTTGGCGCCAACAGGTTCTGGTAAAACCCTCGCGTTCTTACTTCCGCTTGTGAACAAGCTTCGCGCTGATGCTACGGGTGTGCAAGCGTTGATCGTTGCGCCTTCGCGCGAATTGTCATTGCAGATCGAGCAAGTGTTTCGGTCGATGAAGACTTCTTATAAAGTGAGTTGCTGCTACGGAGGGCATTCGGTGAAGATCGAACAAAATAGTTTGAGCGAAGCACCCGCGGTGATCATCGGCACACCGGGCAGATTGGCCGATCATATCCTTAGAAAATCATTTGACGCGCGCACTATCAAGTTGGTGGTGTTGGATGAATTTGACAAATCCTTGCAGATGGGTTTTCACAAAGAGCTGGCCACCATCTTTGCCGCCTTGGGCGGAAAGCAACAACATCTTCTCACTTCGGCTACGCGCTTGGATGTGTGGCCTGATTTTTTACCGTTTACAAATCCTGAAACACTCAACTACTTAAAAGACGAAGCTGAATCAAAATTGAAATTGAAGTTGGTGCGCACCAATAGCACCGACAAAGTAGAAACGCTCATGCGATTGGTGGCAGGCTTCAATCAAGAAGTGTGTCTCGTGTTCTGCAATCATCGCGATGCCGTAGAGCGTATCAGCGGATTGCTCACGCAAAATAAATTTGAACATGGCATTTTACACGGAGCGATGGAGCAGATCGACCGCGAAAAAAATATGATCAAATTCCGAGGCGGTGCACACAACACGCTTATTGCAACTGATCTTGCTTCGCGCGGATTGGATATTCCAGAGATCAGGCACGTGGTGCATTATCAATTGCCGCCACAGCAAGAAGCGTTCACCCACCGCAATGGACGCACGGCACGTATGCACGCTGACGGAAAAGCGTATCTGGTCTTAGCCATTGATGAAGCGCTTCCCGAATACATCGACAAATCGATTGAAGAAATAAAAGTAAGTGCTAAACTAAAATTGCCTCCACCCCCGCTCTTCGCTTGCCTTTACATCAGCGCAGGCAAAAAAGATAAAATCAGCAAAGGCGATATTGTGGGGCTGCTCACCAAAAAAGGCGGGTTGCAAAGTGATGACATCGGTTTGATAACATCTTTAGATTTTTCCTCTTATGTTTCTGTAAAACGTTCGCTGGTAGATAATCTGTTAACGAATATCAAAAATGAAAAATTAAAGAAGGTAAAGGTGAAGATTGAGGTGGCGAATTAAGAATGTTATCTCTTAGGAGAAAGAGTTTCTATTTAGTTTTTAAATCACGTGCTTTTACGCGCACCACTTTCCCGTCTCTTGCAATTACCAGTTCGCCATCTTCTTTTTTGGTTTTCTCCACAAGACGATGAATGGCGAGTTTGACACCTTCTGTGATTTTATCTGTCAATTGATCAAATTCTTCGGTTCTCATCTAATTAATTTTTTCCAAAGATCATCATTATAAATATGATTAACCAATGCAGCTTTCCCCTTTGCAATGATCAAAGGAATCTCATGAGAGTTATCATAAACCATCCAACTATCTACTTGGTTTTTGTAAAGCGCAAAAAAATTATCTAACCCTCTTTTGTATCTGCGCTCAATCACAATGATAGGAATATCATGTCCTCCTTTTTCAACTCTAGCCTTTACACGTGCCTTGGCAAGTTCCACAGATTCCAGCCAAAAATAAATCAACACAATTTTATAACCCAATTTTTTTGCCTCTTTGATTAAGCCAACATAACTTTTTGTAGAAAGGGTTGTTTCAAAACCAAAATCATTTTTCCCTTTCAACAATTCTTTGATGCGGTTCAACATAATCCGTCCAGCTTGAAAGGAAACGGTTTCTGGTTGAAAGGGAGAAAGACCTCGGGCGATTTCATCTGCGTTCACAAACTCCTTGCAATGAAGTATCTCTGGTAATACTGTAAAAGAAGTAGTGGTCTTTCCCGCTCCGTTACAACCCGCTATAATGTAGAGGTTTGGCATGAACGCAAATTAGCGAAATAGGATTACATTTTAGGCCAGATGATCCCAACGAACCTCAGCGGGGTTCACTGTTAGTAGCCACGGGTTTTAACCCGTGGCTGGAGTTTGGCTATAAGACCCAACAGAATAAAAAAAATGCCGAAGTATCAGATATTTCGGTTTTTTTGC
>JAYWHU010000101.1:0-38048 GCA_043777495.1 Cyclobacteriaceae bacterium | reverse complement strand
TCTTCCACGTATTTTCAAGTTTGGTAATAGTAGCCTTTACTTCATCACCACTTTTCCCCGATGTGTTCAATCGGATATTGAAACAGTTGAAGTTATTATTTTCGCAGCCCATCATTACAGGTTCGATGGCTTTGTGCATCGATTGAATATGAAAATCTTTTATCACTCCCACGATTGGAATCTTTGCATCTCCATACTGAACTATTTCTCCCAATGCTTTGCTAGGAGAATCAAAGCCAAGTTTTTTTACCAACGTTTCATTAATAACCAACTCTTTTACCGTATCACTTTCATATACATTACGCCCGGTTATTAATTCAATGTTATAAAAACCAATATAGTTTGGATCACCAAATTTTCGGAAAGCATTGACATTCGTTTCACCCTTTGAGTTTTTGTATTTTAAAGAGGAAGAACTCCAACCGTTTGCAGATGGAGGTGAACCGCTCATCGATAGCTCTTTCACACTGGTCATTCGCTCAATTTCATTTTTAAGCAACGCTGCTTTCTCAGGTTTATCCCACCAAGGTGAATTGAAATAAATTACTTCATCTTTCTTGAAGCCCAAGTCTTTATTGAGCATGTATTTAATTTGCCAGCCTACTACAATAGTGCCGATGATTAAAACTTGTGCAAAAGTAAATTGAGTTATAATCAACGTTTTTCTTAAAAAGGCTGACCTACTCTGAGAGCTATTCGCGTACGCTAAATTCTTTAATGCCAGAGCAGGCTTGAAGGATGATAGTACAAATGCCGGATAAGCACCAGCTAGTATCCCTACAAAAAATAGTATTAACCCTAAGAATGGTAGCATCTTCAATAGGTTGAGATTGACTCCTTCTGGAACGAATTCTTTAAAGTAAAGTAAACCAGCTTCGGCCAACGGAATGGCAAGCAGTATCCCTAAAAATGTTATCAGGGTACTTTCAAAAATGAATTGCAACACTAATTTCCTTCGATCACTGCCCATAACTTTTCTCACGCCAACTTCTTTTGCTCTGCGCACTGCTTGAGCTGTTTCGAGGTTGATAAAATTAATCGCACCGATCACCAACAAGAGCACCGCAACAATAGATAGCGTAATCAATGTTGGCATGTGGGCTGGTGACCGACTGAAATCAAAGATTTCAGTTTTAGCATCATAATGTAATTTAGAAAGCGGCTGCAAGGCAAACTTGTTCTCTGCATCCCAACTGCTCTTTTCTTTATAGATTTTAGACATGGCTGGGAATTGAGCAGTGATTTCTTGAGCCGTAGTACCTTCATTGGCTTTCACAAAAAATTGACTACTGCTGTTGGTGCTTGCCCAGTCATCTGCCGAATAATTTTCTTTTAACCAACTTGCTTTAATTGTTTCAAAGCTAATGAAGTCCGTCATCTCCAAATCGGTATTGAAAGTAAGTGGTGCAACGATTCCAGAAATATTGACATGCAACGAATCATTATAAATAATTTCACGACCAATTATTTTATCAATCGATAAGTCACCGAAATATTTTTTTGCTTTGTCAGATGTAAGCACTACTTGAAATGGCTTACTTAGCGATTCCTTCGGTGACCCAGCCAGCCATTGATACGGTTTAAACACTTCAAAAAAATTGGGTGCAACCAGCGCTAACTTTTCTTGCTCACCTAAATCCGTATTGCTACCATTTGCTGGGATGAGTACCTTTCCAGAGTATGTATGAAAATGCGTAGCGTTCTCTATTCCTTTAAAATTCTCTTTTACATAAGGCGGCACTGCGGTGGGTATGCCACGATTCAATCCAACAAAAGTTCCTCCAAAAGAAGAATGCATTCGGTAGATTCTTTGATAGTCGGCAATGCCTTTGTTGAAACTCAATTCAAAGTTTACAATCAAGTAAATGACCAAACATGCACTAATGCCCACGGCCAAGCCAAAAATATTGATGGCGCTGAGGAATTTTTTTCTCCACAAATTGCGGAAAGCAAGGGTTAAATAGTGTTTTATCATAACATTTAGATTTATGGGTTATTCACTTCTTAAACTATCAACTGGGTTACTGATTGCTGCTTTGATTGTCTGAAAACTTATTGTGCAAAGTGCGAGGACAACAGTAGAAAAAGCACCTAGTAGAAATATCCACCAAGAAAGTTCTATGTGATAAGCAAATCCTTGAAGCCATCCATTCATGAAATAATAAGACAATGGGGCAGCGATAGCGAATGCAATAGTAACCAACGCGATGAACTCTTTGCTAAACAATTGTAGGATGCTAGCCAACGAAGCACCTAGCACCTTGCGAATGCCCACTTCTTTTGTTCTGCGAATGGTGATGAACGAGATTAATCCATAAAGGCCAAGACATCCAATTACAATAGCCAGTGCAGCAAAAATTGTAAATCCATTATAAACTAACTGTTCGATTGCATAATTCTTAGCTAATGCATCATTCAAGAAAGTAAAATTGTAAATCCCTTCTGGGTATATTTCTTTCCAAGTATTTTCAATTAACGGAAGAGTACTTGCGAAACTTTTCTGCGGTTGTATTTTGATGTGTGCTCGTTCAAGGAAGTATTTCCAGTTTATTAAGATGCAAGGGGTGATCTCATCTTGAAGGGAGTTGTTATGAAAATCTCTTACTACACCAATAATCGTAGCCGTACCTTCATTGATAGTCAATTGCCGCCCGATAGCCTCTTCGGGAGTCCAGCCCATAGCCTTTATTACTTTTTCGTTTACGATAAATTCTTTGAAATTCTCGTCTACTGAAGTAAAATTCCTTCCTGCTAAAAGAGTAAGCCCATAGAAGGAAATAAAATTCGTATCGATGCCTTTCATCTCCGCCTCCTTGCCTTCTGTTTCTGATTGACTAGCTAATCTAAAGCTTGTTCCGTAATGTTGATTGTAATCAGATACTGGACTACTAGAAGAAAAGCAAACTTCTTTGATGGCCATATGACTTAGTAATTTTTGTTTGAATGTTTCATTCTTGTCTAATCCATTTAGATTGGTGATGACGATAGGTTCTTCGTTGTTAAAACCCAAATCTTTATTTTTGAAGTAGTCCATTTGAAATGCCACTACCAACGTGCCAATGATAAAAAGTTGTACAATGGCGAATTGAAAAATAATCAGCGACCTTCTTAATGAGAGTCCTCCTGTCCCTTGAGAAGTAAATTTATTTTTTAACGACTCTATCGGGCGATAGGATGCCATCACCAATGCTGGATAAATGCAGGCTAGAATAACAACTAAGCATCCAATAAGTGATACTATTGTTACGGCACTCCAATCAAGAATCAAATGGAGATTAATGATCGATAGCGTTTCGTTAATTACGTTGATTGCGAATTGTGTAAAGGCAATGGAGACAACTAAAGTAAAACTGACCAAAAGAATATTTTCATTTAAAAACTGTGCAATCAATCCCATCTTAGAACTTCCCATTATTTTTCTGATGCCCACCTCTTTCGCTCGATTGGCGGCTTGTGCCGTGGCAAGATTTATAAAATTGGCGCAAGCAATAACAAGTATAAAAATAGCTATGCCCATGGCAGCGTAGATTATCTTCTGCGGCATGACATAGCTTTGAGGGCTGTTGCCAAATTTTTCATCATTATGGATTGTCTTTAATGGTTGAAGGCGATAGGTGATACGATTGTCGTCTTCAGGCTTCAAGTATTTTTTCTTCCAAGCTGCAAATTGCTTTTCAAGTTCAGTTGCTGATTGCCCCTCTTTCAAAACAATGAAGGTGGAGCCTTGATAATTTCCTGACCAGTTGCTTGCGAAGTAAGGGTTATTGACGCGAAAAAATTCGTACGGGATTAGCATGGTATATTTCAAAGAAGTATTGGCTGGCGCATCTTCTACCACACCCGTTACTGTAAGCTCGTCTTTATTATTCAACATCAGATGCTTTCCAAGTACTGAACTCTTTTCTTGATTGAAATATTTTTTGACCAAACTTCTTGTTAGAATTACTGAACTTGGTTTGGCTAGTGCAGTAGCTGGGTTGCCTTCCACCCATTTGAAATCGAATACTTTTGTATAGTATGGATCGACAAATAACACATACTGTTCTTCAAACCGCGATACGTTTCCCGTCTGATCCTCCACTCGAAATAGTCTTGGCACTGGCCCAGATGCTTGCGTGACAAGAGGAAGTCCTGCGAAATCATTTCGGATAGCTTCGGCTAAAGGATACGCAGTGGTGTTCCAGTATTGAATCTCTTCTGCAAACTTTGTTTCTTGAACAACTTTGTAAATTCGATCTGCCTTTTGATTGTATTGGTCAAAACTTAATTCATATCGAATGAAAATAGCAATTACCAGTGAGCAAGTAATCCCAATCGATAGTCCAAGAATATTAATAGTAGATAATGATTTATTGCGAATGAGATTTCGCCATGCAGTGATTAAGTTATTGCGTAGCATAATTCGATTTTAGATTTTATGATGTGTGATTTTAGATTTGCCTGTTACAGTTTCTAGTACCACACACTTTTTCAATTGTATTATTTGTCAACTGTCGATTATCCAAACTCACTCACTCCTCAAGCTCTCCACCGGATTACTGATTGCTGCTTTAATAGCTTGAAAACTCACCGTGATGATTGCTATTAATATCGCCATGACTCCCGAGAACCCAAAAACCCACCAAGTAATTTCTGTTCGGAACGCATAGTTTTGTAACCATTGATTTATACCATACCAAGCAAGAGGAGTTGCAATGACCATCGCAACCAATATAAGCAAGAGAAAATCTTTTGAAAGAAGCACAACTATTTTATTGACCGATGCGCCCAATACTTTGCGAATGCCAATTTCTTTTGTTCTTGATTGAGCAGCAAACGTGGCGAGCCCCCATAATCCTAAACAAGAAATGAACATAGCAAGTCCTGCAAAGATTTTGAAGAGATTGAAAAGTCTTTCTTCCGCTTTGTAAAAACTATCAATCTGTTCATCTAAAAATTTGTATGAGAAAATTCCTTCTGGATAAATTGATTTCCAGGCAGCCTCGATGGCGGCTAAGGTTTCAGGCACATTACTATTCGCTTCTATTTTTATTCCAGCCTGCCCGTAGTCTCTTGGATTTGAGGTGATCAGTGCTGATTTGATGGCTTGATGCAATGAACCTGTGTTGAAGTCACGAACTACACCCACTATTTCTAAGTTGCCACTGTTCCATCCAACCCAAATCCGTTGGCCAATCGCTTCTTCATTTGATTTAAACTCTAACTCTTTAATTAATTGTTCATTGACTACGGCCTTCATAATTTGATCTTTCTCAGCTACTGACTTAGCAATATAATTTGTGTCAGATGCTTCAAGAAATCTACCTGTGAGCAATTGAAATCCGTACATTTTACAGAAGCGATCATCACCAAAAATAAGAGTGACTTCTTTTCTGGCAGGGTCTTGTCTGCCAGTGCGATTCATGATGGTGCCCCAGTGGCCTTCACTGCTGGGAGTAGCGGTAGCAAACGAAACATCCTTGATTTGATTTATTTTTTCGAGTTCGTTTCTAAATAGATTATGTTTGTTAGTACGAGACTGTATTTCAACATTGATAATATTGTCTTTATTAAAACCGAGATTCTTGCTTCGCAAGAAATTAACTTGTTGCGCAATCAAAAGCACGACCATCAATAAGCCAATCGATATACTAAATTGTGCAACTACTAATCCTTTGCGCAACCAAGCTGAGCCGTGATCGCCCGATGAAGTTGATCCAGCTTTTAGCGTAAGCGATGGATTGAATTTTGAAATTACCCAAGCAGGATAAATTCCTGCCGTTAATCCAATGAAGATGGCCGCAGCTAAAATAAAAAGGAGGAGCAGGGGCGATTGGATAAGATCGAAAGGGATATTTTTATCCAATAAGATATTGATAGCGGGCATCACCAATTGAGCAGAGGCAACAGCAAAAATCCCTGATATAAACGTAAGTATCCATGCTTCTGATAAAAAATGTGCAATCAGATTGAACCTTCCTGCTCCAACAGATTTGCGCACGCCCACTTCTTTTGCTCGTGTTAAAGCTTGCGCAGTAGATAAGTTGATAAAGTTAATGCACGCAAGTATTAATACTGCTATGCCGATGATGCCAAAGAACCATAACCAACTGGTTGACACAGCTTGTACCCAGCCCCCTCCCCCTGCAAACGAACTGTTGAAATGAACTTCGCTCAACGGTTGAATTTCAAGTTCGCTTTTAAAACCAGGTAAATTTTCTTTTGCGTTGATATGCTTGTCACCAATAGCTTTGATCTGAGCTACTATAATCTTCATATCAGCATTTTCAGGAACTACTATCAAAGTCTCTGTTCCTGAAACATACGTCCATCCATCTAAGTTAGGCTGTAAGAACTTTTCTGAATAAGAGTACGACACTAGCATGGAGGCTGGCAGGTGTGTGTTTGACGGGAAGTCTTTGATGAGTGCCCCAACAGTAAATTCAAATTTATCTCCAACGGTGAAACTAAACGTTTTTCCGATGGGGTCTTCATTGCCAAAAAGCTTTTTGGCGGTGGACTCAGTAAGTGCGGCTTGATATGGTGTGCGAAGTGTTTTGTACAAGTCACCTTTGATAGTTTCTACTTTGAAAATTTCAAGAAACTCAGGCTCAACTGCCATTATGCGCTCATCAATAAATTTCTTTTGTGGATTAACCTCCACAATTTTGGTGTAAACTGGATGAGCAAAGCTTACATGCTCAAGCCCCGTGACTTCAGTGCGAATGGCATTTGCCAATGGAAATGGAGTAGAGAAGTGGTAATCGGGTTTGCCATTCTGTGTCCGCTTGGAGATGATCCGATAGGTGCGATCCGCTTTTTCATGATATGCATCAAAACTTAATTCATAGCGGATGAACAACGCAATTACCAAACAAACACTCACGCCAAGTGTAAGGCCAATGATGTGCAACGAAGTATTTAACTTTTGCCGACTAAGATGACGGAAGATGATTTTTAGGTTGTGTAGCATAATAGATTTTAGATTTTTTGATGTGTGATTTTAGATTTGATTGTAGTCTAACGCTTTGTCAATTGCCTATTTGTCAATTTGCCTTTGTTATTCGCTCTTCAAACTATCCACAGGATTTGCTATGGCAGCTTTAATCGATTGCCAACTAATAGTTAGCAATGCAATGACAATGCAAAGCAACCCAGCTCCAACAAAAAACCATACCGAGATAGCAACACGATAAGCAAACTCATTCAACCAAACTTTCGCACTGTACCAACCTACCGGAATAGCAATTGCCAAGGCAATCAGTAACAGAATCAAAAATTCTTTTGATAACATGCTCACAATGTTGGCGGTGGATGCGCCTAATACTTTCCGTATACCGATCTCTTTGGTTTTAAGTTCGGCCGTGTAGGCAGAGAGCCCAAACAAACCTAAACAAGCAACAAACAAAACCATTCCTGAAAATGTGGCGATAATAATTCCTAGTTTTTCTTCTGCTTGGTATTGTTTGTCGATATCTTCATCAAGAAAACTATACTGTAGCGGAATAGTTGGATTCACTTCTTTCCAAATTTTTTCGATGGAAGCAATATGGTTGGTAACATTGCCACTTGGAAGCTTGACCATGATAGCTCCATAATAATTAGCGTTGCCTAATAAGTAAGCAGTGGGCTTAATCTCATCGCGGAGAGAAGTGGCGTGATAGTCTTTTACTACGCCCACAATGTTTCCTTTAAAGTCAGAGAAGAGCAAACCATTTTCTTCCGTAAAAATCCGCATCGGCATTCCCAAAGCTTCTTCGGGTGTCTTACCGATGAGTTTGGCTGCCGCTTCATTAATAATATAATTACGGCCTTCATAGGCGGGAAATCGGTCGCGCATCATATACATACGCCCTACATCTGCATTTGATTTTTTATCAAATTTTCTTCCAGCTACTATTTCTAAACCTAGCAGATCAAAAAAATCATAACTGACTAATTGTTGGCCAATGGTTTGATTATCGGCTGCGGTGATGCCCGTTGTTTCAAAGGCAAAGGGTCCCCACCCTTGATCTACACCGGGTCTTGCATTTGTGCCTGCAACAAGTTTTACGCTGGCCGATTGTTCTAATTTGTCGCGCATCACGTCATAGGTTCCGTAAGCACCTAGTTGATCGATCATCAGAACATGTTCTTTGTCGAAACCTAATTGAGCATTTCGTAAATAGTTGATTTGATAATAGGCAATGGTAGAGCAAATGATGAGGGTAATGGAAATAGCAAATTGAAAAACCACTAATACTTTTCGCACATCTGCTCCGCCCATTCGCGTAGGCACACTACTTTTCAAAACAGAAGCTGGCTTAAAGGATGATAGATAGAAGGCTGGGTAGAATCCTGCGAGCAGCGCAGCAAATAAAACCAACCCGACAAGGGAAAGCCATAGCGCAGCAGATGAATAAGGAATAGTCAATTGTAAGTTGAGATGTTGATTGAAGAACGGTAGCACTAATTCGGCAAGCACCAATGAGATGGCCAAAGCGATTCCGCTTAATACAATAGCTTCACTGATAAATTGAAATACCAATTGGCTTTTCCTTGCACCGATTACCTTGCGCACACCCACTTCTTTGCTTCGCTTCAAAGCACGTGCGGTGGCGAGGTTCATAAAGTTTACACAGGCTAACAATAATAAAAAGAAAGCGATGGAGGCAAAAACATAAACCAACCGTAGGTTGCCATTGGCTTCTGCTTCGCTGATCAAATCGCCAAAGTGAATCTCTTTTAATGGCTGTAGTGCAGGGATGAAATTACTTGCCTCAGGCTCTTGCCGATGTTTTTTAATAGTGCTTACAAACCGATCATTTATCGCTTGCGCTGATTCTCCTTCTTTCAATAGAACATACGTCCACGTGAAAGGCCACCAGTAGCTGGCGAATTGATCGGTGAGCGAGAAGCCATTTTCTGTTTTGAAAGTAGCCATTGAGATAAGAATCTCGGGATGAATGTGCGAGTTAGCAGGAAAATCTTTAATCACGCCAGCAACAGTCACGTCCGATTTCCCGACTTTCATGGATTGCCCAATGGCTTTTTCATCTTTAAAATATTTTTTTGCCATGCTTTCAGTCAGCACTACTTCGCCAGATTTATTCAACGCTTCGATAGGAGAGCCCTCAATAAAAGCAACATCGAAAATTTGAAGAATCTCCGGCTCGGTATAGAATAATTTGTTCTCTTTAAAGCTAACAGTGCCGTCAGTGGCCGATCTACTTACGATGGCTGATGAATTGCTGATAGAGCCTACCTTTTCAAACTCAGGAAATTCTTCGCGCACCATGGGTGCCATACCGCCACCTACCCACGCAAGCGATTTATCTGCTTTTTGTTTTTGTGTGATGCGATAAATCCTTTCCTCTTTCGAGTGATAGCGATCATAGCTGAACTCATTGGCTACATATAGTAATATGACAATACATGCCGCCATACCAAGTGATAAGCCAAGGAGGTTAAGCAACGAATATTCTTTTTGTCGCCAAAAGTTGCGGAGCAGGGTGGTGATGTAGTTGCGTAGCATAATTTTGATTTTAGATTTTTTGATGAGTGATTTTAGATTTGATTGTAGTCTAACGCGTTGCCTACTGCTTATTGCCTATTGCCTATTGCTTATTGCCTACTTTTCTATTCACTTCTCAAACTCTCCACCGGATTACTCACCGCTGCTTTGATCGCTTGCGAACTCACCGTTATCAGCGCAATCAAAATGGCCACAATGCCAGCGATGCCAAAAACCCACCACGCAATTTCAGTTTGGTAGGCGAAACTTTGTAACCATTCGTTCATGGCATACCACGCTAGTGGAGTGGCAATCACAATTGAAATGATGACCAGCACTAGAAAGTCTTTTGAAACAAGTATATTGATTTGAAAAACGCTCGCGCCCAATACTTTTCTTATCCCGATTTCTTTGATGCGTTGTTCCACAGTGAATGTGGCTAAACCAAATAGACCTAGACACGCAATGAAGATGGCCAATCCTGAAGCAATTGAAAATAATGTTCCGTACTGCTGCTCGGTTTTGTATTGCTCGTTGTATTTGTCGTTGATGAAATAATAGTCGAATGGATTGCCGGGGAAATATTTTTTGAACAACTTATCAAGTGTGGCAATATTGGTAGAAATATTTTGAGTAGAGATTTTTGTGGTATAGTATCCTCCGTTGTTTCTAGGAAGGAAAACAATAGGATCAATATTTTGGCGCAGCGACAAGTGATGATAATCTTTCACCACACCAATTACTTCAAGCTGTTGTTTGTCTAGCACAATCTTTTGCCCGATGGCCTCCTCACTAGAGGCAAAACCCAACTGCCGTACTGCTTTTTCGTTTATTATTGCCTTGTCAATTTCTGCCCATGAGCGTGTGCTGCCCATCTCTTCTGTAAAATCTTTTCCTGCGGCAAACCCAATCGAGTAGATTTTGAAATACTTATAATCTACCGTGATCATTGAGTAAGATAACTTTTCATCTCCCGATATTGGATTCAATTTTGTAACACCACTGGTAGAAAAATTGTAACCATCAATGGGTACTCCACCTGTGCGACTATAATTTTCAACAAACCCGAGTTGGCCAAGCTCCTGATCAAACCCTGCGCTGCGGCCTTTGAATGTTTCGTCCTTACCAACTTCAGGTCCTTCAATCACCAAAAGTTGGCTGAGATCCATACCTAAGTTTTTGTTTTCTAAGAAATGAAGTTGACGCTGTAGGATCAACGTGCAAGCGATCAATACAATTGAGATAGTAAATTGAAACACCACCAATGTTTTGCGCAGCCATATCCCTTCTCCCGATTTGCTAAAAATCCCTTTCAGCGTTTGTGAAGGTTTGAAAGACGACAAGGCAAAGGAAGTGTATGCACCCGATGCAATAGAGCCAACAACGATCAATGCAATGCCTGTAAGCCATAAGTTGTTTTGTCCGAATGTGCTAAACCCAAGATCTTTCCCAATAAAATAATTGTATGCGCCTTGAAAGAGATTCACCAACGCCAATGCAATCATAAACCCTGTCAGGTTCATTACGAGAGATTCGCCCAAGAACTGACGCACCAATTGTATCTTACTCGCACCGGCTACTTTGCGTATGCCCACTTCCTTCGCTCGCTTCAATGAACCCGCGGTGGAGAGATTGATATAGTTGAACCACGCAATTACTAAAATCAAAACGGCAATTCCCGTAAGGAGATATACGAATCCTAAACTCCCTGTTACAGGTGCTCTGTCGCTCAATGATTTTGCTAAATGTTGGTTGGCAAAAGGATACAGTTTAAACATATCCGTATTATCAGCATTCATTTTGTTTTTTATAGCCATCGCCTTTTCTTCTACCGAAGCGATGTTGGCACCAGGTTGCAGCAAGAGATAAGTTTTCAACCATTGCGAACCGAGTCCATCTAAACTTGCCCAATCATCATTGCCGTTGAGGTTGGCTTTGTTGGCCAGTGTTTGCAGAGAGAAGACTACATCAAATCTGAAGTCAGAATTTTGTGGCATGTCGGCATATACTAATGTCACAGTATATAAAGTTTTGCCGAATTGATTATTGAGTGTGATTACTTTGCCGATAGGATTTTCTTTTCCTAAATATTTTTTTGCTGATGATTCAGATAAGGCAACTGTATTTGGTTCTTTCAACGCGGCAGCCGCTCCATGAATTAGTTGAAAGGAGAATACCTCAAAGAAATTACCTTCTGCGTAAGCGAAATTGCGCTCACGAAAAGATTTTGAGTTAGTAGGAGAATCACCAATTGCGATAACACCATCACCTAACGAAGTACCCAACGCTAAACGAACATATTCTTTTATTTCACTGATCTGTTGCTTGCCGATAGGTGCAAGACCTGGAGCGGTATCATCCCACACTTGTCCGTCTTTTGTTTCAGTGATGAGCCTATAAATGTTAGTTAGATTGGTATGAAATCCATTCACACTTCTTTCAAAACTGATGTATTGAAAAATTAAAATGAAGGCGGCCATGCCCAACGACAAGCCCATCAGGTTAATAAAAGTGAAAACGGAATTTTTGCGCAGGTTGCGAAAGGCCGTGGTAAAGTAGTTTTTCAGCATAGGGTTGGTAATCTGCGTAAGCATTATCCAACAACGATGCCATTCATTGGGAAGGGCGAATAGACGCTAAAAACAAAGCTTTTATAACTGAAAACGTCCGATATGAAGCAGAACCGTCCGTATGCGGACGAGTAGTCTTACTGGATTGTATTACCTAAAATACCTCTCATAAGCTGCCTTGGTAGTAATGCCTACCGGCCCTTTATAGATTCCGCCAATGTTCCCCATGTCTTCTACCATCACTTCAATGGTATTGACTCCATTTTTTTTAAGTAGACTGATTGGTATTGTGTATGCGCGAAGCTGATTGTAAGATTGACTCTCCCCAAAAGATTCACCATCGTAAGTCTTTCCAATCTGTTTTCCATTCAAGTAAGTTCTGTCAAAGTCATCAATTTTTCCGAGCAGCAGAATAAGTTCATCTTCTTTACCAAGTGTTTTTTCGTCAATGGTGAATGATCTCCTATACCACGCAAAGCCATCGTAGTTGTTATAACCTTGATGCTCCCAAGGCGAGGGCACCATAATTTTTTTCCACTCTTTGTCGTCTTTGATTGGTTGCCAATCATTACTCTTTCTAAAATCCCAGAGCCCTTGCAGGTCTACCAGCATTCTATTTTTTGGTTTGCTGTAAACCCCCAGCCTTCCATCGATGATTCCCCCACCTTGTGTTACATCAAACACCCGGATGGCAATCACATTGTCTCCATTAAAATTGATTAGGTCACCAGAGAGAGAATATTTGCGTTCGCTGTTGTAAGCGGTTTTGAACTTGGGAGGCATAGAACCAGAGAAGCCAATCAAATTGCCATTCACATATACTTCATCGGCATCATCAATGTAGCCAAGATTGATATAATAATTTTCGCTTTTATCTAACAGGTGGCCATCAAAAGTTTTACGATACCAAGCAAACCCATCGTATCCATTAAAGCCCTCTTCTTCCCACGCTGACGGTGCTGTGATTACTTCCCAGTCGCTGTCATCAAATTTGGTAGCGGACCAAGTGGGTTTATCGCCAATGTGAAATTTCCAATTGCCGCTTAGCCTTACAATCTGGGCCGTTCCAGTGTTGAGACAAATCAATGCGAGTAAAAAAGAAAGAGAAATTTTCAAAGTGCTAAGTTAGGTTAAATGATACCTCTTAAAATCAAAAGTCGTTATTCTAAATCAATTAAAAAAAAGTTTGAGAGAAGGTGAGCGGCCCGACCAAAAGCTGCATCACCCTCCTCAAACGAACCCTATTTCAATGCAACTATTGGATAATTATAAGTGGTCTTTTCAAGTTGCGCTGACCACTTACCGTTCTTTGCTGTTGTCATTTTATAGGTGACGCTCAACTCAGGGCTTTCCACCTCTACCCAGAAGGCACCGCCTTGCATTTTTTCTACGTTGTATTTCTTCAAGAAGCCACCCGAAAAATGCTTACCATTAATCTTGTCTGTTTTTACAATGCCATCTGCATTGATGAATTTCACTTCCACTACTTCGTTGGTGTCATAGCCATAAATCACTTTGATCACATCGTGATCAATAGTTGAAACGATTTTAACTGCAGGCTCTTGTGCTTGCGCCTTTGCTTTGCTGATAGTGAATGTGCTGATCGCAGCTACCACTACTCCGAGGATGATTGTTTTTGTTTTCATATAATTTTTGTTTTTAGTGTTTTTCATTTTTTTGATTCACAGTACAAATAACGGCTACCCTGCAGGTAGAGATGTCACCGTGCGGTAAAGGTTTGTAACAAGATGTAACGAGGGAAAAAGGCCTCAGGCTACAAGCCTCAAGCTATGCGGAGTAAATTAAAACATTGAATTACAGATGAGCAGCTTGTGACGTGCGGGTTTGAGGCGAGGCTTTTATCTACGTGCTATGGATTACAGATAAGTGGCTTGTAGCTTGAGGCCAATGGCTAAGCGAGCACCATCTTATACCCCGTGCCATGCACCGTAAGAATAACCTTTGGTTGATTTGGATTGACTTCTACTTTTTGGCGAAGGCGCACTATGAAATTATCAACCGTGCGCGTAGTGGGTTGCTCTTCGTAGCCCCACACTTTTTCTAGCAAGTCGTAGCGGCTTACCACTTGGTTTTTATTTTGATATAGATAAGATAGGATTTCAAATTCTTTGTGCGACAATTTTATTTCCACACTTCCTTCTTCTGCGCGAAAGGCATTGAAGTCAATTTTTAATCTACCGATTACAGTTGAAAGTGTTTCTTTGCTTACCACGGCTTGGCTTCTTCGCAAAATGGCTTTTATGCGCGCAAGTAATTCTCTTACACTGAATGGCTTGGTGATGTAGTCATCGGCACCAAACTCAAGACCCAATATTTTATCTATCTCTTCTCCACGGGCAGTAAGCAAAACAATAGGTGTTGAGATTCCTGCTGTTCTAGTGGCCTTACACACATCAAAACCAGAAAGCTTTGGGAGCATCACGTCCAACAGAATCAAATCGTATTGATTCTTTTTTATTTTCGACAATCCCTCTTCTCCATCGCTTGCCAGCGTAACGGTGTAAGCTTCCAATTCTAGGTTGTCTTTTAACCCAAGCTGCATGGCGGGTTCGTCTTCTACTATTAATATGTTGGCCATTTTAAAATGAAGTTATAGTATTGTGGTTGGATTTGGTAGCACAAGAATTTTCAAATTAATGGCAAGCTCACCCTAAACACCGACCCCTGCCCCAGCTCGCTCGTAACGGATATTTTTCCATTCTGTTTCTCAATCAATTGTTTTACCAATGAAAGCCCGAGCCCCGTGCCTTGGCTCTTGGCCAAATTTCCGCTTGATACCCTGTAGAACTTATCAAAAATATGTTTCTGATCTGCCTTGCTGATTCCCAAACCAAAATCTTTTATTGCGATCACCCCAAAACCAGATTCTGTACTCAACCTAATTTCAATCCTTTTTTTGTCTGCGCTATATTTGATGGCGTTGTCGATTAAGTTGATGATAATTTCCGTCAACGCTTCCTTGTCTGCCTTCACTCTTAATTCTTTGTCTTCTTCAAAATGATATTCAAAGCCTTTGTTCTTCAAATGGAAATCATACGTTTTTAATGTTTCATTGATTTCTTTTGCTAGCTCCACTTCTTCCATGCGCAGCGTTTTCTTTCCTGCCTCGGTTTGACTGAAATTTAAAATTTTATTGACTATCCCCGTAAGGCGATGGGTTTCCTTGCTGATGATGGAATAATATTCTTGTTTCTTTTCTTCTGATTTTACGCGACCCATTTCAAGTGTTTCGGCAAACATGCTGATGAGTGCCAACGGTGTGCGAATCTCATGCGAAACATTGGCGACAAAGTCAGATTTGTTTTGCGCTAGCTGTACCTCCCTCTTCACGCTTCTAAAAGCAAGGATTAAAGCAATGATCAGTATGGCATCGAGGCCAACCAATAAAATTAAATTGGTGTTGGTTCTTTCGCGTACAATTTCCTTTAGTGATGCACCCTTTGTGCGTATGCCTAGCGAGTAATCAGGGAAAATCCATAAATCTTTAGTGAGAGCATCAGAGCTTTGGGCCGTTGTATCATTTAATGCAGTTGAGTAAACACGTGCCTTTGTCATTTTGTTAAATGCGGATAAGATAAATTGATCTTTAGAAATGATTTGAAGGCGAGGGCCAATCAAGTCCTCAATGAAAATGGCCGGGTCAATGATCAGCCCACCGATTTGCATGGGGTGAGTCTCTGTTTCAATAACAAAAATCATGACTTGAAAATTTCTAGCATGTTTGAAGCCCGATTCAATGGCCTCTACTTTTTGAAAACCGCTTTTTTTATATTTTAATAACTGTAGAATTTGTGAGGAGCTTTTAGCAAGGCTTTCATTGAGAGCAGGACGGAGTGAATCAGCTTGCAGGCTATCTAAAGAAAAAATGCGAACGACTGATGCTCTACCAATAGTATCAACAATAAACGCAGCATGAATAGCCGAATTTGCCAGCAGAGTTTGCATAGTGAGTGGCAATTCTCCATTGTCAGTTTTTACTTGGAGGCTTCCCACCTTTGATACCCAACCGTACAGCGCATTGTCTGAATATTGATTGACAGAAAAAAGAATAGCCTCCAATTGCTTTTCATAAATACCCTCAATCATTTTTTCGTCTTTGCTAAGCGAAGAGATTTCATACACTGAAAAGAACAGAGCAGGGATCAAGAAGATCACTGTGAGTATGAGCGCAATTCTTTTGGTGGGGTTCATGAAGTGGTGACTACACTACAATCATACAACTATTTTTTTAAAGACGTGTAAGTAAGCCCCTTTCCATTTGGAGAGGGATTTAGGGTGAGGTTACTCGCTCCTCAAACTATTAGCAGGATTACTCATAGCAGCCTTCAGTGCTTGTGTACTCACAATTACTAATGCAAACGCCATGGCAATTGTACCAGCTACTGCAATGGTCCACCAAGGAAAATCGATGCGGTAGGGATAGCGTTCTAAAAAGGAAGTAAGTGCCCACCATGAAAAGGGAGCGGCTAGCGCGAACGAGATCACAACAAGGAGAGAGAATTCTTTTGATATCAAAGCAACCAGACTGGGAACAGAAGCGCCCATTACTTTACGAATACCAATTTCTTTGGTGCGCTGCTCGGCAGTAAAAGCGGCTAATCCAAATAACCCCATACCAGTTATTAAAATGGCAAGTGAAGCAAACAGAGTAGACAATGTGCTAATAAGATTTATAGTGGTGTATTTTTTGTTGAACTGCACATCGGCAAATTGATAGTCGAATGGATAGGCAGGGTTATGTTTTTTGAAAACATCCTCTATTTTTTTGATGGCTCCTGGGAGATCAGATGTTTCTTCTAAGCGAAGCGTAACTGAGCTAGCCCACTCAGGTTGATAAGCAACAAACATGGGACCTGGTTTTCGGTATGGCGAGCCCATCAAAACATTATCGATGATGCCTACAATTTTGCTTTTACGATCACCCCAATAAGTAACCTCCGTTCCAATGGTTTCTTTTAGACCCATTACATCAGCCGCAGCTTTATTTATAAGTACAGATGCACTATCGGCATCGCTTGCGAAATCCCGACCTTCTAAAATTTTGATCCCCATCGTTTTGGTATAATCTAATTCAGTGGCGATGGTTGCAAAGATTACTTTTTCTTCAGGGGGTTTACCAGGCCAGTCCATAAAATTGTTAGAGTATATATCTGTAATGGGGCTATTTGATTTTGTCATGGAAGCAACCGTGCCAGTAGCCACCACCTCATTGCGAATTGTTTTGAAGTTTTTTCCGATTTCGGCAGTGTAGGGAATCATGAGTAGGTTTTTTTGATTGTAACCCAGGTCGCGCTTTTTCACATGACTAATTTGTTCAGATACTACCAGCGTACTAATAATTAAAAGAGTAGCAAAAAAGAATTGCAGAACAACTAATACCTGCCTTGGTGTAGCTGCGCTTTTTCCGGCCTGCATTTTTCCTTTCAACACTTGTACAGGATTAAATGAAGAAAGGTAAATAGCTGGGTAACTCCCACTGACAATGCCTGTAAGCAACACGATGCCAATGCTAGCGATCCAAAAAACAGGCGAACTATAATTTAAGAAAAGCTTCTTTTGAGTAAGGTCATTGTAGAAGGGTAAGCAGACTTCAACCAGTACAACAGCGAATAGAAAGGCAAGAATTGTGATAAAGATAGACTCACCTAAAAATTGAAAAATTAATTCTCTTCTGCGCGAGCCTATACTTTTACGAACGCCCACTTCGCGTGCCCTTCTTTCGCTGCGTGCAGTAGCCAGGTTCATGAAGTTAATGCATGCAATCACCACAATAAAAATAGCGATGGCAGAAAAACCTACTACATAATCAATCGTTCCGCCAGACTCCTTTCCGTTTTCAAAAGAAGTGTGCAATCTCCATCGCTCCATGGGATGCAGAAAGAATTCACGAGGAACATCCGTTTGGCCTTTTTTTATCAGCAAGCCTTTGATCTTTTCATTTACATCAGCAACGGAAGCACCAGGTTGTAATTCAATAAATACTTGATAAGAATAATTTCCCCAGCCGCTGTTCTCTTCAATCTCAGTCACTTGTAGCTTGTGAGACATCAAGCATTCAAATTCAAATGAAGAGTTGGCAGGAACGTTATCTAACACGCCAGTGACTGTAAGCTCTTTGTCATTATCTACTTTCACCGATTTGCCGATCACGTCTTCCGTTCCGAACAAGGCAACGGCACTGGAGGCAGTCAACACAATACTGTTGGGATCATCCAGTACTTTATCGGCTTGTCCATAGCGCAAGTGAAATTGAAACATCTCCAGAAATTCTTCTCCGACATATAAACTTTTTTTGCTTATTCGTTTTTCTCCTGTCGCCAAAAGACTCTCACCACCCCAATTGGAAATGGTTGTATTTTTTATCCGACTGTCTTCGCTCTTGATTTCTAGATAAGAAGGATAAGGAACAGACTGATAGGTATTCACTTTACCATCATAGGTGGCGTTAATCCAAAGTTGAGATAGGCGATCTAGTTTGGGTTGAAATTGATCGTATGAAAGTTCATCAAATACCCATAGTGAGATTAGGATAGTGCATGCCAACCCTACCGCCAGTCCAATGATGTTAATGAATGAGTAAACGGCATTTTTTGTGAGGTTGCGAAGGGCGACTTTTATGTAGTTTCGGAGCATAAATAGATTTTAGATTTGGTAGCTAACTTCATTTACTCCAAATCAGTGCCAATAGGAGATATGCTTAAATTAGATTGAAATACATGTTTTTGGATTGACTCGAAGATCAAATCCGAACGATAACGTCCGAAATCGGTCGCGATCGTTCGGGGCTTATAAAGCTGCTCATTTGATAACAATCATTCTTTGTATCAAAACTTTAGAATTGACAACGAGTTGAATAACATAGCTTCCGTTCGAGATACTTTCAATAGAGAAATCTATCTTATGATCGCCCGCGGCCTGTTCGCTATTCACTAAAGTATTTATTCTTTTTCCTTGAAGGTCATAGATTTCCAGATTAGCAAAAGAGTCTCTTTCCAGGTAATAATTAATAGAAGCAATGGTGTTAACAGGATTTGGTGACAAGGCCAATGAAGTTTGCCTTAGCACAGGCTCTATACCCGTAACAATTACCACCTCTGCTCTAAATTCTTGTGTGATAAAAAGATTGTCTGGATCTTTTGCCATCACAATGATTTGGGTGCTGCCAAGTTGATTTGCATATAGCGTTACTTTGGAGCCAGCCTGTTTAAGATTGATGATGGAACTGTTACTCATAGAAAGGCTGTAGGTTAAGGCATCTTGATTGGGATCGGAAAAATGACCAGCTAACTCAACCACCAAGGAGTCTTTCTTACCATCAGTGATTTTTAGTTCGATGGGCAAAAAAGTTTCTTTAATTATAGGTGCCTCGTTTTTAGGAATAACCGTGAGCATAAATTGGTTTGTAACAAATTCGCCATAAGGGTCTGTAGCCTTTGCTGTGATAGTTGTGGAACCAATAGATTGAGGTTCTATTCTAAGTACGCTGCCGAGTATGCTTACCTTCGCAATAGTTGCTAAAGAAGACTGCATCGTGTAAGTTAAAATTTGACCGCTGTCAGGGTCAGAAAATGCTTGAGCAAGATTAATATCTATTGTCTTATCTAATCTAATTGTTTGATTGGCCAAAGGCACTGATACTACTGGTGGAGAATTAGTATAGACTTTAACTTTAAACGTGGTGGCAATCTGTGCGCTGTATGTATCTGTAGCAGTGGCCGTGATAATGACTTCACCACTTGACATTCCATTTATCGTAAGGATGTCTCCGCTAAGCGATGAGGAAGCTTGCCCACTATTGGTTGTGCTTGCGGTGTAGGTGAGCGTTTGAGCATCTATATCCGTAAAGATAGAATCAAGTTTCACTGAGAATGATTTGCTAACTTTTAATTGTTGATCAGCAATTGGTTTAATCACAGAAGGTGGGGTATTGACGAAGCTAGTAATGGTTAAGTTTACTTCAACAGTAACCTTGGGGCTAGCGGGCGCATTAGAGCTAAATGCCACGTAAGCTTTGTAATTTCCCAAGGGCAAGTTATTACTATCAAAATTAAATTGAATAGCTTGTGATGAAGTAGCAGAGACTGATCCACTAGTTGGATTGAGGGCAAGCCATTTTAGCCCCTGCTTGGTTTCGAACCTACCTAGCCCATTTCCTTGTTCTCCTTGTAAAAAGTAAATACCAGTACTGGTATTTGGCTGTCTCACATAGGCAATACCACCATCACTAACACTAAAGAAGGGAATGACAGCAACTCTCCATGTTTCAGTAACGATATCATAAGAATAAAGATTGTTACCAAAATACGAACCATAGGCATAGTATGTTTTAGTGACAGGATCAATGGCAGATCCTAGTACTGCGCCAGAAGGAAGGGATGGCAAGGATGTCCACGTTTTAGAAGAGATAGAATATTTAGCGAAACCGGTAGATGCATTTCCCACATGCCCAAAAATAAATCCTTCATTGTAGGCTAATCCTCCCCATGGTTGAAAACTGAATGGAGGTGCGGTTAAGGTAGTCCATTGGCCAGTGGCAGGACTGTATTGCATAAATAAACTCCCCACCGCTGCATACAGGAACGTTCCATCTGAAGTTAAATTTCCAGTACTAAATAAAAGGCTAGATGTAGTCCAAGAATTATTGGCAATAGTATAAATGCCCATTTGACTGGACTCTGTGTACACGGTATAGATCTTTCCGCCTAAATAAGCGGCTCCGCCATTATTACCGCTTGATAGCGGACATGATTGGAGTGTTGCCCACGTATTCGTTACAGGATTATAAGAATAGAAACCGGTTCCCTGATTTTGTTGAGCATAAATTAAATTAGAAATAGGATCAACGGCCATAGAAGTTAACGCAACTGAGCTGTTTGCTTTTTGAGTAAAGTCACCCACTGCCATTGGATATTCTTTCAAATCAATTGGCGGTATCTCGCCAGTGTTGTTTGGCTGATTGTTTCCTTTGGGTACGATGCTTCCAATAGATGCGGAATTTGAAGTGGGTTGTAAAAATTCTATTTGAGTACTGTAATCAAGATTACTCCCGCCAGTATTACTAATCGTAATGGTTTCACTTCTTAGTGTACTTGTGGACATTATTTTGTTGACAGTTAAAGGAGAAATGCCAATGACAGGTGGATCAACGGCCACACCCGATAGTGTGATATCTAAAGAATTTTTATCAAGATCGTTCGATGCAATGGTAAGCTTGGCAGGAAATGAACCCGCCTTTGTGGGCAAGAACGTAACATTAAACGCGATGCTAATGCCAGGAGCCAACACAGTCACACCTCCATTGTGTGTGTACGCGGTAGAACTAGAACTAATGCTAGAAATGGAAAGTGGCTTTGTGCCGCTATTTTTAATAGTAATTGGAAGAGATGAAGTTGCCCCTACGTACTTGGTTCCAAAATCCAAGGATGAGGGAGTCACCTCAATTTTTGGAATACCTGTTACATTTAATTTAACGGGTACTGTAACGGTAGAATTAATGGGATCATTAGAATTGATGACTACGTTGGCCGTATAAGCCCCTTCAAAAAGATTAGTCGCATTTAATACTACATCTAGATCAATGCTTTGCCCAGCTAAGACCTCACCGCTAGTAACAGGCATTGATATCCAAACGTTGGATACAAGCCAATCAATTATTTGATTAGAGAACTTTCTATTGTCAACAAACCCGATTTCAAAATCGACCATTAATTCGTTGCCAATGGTTATTACTTTTCCTAAACTTAAATTTGAAACGACCACATGAGGCCTGCTCAAATCATCAAAGACAATGGCTTGGGCAGGAGCAGTTACAGTTGCATAGCTACCATACGAATCAGCCTGTACTTGCACAACACCCACAGTGGTGGGGTGACTTTTAATGTTTGTTAAAGTAGCCGAAGTGAACGACACTGAGGTTTCCGTAATTCCAGTTCCAGTTAGTAGATAATTGATGCTTGTCATAGAAGCAGAATTATCCGCCATCAAAACAATTCCTCCTCCTGCCTTTGCCCAGCTTATTAGTAAATCGAGTTCTGCACTAGATAATAAGGATATTGTATCATCTATTGTAATTATATCTAATGTGTCAAGTTTTGCTGATGTTAGTGGTAATGCTAAAACCGAACTTAATCCGCCCCTGCTTCTAATATCACCCATTAATATTGTAACGGCACCTTCAGTCAAGTGACCGACTTTTACACCAGCAAGGCCCAGCAATTGAGTTTTCAGTTCATTGACTTGTTGAACAGGTTTAGCATGGCCATCTATAGTGGAGGCAGCGATATAGGAGTATGAGGGCAGGCTTTTTATAGTTGCAGCAACTGAAGTAGTCTGAGTAACATTACGGATATCACTTGATAAGATCAACTTGCTTCCTCCTTTGTTTTTAATAGTTATAGTTCGTGAAATGGTTTGTCCAGAATTAAGTGCTTGAGTAATTGAAGTAGGAGTGACTTCGATAGCGGGAGGATCAACCGCTACACCATTTAGTATTACCATCTTTGTGCTTTCATCAGGATCGTTCGATGAAATACTGAGTTGTGCTGCAAATGTTCCGGTTGCTGTTGGCTTAAAGGCAACAGGTATGGTAGTAGATAACCCGGGGCTAAGATTGAATGGCGAAGCAGTGGAAGTAAAAAGGGCTGAATTGAATGTTAGTGCAGAGACAGAAAGTTGACTTGCCCCCTCGTTGACAACTTTTATGGATAGTGTCTTCGTTTGATTAGTGAAGACTTGTCCAAAATCCAAACTAGTTTTATCCAATCTTAGGTCAGCAGCACTTGTTACATTTAGTGTAACTGGAACACTGAAGGAAGGGGTGATCGGATCGTTGTTGATTATTTTTATAGTCGCCTTATAAATCCCACCAGCTAACCCTTTTGCACTGATAGATGCCGTTACCGAAGAAGTGTTCCCAGCAGGTACTGTTCCGGTTGTTGGATTAAGAGTGAGCCAGTTTGATCCAGACTTTGTTTCATACCGCCCAAGACCGTTTCCATTTTCACCTTCTATAAAGTAAATACCACTTATGCCTACTTGATTAATATTGACTAGGCCTCCATCATTCACACTGAAAAGCGGAATGGATGCAACGCTCCAAGTATTAGAAGAAATATCGAAGGAATAAAAATTATTTCCGAAGTAGGAACCATACGCATAATAAGTTTTCGTTGAAGGATCAATAGCTGCACCAAGAACGCTACCACTAGGTAGAGTCGGTAAGCTTGTCCAAGTTTGAGAGGCAATAGCATATTTAGCGAATCCGGTTCCACTATTTCCTCCGTGACCATAAATGTAACCAGCATCATAAACCAAGCCTCCCCATGGAGAAAACGAAAAGGGTGAGGCTGGTAAATTGTCCCATAATTTTGTAGATGGATTGTATCTTACAAACTGACTTCCTACAACAGCATACAAATAAGTTCCATCAGATGTAATGTTGCCCGTACTCAACGGAGCACTCATGACCGTCCAAGTACTGCTTGTAATATCATATAGACCCATCTGACTTCCTCCTGAATAGATGGTATATATTTTGCCTCCTAAATAGGCAGCTCCTCCATTGTTTCCGCTTGATAGCGGGCAAGATGAGAGGGTTGTCCAGATATTAGTAGATGGATTGTAAGAATAAAAATCCGTTCCATTATTTCGTTGGGCGTAAATCAAGTTGGTAGTTGGATCCACCGTCATAGATGTCAAGGGAAAAGAGCTATCAGCTTTTTTTGTGAAATCACCTACTGCTAAAGGATATGCTTTTGATTCTGCGGAAAGTACAACGACTCCATCATTGTTAGGGCTGCTACTCACTTGCGGAATAATTGTCACGCTCGCTTGAGACGTAGTTGTAATAAATTCAATTTGAGTATTAAAATTGAGCATACTTCCGCCTGTGTTGCCAATTGATATCGCTTTGGTTTCTAATCCTCCAGTGAAAAGAGTAGAGGTAATGCTGGTAGGAGTTACTCCAATTACTGGAGGCGTAACGGCTAATCCCTGCAATGATACAGTTGCAACAGCTTGATCAGGGTCATTTGAAGAAATAGAGAGAACGCCAGTCTTCGCGCCTGCCGTTAACGGAATAAAATTAATGGTTAAGTCTTTCTTCTGCCCTGGAGTTAAAACAAAACTTGTTACAGAAGAAGAGAAGAGAGCATTGTCAAATGCCAAGCCGGTAATAGAAAGATTGTCGGTTCCATTATTGCTAACGCTTAAATTCTTGGTTTTTGTTGTATTAATAAAAGTGTCTTCAAATTTCAGACTTGATTCTGATAGAAAAATATTAGGAGCTCCCGTTACTGTTAGAGTAGCAGGAATATCAATGGTTGGCTTAACAGGGTCGTTGGATTGAACTGAAATGATTTTTTTGTATACACCACCTATCAGTCCGTTGGCATCAAAATTAATAGGTACTTGAAGAGATTGCCCAGCGGCAATGCTCTTAATCGTAACGATTGGTTTGAGCCAACTAGAGCCTGCTTCGTCAGATGCCAATGCAGCACTGAAAGAAGTAGTGTAAGAGAACACTACCTTACCTGTATCAGGATTATAGGCTTCAATAGTTCCATTAGAAACATTTTCAGCAAACAACAATCCATTTTCATTGGAATAACCTAGACCATAGATGGTGCCTGTAGGGGTAAACTGATTGATGACGGTTCCTTTTGCAGCATCGATTTCATAAATGCCAGAGCTAAAATTACTTACAAAGATAGTTCCTCTACTTCCGCCAAAGCTTAATCCGCCACCAATGGATATACCTGGATTAATAGTTCTATTGACTGTTCCTGCATCAAAATCAATCTCATAGATAAGTCCCGCGGAATAAGATAAAACATATAGGTATTTACCGTTATGCCCAAGGCCATCCATGGAGGTAATGCTACTGATAGTTATACTTTTAGCAACTGTTCCATCAGATGGATTGATGCGATATATCTTCTGTGTACCAAACCCATTTACAAAATACAAATACTGCCCATCGTAGGCAAGTCCATCAGGCCCACCCGAAACTGCTTCAGGAGTTGGTATTCTTTTGATGACGCTACCAGTTGATGGGTTCAATTCCAGTATTTCATTGCTAGCTGCAAGAGAAAATAACTTGCCGCCCGCAAACAGAATTGGGCTTGATGGTTGGCTGCTAACAGTTGGTACAATACTTTTATTTAAATTGAGCGACCCTCTTTTTTTATATTCATCTACCGTAGACGCCCTATATGGAGGAATAATATTGGTTGAAGTAATAGAAGTCGTACCAGTATTTTTAATCGAGATATCAAATTCCAACGCGCTTGCTCCAGTATTTGTAATCGTAAGAAATTTTTGAATGGAAGCACCAGTCAAAAGCGACTCTGTGAATGAAAGCGGGCTTACTGAAATGGCGGGCGGAGGTAAAGTTGCACCGCTGATGGCATTGGAGATCGTTGAGATATTCCCAAAGAAATCACCTGCTTTAATAGCGAAGTAATAGGTGGTGGTATTGGCTAAACCAGTTACTTTAAAAGACTCAGACGAACCTGAGGCCAATGGCTTGGGTGAACTAGTGATGCGGGTAGCACTTGAAAAATTGGCTGCATTAATTGCTGCGGTTGAATAACGCAGATCATAAAAACTAGCAGCTCCTGTTTTTCCACTTCCACCTGTTGCCGTCCAAGAAAGTGTAATAGAATTCATTCCAGCTACTTGAATAGCTAAGTCTGTAATAGGATCAGGGGCAATACCATCATTTATCTGCAATGCATTATTGGCGTTCAATCTGCCAGCTCCTAATTTTCCAATGAATGATGGGTTTAGGGCATCAATGTTATCGGCCGATGCCATCAAACGATCGCGCACTTGTGAAGCTAAAAATCCCGGGCCACCAAACTTTGAAACAATTAAACCAGCTACCCCTGATACATGTGGACATGCCATCGATGTTCCTGATAAATAAGCATAACTTCCGAGTGTAACTGGATAGGTGCTGTACACATTAGACCCAGGAGCAGCGATCTCAACCCAAGTACCGTAGTTAGAAAAGCTAGACCGAACATCGTTGTGATCGGTTGAAGCTACTGCAAAAACAGGAGCATACGAACCTGGATAACCATTGGCAGGGTTCTCTGAATTGGAATTGCCCGCAGCAAAAATCACAATACCACCCGCCATGGGGCCAGTTTGAATATTTTTAGAAAAATTAGCCGTAGTGTTATCGTAACCAGCACGTGCAACGAAATAATCAATAGCAGCTTCAATGGCAGATGAGCCACCGCCCCAACTGTTTTGAGAAATGACAGCACCGTTGTCAGCAGCGTATACCATTGCATTTTCAAAACCACCTGTGCCAAAAGCTCCGAAGCCCGCACAAGACATTAATCGCACACCATCACCACTTCCTGATCCTCCAGCAATTCCAGATACACCTACACTATTGTTTGTGACCGCACCTATTGTGCCTGCTACGTGAGTACCATGAAAATGCGGGCTGATAGTTCCTGTATTGTCACCAAATCCATAACCATTGATGTCATCAACGTAACCGTTCTTGTCGTCATCAATTCCATTCGCAGGGATTTCGCCAGCGTTTACCCATAGCGCTGCTTTTAAATCTGGGTGAGTATTGTCAATGCCACCATCAATAACAGCTACAATAACATTAGTCTTTCCTGTTTCAACTTCCCATGCTTGCTCAAGGGAAATATCTGCCCCAATTTTTCCGCCTGTTTGCCCTGTGTTTTTATAATGCCATTGCTTTGAGAAAGACGGATCATTTGTTGGCGTAGTCAGGATAGGATTCTCAAAGGGATTTTTCTTCAACGATTCAATTTGAGTGATCTTTTGCACCCTCTCTACTTTTTGAAAGTGGCCAAGATCTTGATAATCTCTAATTACAGTTGAAAGTGGCTTAGTCGAATCAAATTGTATTTCATACCAAAGATGTAAACCGAATTGCGTATGTGCTGCCTCAAACTTTCCTGCTGATTTGAATACCCTTGTGATGGAGGTGGTTTTGTAACGTTGAGATACCCGATCCATCTCAGCGTCTCCTGTAGCTAGGATGCCTGATACTGTTTGTCGAGCATTTTTAAACTGATTGAATTGCTGGACAGCCCCTTCTTTAAACTGTACATGGATTACCCCTTTGCGATAACTCTGGCTTGCACCCGTTAAACAAATGGTAAAGAGGATAAGACCTGTTGCAATAACGCGGAGGGATTGTTTCATTGTAAGCCATTTTTAGACGCTTAAAGGTAGGCAAAAGCAATACTCGTTTGCCAATTGGGCTAACATAATTAGATGCCAATCAGCAAATTAAGTGGGCAGAGCGCGTAAAATATTGGGATGAAATATTTTGAAATCTCAAAAAATCGAGTAGCGAAAAAATGGGCAGTATGAATGAACCGTGCTTCTAATTAATATGCCCGTGATACTTTAGCTCCTTCTCTCTTTCCAACTCTTCTTTCTCTCGCTTGATGCGCACTTTGGCAGCAGGCCCTACCATGATGGGCACACGCTCCACTTCTACATTGGCCAATTCAAGTCCATACATTTCTTCAGTGGAAAGACTATGGCTCTTAATGAATCGGTAGCCTTGAATAATAAAGTTATCGAAGGAAGATATTTCACTATCTACTGAAGCCAATGAGTGTAGCATGATAAATTTAAAATCAGACGGCATGCTATGTTTTTGCAATGATGCATAATGGCTGATCAAATCGATCTCTGCCGTCTCTGCCATATCGTGCAAAATTCTATTGAATAATAAATTCACACGGTGATCTGCCTTGAAACCCAGCTTGATGCGAATGAAAAAACATTTTTTAGGAATGATAGTGTCCACAGAATATTTGGAAGTGTATGGACTATCCACCGTATCCACATGCACAAACCAATATACATCAGCTTTCTTGGGGCGTTTTTTAAAAATAGAATAAATAATATTCGAATCGATATAGCGCTTGCTATCGGCCACGGCCATATACACTAAGTTGGTTGCCTCGCGTGGAATAGTGGCATCTGCCTGCAAATCTTGGATAAGCGGTATATAATGCTTTAAGTCAACAAACTCCGTATGCCTGTCACGCAATTCGCGCGCGCGCAATAGAATAAACATCATTAAAAAGAATATCAGCGCAATGGAGAATGAAAACCAACCACCGTGTGTGAACTTGCTCAAATTGGAAATCAGGAAAGCACCTTCTACTGTGAAGAACACGATGGCTAATACTGTAGAGCGTATCGTTGATTTTTTTGCCGTGGAAAAATAATACACCAATAAAGAAGTGGTCATCAACATATCAAACGTGATGGCCAATCCGTAGGCAGATTGCATTTTATCTGATGCCTTGAAATACAACACAACGATGATACATCCGAACATCAATATCCAGTTGATGGCAGGAATGTAGATTTGACCTTTCACTTGACTTGGATAACGTACGCGTGTGGCCGGCCAGAGCTTCAACTTCATCGCCTCATTCACCAATGTAAATGTGCCAGAGATCAATGCTTGGCTAGCAATGACAGTAGCCATCGTGGCGATAACCACACCGAATATTAATAACCAATCGGGCATCATAGAAAAGAAGGGAATTGCTTCACCCAATTCTTTTCCTTCAAATGTGGAAAGCAGCCAGGCGCCTTGGCCAAAATAACTCAACAACAAACAAACTTTCACAAAGCCCCAACCCAAACGAATATTTGATTTGCCACAATGGCCCAGGTCTGAGTACATCGCTTCCGCCCCTGTAGTACAAAGGAAAATCGCGCCTAAAAGCCAAAACCCGCCAGGGTATTTTATTAACAAACTAATTCCATAAACAGGGTTGATTGCTTTTAATATTCCAAAGTTGAATGATAGATGATAAGCACCCACTGCACCAATGAAAACAAACCAAACTAGCATGACAGGGCCAAATGTTTTCCCTACCACGCTACTGCCAAATTGCTGGAATACAAAGAGTGCAACTAAAATAATAATCACAATGGTGATAATGGTTTGATCTGTAATAGATGGCATCAACGTTTTGATCCCTTCTACCGCAGAGGTCACGCTCATAGCGGGCGTCATGAATCCATCTGCAATCAATGTACAGCATCCAATAATGGCAGGAAAAATAACCCAACTTGCTCTGTATTTTCTTACGAGTGCGTAGAGTGCAAAAATTCCACCTTCACCTTTGTTATCTGCACTGAGTGCGAGATACACATATTTGATGGTGGTAATAATAGTGAGCGTCCAAAACACAAGAGATAAACCTCCTAGAATCAAATCTTCGGTAACAGGATTTTTCCCAACAATAAAGCGAAGTGTGTAGATGGGAGAGGTGCCAATATCACCATAAATAATTCCCATTGCTACTAAAACCCCAGCAGTGGAAAGCGTGTGTTTTCTTGAACTTGAATCCATTGTTAACTGTATTTAAAAAAAGAAGTCAGAAGTTAGAGGTTTAAAAAGAAGCTAGAATTTAGAAGTCAGAAGTTAGAAGTCAGAATTTGCCTACCACTCACAACTCACTAATAACCAATAACCTTTTGCCCCTTGCATTTTGCCTCTTCCCCCTTGCCCCTTGCCTTTTGCCTCTTGCCCTTTGCACCTTTGCCTCTTCCCATTACTGCTTACCTACTACCTCCTCCTGCATAATCTTCTCTTCGTTCCTTCCAATGATCAACCTATTGCTTCTATCGTATGAAAAATAATTCCACATCCAACTAAAGAAAGTAAAGAATCTATTTTTCCAACCAACAATCGACATCAGGTGCACAAACATCCACACGTACCAAGCAAACGCGCCTTGAAAACGAATGCCTCCTTTCATGTCTACTACTGCTTTGTTTCGTCCTATGGTTGCCATTGATCCTTTATCAAAATAATGAAAAGGTTTTAGTTCTTTCTTTTCAATGATATTGCGAATGTTCTTAGCTACCAATCTGCCTTGCTGCTGCGCGGGTGGTGCCATTTGCGGATGACCCTTCGGGAATTTTTCATCGCCCTCCATCAAAGCTACATCGCCAATGGCAAAAATATTATCGTAACCCTTTACACGGTTGTATTGATCTACCAATAGTCGATTGCCTCTTGTAAAGTTCTCTGCTTTTATTCCATTAACAGGGTTTCCCTTAATGCCCGCAGCCCAAATCAAAGAACGCGAAATCAATTTTTCACCTGTGCTTAATCCCACTTCGTATCCATCATACGTTTTCACTGCCGTGTTCAAGTGGATCTTCACACCCATGTCAGTCAAAAATTCAAGGGCCTTGCTCGAAGCCTGTTCGCTCATGCCATTCAACAATCGTGGGCTTGACTCCACAATGTGGATGTCCATGGCGCGCATGTCCAGTTCTTTGTAATCTTTGGGGAATACGTTCTTCTTTAATTCAGTTAATGCACCCGCCAACTCTACTCCAGTTGCACCTCCACCTACAATCACAAAATCCATGAGGCTGTTCATCACCTCTTCATCTTCGGCAAGCAATGCGTATTCTAAATGGCGAATGATTTTATTCCGCAGCTTGGTGGCATCTACAATGTTTTTCATGTATGATGAATTGCTCTCCACTTCTGTCATCCCATAAAAATTGGTTACAGCTCCTGTGGCCATCACCAAGTAATCGTACTTTACTTCGCCAATGGATGTTTCAATGGAATTTTCTTCAGGCTTGATGTTTTTCACTTCGCCCAAGCGAAAATAAAAATCATTTTGGTTGCCAAATAGTTTGCGAAAAGGGGCAACAATAGAGCTCGTCTCTAGGCCAGAAGTGGCCACTTGATAGAGTAACGGTTGAAAGGTGTGGTGATTGAATTTATCGAAAAGTACTGTTTGGGCTTTGGCCCCTTTTAGCCCTTTTACTACTTCTAGCCCGCCAAATCCGCCACCTATAACGATGATGCGAGGTTTGCCCAGGTCTGCGATACGCGTGCGCGTGGTAATTAATTTGGGCATTTAAACGACTATTCTTTGCTTAAATCGGGCGCAATTTACGCGTTGTCGAATGATTTAAGGTTTTTTTAATAAATATTTTGTTCTTGCACGAAACAAACGAAACTGGGGTTAATTTTGTGCCCCACTAAACTAACAACCGTTATGATAAAGAGATTCTTATTTGTTGCGTCCTTTGGCGCTATGATGGCAACTTTGGCAAGCTGCGGCAATTCTGAAAAGTTGCAGTCGCAGGTTGATTCATTGAAGACCGAACTACAAACCAGTCAACAGTTCGCCACTACACTTCAAGAAGTAGGTGTATTGATGGACTCCATTGATGCCAACCGTCAATTGCTGCGTGTAAACATGGTGGAAGGAACCACTTTTGAAAATTACAAAAGCCGCATGAAGGACATCAACAATTATGTGAAGGATACGCAAAATAAGATCACGGATTTAGAAAAGACCCTTAAGAAATCAAAAGGTAACAACAACGCGCTTTCGGCCACCATCAAAAAATTGAAGACTGATTTGGAAGAGAAGAGCAAAGAGATTGCTTCATTGAACGAGAAGGTAGATCAATTGAAAAACGAAAACCAGAACTTGATCACCACGGTAGGCTTGCAAGAAGCCGAGCTTACTGATAAGGAATCACAGATCGTTGCCAAGCAACAAGAATTGGCGTTGATCGAGAACAAGATTCAAGAGTTGATGGTATCTAGCAAAGTGAGCGAAGCCGATTCATATTTTGCCCGCGGCCAAGCGGTGGAAGAAGCGGCCAATCGTACCAAGCTTGCTCCACGCAAAAAGAAAGAGACTTACAAAGAAGCACTAGAGCTTTATAAGAAAGCGCTATCCCTTGGCAGCACAGAAGCACAAGCAAAGATTGACGCTCTGGAGAAGAAGATTAAGTAAAATTTGATCACTTAAAATAAAAATGCCTCGATAGTATCGGGGCATTTTTGTTGATAGTATTGGATATATTGACTCTAGGCTTACCAATTCAAGAAGGCGCAGATAGTTTTCTCTCCTTTTGAGCCTTCAAAACGAACAGGTACTTTAATCATGGACATAACTATAAAATACTTAGTGTAAACAACTTTAGGTATTTTGTAAGACTATTCATCAATAGTTTAGCTCCAAACTTTTTTAGCGACACTTGTTGGCAGGTTTCTTGATAGATGCCGAAATGATCAAAATCTCAACGTAAACACCGTCTTCACGTCCAACTCAGACTCTACACTCAACGAACCATTGTGCATTTGCATGATTTGCCGAGACAGAGCTAATCCAATTCCTGAACCTGTTTTTTTAGTGGTAAAGAAAGGAACAAAAATGCGATTGATGGCTTCAGGGATAATACCTGGACCATTGTCTATTACTTCTATCACGATGGCATTGCCAATGCTCCGTCCTATCAATTCTATTTTTCCTTGCTTGCCAGAGAGCCGCGCATTCTCATTAAGATTAATCGCTTCCATCGCATTTTTAACTAAATTGATCAGCACTTGGCCAATCATCTCTTCATCAACTTGAATGATTAAATATTCTGATTCGCATGAAGTGATAAACTGAATGGTTGTCTTTTTAATTTCTGGGCGCATCAAGTTGGTTACCGTCTCCAATAAATCTTTCAGCTTGACTGATTTTAATTTTGGCTGTGGCAACGAGGTGTATTCGCGATACGCATCAATAAATTGAATCAATCCCTTGCTTCTATTTTCGATTGTGCTTAGCCCATCTCGCAAATCTTCTGCACTTTCTGATTTCAATTCATAGTGGGTTTCTTTGTTGGTCATGTCCTGATCCAATATCTCGCGCAGTGTAGAGGTTAAAGAGGAGATAGGCGTGATCGAGTTCATGATCTCATGGCGCAGCACGCGCGTCAGGTTTTGCCAAGCTTCCAACTCTTGCTTTTGCAATTCTGTTTGAATGTTTTGCAGCGTTACTAGCTTCACCGTGTTTCCGCGAATGCGTAACTCCGTAGCTTGTATAGTCAGTTGAAATTCATTCCCCGATTTATACAAGGTGCTGTTTCCTGCTTCTGCTCCCTTCAAGGCTTCATAAAGTGCTGGGTTGATAGCCAAAAGCTCTTTCAGGTTTTTCATATTTGTCAACCCGACAAATCGCTTGGCATTGGCATTCATTAACTGTACTTCACCCTCTGAGTCAAAAGATAAAATACCCGTGCGCACTTGTTGCACCACGGTGTTGAGGTATTGCCAGCTTTCTTCTTTTTCTGATCGCGCCTTGCGGAATGCTTCCAATACTTCGTTGAAGGCCGTATTCAATTCGCGAAAACTTTTACCCAGCTTGTTATCGTTGGCGAAGCCAGAAATAAAATCAGAATACTTTACTGATTCTAAAAAGCGAGTGAGCTTACGGTTGGTTTGTGAGGTAAAGCGATAGAGTTCTACTAATTGAAAGATGATGATCAACACGGTGAGACCCGCGGCAAAAACCATATTCGGTCGCGAGAACATATACATCACTAGCCCAACGGACAAACCCAGTAACACTACCCGAAAAGCAACCCGAAATCGAAAGTCGTTGAAACCCATTTAGTAATTTGAAGATTTGAAAATTAGTTAATTTGAAAATGAAACGGAAGTCTAGTTCAAGATTTGGTTCCTCGCAGCGTCTCCCGTTTCGGGGGCTCTGCGCTGCTCATGGCACATCACTTGTTTGCCGCAGAGATCCCCGAAACGGGAGACTCTGCGGAGAATTAGTGTATTAATTCGCAGCATAACCTTAGTAGGCATTATTGTTAATAGCGAGTTTCAACCTTATTACCTTATTAAAAATCAGACAGCAGATAACCAAAATAAGGTAATAAGGTTGCTGTTGTTTCAAAAGCCTTTTTCTACTAAGGTTGACGTCTCTGCTTTGTTCAATATCCACCAAAATCGGGTTAGAACCATTTTCAAATTATTAAAGCCCATGTTTCTCCAATCTTCTATAAAGTGAAGATCGCGTTAAACCCAACTCTGATGCGGCTTGGGTAATGTTGCCGTTATATTTTTTCAACACCTTACGAATTAGAAGTTTCTCCACTTCATCTAAATTATATTGATCTAAACTCATGGCTTGATCCGTTTCTTTGGATGCCGAAGCAGTAAAGTTAAAATCTTCTGGTTGTAGCACGGTAGAGTTACTTAAAATAATGGCACGCTCTAAAGAGTGTTGCAATTCGCGGATGTTGCCTGGCCACGGATGCTTATTCATGCGCGCCATGGCTCCATCACTGATTTTGTTTACGCTCTTGCCATACTTGGCAGCATAGTGCTTTAAGAAATGGTTGGCCAGCAAGGGAATATCCTCAATACGATCTCTTAGAGAAGGGATTTGTATTTCGATGGTGTTGATGCGATACAATAAATCTTGGCGAAAGCGATTTTCTTTCACCATATCATACAAAGGCATATTGGTGGCGCAAATCAACCGGATGTCGATGGGAGTATCTTTATTAGAGCCTACCCTGCTTACTTTTCTATTCTGCAAAACAGTAAGGAGCTTCGCTTGAAGGGGCATGGAGAGATTTCCGATCTCATCTAAAAATAAAGTGCCGTTGTTGGCTATTTCAAATCGGCCAGGGCGATCTTCCTTTGCATCTGTGAACGACCCTTTTTTGTGACCAAATAGTTCGCTTTCAAAAAGAGTTTCGGTGATTGAGCCTAGATCTACGCTGCCAAACGTTTCTGATTTTCTTGCTGAGTTGCGGTGGATGGCTCGTGCTATTAATTCTTTGCCCGTTCCGTTTTCGCCTAGGATCAACACATTCGCATCGGTCTGTGCCACGCGTTCGATGGTTTGAAAAATGCGTTGCATAGATTGGCTCTGGCCAATGATGTCACTGAATTTTTCGTTGATGGTGTGATTGATCTCTTGATTTTTTATTTTCAGCGTTTCAACCTCATCTCTCGATTCGCGCAAGCGCATGGAAGAATAAAGTGTAGCCAATAGTTTTTCATTCTCCCACGGCTTCAACACAAAGTCAGTAGCACCTGCCTTGATCGCCTTTACGGCCATTTGCACATCGCCATACGCAGTGATCAACACGACTACTGCCGATGGATCAATGCTTAAAATTTTCTCTAACCAATAATATCCTTCGCTGCCACTGCTCACATCTTTGGTAAAATTCATGTCGAGCAAGATCACATCATAATCTTCTTGGTTCATGAGGCCTGGGAGTGCCTCGGGATTTTTTTCAATATCTACTTGTGCAAAATGCCGCTTGAGGTACATCTTGGCGGCCTTCAAAAGATCTTCGTTATCGTCTACGATTAAGATTTTTCCTTGCTTGGTTTCAGACATGGTTTTTCATTTTTAGAATTAGGCCACAGGCTTCACGCTTCTCCATAGGAGTCCTTCGGACAAGCCACAAGCTGATTGAGTTTCACCCAATGGCTTGCAACCTTTGACCCATCAAACACAATATTGATACCGAAAGACCAATACCCATCAAACGCTCTGATTTGCTCAATTGCCTCACTCAAATGTATAAATTATCGTCCGCAATCGAACAGTTAAGTTCAGATATGAACGTGAATTAGGCTGCAATAGCTTCAAATTGACGCTTGAGCGGAGGAAAAGATCGTTGGCACACTTGTTGGCAATGGGATGTGGAACTTGAACAATCACGATGGACAAACAAATTAAAAAGAAGTATTGGACGCTAAAGCGAATTGGTACATACGCAGGCATTGCTGCGCTGGTAGGTTTTATTTCTTATCAATTCATTTTTGCTGACAGGCGCTCTAAACTAAAGATCGAAAAAGATAAGATCACTATTTCTGAGGTGAAGATGGGCGAGTTCAAAGAGTACATTCCTCAAACGGGAATTGTTGAGCCAAGCCGCACTGTTTATTTAGATGCGATTGAAGGGGGTAACATTAAGCGAATAGTTAGCGAGAGCGGTGCTATGCTAAAGAAGGGCGATGTGATCTTAGAACTGACTAACCTAAACAGAGAACTTTCAGTATTACAGCAAGAGGCTTCTTTTAATGAGAGTATCAACCGTGCCCGTGAAACGAAGTTGAACATCATGCGAAATGACTTGGATCAACGCCAGCAGTTAGCATTGATTGACAATCAACTTCAAATTTTAGAGCCACAATATAGAAGACAAAAGCAACTGTTTGAGAAAAAACTAATTGCCAAACAAGACTTTGAAAGAACGGAGGCTGATTATAAATACAATATCGAGCGAAAAAGAATTACCTACGAAGTATATCGAAATGATTCTATTGATCGTATTCGTCAATTGAAAGCCGTATCCAAGTCTGAGCAACAGATGACTTTAAGCTTGGATGGTGTTAGTAAAATTTTAGATAATTTATTAATCCGTTCTCCAATTGATGGCCAACTCTCCACTCCACACTGGGAAATTGGTCAGGCAGTTAGTTTAGCACAGCGCCTTGGCCAGGTAGATATCGTTGGAAGTTTTAAGGTGAGGGTACCCATTGACGAATTGTACCTTCCAAAAATTTCCGCAGGCCTTCCTGCCACTACTGATTTCGCTGGAAAGACTTATCATTTATCCATTACGTATATTTATCCGACCATTCAAAACGGACGGTTTGAAGTGGATATGAATTTTGAAGGAGAAACACCACAAGGAATAAGAAGAGGACAATCATTGCGTATGAGAGTTGAGTTGGGTCAACCTTCTCAAGAACTTTTACTTCCGATTGGCGGATTTTATAAAGATACTGGAGGGAATTGGGTCTTTATCATGGATGGCGAAGGCAAAGCCGTGAAGCGCGATGTGAAATTGGGCAGGAAGATGGGATCTGAATTCTTTGAAGTACTAGAAGGCTTGAAGCCAGGTGATAAAGTAATCACTTCTTCTTACGAAAATTTTGGTAACAACGAGGTTTTATTATTGAATTAATGCAACTAAATGAAGTTTTTAGCGTCTTACATTGAAACCTTATTAGAAAAATCAAGTAATCAATAAAACTAAATTATAAACTGAACTGTCACACTTAAAATCATACCCCACATGATCAAATTAAAAAACCTCGAAAAAGTCTACACCACCGAAGAAGTGGAAACCACTGCGCTCAATAGCATCAACATGGAGATCAAAGATGGTGAGTTTGTGGCCATCATGGGTCCATCTGGTTGCGGTAAATCAACTTTATTAAACATCTTAGGATTATTGGATAATCCATCGGGAGGTGAATATTATTTTGGAGAGCATGAAGTGGCCAAGTACTCTGAGCGCCAGCGTGCCCAGTTGCGCAAAGGCTCTATCGGCTTTGTGTTCCAGAGCTTTAACTTAATTGATGAGTTAACCGTATTTGAAAATGTAGAACTTCCATTGCTCTACATGAAAGTGCCTTCAGACGAGCGCAAGAAAAGAGTGGAAGCAGTATTAGAGCGCATGAACATTATGCACCGCAGAAATCACTTCCCTCAACAATTATCAGGTGGACAACAACAGCGTGTGGCGATCTCTCGTGCCATCGTTGCAAAGCCAAAAGTGATATTGGCCGATGAGCCTACTGGTAACTTAGACTCTGCCAATGGCGAAGAGGTAATGAAACTTCTTTCTCAATTGAATGAAGAAGGCACAACGATCTTAATGGTGACCCACTCGCCCTACGATGCCAACTACGCACACCGCATCATCAACTTGTTTGATGGTAAGGTAGTAACGGAAAATATCAAAGAGCAATTCCATATTTAAGAATTCATAGGTTTAGGTTTAGGTAATTTAAGTAGAACAAAGTCTGCCGCGAGGTGGACTTTGTTTTTTTGGTGTACCCCAAGTCGCGACAGAAATTTAGTGAGCTCCTACGGAGCTATCTATGTCCATTGTAGCTCGTTCTTTCTATAAACAGTATGCCCCGCTGGGGCAGTGAGTCCCAGATCACCTTTACATTCAATTAGCTCCAGCGGAGCTACCTTTTGCAAGTAGCATCTAAATGCAACAATTTGGGATGCGCCCTTTTTTTTTATGCAATATCATTTAAATTAAATTATCATTGTTGTCCGACTAAATAATTAAAGGATGGGATTCCTCCCACCCTTTTTTTAATGTCATTTTTGTAGTGCAAACAAACATCAATGACATGGATA
>JAYWHU010000100.1:0-3040 GCA_043777495.1 Cyclobacteriaceae bacterium | reverse complement strand
CAACCCTGTTAGATAATGCATCTGTCCATTTGTTTTGATGACGATACAATGTAAAAACATTTCTTCGTTTTCACACAGCCTCGCAAACGCGCGCCAACAGTAGGCCCGCTAACAGACCACTTGCAGATTTTCTTCCGACCCTAACAATTAAAGCAAAAGACTTTGCGACCGAGTTAACAAGTCACAATGTTGTAGAGAAGAACTTAAAAGACGAGCATATCATTTCCAAAGAGCATGTTGATAATAATATTGCTGTGCGCAAAATGCTAAGAGAGCGCGGGGTGAATCCTGAAAACCTTCCCGCCTCAGAAGATGTGAAGAAAGTCAAAAGAAAACTTGATAGTGAGAAGAAGAAATTAGGAAAAAGAATAAGTAACCCCTCCAAAAAGAGTAAACGGTAAGCAGACTGCGTAGAATTATTTATCAAACTTATTATTTTCTACTATAGACAACCGTCCCTCTTTTACCTTCCTTTCCATTTAGCCCGGGTGTGCCATTTAAACCATTTTTTGAATTGCCTTTGCCGCTTCCCCTAAATCCTCCCTTTCCAGCGTCACCTGCGTTTCCGGCAAAGCCGCCATGAACCCTTATCAAAAGACGGTCATCTTGTATCAAGTATAATTCAGGGCACTCCGTGCATTTAATGGTCACGTTTCCTCCCTTTCCACCATTCGCTCCATTACCACCGTTCCCACCTTTTCCACCATCTGCAGATGTACAAAATTTTGTAGCGGCACCTCCAGTGCCTCCTTTGCCACCAGCCCCTCCAGTGCCGCCATCACCACCGTTTAAGTTGATGGTGATGTTTCCATTGAAAACTACCTTCTCTAAATAAAGAGATAAGTTAAGGCCACTTGCTCCTGGCAATCCGTTGTAACCGTTACGAGCATCTTTCGCTACTGTGCATGGAGCGGTAATAGAAGAACCAGCTTCACCTGTCTTGCCATTCGGGCCGTTTACGCCATTGCCAATAATGCTGCAGCCTATGCCAACAACGAAAACCTTTGCAGTGATGATATTGTCTTGTTTCAAATAGTTAAGCACAATCTTAGACGAATCTCTCATGATAAGCGTATCTACCACCAAGATATCAGACCCCTCAATGGTATACACCTGCTTTTTTGAAAGCTCTAACTTGTCTAGTCTGATTTGACTAATGACATACTGACTCATTGAGGATAGTAAAATTAAAGTAAATGCAATCTTCTTTACCATATAAAAAAATCAAATCCATTACGGCTAAATCCAAATCCCTGCGAAAGTAGTTATTCTGCAATAAATAAAGGCACTAAGAGCGGAATGTGTTGCAAAAGTGCATCAGGGAGCGGATAAGAATAGTTAGTAGTAAAAGGTGATGAGAAGTAAGAATTTAAGTTATCTGCTACAAATCTCGTTGTAAGGACAATACTCACAATTTTTTAATTGTTTCGTTTGATTGAATGGTTGTGTTGGATCAAATAATTCAGTTAGCAATTTTACTAAGTGATCTTCAAACTCAGATAGCAAGGGAGTGACATCTTGCAGCAATACACCATTCATTAATAAACCGTATTCAAAATCTTCTTTAAAAATTTCCTTTCGATTGATCAGTCCAGGTTGCAAGAATTGATTGGGGCTCTCTTTTTTTTGAGCGTATACCCATGCATAAAGTAATGCTTGAAAAGCCGCCTTGCTTCTTTTCTGATCGTCCCGATCAAACAATGACTCTACGGATTTGAAAGAATTTTCGTCCTTGCCTGTTTTGTAGTCAATAATCCTAACTACCTCTCCTTTTCTATCTACTCGGTCAATTTTACCCCCGAGCAAAATGGTAAGATTAGAGTTGACTACTAGTGGTGTTTTGAAATTATTCTCCTCCAGCATATCAATCTCAAAGGGAGTGTATGTCTTATCATTCTCGAGGACATGGGCGGCCATTTTCTTCACCATTTCATTTACAACCAATTGCTGCCCTTCGTATTCTACTTTTTTTTTATCAGGCAAATGGAAGTGCTTTCTATACGCGCGGGTTATCATTCCATCCAATTTTTCTGAAAGGTTTTCAAAATGCTCTGGCCTGACCGCCCAAGTGCCCGTAGCAGATCGAATGTCTGTATAGAAAAATTGCATTACGTCATGAAAGAGATTTCCGAAAATTCGTGCATCCGCGTTTTCCTCCACTTTATCTTCTTCTTTTAGCCCAATCAAGTTCTTGAAATAAAATTTAAGCCTACACTCTAGGTAATTATTTAGCGTGGAAGGTGTGAGCTCTTTTGTTGCATAACGTTGAAGTTTTTCCATCACACTCAAATCTTTTTTGATAGAAATAGCTTGAGGCTGACGAAGTGCTATAGAACTGTACAAAAGCTTTTTGGTAAAAGGCCATTTTGTTTCGTACATGATTTGGTAGAGATACCTGCTCATTTCTCCAGTGCCTAAAACATCTGGCTCCGTGTTGTAATATAAATCGACTCGTTTGGTGCGCTGCAGTAATCGGTAAAACAAGTATGCATACATGGCGTCTTGGTGCTGATACGTTGGCAATCCATAAGCCTTGCGAATAGAGTGCGGCAAATAAGAACCTTGTCGCGGAGCGGCTGGCCACAATCCTTCGTTTAACGACAGTACATGCACATGATCGAAATCAAGATTGCGCGTTTCCAATACGCCCATGATCTGAATACCCTTCAAGGGTTCGCCACTAAAAGGAACTTTTTCAGAACGTGCAATCTGCCGAAATAATTTCTGTAGCATAGCTAGTTCCATGGGTTCATTACTCACCAATTCCTGCAGCTTAGTTAAAATGCGATGGAAATAGAAACCAAATTCCTTATCCAACATTCCATTAGCAGAATTGGATGCTATTTGAGTAATAATATCAAGAAGATAGGCTATGAAATTTTGCTCCTCCACTAATTTAAAAATAGAAACCAACAGCTTCGACTTGTCCTTAACTATTTCTTCACCTACATAAACCTGATTGTATTTGGTAATCAACTCTTTTAGTTCTGCTGCTTCCTCTCCTACAATAGCTTTTAAATAAGGATGGTTGAGCACGGCC
>JAYWHU010000099.1:0-3069 GCA_043777495.1 Cyclobacteriaceae bacterium | reverse complement strand
CCACCTTTATGGGCGCGGTGACTACAGTACAAACGGCCTATAACTTAGTGACTCCCCTCGTTCCTCGTTTTGTTATTTCGCAAGTAGTGCGCGAGATGACAGTGCTTGAATTAGCACCGACTATCATGGCGATTATCTTCGCTGGAAAAATCGGTTCCAGTATGGCTGGCGGCCTTGGCACGATGCGCATCACAGAACAAATCGATGCCTTGGAGGTAATGGGTATCAACTCATCTTCGTATTTAGTGCTTCCCAAAATCATTGCATCTATGATGATGTACCCAATGCTTGTAATTTTTTCAGGGGTTTGTTCTATTGTGGGCGGCTATCTAGTGGGGGTACTCACTGGCATACTTACTCCAACTGAGTACATCATGGGTATCCGCTCTTCGTTCAACGAATATACAATCACCTTTGCGTTGATCAAATCAATTGTATTTGCATTTTTGATTGCCTCCATCTCGTCTTTCAAAGGATACTATACTCATGGTGGCGCATTGGAAGTGGGCATTGCCAGTACTGAAGCAGTAACGTCAAGCGTGATTGCTGTTTTATTAGCCGATTATTTCTTAGCTAACCTGTTGCTATAAGTCATGATCAAGATCAATCATATCGATAAGTCGTTTAACGGCAAAAGCATTCTTCGCAATATCACGGGCGAATTTGTAAAAGGGAAGACGAATTTAATTATTGGAGCCAGCGGCACAGGAAAAAGTGTGTTGCTAAAATGTATTGTTGGATTGATAGAACCCGATAAAGGGAATGTGTTTTACGACTTGCGAAATTTCACAGAGGCAGACAAAGAATTAAAGTCGGAGATAAGGCGAGAAATTGGAATGCTCTTTCAAGGTGGGGCATTGTTTGATTCCAAAAATGTGGAGCAAAACGTAATGTTCCCGTTGAACATACTTACCACCATGCCAGAGGACGAAAAATTGGATCGAGTCAATTTTTGTTTGAAGCGCGTAGGCTTGGAGAATGTGAACAAAAAAATGGCATCAGAGATTAGTGGCGGTATGAAAAAGCGTGTAGGCATTGCTCGTGCCATCGTCAACAATCCCAATTATCTTTTTTGCGATGAACCCAACTCGGGTCTTGATCCTCAGACTTCCATATTAATTGATGAACTAATTTTAGAGATCACTCACGAGTTTAATATCACTACACTGGTTGTAACGCACGACATGAATTCGGTGCTGGGCATCGGTGAGAAAATTATGTTTCTCTACAAAGGCGATATGCTGTGGGAAGGATCTAATGACGACATCACGCACTCAGGTGTGAAAGAACTGGATGATTTTGTTTTTATCAATAAGGTGATGAAGAGTTTGAAGGGGAAGTAGGTAAGAGGTAATCAGTATTCGGTACTCAGTATGTAACTAAACAGACCACCAACTACTGATGACTTACAGCAAGCTCCACCCAAAATTCCGTCCCCTTCCCTACCTCGCTCACAAATCCAATCGTGCCTCCACATTGCTCTATGCCTTGTTTAGCAATAGCCAATCCTAAACCCGAACCTGATTTCTTTGTGCTGAAGTAAGGAGTGAAAACTCTTTCACGCGCCTCTGGTTCAATTCCTTTACCATTGTCTTTAAATCGAATGAGGCATTTGTTGTTTTCGATGGTAAGTGCAACATCAACCAACATCCTTCCTTCGTCTCCTCCTGATTGCAAGCCATTCAAAATAATATTAGAAAAAATACGGCTCAACAATTGATCGTCACCTGAAACAAAAACAGAATCCATCGACACATGTATTGTGACTTTTCCATTCGGATGGTTAGCGTACAAGCCCACAGCATTCTTCAGTACATTTACAATATTCAGTTTTGTGAGTTGAGGAGTAGGCATTTTTGCAAACGTGCTGAACGATGAAGCTATACCATTGAGAATTTCGACTTGCTCAAGTAGCATCTTAATGGAATTACGTTTCTTCTCATCCCCTTGCTGTGTTAGCTCCATCTGTTGAAGTGTCAACTTCATAGGGGTGAGCGGGTTCTTAATTTCGTGCGCTACTTGCTGCGCCATCTCGCGCCACGCACTTTCTTTTTGGCTGCGCGATAGTTCAATTTTACTTTGTTCCAAGTTGGTTAACATACGGTTGTACTCATTTACCATCAAACCAATCTCGTCATTGGATTTCCATTGCAAGGGTTGGTTCTCACCTGTAAGAGTTGTCTTGCCCAATGTTTTAGTAATAAATCGAAGTGGAAACGTGAGCCAATCGACCGCATAAAACGAGAGCAACGAAAACAAAATGAATACCAGCACAAAAATGATGAGTATGTTTGAAAACACTACTGCTTGACTTCTTTCAAACGCATCGGCTGATTTGAAAAAAGGAAGATTGAGTATGCCCAATAGCTTTCCTGTGGCTGGTGATTTCAAAGCGAGATATGAACTATTGTAATGAAGCAGTCCAATATTCTCTTTATTCACTAGGTAACTATCTTTGTCATTAACAATTTGTTGCCACGCACTTCTGCCCATAAGTTCGGATGTAAGTTGGCTCTCAAAAATGGCAGGTTGACTGGAGGTCATCAATTTTCCATCAGGGCGAAAAATGTTAATGTCGGTATTTGAGGATTTTGCAAGTTCAATCACCTCTGCCTCTAAATTAGTAGAAGATGAAACTGAGTCAGCTAAGTCATTGTCAAGTAAAGTTGTAATACTTTGGCCAATTTGCTGAGCCTTCAATTGAAAATCACGAATCATTTGAGACTCGTTCGCGCTACTCGTCAAACTCAATGTTGCAATAGCGACAATCAAAAGCGGCAAAATAAAGGCCAAGTAAACATAAAGTTGAATGCGTGCAGCATAATTTAGTTTGTAGCCTTGCCATAGGTTGACTATTGAATATCCTGCCATCCATAGCACTATCACTCCTAGGCCAATGACAAAAAGAAAAGCAAAATTAGCCAACGTAAAAAAGAAAGGATAAACAGTTGCTGTAACAATGGCGCGCAGGCCAGAGTCACCTTCTACCGCAATATGCTGAAATCCATTTTCCTCCACTCCGTCTCTATACAGTAATGGAGAGCTTAACAAATTTTTATTAAAACTCTT
>JAYWHU010000098.1:0-39479 GCA_043777495.1 Cyclobacteriaceae bacterium | reverse complement strand
AAACCAACAGGAAATAGCGAAGTCCAAAAATCCTATTGTATCCCCTATTAATGCTGTATTTTATCAACGAAAATAAGCCAAACTCCAGCCACGGGTTTCACCCGTGGTTATTCAAATTGTACCCCTCTGGGGTACGTGGATGAATTTACTGCTTTTGCAAAAAAGCTCGAAGGGCTTGAATGTGGATAGTCCCAGATTTCATTCGGGGCTATTCAAATTGTACCCCTCTTGGGTACTTAAGTGTGCCTACCGTTTTATCGAGGACGAAAAAGCCCGGAGGGCTTGAATGTGAATAGCCCTGGGTGAAACCCGGGGGAAACGGTACAGTAGACGTACCAACCCCGAAGGGGTTGAATATCGGAAGGCTGCCTTGTCGCCTGATTTTTTATTGTGAGTTTTGCAATTCGTACTTCAATCGCAATTTTTGTAATCAACCAAAACCAATTTAATATGAGGCGAAAAAGCCTGGAGGGCTTGAATGTGAATAGCCCTGGGTGAAACCCGGGGGAAACGGAACAGTGCCACGCCAACCCTGGAGGGGTTGAATATCCAGAGGCCTGCATCACCTGAATTTTTATTGCAGGTATTGCAATTCACCCTTCAAACCACAACTTTTGTAATCAACCAAAACCAATTTTATATGAGCACCTATCGTCAAATTTTTTACCAGATTGTCTTCGGCACAAAAAATCGCCAACCAACTATTGCCAATGCGCATCATGAAGAATTGTACAAGTATATTGGGGGGATTATAAAAAATAAAAACTGTAAACTGTACCGCATCAACGGCATGGAAGAACATATCCATATCATGTCCGACCTTCACCCATCTACATGCCTTAGCGATTATGTAAAGGACATTAAGATAGCCAGCAGCATTTGGATGAAAGAAAGCGGTACATTTCCGCACTTTGAAAGCTGGCAGGAAGGATACGGAGCATTTACCTATTCAATACGAGAAAAAGATATGATCATCGACTATATCAAAAACCAAAAGGAGCATCATCGATCCGAAAAGTTTTATGATGAGTACAAGCGCTTGCTCGTTGAAAATGGAATTGAATTTGACGAAAAATATTTATTGTAGCCCATACTATGAACACACCCTCTCTCTACCAACTCTACCTAAAATCCGGCAAAGTATCCACCGATACCCGTCAGATCATCCCCGGCTCTATTTTCATTGCATTGAAAGGCCCCACTTATAATGCCAACGCTTTCGCAGAAGAGGCATTACGAAAAGGGGCAAGCTATGCGGTGGTGGATGAAAAAGGATTTGTAAAGAACGAGCGCACGATTTTGGTAGAGGACGGATTGACTGCCTTGCAAGATTTAGCAAGGCACCATCGCGATCAATTGAAAATCCCTGTCATTGGCCTTACGGGATCGAACGGAAAAACCACGAGCAAGGAATTATTGAATGCGGCCTTGAGCAAAAAATTTAAAACACTCGCAACTCGAGGCAACTTGAACAATCACATTGGTGTGCCGCTCACTATTTTATCTATTGATTCGTCTGTAGAAATTGCCATCATTGAAATGGGTGCAAACCATGTGGGCGAAATCGCGCTGCTGAGTTCCATATCAAAACCAACGCATGGCTTTATCACCAATATCGGCAAAGCACACATAGGCACGTTTGGCGGTTTTGAAAATATAATTCGTGGCAAGTCAGAGTTGTACCAGCATTTGATCAACGTAAACGGAACGGTTTTTATCAATTCACTAAATCCGATTTTAGCTAACATGGCAAAGAGATTTAAAAATCCTATCTTCTATCCCGCCAAGGGAGACTTTTATAATTGTGAATTGGTGAGTGCCGACCCATTTATTAAAATCAAAACAGAAGATGGACAAGAAATCGATACCCAAATCATTGGCAGTTATAATTTTGAAAACATAGCCGCAGCCTTGTGCATTGCAAAGCATTTTGGTGTGAATGCAACGCAAGCCAACGCGGCCATTGCCGAATATGTGCCAGGCAATATGCGCTCGCAGATAATAAAAAAAGGAACGAATACAATCATTTTAGATGCTTACAATGCCAACCCTAGTTCTATGCAAGCCGCCATAGAAAGTTTAGCAGCCATGCAAGCAAAAAAGAAAGTAGCGATCATTGGTGATATGTATGAACTGGAAGAAGACGCAGAGAAAGAACATAGAAACTTGGGTAAATTACTCAAGGAAAAAAAATTAGATGCCGTTTACCTCTGCGGCAAACTGATTTCGGTAGCGAAAGAAGAGTTTTCGGAATCTCAGTATTTTGAAAGTAGAGGATCACTCATCGCAGCACTAAAGAAAAAACCATTAAGTGATTCAACTATTTTAGTCAAAGCTTCTAGGGGGATGGGCTTGGAGGCAGTAGTTGAGTTTGTTTAAATGGTGGAAGCGTGTTTTTTGAATTTAATTTGAAAGCAGCAAATTAACAGATGCCCTTGATTCATCATTTTCAATCTCTTACTATCCCGATCTCAAACTTTTTACTGGATTTGCTCTCGCAGCCTTTACCGCTTGCATACCCACAGTAAACCAAGCGATGAACAATGCCATGAGCCCTGCTCCAACAAAATACCAAGCTTTCAATTCTATTTTAAAAGCAAAGCCATCTAACCAATAGCTGGTGATGAAATAACTGATCGGCAAAAATTTGGGATGCACCCAGACACTTTTGAGGATACCCTTAAATTACTACCTTCATTGATTGTGAGAGCCAAATCTTTCCTCTTCTTACTCAGTCTTCTGCCCATTCAAGCAATGGGGCAAAACTATCATTTTGAAAAAATCACAGAGCTTCAAGGTTTGTCTGACAACCGCGTTACGTGTTTTCAAAAAGACAGAACTGGTTTCATGTGGATTGGAACACAAAATGGATTGAACCGATATGACGGGCACACTTTTCAAATTTATAAGCCTGGACAAAAAAGATTCAAACTCTCACACGAACACATCAACGATATAGAAGAAGATGTGCATGGCCTTTTGTGGGTGGCTACTTGGCACGGCTTAAATGTGATTGATCCCAAAAATGATAGCCTCTATGTTTTCTTACCCGATGAGGATGGTGCAGCGCAGCAGAAAACAAGAATCGCTAGCAACCTTGCATGGGATTCGTACATCGACAAAAAAGGAAGAGTGTGGTTGGCACTTGATGTGCGCGATCTGTGCTACTACCACCCCACTCTAAAAGAATTCACGTATTTGCCGTGGCACGATTTTGTAAAAGCAAATCTTCCGCAGTACAAGAACTCTTATAAATCTATTCATAAGATCATTGCTAAGTCTGACAACGAACTCTGGCTTGGCACTACACTGGGCTTGTTTAGTTATGATATCAATACCCAAGCATTTCATTATCATGGTGGAGATGCCCCCGAAGATTTTATAGCTATTCATTATGACAGTACTCGTCAACAAGTTTATTTCGCGCAAAGAAAACTCTACACCTACGACTTGCAACAGAATTCTCTTCGAGAGATTAGACAAAGTAAAATCACGATACCTTCCAACTTAAAATCATCTTCTTCGCTATTAATGTCTTCATTGAATGGATTGTGGGTGGTAAATAAAAATACAGAACAAGCAACTATCCTTCCGTTAGAAGAAAAAAACACCTTCTCGCTTCAGCATGAAAAGATAAGTGCTGTTCTTAATGATAACGGCATCACGTGGGTAGGCACATCCACGGGCATTGGCATACACGATAGCCATGCTGATATTTTTCCGTTCGTTCGTGTATTCCCTGATACAGCGCAATCAAATGCTGGCAATACTTTTCATATACTAGATCAGGAACAAAGCAATACATACTATATTAGTTCATACGCTCGAAACAGTTTAGTCAGCATGAACCGACAAACGGGAGTGAGCAAAGAAATTTTCGCCATTGGCGGAGAGCCATTGCGGTTTTGTACCAAAGTGATAGAAGATAGTCGTCATCGCTTATGGGTATTGAGTGCGGAATCTATTTTTGTTTCGGACGATCAAAAGCAATTTTCCGTTTTTCCTTTTCCTGACGGTTCGGATAATTATCGATTTGTGGATATGGTGGAAGACGCAGAAGGCAATTTCTGGTTCGCATCCCTACGTCACGGAGTATTTCATTACAATCCCAAAAGCAATACGTGGAAGGCATTGCCAAAAGACCCCAATGCATTGTTTGTAGACAGGGCAACTGCATTACTTTCCGATCCTACGCATCATGCCATTTGGATTGGCGATTATAGCTTCGGCCTTTTCCGGCACGACTTGAAAACAAAAGAATATACCTATTACAGAGCCAATACAAAAGACCCTCTTTCTATTCAATCATCATTGATCAATTCACTCACAATGGATAAGCAAGGCGATGTGTGGGTGGCCACTACATCAGGCGGAGTGAGCAAATATTCGCAAGAGAAAAAAGAATTTACTACATACTCAATGGAAACGGGCTTACCCGAAAGCACGATTCATTCCATACAAGCTGATGCGAACGGAAATATTTGGCTTGCCTCCAGCAAAGGGTTAACGTGCATAAAACCGACAGGCGAAATCATAAAACACTATGACAAAAACAGCGGCCTTCCATTTAGTAATTTCAGTACGCCTTTTTCTACCAATAGCAAAGGAGAAGTAATAATTGCGGCAGCCAATGGGTTTATAAGATTCCATCCTGATAGTCTCACTGTAACCTCGCCCGATTTTTCTATGGTGATCACGGCTGCAAAACAAGGCGATCGATCGTTGGATATTTTTGCCGAACATTCTTTTTCTTACAATCAAAATGAATTTGATTTTCAATTTTCCGCACTCACTTATTCACTGCCCAATCAAGTAACTTATTTCTATCAACTAAAAGGATATGATAAAGATTGGATCAATGCTGGGAATAATCATAGTGCTCACTACACTAACCTGAGCGATGGGCAATACGTATTTTCAGTAAAGGCAATTGATCACAGCGGGAAAGTGAGCAATCAACCAGCAAGCGTTTCCTTTTTTATTACTCCCCCATTTTGGAAAAGCGGTTGGTTCATTGCGTTGATTGTAACGGCTATTAGTACCGTATTTTATCTATGGATTAGAAGTTTGCAACGCAAAATTCAATCGCAGCAAATCTTGAATCAGTTGGCCACCTCGTTGTTCGGGCAAAACACTGTTGATCGTGTTTTTTCTACCATCGCAAAAGCGTGTGGCGAATCGCTTCTCTTTGAAAACTGCACGATCTATCTTCTTAATAATGAGAGAGGAGTTCTAATTCCGAAAGCAACGTCTCATGTCAAAACAGAAAATCAATACTTCTTAAACAAGTCCATTGAAATAGAACTAGGTAATGGCACAGTGGGCACTGTTGCGCAAACAAGCAACGCGGCAATCGGTAAGAATCCATTTTCTGAAATTGCTGCGCCCATTTTAATTGATGGAAAAGTATTTGCCGTGATTGCTGCTACTAATCTCAAAAAGTATCATTACGATCGATGGCACTTGACTATGTTGAAAGAGATTGCAGCAATCTGCAGTGTGAAGATTACTCGGTATTTTGCAGAAGAACAAATCCGAAGCAAAGTAGCACGCGATCTCCATGATGATTTGGGCTCTGCACTTTCCAGCATCAACATCCTCAGTCAAGTTGCGCTAGTTGAAAAAAACGGAAATGCTCAAACCTATCTCCAACGCATAGGTGACCAATCTGCCCGTATGATGGAGGACATGGGCGATATGGTGTGGTCGATCAATCCAAGAAATGATTCGATGAAACAGATCATCATTCGTATGAGGGAATTTACAACTGAAATAGTTGAACCTAAAAACATTTCCTACCATTTTTCTGATAACGTAGCGGAGGGATTGAGCTTGGATGCAGACAAACGAAAAAACCTCTTTTTGATTTTTAAAGAGACCATCAACAATGCCGCAAAGTATAGCAATGCAACGCATGTCGAAATTAAACTCTATCAGCAAGATCAAATGCTTATCCTATCTATCAAAGACAATGGCCTTGGTTTTGATGAACAAATTGCAAAGAAAGGCAATGGGTTGCGCAATGTGCGTGAACGGGCGAAAGAGGTTAATGGAATTATTACGTTGAAAAGTGTTTTGGGGGAAGGCACGGAAGTAGAACTACAATTGCCTATCGCATGATATTCACAGGACACTCAGGTTTTCTGGCAATCCGAAATTGGTAAAATTGAGGATACGGGGAAACTGGGAAGGAAACAAAAGTCCGAAGGACTTGAAGGCGAATAGCCCTGGCTAATTCGGTCATTCAAGAGCTATGTAGTAGTTTGCATTTTTATAGATAACAAAGTCCAGAAAAAATCACTTATTTTTAAGCATGGTATTTCAATTTCATGCGGCCTCAAAAGTTTTGCAGCCATATCTAGTAGGGTACTTAGAAGCCGACAGCCGAACGAGTACGAATAAAGGAGTGTATACGCTTTTTCCCAATGGCTACTCTGGCATTTTCTTCAACTTTGGCAATTTGGGCAAGCTTTCTATTAAAGAAGAATACGAAACTCCCGCAGTGAGCATCTTCGGGCAGATAGATCAATGCTTTGATGCCATTCATTGGCCGGGGTCTTATTCACTGGGGGTATTGTTACATCCAACTGCCCTTTCCAAATTTTTGCGCGAAGACATGACCACCTTTGCCAACAAAGCCTTTGATGGAAGATGGCTCCGCGATGATTTAAAAATTCTTCACAACCAATTGGAAGAAATTCCTTCAATAAAAAACAAAATAGAATTGCTCAATCAGTATTTTACGAAATCATTTTTAAGCCTTCAACCCACCACTACCATTGCCGATGCTGCACTGAGCTTATTACATAAGTCCACTATGCCATCTATCAAAAATTTAGCACATCAACTAAAAATCAGTGAGCGATATTTAGAAATGCAATTTAAAAAACATGTTGGGTTATCCCCCAAAACCTATTCGTTGATCATCCGCTTCAAGCGCATGGAGCAGCAACTGCAAATAAAATCAACAGCGAGTTGGGAAAAGTTGGGCTTTGCAAACGAATACTATGATCAAAACCATTTCATCAAAGACTTTAAAAGGTTTACTGGCCACACCCCTTCTGATTACCTGCTGAACAATTTGGAGATGGGTCGCTCTTACTTGATTCGGTAAAACTCTTTTCGGCTTGTTCGGATTTTTACTATGGGCATTTTACTGAAAGTTGTACTTTTAACTGTTTTTCTGGATTTATGAAACGCAAAAATTATTGAACACTTTAAACTATACCCTATGAAAAAAATCACTAAAATCATTCTCTTCGCTCTTTTACTTGCCGCTTCTGGAATCGTTTCTTCGTGCCAAAAAGAAAATGTAGAGCCATCAATTTGGAAAGAGGGAAATGTGCAATCAAATGATGATTGGGAAAAACAAAACGTTTAATAATTCCTAGAAAAGATCTTCTTTTTTAAAAGAATTGACATGGCACGATACGCACTAGTACTTGTTGTGATGTCTTTTTTTTTTCGTGCCTCGCACAGGCAGAGAAAGATAGTTTGCTCAATCTCATTAAGTCAGGTAAAAAAGATACAACTCATGTTCTTGCACTCATAGAACTTTCAATATTAGAGGGCGATGATTTTGCGCAATCAAAGCGGTATGGCAAACAAGCGGTTCACTTGGCCACTACCTTAAAAGATGAAAAAGCACTTCTTAAGGCTTATGTGAACATGCTAAAACTGTATCGGGCTGCCAGAGTAAACGATACGGCACTTCATTTTGTCGCCCAATCACAAGAGCTAGCTCTCAAACTCTCAGATGCAAATTCAGTAGCAGAAATAAGCCTAGATGCAGGCAATGTTTATCTTCACTCGCACAACTACCTAAAAGCCCTTTCGGAGTTTATCTCAGCGGCAAATATTCTCGACAGTTTGGGCACTAACCCAAAAAGTCAAATGACTGCATATGCTAATATAGGTAACGTAGAAGTGCTATTGGGTAACTACGAAAAAGCACTTGATTATATAACAACGAGTTTGAAGATAGCTCAAGAAATTCATTACGAAATAGGAGTTGCCTACTGCTTTAAAACTCAAGGTAGAATCTATCGTAACCTCAAAAAGTTAGACCTTGCTGAGTCTGCTTACAAACAGGCACTTGCTGGTTATGAAAAAATGGGCAACCAGCGCATGATAAGCGAATTACTCCAGAATTTGGGTACTGTCTATTTTGATAAAAAAGACTTTACATCTGCGCTAAAACAATATGAGCAATCCCTATCTGTTGCCAAAAAGAACTCCATCATTTCTCAAATACCCTATTCTTATGGGGCATTGGGTGCCTCATGGATTGAGCTAAACCATTTACCCAAAGCCAAAGCTTATTATGATTCTACTTTGAGTTTAGCTCTTGGTACTAATCCCTATCTCGTAAAGGATAGTTACGAAAACCTCGCTCTGATAGCCGAATCGCAGGGCAATCATAAACAATCTCTATCTTATTTTAAGCTATTTACTGCATTGAGCGACAGCCTAAAAGAAGTGGAAAATAAATCTACAGCCGAAGAAATTGAGGCAAAATATCAAAATGCAAGCAAACAAAATGAAATAGAGCTTTTAAAGAAGGATAGTGAACTGCAACAATTTAAGCTAAAACGACAGCAAGCTAATATCATAATTATTGCAATCGTATTTGTATCAGCAATCATTATTGGTTTTTTGCTCATCAACCGCTACCGCGTAATGAATCGCGCCAAACGCTTACTTGAAATAGAAAAAGTGCGCAACAACATTGCCCGCGATTTGCATGACGATATTGGCTCCACGCTTTCTAGCATCAATATATTAAGTCAAGTTGCGCTGACAGAAAAAAATGGCGACACCCAAAATTATCTCCAGCGCATTGGCAATCAATCCGCGCGCATGATGGAAGACATGGGCGATATGGTTTGGTCTATCAACCCGCGCAATGATTCAATGAAACAGATCATCATTCGCATGCGTGAATTTGCTGCGGAGGTCTTTGAATTGAAAAACATTGAATATCGTTTTTCTGAAACCGTTGTGGAGGAATTGACATTGAATGCGGAGCAACGAAAGAATCTTTTCCTGATTTTTAAAGAGACGATCAACAATGCTACCAAGTATAGCAATGCCAGTCGCATTGAAATCAATTTACAACAACAAGATCACTCCCTTGTACTTCTTATAAAGGATAACGGTCAAGGCTTTGATGATCAAACAACGAAAACAGGCAACGGTCTGCGCAACATACGCGAACGCGCAAAAGAAATAAATGGAACTATTTCGTTGAAAAGTGGAGTGGGTGAAGGCACCGAAGTAGAGCTGCGGTTGCCCATCGCATGATGATGCGATACCCTAGTATCAAAAGAGGTACGATATTTACAGTATCGAAATGACTCATTCTATCCTACTCTACGAAGACAACCTGCTGCTGAGCGAGAGCATCCAAACCATGCTGCGCTTGAATAAGAATATTCAGTTGGTGGGCGCGTATGAAAATCCAATGGAGGTGAATACCCATCTTCAAAACCTGCATCCCAATCTGCTGATTATGGATATAGACATGCCAGGCATGAACGGCATTGAGGCAGTGGAGCGTGTTCGCAAAACAAATAAAGACATCCCTATTCTCATGCTCACTGTGTTTGATGATAACCAAAATGTGTTCGATGCCATTCGTGCGGGAGCTTCGGGTTACATTTTGAAAAAGCACATCTCGACAAAATTATTTTCGGCCATTGATGAAGCACTAGAGGGTGGCGCACCCATGAGCCCCAGCATTGCGCGCATGGTGTTGGCATCTATGCAGCAAAGACCTTCCGCAGAAAATCCGTACCAGCTTACCCCCAAAGAAAATGAAGTGCTCACTTCACTCAGCAAAGGCAATAGCTACAAATTGATTGCGGATGAATTGCAAATGAGCCTTGATACCGTGCGCTCGCACATCCGCAAAATTTATGAGAAGCTGCACGTGCACTCGCAGACGGAGGCAGTGAGGAAGGCGATTCATGAAAGATTGGTTTAAGAGCTGTCACCTTCTTACACAAACGTTCTAAAATTCTCGCGGTTCAACACTACTGTTTCGGCCTGGTAGGTTTCATCGAATATTTTATGAATTTTCACCGTGCCCAGCTTGATGGCTATTTTCCAATAAAGGATTCTATTTAGCTTTTTAGTGTTCGTATTAACCAAATAGAGTAATAATTGGTGAATTCAATCATTAAATGGTGTCACAGAATTTTTTAACAAGGCAGCGCTAATGAGTGCATTCGTGTCAAAAACAAATTTTTTAGGAAGGCTCATTCAAAATTTCATCGAGTATCTCTTGCGTCAAGCCTCGCTCCGACATTTTAGTTCGCAGGTCATTCAAGTAGGCTATGTACTCCTCTTTCGAACTTTCCAAAACTTCTTTTCCAATACGAACGCCCACTCTACTTGTTATCTCCTTTTTGCGGGCAGGGGTAAGCCTGCGCCAGGCCAACGCTACCTTGGGTTCTACTTCAATCACAATCCTTTCCATAATTTCTCCATTTACATGTAAACAAAGATAGAAAATTTAATTGCGAAGCTATTCAAGGGAAATTTCTGTAAAAGCTCATGAGGTTCGACAGTATATTCAAACTTTTCTACATGTCGAACCACAGATAGGCAAGGTTTTAAAATCCATTTCAGTTAATCGGCACTTGCCCTGTCAAACAGCGATACTGTGAATTTGAAATCCAAATTGAATTGTAAATCCAAACAGCCTCTAACTAGAGTTCAAAATTTCTTTAGAAAATCATCCGCAGTCATAATGGGTATTCCCCTGAAAGGATGGAGCGGAATCAAGTGTTTTTTATCGCCTGTGATGATACAAGAGGCATTTGCCGTAATGGCAAGTTCCAAAATCATATTATCGTTTTGGTCCGTGCAATCGGTAATTTTTTCGTTGGGTATAAAAAAAGAAGAGAACTTCTCAATTTCCAGAATTACATCTGCCCGTTCATTTTTTTCGATAAAATACCGATCAAATTTATCCCTCCAAACTACTTCCAAAAATTCGGTCATTAAGGAATTGGACATGGCCAATATACCTTCCTCAGTTGCCCGCCTAAAGGCCTGGTCGCTAAGCGATTTTTTAACCAGAAAGGCACTGATTAATGCATTCGTATCAAACACGAAAACCTTACGCTTCATCGTTCAATATCTCATCCAGTTTTGCTTGGGTAAGACCGCGTTCAGCCATTTTATCTTGCAAGTCATCAATGAAGGCCAAAAACTCATCGCGCGACTCTTTGAAATATTTCTGCGCAATACGCACACCGACTTCGTTGCCCAGTTCCCTTTTTTGCACCTCTGGCATTTTTCTCCAAGCCTTGGCCACGTTGGGCGATACTTCAATCACAATCCTTTCCATATCTCAGCATTTTATCTGTAAGCAAAGATAGAAAATTATCGCCAGAGCCAGCCCATGCTTAGCACATAGTCTTCTGGGTCATCTAGCATCATCATGCTATTTACTTGCACCTTTATTCTGGTGAGATTTGGCGTATGAAAACCCTACTCTCTGACTTACTAGTTACGCTTGCCCTTCTGCACATGCCTAAAGCACCCGCACATTTGATTTCAATCTCCAACAGTGCAAAACCTATTTGAAACCTCAATGAAAATGATTCACAATCTCCTTCGCATGAAAAAACTACTATTCATCGTTAGTCTGTTCTTAGTTGGTGTCACCAACGCAACGGCTGGGCCAGGTAGCTTTCTTACCAGATGGTCTACAACAACAGGCACCATAACTATTCCCGTTACCAATACAGGCGTAACATACATCTACAACGTTACGTGGACGAACCTGACCACTGCAGGTGTAGGCAATGGTTCTGTTACCGGACATGTTGGGAATTATACCATCACCGGGCTTACCAACGGAAATATTTACCAGATTGAAATTACGGGCAATTTCCCTGGGCTGTACATAGCCAACGGAACTGAAAAAAGTAAAATCCGGACTATCGAACGTTGGGGGGATCCGGTATGGACCAACATGGCTTCATCTTTTTACGGATGCAACCTGCTCGTTTCAAACGCTACCGATGCACCTGATGTAAGCCAAGTGACCAACATGGAATTCACATTTAGAGACGCGCGCCTGTTTAATGCCGACTTAAGCGGTTGGAATACGAGTAATGTAACCAACATGCGGTATATGTTTTACAATGCCGATGCTTTTAATGGCAACATTGACACCTGGAATGTAAGTAAGGTTACTACTATGAACTGGATGTTTTTTGATGCTGCAGCCTTCAATCAGGATTTAAATAATTGGGACGTGAGTAAGGTAACGAATATGGCTTACATGTTTGAGGGGGCAGACTTGTTTAATGGCAACATTAGCAATTGGAATACGGTTAGCGTAACTGATATGTCGCGCATGTTCACACGTGCCTCAGTATTCAACCAAAACATTGGCAATTGGAATGTGAGCAATGTAACCAACACGTCTAGCATGTTTAGCTCTGCCAGTGTATTCAATCAAGATTTGAATACTTGGGATGTAAGCAAGGTTACAAATATGGGTGCCATGTTTGACAAGGCTCGCGCATTTAACGGAAACATCAGTAGCTGGAATGTGGGAAACGTCATCATCATGGGTGGAATGTTTTCACAAGCCGATGTTTTCAATAGAAATATAAGCGGCTGGAACGTAAGCAAGGTAACAGACATGTCGAGCATGTTTGCGAGAACCAATCTTTTTAATCAAAACCTCAACTCATGGGATGTAAGTAAGGTTACAGACATGGGGGGTATGTTTAACCAAGCCATTGCCTTTAATGGCGATATTAGTAGTTGGAACGTGGGCAATGTACTGATAACGGCAAGCATGTTTCAAGGAACACCATTTAACGGCAACATCAGCAACTGGAATGTGAGCAAGGTTACTCAGATGCAACAAATGTTTGCGAGTACCACGGCCTTCAACGGCAATCTTAGCACTTGGAACGTGGGCAACGTAGTGAATATGGCCTACATGTTTGGCTTTTCAAAAGCCTTTAACCAAGATATCAGCATGTGGAACGTAAGCAAAGTAACCAATATGGAGGGCATGCTCGCAAGTGCCATGTTCAACCAACCGCTCAATACTTGGAACGTAAGCAATGTTACCAGCATGAAATATATGTTCGATCAGGCTTTTGTGTTTAATCAAAACCTTAGCAGTTGGAACACCTCGAAGGTTACCGACATGTCTTTTATGTTTCGCGATGCCCGTGCGTTCAATCAAAATCTAAACACTTGGGATGTTAGCAAAGTAACGAACATGAAGCAAATGTTTGGCGATGCATGGGCTTTCAATGGAGACATTAGTAGTTGGAATGTGGGGTTGGTTACTGATATGAGTTTCATGTTTGAATTTACCCGCGTTTTTAATGGAAATATAGGCGGTTGGAATGTGGGCAACGTAACAGATATGACCGCCATGTTTCAAGAAGCCGATGCATTCAATCAAAACCTGAACAGTTGGAATGTAAGCAAAGTCACAACCATGTTTGGCACGTTTCAAAATGCCAATATATTCAACGGAGACATCAGTGGTTGGAACGTAAGTAACGTAACGAACATGAATAGCGCTTTCTTAGGCGCACTAGCATTTAATCAAAACATCAATGCCTGGAATGTGAGCAAGGTTACTAACATGACCAGCATGTTTAACGGGGCATCGGTTTTTAATAGCGATGTGAGTACTTGGAACGTAAGCAATGTAACCGTCATGAGTTCTATGTTTAACAACGCATCGGCTTTTAATCAAGATATCACCTTGTGGAATGTAGGCAAAACAATAAATATGGCCAATATGTTTAGCAATGCCATTGCCTTCAATCAGAACTTGAATAAATGGAACATCAGTAACGTAACCAACATGAGTGGCATGTTGAACGCCACCGCCATCTCCACTGTTAACTACGATGCCATACTGCAAGGCTGGGCAACACTTGATGCAGGAGAAACAAAAATTCCAACGGGAGTGGCTTTGGGAGCTGGTGGACTTTTTTATACCACTACTGGACAAGTGCCCAGAACTTCGTTGATAAGCACGCGCACTTGGACAATAACTGGAGACGCATTGCTTGGTTCACCTCTTTTACCTATTATCACCAGCTTCACACCAACCAGCGGACCTGTGAATACAACCGTAACAATAAGCGGTGTAAACTTTAGTTCAACACCCGCCAATAACACCGTCAAGTTCAACGGCACAACATCGGTTGTTACAGCAAGCACGGCAATTTCTATTACCACCACGGTTCCTACTTTGGCCACAACGGGAAAAATTTCGGTGACCGTAGGCGGGAACACGGCTACCAGTACCACTGATTTTACCGTTACCACGGCTTCTTCACTCACCATCACCTCTTTCACACCAGCTTCTGGTCTCGTCAACACAACAGTCACTATTACGGGAACAAATTTCAGCACAACACCCGCCAACAATGCGGTTAAGTTCAACGGCACAACAGCAGTTGTCACAGCAAGCACCGCAACATCTATCACTACTACTGTCCCCGCGGGTGCAACAACGGGAAAGATTTCGCTGACTGTAGGTGGGAACACGGCTACCAGTACAAATGATTTTACCGTTACCACGGCTTCTTCTCTTACCATTACTTCCTTCACACCTACATCAGGCCCAGTCAACACAACCGTCACCATCACAGGCACAAACTTTAGCACAACACCTGCCAACAATACCGTCAAGTTCAACGGCACCACTTCTGTTGTTACAGCAAGCACGGCAACATCTATCACTACTACTGTTCCATCGGGAGCAACTACGGGAAAAATTACTGTTACTGTGGGTGGCAACACAGCCACGAGTGCGAATGACTTTACTGTGACAACACCAGGCGGAGCAGTTACCATCAATGCAGAACCACTTGGCACCAGCATAGGTGGCACCATCACAAAAAACTTGGTGCCGCTCATTACCACGCTCAACGGTATCTTGGATATCAACTCCATCACCGTTACCGTGCAGCCGCCAAGTGGAGCGGTAGCTTCAATATCGAATGGTTCGCTCACGGTTGATTACACAAACATTACTTTTTCAGGAAAGGAGAGCATCACTATCCGCGCCTGCGATACCAATGGCAACTGTGCCGAGCAAGCGTTTGAAATTGAAGTGGGTGGTGATGTTAAAGTTTATAATGCCGTATCACCTGATGGCAAAAATCCGATCTTGCGATTGGAGTTCATCGATACACTGTCGCCAAAAAACCAAGTAAGCATCTACAACCGCTGGGGCGATGAGGTGTTTTCTATTTCAGACTACGATAACAATACGCGTGTGTTTGCTGGGCTTACAAATGGTGGCAGCAAACTTCCTGCGGGTACTTATTTTTATAAGATTGTTTTGCCCTCAACGGGAAAAACAATGACGGGCTTTCTGGCTTTGAAATATTGAAGCGATGCTGTTTCAGAGAGGACTCAATCAGATAATATTCTCTCCGTGGTCTGTGTCTTCACAGACCACTTTCAAGCTTTGGCAGTTTCCGTCTGTGAAGAAACAGACCGAGGAAGCAGATGACATTTAGACACTTTTCTTTTTTAATAATCTAATATCTCCTTTATGAAGTCAGTCCTTTATTTTTTGATTTTTCTGATAGTGCTTAGCTGTGCGCCTGGTAAAAACAATGAGACCGCAGTTGACAGTACATTAGTGGCAACCGACACCACTCCAGTATATAATCCACCTGTTTACCACCCTGGGCCAGCTCGAAATTTTCCATCATTTTCTTCCTACGCGGTTACGGAAAATGAACTGGAAGGTTCAATCACAGAAGCACTCACTGAACTATTGAACCAATACGATACAGTTAAGTATAGAACGATTAAAAGTGAATACACTGTTTATTACAAAGTTGCTTCTGATTACGAAGGTGATTCGCTTGATAGGAGCGAAACAGAAACCAAAACATGGTATTACTCAACTACCAACGAGTTGAAAGCATACTCAGTTGCCTTTGAAGAAAAAGAGGGGTCAAGCGTATATAATCCCAGCAGCGAATCGAAATTCGGCAGAAGCGAAACTGCTATCTATTTATTCTCTGCCGATTCAATTGGCGACCCGATCCTCGCTGGCGTTTACAACGATACCGACACTTACTATGATTTCGCTATTTCAAGTAAACAGCGGATCGTAACTTCCAAATGCCCCCAATGCGGGGTAAGTCTAAATTTTGACACGGGCACTGCTGATCTAACAGATAAGGCTAAGGCCGTTGAACAAGAGTATGTTTCAGGTCTATCAACTATTTTCTTTGAGGAGTATAATTCACTCTTAATTTGGTTGAAAGGCATGGAGATGGAAAAAGACAATGAGAACTATGTCACAAAAGAGGAATTGTCTCATTTAAAACCTGGCTCAGACTACTTGATAGATTACACTTACACAGTCGATTACACTATTAATGAATCCCTCTATAAGAAATTGGTGAAAGGAAAAACTCTTTAATAATTCTATCATGTCATATATGAAGCCCATCCTTTACTTCTTAGTTTTTTTGGTAGCACTTAGTTGTGCACCTGGCAAAAACAATGAGACAACAGTTGACAGTACACAACATGCACCCGACACCATAGCGAAAGCAATACCTATTGCCGTAGAGCCACCCATCGATATCAGCAAGACTTCTTCGCCAAAATTCCCAACGTACTCCGATAAAATCTTTACCGAAGATGAAAGTGAGGCCGCCATCACCACTGAGTTGATGACACTGCTGCACGAATACGAAGCAAAAAAATTTGTGAAGATAAAAAGCACCTACTCTATTACCTACCAAGTGGGCAATGATGGCGATGACTCTACCGAAGATGCCACCCAAACAGAAACAAAAACATACTACTATGATATCAATAGAAAGCTGAGTGCTTACACACATACATCCAAAGACGCGTATGTACAACGCTCAGTAGAAGACGGCTCTGAAAGAACGATAAGCCAAAAAACAACCATTTACTTGTTTGCCGATGAGCAATTGGCTGCTGTGTATGATGACTATGAATCGAATGGTCAAATTTTTTACTCTAACAAAGAAAGAATAGTGATTACCCAATGCCCAGCCTGTGGTGTGAATACAAGTGAAAGTACCAGTACAAGCGAAGGCGTCAAAGCATCTCCCATCGACCAAGCCCATGTTACAGAGCTATCTAAACTCTTTTTTGAAGAGTATAAAAAAATGCTTATTGATTTGCAGGGCGCACGCATCGAAAAAATTTCAGGTGACAATTGCCTCTTCAGTGTGCAAAAACCTTGGGATGACAAAGCCTACATCCTGAATTATTCTTCCAACCAATCTATCTACTTGACATTGTTAAAGACCAAACTATAAAACACAACCGCCCATGACAACTTTTATTTTAAATGATGAACAACACCCCTTCCCACAAGGAAAATGGAAAGACCGCACACCCGTAGAGGTGTATGACGACTTACTAGAATTCAAAAGAGAAGTAGCCGCCATTGATGAGGAAGAAAATCAATTACCAGTACTATTAAAAAATGGATTTCAATCGGCAGAGCACTTTGAAGCCTACAGCGATTACATTATCAACAACATGGATTTTGTAGCCTACGGCCAATTAAAAATGAACCAAGGTCGCCAGAAACTAACCGAGCAAGCAGCGGCTATGGCGGGCACCGAAGTGATGGCACCCATTGCAGGCATTTCATTGGAACTATACGCGCAGATGAATGCACAGATGTCGCAAGGAAAAGATTTTCAAACATTGCTAAAAGAAAAAGGCATTGAGATGGTGAGTTGGGAAAAAGCATCGGCTGAATGGCTGGAGCGGATGCGCACCGATACCACCTTTGCAGTTAGCACGGAGTACAGCAAATATTTTATGGCCGCAGGGCAAGGGCAGTTTGGCGCTACCGCCAAAGAGGCCGCCAACGTACAATCGGGCAATGCCACCACCAAATCTGACGCGCCCGTTTCACTAGAAAAATATGCAGAGATAAGCGCGGCCATGAATGCAGCCGCAGGACAAGGAAATGATGCCATGCAAGTATTGGCCAGCTACGGATTGAATGCAGCAGACTGGGGCACGGTGGGAATATACTGGAGCAACAAGATGATGGGCGATGCCACGGTGGGCACAACCTTCGGCACACTGTACAACCAATACACCGAGCAGTTTAGCACAGCCGCACCGAAAGTAGCAGACGATATTAATTTCTGATGAGCCCTTTTCAGTTGATAGATGCCTTTCGAGCAGAACTGCAAACTGTGGTGAACGAGACCATTCAGCAAGCATCACACGCCCAACCCGATGGAGATGAGCAGTGGGATGCGCACTTGGCCACGCACAATGTTGTCCGCAAAACCAGTGAAGAACGAAAGCAACTGCTATCGCTCAAAGAGAACAAAACGAAGGGTGCCATCCCCATTGAAGTGCGGTATGTTTTAGAAAAGCACAAAACCGTGGCGGCCCATCGGCTGGCCAATTTACAAATGGAGTTTGGCAAAGAAGAATGGTGGCCGCGTGTAGAAACACCCGCTCGCAAAATCATCGATGACTTTATTGAAGAAGGCATCAAAAAATATGTGGGCGAACTAGAGCCAAAAACTTCTTTGACGAAATCCATTTTTGCAAACTCGAAGAAAACCACCACCACGTACATGACAAAAATATACCAAGCCGGCAGCAAAAGCGAAAAATGCCCCACGTGCATGGCCGCGCGCCCTGCCGAAAGTGATTTGAAAACGTGCGCGTTTTGTGGAACTACTATCTTCAATACATAAATCTCCAAGGTCTGATCAATGAAAACTATTAAAGTATTTTACTATTCCTTGTTACTAACCATAATAGCTCTTAGCTGTTCAACAAAAAAAGAAAATGTATCCGGATTAAGTGATAGTTCAACTTTGGAAATTAAGTATGATACCTTATCTCCCAATACAATAGACAGTTCCATGCAAGCCATCGGTAAATTTACCTTTGACGGAGGACCTCTTAGTGATGGATCAGGGTATTTGTATCAAGAGCTCACAATACGTCAGAAAAAAGATAGCATTCAAGGTGAATTAGTATCGGCAATTTATCTTGCAAAGTCTCAAGGAGGGGGATATACAACGCCAGATACTCTCGTTACTACTAAATTTTCGGGGACGGATGGGGCAACGGAGGTTTACTTATATCCAATTGATATTGAGGGCACCCTTATTGTTCAAGGTAAAAATGTAAATGATCAGTTTATGAACATTTTTGCAGAAGGGCCAGATGGAGACTTCTACTTTTTTCTTGAGAAAGAAGGAAAAAACCTGAAGGCCAATGACGCTTTATTTGAACGGATGAACTAAACGAAAAGTTAGGTAGGCTTACGATACAAAAAAAATGAACCAGCAAGAAGCCATACAGCGATGGGATACTTTTCTGCTCAAGATACGCGAGCGTGCCAACGAATTGCTTGAGCCTGCGCATGAGCAAGCCTTGGCTTTGTTCATCGAATCGGGCCACGATGCACAGCCCATTGGCAATGCACTGCATGCCATCCGCTTGCAAGTGCTGGAGTTGGGGAAAAAAGTAAATGACATGTGGGCAGAAAAAGTAGGCAGCCTGATGCATGAGTCTGGCCTTTGTAGCGAACACCTCCATAGAGAAAAAGAAAAAGGAACATGGCTTCAGTTTTCGCTAGAGCGCGATTTTGCATTGCTGGATTTGGACATCCGCAACCAACTGGCACAACAAATTGCTCAATTGGCAAAAGCAAACGAAACCAAATCCAGCAGTTGCACGCAATGCCTCGCCCCGTTGCCCATCGCACTGCATACATACACTTCGGCACACATTACCTGCACCTTTTGCAACACGGTGAACACGTACGAGCCCGGCACCTACAAGCGCATGCTAAAAGGATATTTTTATGACATGGCCCGGTGGAGTGCAAGAGAAGAGACGAAGGCTGAAATGGAAATGAAATATTTGCTCAACCACGCCTCTGAAAGTACCCAGCCGCAAGCAAAAGAAAACCACCAAAGAGCCTTTGAACAATTGTTGGAAAAATATTTGAGCGAACTAAAAAAACTAGACCCCACCACCGATGTGGAAAAAGAAAAAGAATTTGAGATGAGGAGAATGGAGTAAGGTAGCAAGCAGTAGGCAGTTGGCAAATTTTAACATGAACCACATAGGCACAATAGAAACATAGTAAATGCACACATAGAATACATGATTGAACTATATGAAACCCTATGCGCATGAACAAAATAGAAGCATAGTAAATGCACACATAGTTATACCGTTCAACTATGTGAAACTCTATGTGCCTATGTTCTATGTGGTTCAATAAAGGCGAAGAAATCTAAACCCAACCATAAACCATGAACTTAAAAGAAACCATCAAACAACAACTCCGCTCCGTCATCGAATGGGAAAACCCATCCGCAGATTTACTTTTTCAACGGTGGACGGACAATGGTGACGAAATCAAAAACGCATCCAAACTAATTGTGGCCCCTGGGCAGGGCTGCATTTTTGTCTATCAAGGCAAAGTAGAATCGGTGCTCACGCAAGAAGGCATGACCACACTGGCCACCGACAACGTTCCTTTTTGGACCACCATCAACAAAATCATGCAAGCTTTTGAGAGCGAGCACAAGGTGGGCATCTACTTCTTTCGCCAAACACAATTTTTGAATTTGCCGTGGGGCACTTCTTCGCCTGTAAAATACGATGACCCAAAATACAAATTTCCTGTTGGGCTAGGTGCGCACGGAAATTTTTCATTGCGCATAGCCAAGCCCGAACAATTTTTTAAGCAAATTGTGGGGAGCATCAACGAGTACAAAATCCAGCAAGTGCAAAGCGTGGTGCGCAGCCGCATTACCCAGCCCCTCACTGACCTGCTGGCCACGGGCAGCCACAGCTATGCCGAAATTGACAAGAACCGCGAAGAACTTTCAGATGCACTGCGCCAAAAGGCCAATATCATTTTTGATGAACTGGGCTTGGAGCTGACCGACCTGCGCATAGAAGGCACCAACTTTGATGAAGCCACGCAGCAGCGCATCAATAAAATTGCCGATGCCATGACTGATGCGCAAGTCTATCAAAATTTGGGCATCAACTACACACAAAAAGAACAACTGGAAGCACTGAAAATTGCTGCGGGCAACGAAGGTGGCCTCTCGGGCATGAGTGCCAACATCATGGCAGGCGCACAGTTTGGCGCGATGATGGGCAACCAACTCAACCAACAACAAAACTCCCCCGCACCCAAAGCCGATGAAGCTGCAGCAAAACTTGTAAAACTAAAATCGCTCTTCGAGCAAGGGTTGATTGACGAACAAGAATTTAAAGCAAAGAAAGCAGAGATTTTGAATGCGATGTAAGTATGAAAACAGAAAACTATTTGCTTCTTGTCATTCTCCTCGTCTTCACCCGTTGCAACCAAAAAAAATCAAATACGGAAAGCGTTGTAGCCGATTCATCGACAATGACATCACTTACCGAGATTCCAATTACCAACACCCGAACTGCCGAAAATAAAACCGTTATCCAAAACTTTAATGGATATCTAACCTATGCGCTTACGGAAGATGAACGTGAATCCAAAATTTGGAATTTACTGGGGCCATTAATTGAACAGTACGACACCACAGAATTCAATACTATTGCCAAGAATTACACCATCCCTGGAACGGAAGAAGCAGAGGATGGTACGCTAAATACATCTACGACTGTGACCGTAACATTGTATTACAATGATGAACACGAACTTAAAGCAGTAAGGCGTGAGCACAACTATGAAGTGGGTGACCCCAGTCGCTTTGAAAAAATTAATACACTCTATCTTTTTGATAAGGATTTGATTGCCTTTTATGAAGACAAAGAAGAATCTTTTCAAATGGCATTTCAAAAATATACACGTGGTATTGTAAAGGGTTGCCCTGATTGTGGCATAACTATGTCGTCTGGGATTTCAAGCAATGAGGTTACAGTATCGGGCAGTCTAAATGAAGAAGATTTTGTTTCGTTGACTAAAGCCGCGCGAAATGAAGAGTCATTTTTAGAATATGCTTATGCCGATTCTTTTCAACCAAGTGGCAACGAATACATTTACCAAACAGTAGAACCCATGAATGAAGAAGCCGATTACGATGTTTTTTACACTGCCAATAGCGGTTATTATGAAAAGTTTATGAAGCCAAAACTTGGTAAGTAATTCGAAATATTTCAATGGCCTAACTACAGCGCATTTGTCTTTGTTGATTCAGATACCATTAAATATTTTTCTTCTCAGAGTCTCCTGCTTCGGGGACTCTGCACAAACATAATGCAACACAAAACCGCATGATTACCTCCCTCTCAAAGCACCAAGTGATAAAAAAGTATTTGGATAACTCCCTCTGTAGTTGGCTGCTCAAAAATCAGTTGCTCAAAAAAGGAGATAGCTTTAAGTATGCAAGCGTCATGGATGTGACCACCGCAGATTTAAAAACGTACTTTGAAGAGTTTGGCTATCCAGGATTAACGATTTCACGAAAATCTGTACCTACAGAGCCAGATGGTGACGAGGGAGAAACACTGTGGACGTTGAAAAACGGTGTTTATACAGTCTGGTTTATTGAACGAGGGATACCATTTACCCAGTTCACAACGCAATCGAGAGAAGAGTTTGAAGTCTTTTGGAAAAAGGGATTGCTAGAGGCGTATGAAGTTAAGTTGAATTATTTGTGGGAAATTTAATTTATCTTGAATCAATCGGGTGTACAAAAAATTGCAGAACATTGGCACGGAGGCACGGAAAAATATAATTAATGAACTCTTCCTAGAATTGTTTCGGTGTCAAAAACAGTCATTTCCCGTTAGGCATAGAGAGAAAATTTCCGTGTCTCCGTGGCAAAAAAGATTGCATTTAAGTTTGTGACCAGAACATATTGAATCAATCCTGCCAAAGCATGAAAAAAATCCTTCCTCTTCTCTTCTTCCTAAGCCTTTCCGCACAAGCGCAGGTCAGCAATTATGATTACCTCTACTTCTGCGACAAACTTATGGTCAATGTCCACAACTCTGTCCCACACCTCCATCAGTTCTATGCCGATTTACGGGAATTCAAAAAGAAATCAAGTTTTACATTCCGCTATTTTGATTCGTACAACTCCATTCAGCAACCTGACGAAAACGCTTACAACAAAATCAAAGGCGGTTCTAATTCTTTATTCAAAACAACGGCCAATGAACTGTGGAAACTCTACAACCAGTGCTACGCCAAGAACGGGGAAATCGTTGCCTACATCCGTCTGCAAGATTATAAAACCGATTTAGAGAAAGGATTTTCCTTACTGAGAGAAATGCAGCAATTGCAAATCGCTATGGGTAAAACCCGTGACCAGATGGCCAGTAAAATTGCCAACGATGCCAAGGCAATGCCTGCCACTACTAATTTTATCAAGCCGTATCAATTGTTAATGAAAGCCATTTTGCATGAAGAGGAATTGATACGCAAGCTGTCGCGAAATTTTAATGAAGAAACGTTTGTGGGTTTTGAGCAAGATGAAATCTTGAAAACGTTTTTAGAAACAGACGATCTGTTGAAAAACCTAAACCCTACGAGCTTTAACATAGGTGACCGTATCTATCTAAAATCTTGCGTGGAAGGACTGCAACTCATGCAGCAAACCAAACAAAATGCACTAGATAATTTCACCAATGCTTCCACGTTTGATGGCGAGCATGCCAATCAACTCTATCACAGCCTTCAAAATTATTTGAACAATGACGTGCTTCATTTTTACGCAAACTTCTGTGCGCAAGCCCGTCTCAATTATTATCCCGTAGCGTTACTAGAATATGATTTCGATGCGCCACCCAAGCCGTGGCCGCTCACGCACATAAACTATTCGTTGCCGTTGTTGGATAGTCTCACCATTACTAAACAATCTGCTGCTTTGCCCGTGGCAGGCTTCACACAACTAAACGCCATTGTCAACTACATCGATGAGTGTGTAGGCTCCATGGAAAATCTGTTCAAAGCATTGCGCAGCGAAGGAAGCACTTGGAATAGTTTGAGGGAAGGGAAAATGCCTTATAAAAATCCCGTCCTCAAATTTGATAAGTTTAGAATACCCATCAGCAAGCATGGGCTTATTTTGAAAGAGAGCAAGTACCTGCCCGCGCCTTACCGAAGTGGTTTAGTGAATCGAGTCAACGACTTACAAAACATCATGCTTGCCCTACAAGATAATTTGATGGAGTTCAGCCAGTACATGAACAGTGGTGCCTTTCGAGGAAAAAACATAGACTTCATCGACACCAAACTGAAAACAATTGAAACATTGTACACCGAGCTGGATGTGCGCAAAGAAAAATTGTTTATGGAAACACGCAAGGCATACAACTCTTACCCACTTCAAAAAACAAATGCGTGGACGGTGACCTCATCCGCTTTGTTGAAAGCAACAGACGACAGTCGTAAAATATTGAAACAAATTGACCTGCGGGTGTACGAGCAAAATCAATCTCCCATTTCTATCTCCGCCATTCATGAAGACCAGCGCGATTTAATCATCAACCAATTGAAATATATGAAAGGCATTGTGCGCATTGGCAAAAACAATGGGCTGTGTCCGTACAATCCGTACGAATACATTCCCGACTATTTAAAAACGCTGGAAGAAAAAGTGACAGAGTTTCCCACGGAAGTGGAAGATAAAAACAAAACGTATGGCGACTTTCTGTACATGCACAACATCATTGTGAATCAATACAACAAATTTGCCGAGTTGGGCTTCGGTGGCAATGAATTTTCTGCCAATGACCCCATGCGGCCTGTGTATATTCTTTCGTACATCCAACAGCCGCCCAAGTATCATCATGAAATACCCAAGCCCGAAGTAAAAAAGGAAGAGCCGCCTAAAGAACTACCAAAGGAACCAGAACCAATAGTAGAAACACCAACCGAAATCATTTCATTTGAAGGGTATGCTTTTAACAATCTTGTTTTATTGCTGGATGTTTCCGCATCGATGAACCGACCTGAACGCTTACCGCTATTGAAAAAAAGTTTTCAGCAGCTGATCAGGCTCATGCGCAAGGAAGATGAAGTGAGCATTGTTATTTATTCGGGCAAGGCCACGCTTCACTTGTCTCCCCTATCGGCAAGTGACACTACTAAAATTACGCAGTCCATTCAAACACTGCGCTCAGAAGGGAACACTAACATTACGGATGGGTTGGCATTGGCCTATAAAACGGCTAACAAGAATTTTATTGAAGGTGGTAACAACAAAATTATCATGTCCACTGATGGTGAATTTAAAACCACCGAACCGCTTTACAAACTGGCTGAAAAAAATGCATCTAAAGTTACCTTGAGTGTTTTTGATTTCAGTCAACTGGTCGCGCCATTGTCACCTTTGCAATCACTGGCAGAAAAAGGAAATGGGAATTATGTGAAAGTAACGGCAGAAAATTCGTTGGAGGTATTGGCGCAGGAGGCGAGGAAGGAAAGGCGGTAGAAGGATAGGGTCTTGGTATTAAGCGCCTCACACCAAATGCGCTCTCACTTTCTTTTTTATGGCTTCTTGTACTTTTGGCCAAGTTTGTTTTTTTAGGCTGATGGGATCTTCACTTTCTTCGGCATCGGCAAAGTAAGTAATGGCCTGTGGCACGGTAATCATTAGATTTTGAGTGGTGTATTTTTCCTTGTGGAATTGTATAAAATCTGTCACCGAGAAATGAGACAACAATTCGGCAATATCCCAAAAGTCTTTCTTTTTGCCCCTGCCTAAAACCGCTTGCACTTTCATGGCAATAATATCTTCGGTTGAAAACATTCGGAGGCCATTCTTAACTTGTTTAGGTCTTATCAATGGATGAGGGTGGCGCACTAAATCGACTTTTACTTCTTCCACGTAACAGAAAACACCAAAATGTGGAGGCTTCTGTTCCATCTCAAACCGATTTTGATACTTCTTCTTCAAGGCATCAATGACATCCTTATTTTCAAATGGCTTGGTTGAAAACAAATCTAAGTCAACTGACTTTCTATGTCCGTACAACAAGGACAATGCCGTGCCGCCCACCAACGAAAAGCCCTTTAGCTCGGACATCTCCATCAGTTGCTTCAGTACGGAAAAAGTGTGGGGTTCAACCGTCTCAAGGTGTAGCATCTGAAATCTTCAATGGGTCTATCGATAACGGCACTTGCCAAATACATCCTTGTTTCGGGAAGAAATTTTGCCTTGAGTAATGCTTCCCTCACTTTGTCATCACCATAGTACCTGCGGCAGTTGCGTATATCGTCCACATCGCCACGCTCAAACACGCGCTCAATCACAAAATTGGCTTTCGCATCATAGTCGATGTTTTCAAATACCACGTCCCAAAAAATTCGCTTGTTGAAGATGGGTTTTGGTTTGCTTGTCATGGTGTAAAGATACGGCACAAATCAGAAATTTTCTATCACATGAAGGCAATCCTTTAGAAACTGGCAGTATCGCATGATCATGCTATTTCCACGCAGACTAAATCTTCTGAAATTTGATAGATGAAAAAAATCCTATTGCTTATCATTACGGTTGTTATTGCACAAGCTTGCAGCAACACACCAACCACCATTATCGGCATTGAGCCTACAGCAGGTCAATGGAAACCTTGGGTGATTCTTTCCACAAAGGATTTTCAGATCCCTCCGCCACCTAATGCGGCAGCGGAAAAAGATGAAATCAATGCAATGATTGTATTGCAAAAAAAGATTGACACTACGGCATTAAAAGAAATGCATTACTGGAATGCCGGGCCACCTGCGTACCGTTGGCAAGCGGCAGCCGATGATTTATTGGATAGTACTCAGTATTTTCTGCGGGTATATGCGCTTCTCAATGTGGCCATCTATGATGCAACACTAGCCGCTTGGCATGTCAAATATCAATACAACCGCAAGCGTCCTTCTCCTTCGCAAGATGGTATTAAACAATTGATATCGCCTCCTCAAAATCCCTCCTATCCATGCGAACATTCTGTTACCGCGGGGGCAGGCGCTACTATGCTGGCCTATCTGTTTCCTGCTAAAGCAGATTCAATTTTAGCGGCTGCCAAAAAAATTAGTGGGTCGCGCGTAATGGCCGGAGTTCAATATTCGAGCGATGTAAAGGCAGGATTTGAATTGGGGGTAAAGGTTGCCAACTATGTAATTGAACATTGGGCCAAGAATGATGGTGGCACTAAACGGTGGCAAGGAAAAATCCCAACTGAAGCAGGCTACTGGAAAGGTAAACCTCTGCGTTTCGACATTCCGAATATGAAAACATGGGTGCTTACTTCTCCGAATCAATTTCGTTCTGTGCCTCCGCCAGATGTAAAGAAAGATATGGCCGAATTGAAAGCCTTTAAGCGAACAGATAAATCTAACGCTCGCGCGTTTAAGTGGGAGTCTCAGTGGCCATGGGGTGATATTATGGATAGAAAAATGATGGAGCATGGACTTTTGAACAACGCACCCCGTGCTTCACGGGTCTACACCTTATTGGCCATTGCCGACTATGAAAACCAAGTGGCCAATATTGAATCTAAGTACGTTTATTTTCGTATCCGGCCCGATCAATACGATCCTACATTTAAAGCGGTTTTTAAAACTCCGCCTTCACCGGGCTATCCTGCTGGGCATGCAACCGTGGCCGCCTGTTATGGTGAAATGCTGGCCTACTTGTTTCCTGCCGATGCAAAAGAATTTTACGATCTGGCCAACGAAGAATCGTTGTCGCGCTTTGAAGCAGGTGTACACTTTCGCACCGACAATGACGCTGGAATGAAGTTGGGGAAAGAGGTAGCGCAAGAAATTATTAAACATGCAAAAGCTGATGGAGCGGATCAGTAACCCGAAAAAGCAAATCGCTTATGCAGCCAGGCGTCAAGACACCTCCAAGGTGTCAGACGCCTACAAAACGGATCGTTTAAAATATTTAGAGAAAGTCGATGAATAATTTATCTACACAAAGTTTACCGTGGAATATTTATAAACAAATTGCATTTCGTTTCGTACTTATTTTTTTCATTTTGTTTATCGTTTTTCTCGACTGGTCTGTAAATCCTGTTTTCTCGTATTTCTACTATGAGGGGAGCCTCGCTGAAATTTTAGATTGGGTCATTTCTTGGTTAGGCAAATATGTGTTTCGTATTCCCTACACAATTATATCACCCTATGACGGACAACATAACGACAGAACTTATATCTATTTGCTTTACTTCGCTATGGCAGCGATTGCCGCCATTGGAACAATTCTCTGGAGTACATTGGACAGGAAACGCACAAACTACGAAACAGTATATTATTGGCTCACCACTATTGTTCGTTACTATTTGGCATTCACATTATTCCTGTTTGCATTAGAGAAATTCTTTAAAATGCAATTTCCTGATCTTGGGCTTTATACACTGACTGAGCCTGTTGGAAATTTGTCGCCAATGAGCTTGGCCTGGGCTTTTTTTGGATATTCTTATAGCTACAATATTTTTATTGGCATAGCCGAGAGCGCTGCGTTATTATTACTGTTCCGCAGAACAATGATTTTTGGGGCAATCCTCACTTTAGTTACACTGGGTAATGTAATGGCGGTGAATTTCAGTTACGATGTTCACGCAAAGATGTATCCGACTGCCTTATTCGTGATGACTTTTTTCCTGTTACTTCCTTATATAAATAGATTAATCAAATTTTTCTTTACTAATCAGGCTACTTCACTTCCTCCAATACAAGCTCCTGTGTTTACAAAACGATGGATGAACATTTCAAAAAATGTGTTTAAATTTTTGCTGATAGGATATTTCACAATTTTTTCAGTCAAAGACTATTTCGTGAGTAAACAAAAAAAGAACATCAAGGAAAAGAGCAAGTCCCAATCCGAACTATCAGGAATCTTTGACGTTATGAGTTTTGTTGTTAATAAGGACACTTTATTAGATGGCAGCCCACAACGGTGGAACCAAATAGTAATAGGTGGTTCAAGGGAACGAATCCGTCTTCGGGGCGATAGCGTTGCTTATCTATTTGTGTCAGTGGACAATGGAGAACTTCTGGTATACAAAAACCCAAAACATTTATCTTCCAATGAGCAGGAGATTTTCAATGAGTATGGTTTTAGTCAAAGGATAACCATGAACGTAGATTCAATATTGATAGCACGGCAAGTAATGAACAAGTTTCAATTTAAGTTAGCCGATTCCGCTACGCTCATGTTAAATGGAGCAATTGACAATAACTCCGTTTCCATCACCGCTAAAAAACGAATAGTTAAAACAAAAGATTTCCGACTCATAAAGAACGGCTTTCATTGGGTAACGGAATAACTTTACACAGCTTGGGTTAACAAGTCTTAAGAGGACAGTTTACAGAACACAATATTTTTTAAAGGCGACTTTGCAGAGTCACACCGCGTACAAATGGAATTCAAAGTCTCAACCAACTGAACAAACTCGTAAACGCAATAAATTGCAATGAGGGATCGCATCAGACTGACCGCTGTTTTAACTGTAATGGCCATTTTGCTGACTAGTAAATTTGGATACAGTTTTATTTTAGTGATACCGGCACACCTTCGCATTTTGATGTACATCATGGCAGGTTAATGCATCATCGGTTTTGATCGAATAAACTAACGGCCATCGCATCATCATGCGATGTTCTCATGCGCTTTCTTTTCTCATATTTGAAGGGTAAATAACTCCATATGCGTTCGGGTTTTTACTATGTGTTGCGCAAGCGTGGTGGTAATTTTAACAAAACTATTTCTTCAAATGAGAGTACTTAAAGCGGTTTTGAATTTGGCAAACAAGATTTTTGCAGTCTCTCTGTCCTTGGCTTTTGCTCAACCAAGTTTTGGTCAGGAGATTCCTGTTTTAGAATGGGCAGCAGGTACATCAAGCAATACAGGTCAAATGATTGTCTATTGGTCAACAGTTGATACTAGCGGTAATTCATTCATATGTGGTTTTTTTTCAGGCACAGCAGATCTTGACCCAGGGCCGGCCGTATCTAACGCAACGGTTATTGGTGGCAGAGATATTTTTGTTGTGAAGGTGGATGTCAATGGAAATCTAATTTGGTCAAAAACATTTGGCGGAACGGGTAATGATGAGGCTTATGGAGTAGCAGTCGACAACACTGGCAACGTGTTCATATCGGGTGGTTTTAGTTCAACAGTTGATTTTGATAATACTGCTGGTGTGGCCAACCTCGTATCTATAAGTGCTTTGGATGGTTTTGTTCTAAAACTGGATATGAATGGAGACTATATTTGGGTCAAGCACTTTGCAAGTACCTCTTTTGATAATCCTATTTATGGAATAAAAATTCATCCATTGGGTGGAGTATGCTTCACTGGAATATTTATTGGAACTGCTGATGTTGACCCTGGGGTTGGCGTATTCAACCTGACTTCTGCTGGTACAGCTGATATTTTTGTTGAGCGATTAGATAATAGTGGCAATTTTCTTTGGGCATCAAGGTTGGGAGGGGTAAATGGTGAACAAGTGCGTTCAATTGATGTTGATGGAACTGGCAATGTTTACACTACCGGTAGCTTTAATGGCTCTGCTGATTTTGACCCAGGGTCTTCCGTTTTCAATTTAACAGCGGCAGTACCAGGTACTCACGATGTCTTTGTATCAAAGCTAGATGCCAATGGAAACTTCGTTTGGGCACAAGACATCGTCCGTGCAACTTCTACCCCAGGCATAGCAAGTGAACCTCAATCAATTTGCGTAGATGCTTCAGGAAATGTTTTTGCTGGGGGAACCTTTGTCGGGTCTAACTATGATTTTGACCCCGGAGTAGGCACACTAACATTGACAGCAGCATCGATAGATGCGTACATATCTAAACTCGATAACAATGGAAATTTAGTTTGGGCAAAGAAGTTCTCCGGCTCAGGGTCCATAGGTGACAACAATGCGCATTCTTTAAAAGCGGATGCCGCGGGCAATTTACTGGTAACGGGTGGCTTTACTAATCTTGTTGACTTTGACCCAGGCGCTGCCACTGCTTTTCTGACCGCGACTGGTAATGGGAGTACCGCACTTGTTAAACTAGATGTCAACGGAAATTTGATTTGGGCAAGGTCAATTGGAGGAATTAATGTAGGCACCGAACCCAGAAGCTATGTAAATATCGGTTCATCGGGAGAGATCTATGTTGGTGGAGAATTTAGCGGAACGCGTGATTTTGATCCTACACCATGTGCGGCATTTAACGTAACCGGAAACACCTCTGCCTCAACCGTTACTTTTTTTATAACAAAAATGCTGATAGCGTCTCCGCACACCTTCACATCGTTCAATCCAACCTCAGGCCCGATCGGTACAACGGTAGCCCTTACTGGAACAAACTTTAGCTCTACACCATCTAAAAACGCAGTCACTTTCTTCAATAATCGAGCGACCACTGTCACCGCCAGCACACCCTCTAGCATTACGACAACCGTACCCGCTTTGGCTACTACTGGAAGAATTTCCGTTACGGTAAACTGCGTGACTGTACAATCAGCAACCAACTTTACTGTGACTACTAGCTCCCCTCAAGATTTCATCACCCAATGGAACCTTGCCACCGCAGGGTCTGGTGCTAATCAACTAACTTTTGGCACTGCTACCAGTGGCACCGTTAACTACACTTGGCAACAACTTCCATCTGGTGCATCCGGCAGCGGCTCGTGGAGTGGTGCAACACTCACCATTACAGGCTTACCCGCTGGAGCTACCATTCGCTTGCAGATAGCACCCACCAATTTTCAGCGTATCAACATCAATAACGGAACAGATCGCAACCGGCTTACTCAAGTTGAGCAGTGGGGCACCACAGCGTGGACGAGTATGCAAACCGCCTTTCGAAATTGTCTTAACCTGCAAATAACCGCTACGGATATACCCAATTTAACAGGTGTTTCAAATATGTCAGAAATGTTTAGCGGGTGCGACATCCTAAACTCACCCAGCAACATAGGTTCTTGGAATACTGGGGCAGTTACCACTATGCAACGAATGTTTGCCAACACTGATGCGTTTAACCAAAACATTGGGGCGTGGAATACAGCGGCAGTTACTAATATGTCGGAAATGTTTTCTTCAGCAAGGGCTTTTAACCAACCCATTGGTGGATGGAATACTGCAGCAGTTACCAATATGAGTGGTATGTTTTTTTATGCAGATGTCTTCAATCAGGACATTGGGGCGTGGAACACGAGTGCTGTCACCAACATGTCGGATATGTTTACCGAAGCGTTTGCATTTAACCAAAACATCGGGGCATGGAATACAGCGGCAGTTACCAATATGGCCAGCATGTTTTCAGAAGCGATTGCATTCAACCAAAACATTAGTTCGTGGAATACTGCAGCCGTTACCAATATGAGCGGTATGTTTAAGTTTGCCAGTGTCTTTAATCAAAACATTGGGGCGTGGAATACTGCAGCAGTTACCACTATGAGCCAAATGTTTTCGAGGGCAAGCGCATTTAATCAAAACTTAAGCTCGTGGAATACAGGGGCAGTTACAAGCATGCTCGGTATGTTTGAACAGGCTACTGCTTTTAACCAAAACATCGGTGCATGGACTTTAAATCCCGGGGTTGACATTAGGTTTATGTTTGATGATAATGGCATGAATTGCAGTAACTATTCGGCCACCTTAATCGGGTGGAGTGCCAATCCATCAACACCAAATGGACGAACACTTGGGGCTACGGGAAGGCAGTATGGCACCAATGCGGTAGCCGCAAGAACGAATTTGGATGTAACAAAAGGTTGGACCATCACCGGAGATACACCTTCGGGAACGGATTGTGGTTCTGTGTCTGCGCCAACTATCACCTCTTTCACCCCAACCTCTGGCCCCGTGGGTACAACCGTTACCATTACTGGAACAAACTTCAGCACCGCACCCGCCAACAACACTGTTACGTTCAACGGCACAACGGCAGTTGTTACAGCAAGTACTGCAACATCTATCACCACCACTGTTCCAACGGGTGCAGCCACAGGAAAAATTTCCGTTACTGTTGGCGGAAACATTGCCACCAGTGCCAATGACTTTACAGTGACCACTTCAGGCGGAGCTGTGACAATAAATGTAGAACCACTCAGCACCAGCATCGGTGGCACAGTAACTAAGAACCTGTTGCTGTTGATTACGGCAGTTGGCAATAATTTGGATATCAACTCCATCACTGTTACCGTGCAGCCGCCTAGCGGAGCAGTAGCTTCAGTATCGAATGGTTCGCTCACGGTTGATTATACGAACATTTCCTTTTCGGGGAAGGAGAGCATCACCATCCGCGCCTGCGATACCAATGGCAACTGTGCCGAACAAGCTTTTGTAATTGAAGTGAGTGATGATGTTAAGGTTTACAATGCCGTATCACCCGATGGAAAAAACCCCATCTTGCGATTGGAGAACATCGAAATACTGTCACCAAAAAACCAAGTGAACATTTACAACCGTTGGGGCAATGAGGTGTTTTCTATTTCTGATTACGATAACAAAACGCGGGCGTTTGCAGGGGTTACCAATAGTGGTAGCAAACTTCCTGCGGGCACTTATTTTTATAAAATCGTTTTGCCCTCAGCGGGAAAAACATTGACGGGTTTTCTTTCTTTGAAGTATTGAAACAGAATATCCAATACCACTAGTTCTTCCTCCATGCTAATCAGAAAAGCAAGCGAAAAAAAACTTGCTCCCTGTCTTTGGGCAATCCTTCGCAGGGATTGCGTATAATCCATCAGGAATAATTCTTTTGAAACGCTTTGCACCTTAGTGGCTTTGCATGAAATTGCATTTTTATTTTGTGATATGGCTTACCAAGTAATTGCCTACCAAGAAAAATACCAGCAAGGGGTGATTGACTTGATCCTTCCTATTCAGCAGAAAGAATTCAACGTGCCCATCACTATTCAAGATCAACCCGACTTACAAAGCATCATTTCATTTTACATGAAAGGCAATGGTAATTTTTGGGTTGCCCTTTCTCAAGAGCAAGTAGTAGGAACGATCGCACTTGTTGATATTGGAAACGATCAAGTGGCTTTGCGCAAAATGTTTGTGCATCGAGACCACCGAGGCCAAGAAAAGGGAGTTGCTCAATTGCTATTCGACACATTGGCAACTTGGTGTAAGCAAAAAGCAGTGAAGGAGGTCCTGTTAGGTACCATTGATTCAATGCGTGCGGCTCATCGCTTTTATGGAAAAAATGGTTTTAATGAAGTCTTGAAAACAGATTTGCCTTCGAACTTTCCAATAATGCGAGTAGACAATAAATTTTATAAATGGAACGTGAGCTAATCTACCACATTACCACCTCGGCTTGGTGGAACAAGCAATCTTCTGCCAATTCTTACGCAACGGAAACATTGGATAAAGAAGGCTTCATTCACTGCTCAACCCGTGAACAAGTAAACGGAACATTGGAGCGATACTATGCCAATCAAAAAGGATTGCTTCTTCTGCACATTGATCCGACTTTGTTAAAGGCAGAATTAAAATTTGAAGTTTCAACTAGTGGCGAACTTTTTCCTCACGTGTTTGGGGAAATCAATAAGGAGGCGATTGTTAAAGTAGAAGAATTATGACTCAATACATCGCCCACATTGCTTTGGTAGTAAAAGACTATGATGAGGCTATCGAATTTTACACAAAGAAACTTGGCTTCACATTGGTAGAAGATACGGAGTTAAGCGAAACAAAGCGTTGGATAATAGTTGCGCCTAAAAATTCAAAAGAATGTGGATTGCTATTGGCGAAAGCCGCAAACGAAGAACAGCAAAGCAGAATTGGTAACCAAACAGGCGGGCGCGTCTTTCTATTTTTGTATACCGATGATTTCGAGCGCGACTATCAAAACCTCATCAATCAAAAAATCAAAATTGTAAGAGAGCCAACCGTTGAACCTTATGGAACGGTAGCTGTCTTTGCAGATTTGTATGGAAACCTGTGGGACTTGATAGAGCGATCACCCAAATGATTTTAGGAACTGGCGGACTAAGCTTGTCGAAGTCGGTTTACATAGCGCGAAGACCAATAAGGAGGTTTCAACAGGCTCAACCTGACTGAGTTTTAGAGATGCCCTTTATTTATCTGGCATGATCACAGCCATTATCAAATACAACAACAAACCCGTTCCGAAAAACAACAAGGCTATTAAAAACAAAAGCCTCATCACCGTAGGGTCTAAATCAAAATAATTGGCCAGCCCACTACATACTCCAAATAATTTTTTCTCACCCTTCACTAATTTTTTTGCCATGATGGTTCAGATTATTTTTTAAAGATAAAAATTGGATTTGATTTCACCCTAAAAGAACCACGCATTTATTCAGTCACCAATTATATTACTTTGTCAACTGCCCATTTACCTACTGTCTATTGTTTCACCACCGTCCGCATTCGGGCAATTTTATTCAATAATGCAACTGAGGTATTGGGCATAATTCGTTTTAGAATTGAATTTTCAACAATTCCTTAACGGCATTGTAATTGCCAAGGTTGAGGCTAGGACTTTTTTAACTTGACCATCATCCCACAACTAGCAACTATCATAAGCTCAAAACCCTTGCGTCTTTGCGCCATTGCGTGACCCTAAACACAACCAACCAACCTATGCTCAAAAGCTACTTTCTCGTTGCCCTCAGAACTCTGAGAAGAAACAAACTTCATGCTTCCATCAACATCACCGGCCTTGCCATTGGCATGACATGTTGTATTCTCATTACACTGTTCGTACAATTTGAATTGAGTTACGATAGACAAAACAAAGAGGCCGATCGTATTTATAGAATGGCTATCGACTTGGAAGCAAACAATTGGGCGATCTCTGCTTTCCCCATCGGGGCTTTGCTGAAAGATAATTTTCCAGAAATAGAAAAATTCACACGAATCAAGCCCAATGAAGTTTTTATTCAAAACTCTGCCAACGAAAGGAAGAATAAAGAAAAAGTTTTTTATGCAGACTCGTCTGTGTTTGATGTACTGGACATCCGATTATTGAAAGGCGACCCAACTACCGCTTTGGCCGAAGTGAATTCAATGGTGATTACAGAAGATCGAGCGCGAACCTATTTTGGCAGCGAAGACCCGATTGGAAAAACGTTGACCATGCTTGGTGATAAACGAGAATTTAAAATCACGGGAATATTCAAGCCCTTGCCTTCCAATTCACATGTTCACATCAATATGATGGCATCATCTGATAGTTTTGAACCGATGCGGCCAGGTTCTAAAGAAGGTTGGAATTATTTGACCAATCACTACACCTATCTCGTTTTGCCCAAAGGCATCGATCACCTCAATTTTGAAAAGAAGATTTCTGCATTCATGGATAAGTATCAGGAAGTAAAACCAGGTGATCGCCTAAATGTTTTAAAATTGCAGCCACTCACCTCTATTCATTTGCATTCCAATCGCGGGCTGGAAGTAGAAGCCAATGGCAATATGAATACGGTATACATTTTATCAGCTATTGCTTTTTTCATTCTCATCATTGCTTGCATTAACTTCATGAACCTGACAACAGCTCAGTCATTGAAGCGCGCGCGTGAAGTGGGCATTCGCAAAGTGGTAGGCAGTAAAAAGTCACAATTGGTTTTCCAATTCTTGAGCGAATCTGTAGTGATCAGTTGCATTGCCTTGATATTAGCTATTGTATTATTGATTCTTATCACGCCTACATTCAATGACATCTCTGGCAAAGGAATTATCCTCAACCCGATTGAGAATGGATATGTAGCTCTTTTCTTTTTGGGGATCACTTTTTTTGTGGGTGTGTTTGCAGGAACGTATCCCGCATTTTTTCTTTCCAGCTTTAAGCCAACTTCTGTATTGAAAGGAAATTTTGTAGGGAACTTCAAAGGACAGCTTTTGCGCAAAGGCTTGGTGGTATTCCAATTCGCGATAGCTTTTGTAATTATGGTTGGCACGTATGTGGTGTATGATCAACTCGATTTCATGTTGAATAAAAACATGGGTTTTGATCGAGAGCAAACATTGGTTCTTCAAATGCCCAGAGACAGCGTGGGAGACTTGATGGTAAAAAATGAGATGGCGCAACTAGCAGCCGTAAAAAGTGTGACACGAATGCTAGAAGTGCCAGGAAAAATGGTGCGGACAACAGGTATCTGGTACGAAGGTTCTCCTGAAAATAAGAATGCAAACGTCTATGTGTTTAGTGGCGACCCCGATTTAGTGAACACCATGGACATGACCATGCTGAAAGGAGAATTTTTTCGTCAGGATACCAAACAATTTTATAAAGAGTTTGTGATCAATGAAACGGCAGTGAAACATTTTGGTTGGAAGATGGATGAAGCCGTTGGCAAGTTGATGGAATTTGGTGAACGGGGTAAAGAACCCGGCAAAGTAATTGGCGTAATCAAAGATTTTCACTTTAAGCATTTGCACGATGCTATCGATCCACTAGTAATGTATCTCGAACCACATTTTGAAGGTAGGTTCATGGCATTGAAACTAAAATCAAACAACCTAAAAGAATCGGTGGCAACCGTAGAACAAACTTGGAAAAAGATTTTACCGCAATATGAATTTCAATATCAATTTTTAGATGAAAGCTTTGATAAACTGTTTGATCAAGAAAAAAGATTAGGGCAGCTCTTTAGTGTTTTTTCGGGCTTGGCTATTTTTATTTCTTGCTTAGGCTTGTTTGGCCTTGCTTCGTTTACCATGGAGCAAAACCGAAAGTCGGTGGCTGTGCGCAAAGTCTTGGGCGCATCGGTCTCGAACATTGTGGTAATGATGTCCAAAGATTTTCTCAAGCTGGTTCTCTTCGGCATGGTGCTAGCAGGGCCAATTGCTTATTTCGCCATGAACAAATGGCTGGAGGGATTTGCTTACAATGTGGGCTTTGGTTGGATTGTGTTTTTGTATGCAACTGTAGCGGGTACGCTGGTAGCATTTCTTACAGTGAGTTATCACTCTTTGAAAGCGGCTACATCCAATCCTGTTAATTCGTTGAAGGAGCAATAGAGTTTACAACCTTTTGAAAGTTGTATACCCTAAATTAAATTGCTTCCCATTGTCTACTTTTGCCTTATGGGCATACAGCAAAAGACAATCATCAACACGGCACTCGATCTCCTCATTATTGGTGCTGGTCCTATCGGCTTAGCCTGCGGCATAGAGGCCCAAAAGGTTGGCCTTACTTATCAAATTATTGAAAAGGGTTGCTTGGTCAATTCGCTTTACAATTACCCAAGCAATATGACTTTCTTTTCTACCTCCGAGAAACTAGAGATCGGTGGGGTGCCTTTTATTTCCAACAACGCCAAACCAACAAGGCCAGAGGCATTAGAATACTACAGAAGAGTTTGTTCAAGTTTGAAATTGAATGTTAAGCTGTATGAAAAAGTAGAGCGTGTTGTCAAAGAAGAATCAGTATTCAAAATAAAATCAAGCAAAGAAAGTTATTCCGCAAAAGCGTTAGTACTAGCACTTGGTTTTTATGATTTGCCCTATTTACTAAATGTACCTGGTGAAGAGTTGCCAAAAGTAAAACACTATTATGATGAACCACATCCTTACTTCGGGCAAAATATTGTGGTGGTTGGCGCGGCCAATTCTGCCGTAGATGTGGCTCTTGAGACTTGGCGCAAAGGCGCGGAGGTAACAATGGTGATCCGCGAACCCAACATCCGCGAAAGCGTAAAATATTGGTCGAAGCCGGATATAGAAAACCGCATCAAAGAAAATTCCATTCAAGCATTTTTTAACTCAGAGATTATTAGAATCACACCCAATGCAGTTGAAATAAAAACACCCGATGGAAACAAAATTTTAAAAAATGATTTTGTTTTGGCCATGACGGGCTATCAACCTCCATTTGATTTCATGAAATCGATGGGCATCCAATTTCAATCAGATGAATTCCACACACCCGTTTACAATGAACAGACAATGGAGAGCAATGTGCCTAATCTCTATTTAGCAGGTGTTGTTTGTGGAGGATTGAAAACGAATAAGTGGTTTATAGAGAACTCACGGGTTCATGCAGAGATGATTATAAAAAACTTAAAGATATTTTAGGATAATGAAACTACCCGATACTTAATTCAATAAAGGAATTGATATGAAAGATGAGATAGTGCTATATCAGTTAGATAAACTGGCCGAACACATTGAGGTAAAAGTAGAAAACGAAACCGTTTGGCTTAACCGCCAGCAAATTGCCACTCTGTTTGATAGGGATATAAAAACCATAGGAAAACACATTGCCAATGTGTTGCAGGAAGAATTGAAGGACTTTCCAACTGTCGCAAAATTTGCGACAGTTGGAATAGAAGGAGGCCGAACAGTTGAACGTATGGTTGAATACTACAACCTCGATATGATTATTTCTATTGGCTACAGGGTAAAATCACAAAGAGGTATCCAGTTTCGTATTTGGGCAAGTAACATTTTAAAAGATTACTTACTTAAAGGATACTCCATCAATAAAAGAATGAACCGTATTGAGGACAATGTTGAAGTGTTGAAAAACAAAG
>JAYWHU010000097.1:0-3088 GCA_043777495.1 Cyclobacteriaceae bacterium | reverse complement strand
GCCACGACTCCAAGTCGTGGCACGACTGTCGGTTCTTTGAACACTTTTCAATTTAATCATCCCCAATAACTTTGCGCCTTTGCGCCTTTGCGTGAAATTGCACCAAACTTAAGCCGTGCATCTCCGCAAACTCAACCTCTTCCATTTCAAAAACATAGAAGAAGCCCAGCTTAGGTTTCGAAGCAATATCATTTGCCTGCTAGGCAAAAACGGAAGCGGCAAGACCACTCTGCTCGATGCCATCTATTATTTATCCTTTACCAAAAGTGCCATCAACCCATCCGATGGGCAAAATGTTCGGCACGGCCAATCTCAGTTTATAATTAAAGGTGAGTTTGAAATGGCAGTCGATAGAAATCCAAAACCATTTGTCAATGGGACAAACCCAATTCAACAGTCACCCTCTCCTTCGGAGAGGGCAGGGGTGAGGCCTAAAGAAGTACTCTGCGCCTACCAATCAGGTCAAAAAAAAATCATCCGCGAAGACGGCCAAGATTGCACCAAGTTCTCTGAGCATGTGGGCAGATACCCAGTTGTTTTGATTGCCCCACAAGACATCGAACTGATTTGGGATGGCAGCGAGATGCGCAGGAAATTTTTCGATACACTCATCTCTCAGTTGGATAAAAATTACCTAGAGAATTTGATAGTCTATACCAGTCACCTCAAGCAGCGCAATAGCCTACTCCGCACTTTTTCAGAGAGCGGCAAGATTGACCACGACTTGTTGGCCAGTTACGATCAAAAGATAGTCCCTGCTGGCAATTACATTTTTTCCAAGCGAAAGCAGTTTGCGGTCGACTTCCTGCCATTCTTTAAAAGGCATTATCAATTTCTAGTCAGCGAATCAAAAGAAGAAGTTCATATCCAATACCGCTCCGACTTAGAAAAATCAGACTTTGCCGATCTACTTAGCAAAAATCTTCAGCGAGATATTCTTCTGCAGAGAACATCATCGGGCATCCACCGCGATGACTTTGAGTTTTTGATCAATACTAATGAGTTGAAGAAATTTGGTTCGCAAGGCCAGCAAAAATCTTTTTTAATTGCGCTCAAACTGGCCGAGTTCCAATGCATTGCCGAGGCAAAACAATTCAAGCCCATTTTATTATTAGATGATATTTTTGATAAGCTAGATGATCAACGCATCCATCAATTGATGCTTTTGATATCGCAAGGCACGTTTGGCCAGCTCTTTATTACTGATGCCAGACAAGGCAGAAGTCAAGAGATATTAAAAGAAGCCAACGTGATTGCCCAAGTTTTTACTGTGGAAAACGGGACATTTACCCCACAGTGATTTTGTATTTGTTTTTGTTAAATTTGAAAAATGATTTTTCCTACCACATTTAAGGGCAGCTACATAGAGCGGATGACGGATGATGAATTCTTCCATTTCTGCCAAGACAATCGAGATGTAAAATTCGAGCGAACCTCTAATGGCCAAATTATCATTATGTCACCGACTACCTATCTTACTGGAAAAAGAAACAATGAAATCCTTTTTCAACTTAATTCATGGAACAAAAAAACTAAGTTGGGCAGTACAGTTGATTCAGATACTGGCTTTTATTTGCCCAATGGTGCTATGCGAAACCCTGATGCCGCTTGGGTGAGCAACGAAAATCTTGCAAAAGTACCTACGAGTGAATTGGATTCTTTTCCTCGCCTTTGTCCCGATTTCATAGTTGAATTGAAATCCAAATCAGATTCCGTGGTGGATTTAAAGTTAAAAATGAAAGAGTGGATGGACAACGGATGTCTATTGGGTTGGTTGATTGATGCCGATGAAGAAACTGTATTTATTTATGAGCAGGGAAAGCGAGTAAAAGAACACAAGAGTTTTGATTTGCCCATTTCTGGCGAGCCTGTCCTCTCAGGTTTTGAATTGATTTTGTCTGAATTAAGGGTTTAAATCCTTATGGCCAAGTCCCAAAACGAGGAAGGCAACACCCAGCACATCGGGCAGGCAATCCAGCAATTGCTCAGCCGCTATCACTTAAAAGCCAAGTTTGACGAGGCCAACCTGGTTGCTTCTTGGGAGAAATTTGTAGGCAAGCCCGTGGCAAAGCGCACTAAAAAACTATACATCCGTGGTAAAGTGCTCTTTGTCGAGTTGGAATCACCCTCCATGAAAAATGACTTGAATCTTCACAAAACCCAAATCATAGAAATCCTTCAAAAAGAGTTTGGAAAGGATGTGGTGAAGGAGATAGTGATTATGTAGCTGTCTTATTTGCTGATTTAGGCTCGCAGCCGTACCCTAAAATTAATGCTAGAACCTTCCTGTAGAGTTTGTCTATACCAAAAAACCGTATAATTTTGCGTTCCCGTTTTTTGACTGCTGTTGAAAAACAGGAAAAAGCCATTCTAGCCATAAAAAAGCCACTTGGTTTTAAAACGTTCTTTTATAAAGACAAAAATCGTTGGGGGAGATACTCAAGCGGCCAACGAGGACAGACTGTAAATCTGTTGACTTATGTCTTCACAGGTTCGAATCCTGTTCTCCCCACTAGGAGTGGTAAAGACGCAAGATCTTGCGTCTCCACCCGACAAGCGGGAGTAGCTCAGTTGGTAGAGCGATAGCCTTCCAAGCTATAGGTCGCGAGTTCGAATCTCGTCTCCCGCTCACTCTGATTTACGATGTGAGATTTTAGATTTACGATTGAATTTAAATCGTACTTCGTAAATCAAAAATCGTAACTGATAGGCTGCTGTTGTAGCTCAGGGGTAGAGCATCCGCCTAGGCGGAAGGTCGCCCCGATAAAGATCGGGGTCAACAATCAGCAAGTATGCTGTTGTAGCTCAGGGGTAGAGCACTTCCTTGGTAAGGAAGAGGTCGAGGGTTCAATTCCCTTCAACAGCTCTAAACTAAAGACTAAAAGCCCAAATGTTGAATTTGGCACTAATAACGGTTGCAAACGAGCAACTATTGACCGTTGAAATCTTTGATTGCGCGACAAGTTGTGTGCCGATGCCTAGCAAACATCGAAAGGCAGCAACCATTCGCTTAATTACCTTATTCGAAAGGCTTACGATGTTTAGGGTGTGCTTCTTTTTTAGAAGCTTTAATAAGTAACTTTTAATT
>JAYWHU010000096.1:0-10803 GCA_043777495.1 Cyclobacteriaceae bacterium | reverse complement strand
CTTCTCCATTGGAACTGCAAAAAAATGAGTTGAAGGAACTGATGATTGCGGCAAGCCAAACAGAATTTGGCAAGTTTTACGACTTCCCTAAAATCTTGACGAGGTTTAAAAAGTCGGGGCAATCTTTTTATACCGCCTACAAAGCTGCCGTGCCCATCCACGATTATAATAAGATTTATAAAGATTGGTGGCAACTTTCGTTGAAAGGCGCGAAAGATATAGCTTGGCCGGGGCGCATAAAATATTTTGCCCTAAGTTCGGGTACTTCAGAGTCTGCCTCTAAGCACATTCCTGTTACCAAGGAGATGACCAAGGCCATACAAAAGACGAGTGTGCGTCAAATCATTTCACTTTCTAAATATGATTTGCCCACGCGGGTTTTTGAAGCAGGCATATTGATGATAGGGGGCAGCACTCACTTAAATAAGAAAGGTAATTTCTTTGAAGGAGATCTCAGTGGCATTCAAGCCGCCCGACTTCCATTTTGGTTTCAACATTTTTATAAGCCCGGTAAAAAAATTGCCAAGAGCCGCAACTGGGATAACAAGCTGGAAGAGATTGTGCGCAAGGCAAAAGATTGGGACATAGGCATTATTGTGGGTGTGCCTGCTTGGATACAGATTTTGATTGAGCGGGTGTTGGCACATTACAAGGTGGCCAACATTCATGAGATATGGCCCAACTTACTGGTGTACGTACATGGTGGTGTTTCCATTGATCCATATCGAAAAGGTTTTGAAAAATTAATGGGCCGCCCGATTTATTTTATTGAAACCTATTTAGCCTCCGAGGGATTTGTGGCATACCAAGCAACACCCAACCATAAGTCGATGAAGATGGTACTCAACAACGGAATCTTTTATGAGTTTGTCCCTTTCGATGAAAAAAACTTTTTACCTACAGGTGATATAAAGCCCGATGCCGAAGCGCTTTTGATTGATAATGTGGAGGAAGGAAAGGAATACGCATTGTTGCTTTCAAGCTGCGCTGGGGCGTGGCGATACTTAATTGGTGATGTGATCAAATTTACTTCTGTAGACGATTATGAAATCATCATCACAGGGCGCACCAAGCATTTTTTAAGTTTGTGTGGCGAACATTTATCAGTAGATAATATGAACAAAGCATTAGAGCTTGTATCAAACGAGTTGAATATTCAGATCAAGGAATTTACCGTAGCGGGCATTCCATATCAAAGTTTGTTTGCACATCAATGGTATGTGGGCACAGATGACAAAGTTGACAAGAAAGTATTGAAGGAGCGCATCGACTTTCATCTCAAAGAACTAAATGATGACTATGCCGTTGAAAGGAGTGCGGCACTGAAGGAGATATTTGTGGAAGTGCTGCCGCTGCATAAATTTTATGATTGGATGGAATCAAAGGGGAAAGTGGGCGGCCAAAATAAATTTCCCCGTGTGATGAAGAATGCACAGTTGGAAGAGTGGAAGGGTTTTATTACACAGTAAGAGATGTGAGATTTGAGATGTAAGATGTTAGATTTAAGTATGCCCCCTCTTTTAGAACCTCTATCTAATTTCGTAGTCAATTGAAATCTTAAATCTAACATCTTAAATCTAAAATTTACTTAGATGGATATTGTATTCAACGGCTTTAAGTTCGGAATTGTCTTGACCTTTTTAGTCGGCCCAGTTTTTTTTACTATCATTCAAACTAGTATTGAACGTGGCTTTTGGAAGGGTGCGCTAGTAGCGTTCGGTGTTTCATTAAGCGACACCGTGTATGTGGCCATTTGCTATTTCGGTTTATTTCAATTTTTAAATGATCCTAAGTTCCGCACCAATATGGCTTATGCGGGTGGTACAATTCTGATTTTGTTTGGACTCTATCACCTTATTATAAAAAGTAGAAAAGCACTTGCGACAACTGTGAAAGCTGCGAACGAAACCAATTCGTTTAAATATTTCGCCAAGGGATTTATCATCAACGGCATTTCACCCATGGTGTTGATCTTCTGGATAGGCACACTCAGTTTTGCTACTATCGATTTTGGCTACACACGAGGCACGGAAATGTTTGTCTTTTTTACTGCCCTGCTCGTCTCCGTATTGGCCACCGATTTGCTAAAAGCGTTTTTGGCCGATAGGCTTCGTGCACTGATCACCTCTAAGTTTCTGATGGTAATGAATGTGTTGGTGGGAATCTGTTTGATTGTTTTTGGTGCGAGGCTTTTGTGGATGGCGAAGACTGCCTTTGATGCGTTAGGATGACTTGGGCCAGACAGATTTCCTTTAACAAATGAAATAAGATGAGAAGAAGCCTTTTTTTAATTATCTTTTTCTTCTTTTCCTGTAAAAAAGAAGAAGAACCTCTAAAATGGAAATCTTGGAATGTTAATGACGTTCCTATCTTTCAAGCACAATTCCCATTGTCAGGCGATCCATCCATTATCAAAGAGGTGGATAAGTATCGTATGTACTATACAGGTTTTGATCCTTATCGCAATCCACAAGGGCCAGAGATATGTCAGGCCACATCGGTAGATGGCCTTACATGGAAAAATGTAACAGTGACTGATCAAGTAGAAGGCAGAATGCTCTACACCAATAGTAGTAGTTGGAGTAATGCACATGAAACGTCTTATGCCATCAAACGAAATGGTTTATACTTTCTATATTTTATAGGCTACCAAGATAAAGGCGGTGGAGTTTTCGGCTCGGGATCCGTTGGCATCGGGCTTGCCAGTTCAACAGATGGCGAACATTTCTCGCAGCATCTTTCTGCACCTGTCATAGAATCTTCGCCCAACGGTTTTGATAGAGATGCTATTTCAAGTCCTTCTGTGACTTCCTACAATGACTCCCTTATCATGATTTATACGGGCTATTGTTACACAGCCTGTGGTGCTTCTATCATTTCCAATTTATTAGCTGCAACATCTTTAGATGGAATTGCTTGGGTGAAAAAGGCCAATCCGATTATTAACAAACAAGAAATTCCTTGGGCATCAAAAGGAGTGGCTGAATCCGAACTTATTTTAGGTTCAGATAATTTTTATTATTTGTTCATGACCTCGGTAGATGAGCCACATGTGATTGGCGTAGCCAGAGGTAAAACTCCCTTCGGTCCTTGGGATGTTAACCCCCAACCAATCATCAAAGCTGACAAATTATTTTCGGTAAAGGGCTCGCTTGGTCCCAGTGTGTTGATAGAAGGTGCAAGAGTGAGGCTTTGGTATCATGGAAACACTGTTGATAAAATTCAACTAGGCTATGCGGAAACAACATGGCCTTTGAAGAATTGATTTGAGATGGCGAAGAATGGTGTTTTGATAGGAGTTTGATGAATTTCTTTTAAGGAGATTGTTAAAAACCAGTTAAAATCCCCACATTATCCTTTTCTTTTACCAAAACGAAACTTCTTCCCTCATTTTATAGTTAAATTTACATTGTGAAGAAAGTAGCCGCTATATCCATTGCCTGTCTTTACCTGCTTTTATCGGTAGGCATTGCAAAGTCCACACACTTTTGCATGGGCAGGGAACAAGGCTCTACACTCTTCACTTTTGAATCTAAGAAATGCCCTTGTTTTAGATTAATGGAAGAAGCTAAGTCGTGCTGCGGAGATGAGCATCAGTTAGTAAAAATTGAGAATGATCAATCAGCAGAGCAGGTTCTTTCTTCTCCCATTCCAGATTTTAATTTGATTGGCCAGTTCTTTTTTCAAGAGATTGAAACGATTTCATTATCTACTTCATTTGAAGTGGTTCACCATCGCAATATCCCTCCGCCCAAAGTCCCCATCTATCAATCTGTTTGCAGTCTCGTTTTCTACGAATCGGTAGTTTAAAATCTTGCGAATGTGGTCGCGAAGTCGATCATCTGCCTCGGTCTATTTTAAACGTACTAATTCAAGAAATCATGAAAACAAAAATTATCATCACCATTATAGTTGCAATGCTATCAGTAAACGCATTCGCACAATCAAAAGTCGTAACGGCTTCCATCAAAGTGTATGGCAATTGCTCTATGTGCAAGAAGCGTATAGAAACGGCCTTAGATCAGAAGGGAATTAAGAAAGCTGAGTGGAACCCGAAGACCAAAGAGCTGCAAGTAGTTTATAGCTCTTCAAAAATCTCTGAGATGGAAATCCACGAGATCGTTGCTAAAGCTGGGCATGATACAGATAAAGTAAAAGCAAAAGAAGAAACGTATGCATCTCTTCCGTTTTGCTGTCTCTACCGAGATCATGAGATGAAGGATCACCAATAAGCCAAGAATATGAAATATTTTTCAATTGGCTTTCTAGCTATTGCCTTGGCTTGGCCGCTTAGTTCATCTGCACAGAAAGTAATGGGGCTAGTGGTGGAGATGGATGCAAAAGGTAAGGATCAGCCACTGGCAGGTGCCAACATCTACTGGCTCGGCACCACGCAAGGTTCAACCACTCGTGATAATGGTATGTTTCTGATCGATCGGTTAGCTGGCAATAGTCAATTGGTGATTAGCTTCGTTGGCTATCGAACGGACACTATTCAGATAACAGATCAAACAAATATCAAAGTAGAATTGAAACCTGATCTGGTTTTGCAAGAAGTAGTCGTGGAAGGATGGAAGCCATCAACAGTCGCTAATCTTAGTTCTGGCATTAATGTGATTGAGATGAATGAGAAGGAGTTATTCAAGGCCGCCTGTTGCAATCTATCAGAAAGTTTTGAAACCAATCCTTCAGTAGATGTTGCCTTCACCGATGCTATCACTGGTACACGACAAATCCAAATGCTCGGACTCTCTGGCCCCAACACAATGATCTCATTGGAAAATATGCCAGGAGTTCGTGGGTTAGCCTCTAGTCAAGGCATTCAGTTTATTCCTGGCACGTGGATCAACTCCATTCAAGTTACTAAAGGAGTTGGTTCAGTCGTGAATGGTTATGAAAGTATTGCGGGGCAAATCAATGTAGAATTGAAAAAACCGCAAGAGAGCGATAAGGTCTATGTGAACGGATATGTGAATAGCTCAGGTAGAACTGAAAGTAATTTCATTTACACTACGCAAGCCAGTAAAAAATGGGCAACCACTTTTTTAATGCACGGAAGTGTGCGTCCTATCGAGATGGATCAGAACAACGATTCATTTTTGGATTTCCCGAAAGGAAAACAAATCAACTTTGTAAATAGATGGGTGTACAATTCGGGCAATGGCTGGCTCGGGCAGATTTCACTCAAGTATTTGAATGATGCCAAACAAGGAGGACAAACTGGTTACTCGCCAGAAAAGGATAAGTTCACCACCAGCCGATATGGGTTTGAAATCAATACGAGCAGATATGAATTGGTTGGAAAGTTAGGCTATCAATTTGCTGGGAAGTCATACAAAAGCTTTGGCTTGCAGTTGAATGCATTGCAACACAATCATGAAAGTTACTTCGGCTTCAACACACACAATGCCAATGAGCAATATGGCTACGTCAATTTTATTTATCAATCAATCATTGGCAGCACGTTTCATAAATTTAAAATGGGCTTGAGTTTTCTTTATGATAACTATAAAGAATCTCTTGGTAATGCTCAATTTGCAGGTGCGCCTTTACAGTTTGATCGCACCGAGCTAGTTCCCGGAGCTTTTTATGAATATTCGTATGACGATCTAAAAAAGTTTTCATTGATTGCTGGTATCCGTGTTGATCAGCATAGTTTGTTTGGCGCAATCATTACGCCACGACTTCATTTAAAGTATAATTTAACAGAGACCACCACACTGCGCGCATCGGCAGGGAGTGGGACGCGTGTGGCAAACATCATCACAGAGAATTCTGGATTCCTCGCTTCATCACGTGTATTGATTTTGTTGAATCAACAAACCGATAAAGCGTATGGCTTCAAGCCTGATCAAGCTTGGGTGTATGGGTTCAACTTCAACCAAGAGTTCACACTTGATTATCGCCCAGGGAATTTTAGTGTCGATTATTTTTTCACTGATTTTCAAAATCAAGCCGTGGTTGATTGGGACTTTGACCCACAACGCATAAAATTTTATGGATTGAAGGGCAAATCATTTTCGCATAGCATCCAAGCACAAGTAGATTATCAAATTGCGCGCAGGTTTGATGTGCGCCTTGCCTATCGCTGGTTAGATGTGGAGACAGATTATTTGAATGGTCGATTACAACGTCCGCTGGTGCCACGTGACAGAGCCTTCATCAATCTTGCCTACAAAACAAAAAATAATTGGGCATTTGATTATACCGTTACGCGCATTGGTGAGCAGCGCATACCGAATACGTCCAGCAATCCTACCGAGTACCAATTGAAATCATTTTCTGATCCTTACATTTTAATGAATGCACAGGTGACAAAAGATTTTGGTGCGAAGTGGAGTGCGTACCTTGGTGTGGAGAACGTAGGTGACTTCAAACTGAACAATCCCATTGTTGCGGCTGATCAACCTTTTAGCCAATACTTTGATAGCTCAATGGTGTGGGGTTCTGTGTTTGGACAGATGTGGTATGCGGGGTTTAGGTATCGGGTGAAGTAGGGAGATTAGATGTATAGAGCTTTGAATTCTTCTCATTCATGCTTTTGGATGACTTCAAAAAGTTCCTCCCAAACTTTACTTTAAATACAAAATAGTTTAGTTGTGGGAAATATTTCAAGTAGCTTTTATTTTCTTTCTCTTTCCAAGATTTGCATGAGGGTTCTTTTTAGAAAGATTCCTTTTAGGAAGTTTAGCTGTTTTAAGGAGAGTATTTGCTTTTGCTAGTTTCTCAGGAAAAAGAATTTTATCCCGATACTTTTCTAACGAGGAATCAATTTGAATAGAGAAAACTCTTTTAGTAGGCTCTGTAGGACTTTTCATGATATGCAATATAATTATTTTTTTTGAGCCAAAAAACCAATATATTCTGTACCAATTTGAAATTCATGAAATTCTTCTCCTAGTTGACCGTACAAATCTACTCTTTGGATTATTTCATTGTAAAATCTGCTAATACCAATTCTGTAGAGCCTTGTTCGCGCACTCGTACTGCCAGTTGCGTACACAAATGCGTCAGGGTACTTGTCCAGGAATGCAAACATAGCGGCCGCCACAGTTGCTAAAACTTTTTCGCTATCTCCGTTATTAGATACTGCCAAGTCATCAACCTCTCCTGTTTCAAGGTTCTTGTCTCCAAAAGCAAGGTTGTAGAGATGGGGCTGTTCAGTCCTCTGAAATTGTATAACCTTTTGAATCGTGCCATCTAGTCCCTCGCTAACAAACTCAAAGACTGTTAGATCGGCTTCGGCTTTCAATAAATATTTCTCAATCTTCATAGAAACATCAGAGTAATCACTCTAAGTTCACCCAAACTAATCCTGCAACACATTACTCAAGAACGAGGACTTCAACAACAACCAAAGCAAGAATAGCATGATCGCCCATTTCAAATACACAAAGTAAAAATCAGAAGTGTCTTTAAATCTACTCTCTTTGATTTCCGCTTTTTCATATTGATCGATCCGCTTGAAAACATTTTTCAGCGCTTCGTTATCCGTTACTCTAAAGAATTCACCATTGCCAAGCTCTGCAATCTTGCGCATGGTGCTTTCATCCACTGTGTTCTCTACCATTTGCGGACGACCAAAAAAATCCTTGCCATAAGGCACCATTCCTTCTTTGCCAACCACAATCGTGTAAAGTTTAATGTTATAGGCACCAGCCAATTCAGCCGCTGTTATCGGGTCAATATTGCCAGCCGTATTATCACCATCACTTATAAGAATACACACCTTTGATTTTGATTCCGACTCACGCATTCGGTTTGTTACAACTGCCAACGCACTGCCAATCGCAGTACCGCGAGATTCTATCATTTCAAAATTAATGTCGTTCAAATAATTTTTTAGTAAATCGTAATCAGTAGTGAGCGGAGCGAGTGAAAAAGCATCACCAGAAAAAACAACTAGGCCAATCCGATCTTGCTTTCGCCCATTGATAAAATCACGCGCCACATCTTTGGCGGCTTCCAATCTGTTAGGCTTAAAATCTTCAATCTGCATCGACTGTGAAATATCCAATGCAAGCATAATGTCAATCCCCTCCGTCCATTGCTCTACTTTTTCATTCGTGCGCTGTGGTCTCGCAAGTGCCACTATAATCAGTATTAGCAAGAGCGATAAGATAATTTCAGGCAAGAAGCGGAACAAGTTCAAAGGCGAACTCTTCAAATCGCTTTTCACCAATGCCACGGGCAGCTTTTGATTGAAGTAATAGCGCGATAACCAACGGATGATAAATAGAAGAGGCACTCCCAAAATCCCGTAAAGGAAAAGCGGGTTCTCCCACGTGAAGCCACGCAGCACCGTAGGGGTGAACCATTCCAGTGAATGCCAAGGATCTAGTAGGTTATCCATTTTTTACTTCTTCCAATTTTCTGTGAAACTGATCCTCACTATAACTTTTCAAATTAATAAAGTGTTCTTTTTCGCCAGGCACATTAGCGTAAATCATTCGGTCAATCGCGCTGAGAGAATTGCCCAAGCGTTCATCTTGCTCGCGCTCTTTAATTTCCTTGGAGGTATATTTGGTAAAAGGCTTATCCATCAAGTTCTCCAAATACTTTTTCCAAACCAGCAAAGCTGCCTCAGTTGATTGAGATGAAAAATTGGACTGTGCGTGATCAATAGCTGAATGGAACTGCGTCAAAAACGCGTCATAGTTTTTGTTTAGCTTCTTTACCTTAAAATATTTTCTAATTCGCCTGCCAAAAATAACCCAACCCACAATCAACAAAACAATCAACGCCCCAATAATAATCGAAAGCAATGGATAGTTTAACAGCCAAGAAACCTTGAAATAATTCGTGTTGGTTTTCATTGGTATCTTTTCCAACTGTACCGAATCAGGTAAATTTTTGACCGTCTTATCAAAGAAAACCTTATCCGTCTCTGAAAATACTGCCGTGCAATCTTTCGGATGCACAACAAATACAGGAAGCTTTAGCGTTTGTATGCTGTCTATTTCAAAAGTCGCCAGTGTGTAGGCCACACTGTCATAACTGAAACCATCTTTCGTTTGTGTGGCAACAAAATTCTTTTTCTGAAATTCAAATGGAGCAAATGAAAAACTGGAATCAGGAAACAATACGTTGGAAGCCTGTGGATATTTAGCCGATAAATAAAATGTAATTGGCTTGCCCAGCTTTACACTATCAGCAGAGAAATAGCCTTTTACTTTTACCTCTTGCGCTGAAGAAGTGATGATGGAAAGTGAAAATAAAAAACTCCAAATTAAAAATCGAATAGTCACCTCACCTTGTACAGTAAGTTGTTTGGTCGCACTGCTCCCATGCCCTCCTCTTGAGAGTGGGATACAAATCTCGCTGTCAGCACACCTTTCGCTGGGCTGAGGTCTCCTCTCAAACACTTTTAAACGATTTATTCCTCACCTTAAATAGTTTCAACAACTTGGGCACGTAATCCTCATTCGTGTCCACCGAAACAAAATTGATCTGATGCTTTCTGCTAAACTCCGCCAACTCCTGCTGTCGCGAGCCGTGGTGCGAGGCAATCGCCTCCCTGAATCCACCAAACGAAGTATTTACCCAAATTGTTTTTTTTGATTCTTTGTCCAGCACAGGAATGATCCCCAGCTTCGGCAGTTCAGTCTCGCGTTTGTCACTGATCTTGATCATCACCAAGTCGTGCCTGCGCGCAAGTGATTTCAAATTATGGTAAAAACCCTCGTCAATAAAATCAGAAATCATTACAATTACGCTTCTTCGTTTGATTGAATTCAATGCGAACGAAATTGCTTTAGAAAGATTCGTCTTCAACGATTTCGGTTGCAGCTTTATAATGTTGTAAATAATATCATATGCCTGCTGAATCCCCTTCTTCGGTTTTATAAATTTCTCCCGCTCGTCCGAAAAACAAATCAATCCAATCTGGCTCGATTCCTTCGCACCCGATAGCGCCAGCACCCCACAAATCTCTTTGCCAATATCCACCTTCGTTTTGCCCGGGCTGCCAATCTCTTGCGAGGCACTCACATCCAAAATAAAAAATATCGTCTGCTCTTTTTCCTCCTTAAATGTTTTCACAAACGTACCATGCCCCTTGGCCGACACATTCCAGTCGATCGAGCGGATGTCATCGCCATATTGGTACGGTCGCACATCGTCAAACTCCAGCCCCGAGCCTTTAAAGATCGAGTGAAAATCACCCTGCATCTGGCTGTTCACGGCCTTGCGGATTTGAATCTCGTACTTCCTTAGTTTTTTTAGCAGCTCCTTCAAAGCAAGAATTTTAAGACCCCAAAAATAACAAAACCGTTCATTTTATCAGCCACCAAAATCGTCAAGTTATTTGCGTTCATGTAATTTTTTTTTCAAGACAAAGCCCTACTTTCAAGTATCGTCTCCCGTTTCGAGGACGACACGATAAACCTAGACTTTCAATTTAATAATTAATGGGCGGCCTGGCCACGCGAGGCGCAGTGGCCACCGGGCTATCCATTCCAAGCTCCCTCGGCTTGCCAACGCGCGGAGTTCATCCCGAGCGCAGCCGAGGGAGGCTTTCCATTTCTATCCCTGGCCGAGTGAGTGCCTCGCACAAAGTTTTGTGTGCTCTTCTAAATCTTACTTTTCAAAATGATTTTTACAAATAGCCTCGCGCATGATCAATTGCAATGTTTCCTTTGCCATGTGAGTAAAGGGCTAAAGCCCTACCTTCTGTTGTTTGTCACTATCCCCACGGCCTGAAGGCCGTGGCCTGGAGTTTGGCTATAAGACCCAACAGAATAAAAAAAATGCCGAAGTATCAGATATTTCGGTTTTTTTGCGTTATTTTATATCTAGTTAAAT
>JAYWHU010000095.1:0-40355 GCA_043777495.1 Cyclobacteriaceae bacterium | reverse complement strand
TATCCATGTCATTGATGTTTGTTTGCACTACAAAAATGACATTAAAAAAAGGGTGGGAGGAATCCCATCCTTTAATTATTTAGTCGGACAACAATGATTAATTATCTTTTTTGTCCTTCTCTTTTTTGCCCTTTTTTTTTGCTTCTCCTGCGCGCTTCTTGCCAAACTCCTTTCCACTTTTGCCATCTTTGTTTTTGCCATAAGCTTTGCCAAGACTGTCTTTCTTTGCGTGTTCTTTTCCGTGTTCTTTATGCTCTTCTTTATCATTGTCCTCCTCTTTGTCTCCGTCCTCTTTTTTCTTGTCCTTGCCTTCTAGCTTGTTTTTCTTTTCTTCGATTTCCTTTTTCTTCTTTTCGCCCTCACGTTTTACTTTTTCAATTTTCTCTTTGTCTTCTGTTGACTTGACGTCTTGGGCCAACGTTGAGCCAAACGAAATGAGCACAAAGGCTATGATTAAAATGAATAGACTGTTTTTATTTTTCATGATCTGGTTTTTTAATTATTTATGGTAGAGATTAGTATTTTCCTGTTTCAAAACTTACTTCTTTATTCGTTTTGTTGCCTAATAAGTCAATGGCGGTCACCTTCACGGTATATTGCTTTTCTTTCAAGAACCCACTCAGTGGTGCAGCATACATAATTTCCTTACCATCGTTGATGCTATAAATAATTCGTTGTGTGCCTATTTGTTGGTCGGTAGCGGCCAAGAACAGTGAAACATTAGAAGGATATTTATTTTCAGAGATAGCAGCTACACTGAATTGATTTGAAATAGCTGGCCCTTGATCATCCACTAAAATGAAAATTGTTTTTGAATTACGGTTGTTCACATTGTCGTAGCCGAAATACTCAATGGTATGCTTACCTGAATTAGCGATGCTGATAGGAGTTGTGTACTTTGTTTCTTCACCTTGGCCATCAATTTTGTAGGTGATATTTTTCAAGCCTGATTCAGGATCACTGGCAGATAAAATCAATTTGCTTTGCGGGCTAGTGTAAAGCGAATCAGCTTTCATAAAAGTGGTTCCTTCAAAGCGATTGGCTAAAGCGGGGCCGGTAAGATCTACATAAATCACGCCCACGGTGTGTTGAAAGTTATCGTTGGAGGTATTGGCCGTGTTATCATTGGCGTAATATTTCACAGTGTGAAAACCTGATTTGCCTGGCAAGTAGAATGGGTCACTGTATTTTTGAAAAGGTTCGTTATTGATGGAGTACATCATTTCCTTAATCCCTGATTTGTTATCAACCGCAGTCAATTTCAATTTCGTTCTCCCTGAGAAATAGACTTTCTCCCCCACCAAAAACTTATCACCTAAAATATCAGCCGACATGATGGGCGCTGTTTTATCCAAATAAAAAGCGAATGACTTTTCTTCTTCTGTATTGCTCACTTTGTCTACTGAATTATAATAGATAGTATGATTTCCATCTGCCAGATATTGAAAGGGAATGTTGCCCCCAACATAAGCCCTCGGCTTTTCTTTATCAAAATGATATGAAGTGCTGGCCACTCCCGACAGTACATCGGAGGTAGTAAGATAAATAGAGGAGCCTGTGGAGATAATTTTTTCATCTGAGATGCCCACAAAATTATGATAGGTATCAGGAGCGGATAGATCAATGGTAAATGTTTCTGTTTTTAATTTTTCTACATTACCCACATTGTCAACTGCATAATAACTATATGTGTTTTTACCTTCTTGACCAACAGAGATTGGACTGTAAGTTGATAAGGCTCCTTCATTGAGTGAGTGATAAACAGCTTCCAACCCCGACATTTCATCGTTCGCCTTCAATGCGGTTTTTAACCCTTTGCCGTAATAGCGCATGGCAGCAGTGAGGTGGGTGGGGGCTCCAGTAAAGGTAGACCGCGTAACAGGCGCAATGCCATCTGCATTGATATCAAAGGTTTCGATCTTATTGGTTGCACTGTTGTGGTGCTTCAATCCGTGTACGCCATGACCTTCCAAATAAATGGGTTCTTTCTTAGCGTCAACCAATACTTGTGTTGGCTTTTCATCTGGCGAAGTAGAAACATAGAAATAGACCGGTAGTGACGCTTGTTGATAGTATCGCCCTAGGCTATCTACATATTTTTTCTTTTTGTGCTCAGGCTGTTGGCCAAATAATGTGAAGGGCAATGTAGCAAAGAATAGAAACGTTATTTTTCTAGCAATCATGAGTTGTGTTAGGTTGAAGTAAAAAAGAGTTGTTATTAAAGTAGAGCTACCAAGCTCTGATGTCTGTTTTCGTTGTTTTCAATTATTCTAGATGATGTTTTTGAGTCAATGGATTCTTCAGCGGTAAGCGGGATGAAAATTCTCACCGTAGTTCCTTTATTGACTGCACTATCCAATTCAGCACTACCGCCCATGGATTCGGTCTGCGACTTTACTAAAAAAAGTCCGATGCCTTTTCCTGGGCGATCCAAATTAAACCGTTGATAGAGACCAAATATTTTTTCAGGGTTTATACTTGCCGCATCAAAGCCAATTCCATTGTCAGACACAGAAAGACAAACTTGATTTCCTAATTTTACAGCTTTGATGGAGATACTGAGTTTCCTGTCATAATCTCTGTATTTAAGAGCATTGGAAACTAAGTTGTACAATATACTTTCCATAAATGCCTTCACTCCATACACGGTGCTAACACCATTATATTCCGTGACCACTTTAGCGTTGGCTTCTTGTATTTCTGCCTGAAGAGAAGTGGTAACAGATGAAAAAATTTCGGGGATGCTTATTTTCACTATCTCCATCTCTTCTTCGTTGTACATATTCAATACATCCGATAGATCTCTCACCACCGAATCTAAATTTCGCGTAGCCTTAGTCAAGTGCTCTAGCGCAATGACGTTGTGCGGATCACCGGGATTCTCTTTGTTAAGAATAGATTCTATTCCCAATATGCTTGAGATAGGACCGCGCAAGTTGTGTGAAATTGTCCAAGAGAATTGCGAAAGCAAGGCATTTCTCTTTTTCAGTTTCATAAGTGTAAGTTCTAATTTGTGCGTCCGTTCCTCTACAATTCCGTCTAGGTTTTCATTGAGGGATTTTATCTCTTCGTTTTGCGACTTCAATAGATCGTTCGTTTCCTTTTTGCTTTTATAATTTCGGTACAGCATGCCAAGGATCACCAATACTAAAATCAAACCTGATGCAGACAATAAAGTGAAAATATATTGATTCTCTAATTTAGCTTCATCGCTTTTAATCCGAAGTTTTTTTACTTCGTTTTGTCGCTTCAGCAAAGCAACGGCCAATTCGCTTTTAGAAAGACTATCCATCAATACGTTTGCATCTTTGTTTACCGCCACCAATTCGCGTGAAGCGTCAGCTAATTGCTTTTTTTGCACCTGTAATTCCAACTCCTTGTTTTTGCTTTCGGCTTCTTTTAGCAACGCCTGTAATCTTGTCTTTTCTATTTCTTGCTTATACCCCGATTCTTTATTGCGTTGAATCATTTCATGGAACGTGCGGTACAGGGCGAAGTAGTGAATCGTTTTGGCTTCATCCCCTGCCTTCTCATACGTTTCGGCCAACATGCCGTAGCAACTTTTCATTTGCTGCGCATCGTTCATTTCAGTGGCCAGTTTCAAGGCTTCTTCTAGGTTTTGAGCGGCCGTGGTGTGCCTCTTCAAATTGTTAAGCACCACCGACATATTCACGTAGGTTGAAACAGATTCAAAACGCAAATCGTGTTTTTTTCGGTAATCCAATGATTGCTGGAAGTAGGCAAGTGATTTTTCAAAATTTTGCATGTCTGAATAGATCATGCCCAAGTTGCTATTGATTTTATCAATGCCACTCTCGTTATTGATTTGTTTATTCAGTTGCAGTGAACGTGTGAAGTAATCAATAGCTTCGTTATAATTTTTTTCTTCCCAGCGCACGATGGCTGCCTCGTTTAAAAAGCGCGTAGCTTCTTTAATGTCGCCCACCTCTCTATTTTTTTCGGATAGCGCCAGGTAGTCTGCTACCGTAGGTGTTGATTGTGCAAGGGCCAGGCCGGAGGCAACTAAAAGGAGTACTAAGCTACAACCTACTCTGGAAGAGCGCAGTAGGGAAGATTTTGGGGTCATGGTTAGTGGTAATTGACTTCTAAGATAAGGTTAATTTTTTAATTTTTTGTGGCTACAGAAATAGGCCAATATTTGGCAGCTTTCTTGTTATTGCCAATAAGGCGATAGCCCATCCCCACATTGCTTCTTAATGTTTCTTCTGCATCCAAATCTAGTGCATTAAATCTATTATGAACACGCAGTGCTCTTTTGCTGATCCGCAGGAATTTATGATAACGACCTTCTGATGATAAAACAATGGCCATGCCGGCAAAGCAGCCAGTCCATTCGTGAAATCTTTTTTCTGATTTAAAACTTTCAGCCGCTTTTTTGAATAGGGTGAAAGCTTCCTCATTTTGCCCACCGAACATCAAGCCAGTGGCATCAGAAAACAATTGATCTGAATGCTTGAGTATTGCAAGATTTCCACTTGGCAGAGTAAAAAGGGAAGGTTGATTTACTTGGGCTGCTACTTGTTCTTGAGCTTTTAGGCAAAGAGAGACTTGTAACAACATCATCAAAACACTTAGTTTTTTCATTTCTTTAGGTCAGCGGCTTTGTTTAGTAAGTGCCCCTTAACACAAAACAAATGTCAGGCTATACAGCTTAACTTAACTTAGGTATTTCCGCATAGTTGCCACTAAGTAGAAACACTTAGAAGATTGATGAGGATGATGGATTGTGATTTTTTTGGCGGCCCCCTCGTTCCTCGGGCCGGGCTATCCGCTACAAGTCCGGCCTACACACATAATCCGTGCGCTTCGGGCTTTTCGCTTCTCCGAAGGAGTCCTTTGGACTATCCCTGGCCGAGCGCCACGGATTGAATTCGTGCCATGGCTTTACAAAGTGTTGCTTTTAAGTCGTGCCACGACTCGCAGTCGTGGCACAACTATTACTACAGTGCTTAAGCCGAATGCCTCAATTCCCGATTATATGCCTCTTGCCACTCACTCATTTTCTTAATCATGGCCTCCTCTTTCGGGGTAAGGCGCATGGAGCGGCCCGCCTTCTCTTCTTGCGCTTTTTCTAAATCAAAGAAAAAACGGAGACGGTATTTAAAAATAGTCTTTGCGCTGATAGCCTTTTTGAAATCGCGAAGTTGCGAGGCATCATTGATCCAATACAAGGTAATGCCTTGCCCCACTTGGTCAGATCCCGGCAAAAAAGAAAAGCCAGATTTTTCCAAATGTCTCAACAACTCCGACTCAAAATCAGTATTTCCTTTAATATATATAGTTGTCCAACTCATAAGAATTCACTTCAACCACATCCATAGGTTGTATTTTATTTTGCTCTAAACTGTTTTTGCAAAATTGGCTTCCGATTTTCAAGCCGTTGACGCGTGTTTCAGTAACTACGCTGTGTTAGCAAACAATAGACGCTAGTGACAGTACGAAATAAGAGGCTAATAGGTTGCACAAACCTAGGCGTCAAGACACTTTCAAAGTGTCAGACGCCTCCACTTTCACTTCTAACTTCTGACTTCTAACTTCCGACTTCTAACTTCCGACTTCTAACTTCTGACTTCTAACTTCCGACTTCTAACTTGTTTTCTACGCATACAACGCTTCCTTCTGCTGCGCTACTTTTTCGCTTTCAATGTATTCATCATACGTCATTAACTTATCTATGAATCCATTAGGTGTGATTTCAAGTATTCGATTAGCCACGGTTTGTGTAAACTCATGGTCATGTGAGGTGAATAGCACCGTACCGGGGAAATCTTTCAATGCATTATTGAACGCAGTGATTGACTCCAAGTCTAGGTGGTTAGTCGGTTCATCAAGGATTAAAAGATTCGCACCCGGTATCATCATGCGCGAAACCATGCAACGAACCTTCTCTCCACCCGATAACACATTGCATTTCTTAAATACTTCTTCGCCAGAGAAAAGCATCTTACCTAAAAACCCGCGGATGTATACTTCATCTTTGTTTTCATCTTCGGCAAACTGGCGTAACCAATCAACGAGGTTATCTTCTGATTGGAAGAAACTTTCATTGTTGCCCGGTAAGTAAGCAGTGGTAATCGTCTGGCCAAATGTGAACTGTCCACTCGTTGGCTTTAGTTCATTCACTAAAATTTGAAACAACGAAGAAAGTGCCAAACTGTCGTTGCTCAAGAAGGCAATCTTCTCTCCTTTGTTTACATAAAACTCTAGATTCTTAAATAGAGGTGTGCCATTCACTGAGTAAGAGAGATTTTCTACATGCAAGATCTGATCTCCTGCGGTTCGCTTTTGTGTAAAAATGATAGCAGGATATTTTCTTGTAGATGGTTGAATCTCATCCACGTTAATCTTTTCCAATAATTTTCTCCTACTAGTTGCTTGCCGAGATTTAGAGGCATTCGCGCTAAAGCGCATGATAAATTCCTGCAATTCTTTTTTCTTCTCTTCGCCTTTCTTGTTGGCCGATAAGCGTTGCTGCAAAGCCAACTGACTAGATTGATACCAGAATGAATAGTTGCCCGTATACATCTTGATCGCGCTGAAATCAATATCTACAATGTGCGTGCAAACCGTATCCAGAAAGTGACGGTCGTGAGACACAACAATTACAGTGTTTTTAAATTCAAGAAGAAAGTTCTCCAGCCATCCCACTGTTTGCAAATCCAAGTCGTTGGTAGGTTCATCTAAGATTAATATGTCGGGGTTTCCATAAATAGCTTGCGCCAATAACACGCGCACTTTTTGATTGCCGCTTAGCTCCCTCACTAATTTAAAATGATCTTCTTCTGCAATACCCAAACCGCTCAACAACGCAGCCGCATCTGATTCTGCATTCCAGCCATTCATCTCGGCAAACTCTGCTTCCAATTCTGAGGCTTTGATTCCGTCTGCTTCAGAAAAATCTGGCTTTGCGTAGATGGCATCTTTTTCTTGCATGATCGCCCACAATTTGCTGTGGCCCATCAACACTGTATTGAGCACGGGTTTCTCATCAAACTCGTAGTGATTTTGGCGTAGCACCGCCATGCGTTTGCCGGGGTCAATAGAGATATGGCCAGAGTTGGGGTCGATATCTCCCGCTAATATTTTTAAAAATGTGGATTTGCCTGCTCCGTTCGCACCAATTACGCCATAGCAATTGCCACCTGTGAACTTGATATTAGCCGAATCGAATAAAATCCGCTTGCCAAATCGAAGAGAGACATTGTTTGCTGCAATCATAAGAATTAAAAATTGAGGCGCAAAGGTAAGCAAAGGCAAGGATATGTAAATGTATTTTTGATTGCATGCGTTTGCGAACCGCTTGGTATGTGCTAATTTGGCATTCCTATATGCGCGTCCATTAAAAAAATTTATGCCCACCATCCAATTACAACAAGTTGACTTACCTGAATTTGGCAAGTGCGAGGAGCTTCCAGAAATTCCATCGCATCAATTTGAACTGCGAATAAAAAATACGCTTGCTCAAATGAGTGAGCAACAACTCGATTTCTTAATCGTATTCGCTGATCGCGAGCATGCGGCTAATCTAGCGTATCTCACCAACTTAGACCCTCGCTTTGAAGAAGCCATGTTGTTGCTAGACAAAAGCGGAAAGCGTAAAATGTTATTGGGCAACGAATGCGTAGGCTATACTGGAATTTGCCCTATCCCAATGGAATACGAAATCTTTCAAGAATTTAGTTTGATGGGGCAGGATAGAACCAAATCCCGATCACTTGAAAAAATACTTTCCGAATTTGGTGTTCAGAAAAATTCAAAAGTTGGATGCAGTTATTATAAATACCAGCCTACCGATAAATCTATTTTAGAGATACCATCTTATTTGGCCGATCTATTGAGGAAGTTAGTTGGCGAGAAGGGATTGATAGCGAATGCTTCGAATATTTTTATGGATTTGGAGCGAGGCCTTCGTCATCACAATTGCTTGGAAGAATTGGTTCGCTTTGAATGGGCGAGCACGCGCACTTCAAATAGCATAAAAAATTTATTGACTCAATTGAAAGCGGGAGTGCGAGAGTACGAGTTAGCTAGAAACTTTAATAGCGATGGTTTGCCTTACTCATGTCACCCGATGGTCTCCAGTGGCAGAAAGGCAACGATGGGATTGAGCAGTCCATCAGCAAATAGAGTGATGTTAAAAGATCCGTTCACTTCGGCTTTTGGCGTGTGTGGCGCATTAACTGCCCGTGCGGGAATGGTGGCAGAAAGTGCCGATCAATTGGATGAGAATGTCTCGCTATTTTTTGAAAAATTCTGGAAAGGATATTTTAAAACAGTGGTGACATGGTATGAGAATATTGGTATTGGTATTTCTGCGGGAGAAGTGACGGAGAAAGTAGAAGCAGCCAGAGATAAATCCGTTTTTGATTTTGCAGTTAATACAGGGCATACGTTACATTTGGATGAATGGGTGAATTCTCCTTTTACTAAAGGATCAACTGTTAAACTTTATTCTGGTATGGCCTTACAAATGGATATCATCCCGATAAGCAAGGGTGAATTTGTTTGTGCTAATATGGAAGATGGCATTGTGCTGGCCGATGAAAAATTGCGAGGCGTGTGGTCTGAGAAATTTCCCGCCTCATGGAGGCGCATTCAACAGAGACGCGAGTTCATGATCAACCAAATTGGAATTAAGATCAAACCAGAAGTGTTGCCGCTTAGTAATACGCCAGCATATTATAGTCCGTATTTGCTTAGTTCAAAAAATGTGGCGGTTAGTAGGTGAAGCCTGATTTCTCTTTACAAAATATTGCGTATGTATTGTAGATTTGTCAAGTTTAGCACCATTGGAAAAATATCTTAAAATAATTGAAGGGGCTTATTCAGGTTATTGGAATTACTTTGTCCATGAAATCCTGAATCCAAGTTGGCACAACTACTTCTATTGGTTGGTGGGTGCGTCTGTTGTTATTTGGCTGTTGGAGATATTTTTTCCTTGGCGAAAAAATCAACCACTCATTCGCGATCATTTTTGGCTGGATGTCTTTTATCTGTTCTGGAATTATTTTCTGTTTGCGCTCATTGCCTACAACGCACTCTCCATGGTAGGTGTGCAACTCTTCAATGATTTTTTAGGTTTGTTTGGTATCACCAATCTAGTGGCAATACATGTTGGCAATCTGCCCGGTTGGTTACAATTGGTTTTGATTTTTGTGCTGCGCGATTTTATGCAGTGGAATATCCACCGTATGTATCATCATGTAAACTGGATGTGGGAATTTCATAAGGTACACCACAGCACAGAGCAGATGGGTTTTGCTGCTCTTCTCCGCTACCATTGGATGGAGAATATATTGTACCGTAGCTTGGAATACATTCCGTTAGCGATGATCGGCTTTGGCATCAGTGATTTTTTTATCGTGCATACTTTTACGTTAGTGACTGGGCAACTTGGTCATGCAAACATCAAAATTTCACTCGGCCCATTAAAATATTTGTTCAATGGCCCACAGATGCACTTGTGGCATCACGCCAAAAATATTCCTGCTTCGCACCCACATGGTATCAACTATGGTATCACACTCAGCCTGTGGGATTATCTTTTCAAGACAAACTATTGGCCCTCAGATGATGAGAATCTTCCTGTTGGTTTGCCCGGTGGAGAAATTTTTCCCGATGATTTTATTGGGCAGATGACAAGGCCGTTTCAAAGGATATTTGGGAAAGATGCTTGACTATTGGGAATCTCTAAAAACCCTATGAGGTTATATAAAACGACTTCGACCAGCTCAGTCTGACAGTACGATGCAGAATCACTCCCTCACAATCTCAAACTCCACCCGTCTATTCAACTGCTTGTGGTCTTCGGTTTCTTCTTTGGTGATGATGGGATTGGCACTGCCAAGACCGATGGCGGTGATACGGTCGCCAAAGAGTTTGAACTCGTGGATCAAATACTTTTTAATGGCATCGGCACGGTCTTGTGAAAGTTTTAGGTTTTGTTTTTCATCACCAGCAGAATCAGTATGACCAGAGATCTTTAATTTTAGTTTAGGGTGATCGGTCATGAAATTGCCAAGCTTGGCAAGATCGTCATGCATGGAGGTTAAAATATCGGCTTTGCCATTTTCAAATTCCAGTGAGCGGAAGGCAATCTTTGTTTCGATCGGTTCGGCTATGCGGTTGATTTCTTTGTCGCCATCTAAAAAGAAAATTTCTTCTATGCGAAAATAATCATCGCCCTGAATGATAAGCAGGTAGTTGCGTTTGTTGATCAGACTGAAATCAAACGTACCATCTTCACGCAAAAATTTAGGGGCTACCTCTACGGCAGAATCTAAATCAATGACTGATACAATCCCTTTCTGTGGTTTGCCATCGCGATCTTTCAACGATCCTTTCAGTTCTGTAGTGGCCAAGGGCTGCGCTTCCATTGGCACGGGGAAGGAGTGAAGGTCTAAATCTTTTTTATCTTCTTCCAAGGAACGAGCATAATATAAGTCATGGGATTGTGAATCAATTGTGAAATAATATTCATCGCCCGCGCCATTGACGAGTGGACCAATATTTTTCGGTTCGCCCCAACTTCCACTGCGCTGATAGGATTTATAAATATCGAACCCACCAAAGTTGAGCGGCTGCCCATTGGAACTATAATAAAGTACGTTGAAGCGGTGATGGAAGAACGGACTGACTTCGCTGTTTACTGTGTTGATGATTGGCCCCGCATTTTTTGCTTTGCCCCAATTGCCCTTCTTATCTTTCTGCGAATAATAAATATCAGAAAGACCAAAGCCCCCCACGCGATTGGATGCAAAAAATAATGTATCTCCACTGTGCGATAGCGAGGGGTGCGAGTCCCAACCGCCACTATTAATATTTGGGCCAAGGTTTTTGATGTCCGTCCACGTGCTGTCTTTGCCGAGCTTGGCTACATACAAATCGCAATTGCCGAGCGAGTTGGGTGCGTTGCAGCGAGAGAAGAATAAAAATTTTCCAGTTTGACTCAAGCAAGCGGAACCTTCGTTGTATTGGGTGTTAATGGTTTTGAATGCTTCGGTTTGCGTCCACTGGCCATCTACTTTGAGTGAATAAAAAAGATCTTCGTTGTAGTTTCGCTCTTCGTGTGGATTGCGTTTGGAAGTGAAGAGCAACACATAATCTACGTTGCCCATAGTGGGGCCGTAGTCTTCTTTTCTAGAGTTGATGCCTTCGCCCATGTTTACTAATATGGAGTGTGGCGGACGAAGTGTATCAATTTCCTTTCGGTAGTCAACGAGCTTGTAATAAAAATCGAGCGGCACATAATTTTCTTTCTTCTCGGGTTCTACCATTTGGTATCGCTTGTAAATTTCTTTGATGTCGATGCCTTGTTGGTGATGTTTGACTACGAGCTTGTACAATAATATTGCTTCGCCTTTGGGGCCGTGCTTTTCTGAGAGTTGTGAGAGCTTCCAAAGTAGGGGAGTGCTTTTAGAAAAATTCTCTATGCCGAAATTTTTAACGTAAACTTTCAGCGATTTGTACATGGCGTCTTGTGTTTCGGGTTTGTCGAGCGACTTGATTTGATTGAGCTTGGCCGCATCAGAATAAAAGCGCGTTTTGTGCAGGTTGGGGAACTCGAATATGTCAGACTGGCTGTATGCGGTGAGTGAATCTCTTAGTTGCACGATGCCACCCTTTTTGAATTTTTCCTTTTTTGATTTTTCTTTTTGGGCGATAGATTCAGTGAGAAAACAACTCATTAACAATATGAGAATGACGACTTGCTTGAGGGTTGCCAACCTTCCGAAGGTTGGCAACCCTGTATTCGTTGACATGAAGTTCTGAAAACCTGCGTACTGTGCATCGGGCAGGGATAGAAGCCCCGCGAAGCACGGGGTAAACTCCAACCCCGCAGCAGCGTGGATGTGGGTGGTGGGGCGAGGAGTAGGAGCGGATAGCCCGGTGGCCTTGCGCCTCGCTTGGCCAGCCCGCCAAAGATTTTTTTTATAAAATTGGACTATGCCCATGAAGATATTTGCTGCTGACACCTCTAAAATTGACACAATTTTGACACATAACCAAAACGGTGGCATAGGTATTGACTATTGTACCGCCTTTCACGTTTTAATTGGAGACGCCCTTTTTTTGTGTCATATTGGCATTACATTGAATAAATTGACCCCGATAACTATCGGGGTCAACTATCTTTTAAGAATATGTTTAGATCGCTAGCTAGCCCCATTGTGCAACAAGAAGACTCGGAAGAATTGATCCAGTTGATCAACCCTGAGCAGGAAATGGACATCAAACCGGAAGACCTGCCCGAGGTGCTTTCTATACTGCCCATCAAAAACACGGTGCTGTTTCCGGGCGTGGTGATACCTATTACGGTGACGCGGCAAAAATCAATTCGGTTGATAAAGAAGGCGTACCAAGGCAACCGCATCATTGGGGTGATCGCACAAAAAAATAAAGTAGCCGATGAGCCGGGCGTTGATGACTTGTATCGGTTTGGCACAGTGGCGCGCATCATTAAAATGTTGGTGCTGCCCGATGGAAACACTACGATTATCATTCAAGGAAAAAATAGGTTTGCGATAAAAGAATATGTGAGCGAAGAGCCCTTTCTCACAGCCAAGATTGAATTGCCAGAAGAGCTGCAATTGGATTTGGGAACGAAAGAAGTGAAGGCATTGGTGCAGTCGTTGAAGGATTCGGCTTTCAAGATTTTGAAATTGAATCCTGAGATTCCGCAAGAGGCGCAGATGGCACTGGACAATATTCAGAGCATGGCGTTTCTCGTGCATTTTTTAGCATCCAACTTAAATGTGGATGTGGCGGATAAGCAAAAGATTTTAGAGACGAATAATATTATTGATCGCGCTACTTTGCTGTTGCAATACATGCTGAAGGAAATCCAATTGTTGGAGATCAAGCACGAGATACAGAAGAAAGTACACACCGATATTGACCAACAACAGCGCGATTATTTTTTGCGCCAGCAGATAAAAGTATTGCAAGATGAGTTGGGTTTTGATGGCCCCGACAAAGAAATTGAAAAGCTGCGCAGGCGGGGAGCTGAAAAAAAATGGTCGAAGGCTGCAGCAGAACATTTTAATAAGGAGTTAGACAAACTACAGCGCACCAATCCACAAGCACCCGATTTCCCCATCGCGATGAACTATGCCGAGTTCATGCTCGATATGCCGTGGGATGAATACACAGTTGATAATTTTGATTTGAAGAATGCCAAAAAGGTGTTGGACAAAGATCACTTCGGCTTGGAGAAAGTGAAGAACCGCATTCTCGAATACTTGGCAGTGTTGAAGTTGAAGCAAGACATGAAAGGCCCGATCCTTTGTTTGTATGGCCCACCCGGGGTTGGTAAAACTTCATTGGGCAAATCTATTGCAAAGGCGCTAGGAAGAAATTATGTGCGTATGTCGCTGGGTGGTGTGCATGATGAGGCGGAGATTCGTGGCCATCGCAAAACGTATATTGGTGCCATGCCGGGAAAAATTTTAGGCAACTTGAAGAAAGCAAAATCATCAAACCCTGTTTTTGTATTGGATGAGATTGACAAAGTGCGTTCGGAATTCAGAGGCGATCCATCATCTGCTTTGCTGGAAGTGTTAGACCCAGAGCAGAACAACGCATTCGCGGATAATTATTTGGAAGTGGAGTATGATTTATCAAAAGTGATTTTTATTGCAACGGCCAATTCGTTGGATACCATTCAACCTGCGCTGCGCGATAGGATGGAGATTATTGAGTTGACGGGCTATACGGTAGAAGAAAAATTGCAGATCGCGATCAAACACTTAGTGCCAAAGCAATTGAAAGAGCATGGACTGGGCGTGAGCGAAGTAAAATTCTCAAAAGAAGGATTGTTGAAAGTGATCGAGAGCTACACGCGCGAATCAGGCGTGCGGAGTTTAGAGCGCAAGATTGGCTCAGTGGTGCGCAGCATTGCCAAGACCAAGGCAATGGATGAAAAATTTGAAAAAGAGATAACACCAGCTTATGTAGTGAAAACATTGGGCATGGAAATCTTTGATGAAGAATTATATCAAGGCAATGACATTGCAGGAGTGGTAACAGGCTTAGCTTGGACACAAGTGGGTGGTGATATTTTATTTATAGAATCTAGCTTGAGCAAGGGCAAAGGCGCGCTCACGATCTCTGGTCAGTTAGGTGATGTGATGAAAGAATCTGCAGTGGCTGCGTTGTCGTATTTAAAATCAAATGCGGAAGCGTTGGATATTGACCACCGTGTGTTTCAGCAATACGATTTGCACATTCACGTGCCGGCAGGTGCCGTGCCAAAAGATGGGCCATCAGCTGGGATCACGATGCTTACATCGCTCGCCTCTATTTTCACGCAGCGAAAAGTAAAATCTAATCTGGCCATGACAGGGGAGATTACGCTTCGTGGAAAAGTGTTGCCAGTTGGTGGAATCAAAGAGAAAATATTGGCAGCCAAGCGCAGCGGCATCAAGGAAATTATCCTTAGTATAAAAAACAAACGCGACATCAGCGAAATAGAAAAGCACTACCTCAAAGGGTTGTCTTTTCACTATGTGGAGTTTGTGGATGAGGTGTTGAAATTGGCGTTGTTGAAAGAGAAAGTGGCAAAGCCGTTGGCGTTTACGCTGGTGGAGCAGAAGGGGTGAGGGTGTAAATGATATCGGTAATCGCTTAACATTCAATCTTTTTATAGGATTAAAACTGCCATTTGGATTGTCTAAGTTTACGATTCTTTTTACACCGTTTAATAGCAATGCACAAATTTTTTATCCGCTACTGGAGTCTATTTTTATTTTTTGTTCTTCCTTATAGCGCAACCTGTCAAGTAAAGTCTGTGACTGTTTCAGGAATGGTGAAAGACCAAGCAACCGCTCTTTCGTATGTGAATGTGGTTTTGAAAACAGAAAAAGATAGCACATTTGTAACAGGAACGGTGACCAGTGATGAAGGTCGATTCACGCTTTCAAATATCAAGCCGGGTAATTATTACTTAGAGTTTTCATTTGTCGGTTATCTTGCAAAGAAGGAATCACTGTATGTAGGCACACTCACAGAATTTTTGGATGAAGGTATAGTGGTACTTGTAGAGGATGCTAAAGTATTGAATGAGGTGGTGATTACTGCCCAACAAGATGCCGTGAGCGAAAAATTAGAAAAGAAAACATTTGCCGTGGCGGATAACATCAGCCAAAGCGGAGGCTCGGTATTGCAGGTCATGCAAAACCTTCCAGGCGTCACGGTGCAAGAGGGCAAAATTCAATTGAGAGGAAATGATAAAATAGCTGTATTGATCGATGGCAAGCAAACTGCCTTAACTGGCTTTGGTAGTCAATCGGGATTAGATAATCTTCCCGCTTCGGCCATTGAAAAAATTGAAATCGTTAATAATCCTTCTGCCAAATACGATGCCAACGGCAATGCAGGCATCATCAACATCATCTACAAAAAAAATAAACAAGAAGGCTTCAACGGCAAAGTTGGTTTCGCTGTGGGCGCGGGTGCATTGTGGGTGCGGAAAGAAAATTTGCCTACCATTCGTCCGCAATATCAATTTACACCTAAGATCAATCCCTCCGTTTCACTTAATTACAGAAAGAATAAAATAAATACTTTTTTTCAAGGCGATTACCTCTACACCGAGACATTGAACAAAAATGAATTTGTAACCCGCACCTACGATGATGGCACCATCATCAACCAACAAACGAAGCGAAACAGAAACACCGCCTTTACCACTCTTAAAGCTGGCATTGATTGGAATATCGACAATGCCAATACGCTAACTGTTTCTGGATTGTTTGGAAGTGAAAAAATTATCGATAATGGTGACGAACCTTTTTTTAATGGCGATGTATCGCAGCGTACTCGGCTCTGGCAATTTTTAGAAGACGAATTGAAGACCACCATCATGGCCACCGCAGCCTATCAACATAAATTTAAGGAAGCAGGTCGCTTACTCAATATTGATTTCAATTATACTTTCCATCGCGAAGACGAGCGGTATAATTTTACTAATATTCTGCCTACCTACACAGGCAATGATGCTTTTAAATTAATCTCTGATGAATCCGTTTATGATTTGAATATCGATTACATCCGTCCACTTCGCTACGGTCGGTTGGAAACAGGAATCAAATTACGCAACCGCGATATCCCCACCAATATGCTTTTCATCCGAGCCCCACTCAACTCACCGTTGGATGCAAATGCTGGCGGTGCAGCCACGTACAAAGAATGGATTCCCGCAGCGTATGGTAATTATGTTTACGAAAGCAGAAAAGTAGAAGCCGAAGTAGGCCTGCGCGTAGAGTATGTAAAGATTGATTATGAAGTAGGCCCCAATCATCCCGTTTATAAAAGCAGTGGCTATGATTATGCACAACCGTTTCCTACTATGCGGTTGGCTTACAAATTCACAGACCAAAATAAACTCTCTTTGTTTTTCAATCGCAGGGTAGATCGCCCCAACGAAGTAGACATCCGCATTTTTCCCAAGTACGATGATGCGGAAATTATTAAAGTTGGCAACCCAGGGTTGCGTCCACAGTTTACCAATTCATTGGAGCTAGGTTATAAAACCAGTTGGGCAAAAGGATACATTTATTCCGCGGCCTACCATCGGTTCGCAGAAGGCACCATCACCCGCATCTCCAGCACAGTTCCCAATAGTACGTTGATCTATGCTATCTTTCAAAACGTAGGTAAGAGTTACAATACGGGTGTGGAGTTAGTACTCAATCAAGAAGTTTCGCCCAAGTATTCTTTCAATCTAAACCTGAATGGATACCATAATCAAATCAATGCTTTCTCAGTTGTGAATCTTTATCCTGGACCAAACCCGAATACGTTTACGGCTGCGCAGCAAGAAATAGTTTCTTGGAATTTAAAATTCAACAACCTCATTCATTTATCAAAAGGCGTAGATGCGCAAATGACTGCCATTTACTTAGCACCCGATATTATTCCGCAAGGCACCATCGCCTCACGTTTCACCATAGATGTAGGTGTTAAGAAAGCGATTCAAAAAGGCAAGGGCGAATTATTTTTTAACGCCACCGATCTATTAAACTCACTGGTCATCAAAAAAGAAATTCAAGGCCAAGGTTTTAAGTACACCAGCACCGATTACTATGAGACACAGGTGTTTCGATTGGGGTACAATTACAAATTCTGAAGTTATTGTGCGGCCTGTCCACGCGAGGCGCAGCGGCCATCGGGTCCCGATTAAACGAGGACTCTCGCAAAGCGGAGCTATCCGTTACAAGTCCGCGCCACCCACAAATCCTTTCACATTTCGGGCTTGGAATTTACCCCACGTCTCGTGGGACTTCTATCCCTGGCCGAAGCCTTCGCTTACGGTGTTCAGTAAGAAGTTGCGCTATTCAATAAAAAAATCATTTTTTGATTCGTTTAAGACACCCTACCTTTACATCTTATCACTATTGGAAAATGGAAAAAATTGAAGGATTGACCCCACAAGAGATTGTAAAGGAATTAGACAAATACATCATCGGTCAGCACGAGGCCAAACGCAATGTGGCCATTGCCTTGCGTAATAGATGGAGGCGTATGAATGTGCAATCTGAAATCAAGAACGACATCATACCTAATAATATTTTAATGATTGGAGCGACAGGTGTGGGCAAAACTGAAATCGCGAGAAGACTTGCGAAAATAGCCGATGCTCCTTTTGTAAAAGTAGAAGCATCGAAGTTTACAGAGGTTGGTTATGTGGGGCGCGATGTAGAAAGTATGGTGCGCGACTTAGTAGAGCAATCTGTGAATATGGTGAAAGCACGAAGAAAAGAAGAAGTGAAAGAGAAGGCTGCTACTGCAGTAGAAGAAATTATTTTAGATGCATTGATACCACCTATGCGCAAGCCGGCAGGCTTTCAAGTTCAAAATGGAGAGGATGAAGAAGTACCTACTTCAGACGTGGAGTTGAATGAGCGCACACGCAATCTGTTTCGCGATAAAATAAAGAATGGTGAACTAGAAGATCGTAAGATTGAAATCGATATTAAGCAAAGTGGTGGTGGCAATGTGGGCATGATTGGCGCGGGCATGATGGACGAAGTTTCCATGATGAACTTGCAAGAGATGATTGGTGGCATGATGCCCAAGAAAGCGAAGAAGAGAAAAGTAACGGTGGCAGAGGCACGTAAGATTTTGTTGGAAGAGGAAGCGGCCAAGTTGATTGACATGGATGAAGTGAAAGAGGAAGCCATCCGCAGAGCAGAGGATGCGGGCATTATTTTCATTGACGAGATTGATAAGATTGCTGTTGGCGGCAGCAAGAAAGGTGGAAGTGGTCCAGATGTAAGTCGCGAAGGGGTGCAGCGAGATTTATTACCAATTGTAGAAGGCAGCACGGTAAACACTAAGTATGGATCAATTAAAACGGATCACGTATTGTTTGTAGCGGCAGGTGCTTTCCATATTTCAAAACCATCCGATTTGATCCCTGAATTACAAGGACGGTTCCCCATTCGGGTTGAACTCAATAGCTTGACCAAAGAAGACTTTGTGCGAATATTAAAAGAACCCAAGAACGCACTCACCAAACAATATCAAGCATTATTTGAATCAGAAGGTGTCACCATCGCTTTTGATGATGAATCCGTTGAAGAGATTGCCCAAACTGCTTTTGACATCAATGCTGAAATTGAAAACATAGGTGCGAGAAGGTTGCACACGGTGATGAGCAAGCTGCTGAATGAATTTTTGTTTGATGTGCCAGACAAGATAAAATCTCCCGCAGAAATAAAAGTTACCCGTGCAATGGTAAAAGAAAAGTTGAGCGGATTGATTAAGAATAAGGATTTGAGTGAGTATATATTGTAGCAAAATACTTCTCTAAATTATTCCTTTGCTGATTGAGCTGCATACATATCGCCCTTTCTTAAATCCACTTCCAAATTTTTCATACAACTCTTCTTGTATTTGCTCGTAATCATTTTCTTGATCTGAAAACAAATCAATATCAACAGAGATACGATGACCGATATGAAGAGCCAAAGCGGTGCCTCCAACCAACCGATGTGCTTTTATGGTTTTCATTTCCATAAGAGCAGCCAGACTTTCTAGTAATGGAGACGAAACGGTTTCCTTTCTGAGCATTTGAAATCGGTATAGTTCAATTTAAAGATGGCTCTCGCCAGCAAGATGGCATGATTAGGCAAATTTTCATTGGTGGAAACGAGCACATTTTTAACAAAATCAAATCCATAGTATTTGATTATTGAAAGCACTTCATCCAGTGTTCACCTGTCAAAAACCCTAGTAATAATCCACTCACTGAAATTTTTAAGATCATCTTCGGAAACATCTGCGTCCCAAAAAGTTCGCTTGGATATCTGTGGAAGTATACTCATGCTTTAAAATTACAAAGTATTTTTGAAAGCCCTATAAATCAAACGAAGTTCTTAAATTTAGGCGATGATTCTGATGTTGCGAACCTTGACCATTATTATTAGTGTAATTATAAGTGGATTGACTCACGCCCAGTCCCACAAAGACTCCCTCCGCAACATTTACATTGAGCGTTTCCCCGATCACTTTTTTATTTGGCCGTTAATAAAGGGCCGCACCACACAATTTGAAGTCCGGCAAGTAAGCAATAGCGGTGATAGACTTACCTTTAAACCTAATAACACTGCTGGGCTTGGTTTTGGTGTTTATATCTTTGAAGTAGGTGTCGAACTTACTTTTGCCGTGCCCATCAATGCGGAAAAAGAATCCTTGTTTGGTAAAACAAGAGCAACTGATTTGCAATTGAACCTACTTGGCAAGCGGTGGGGGCTTGATCTTTTTTACCAAAACTACAAAGGGTTTTACATGGATGACCCGAACGGTAAGATTATACCAGGTGCTCCCTATCCACAACGACCAGATCTGCGTACCAATAACTTTGGAGTCAATGGTATCTATTTTTTTAATAAAAGATTTTCTTTGCGCTCCGCCTACAACTTTTCTGAGCGGCAGAGGAAAAGTGCAGGCTCTTTTTCACTCACTGGTACATTAAATTTTTTTGAAGTGCAGGGGGACTCAGCTTTGTATTCAAAAAAATATGAACCTGTATTTGGTGCAGGCACGGCTTTTTCTCTAATGAGTATGAACACGTTTAGCGTTTCACCTGGCTACAGCTATACGCTAGTTGTAAAGAACTTTTTTGCGAATGCTTCAATTTCGCTGGGCCCAGCTTATCACTGGGTAGATTATCAAGTGGCTGGTAAGGAATTTAGTGCTTCGTCACTTAATAATTTTTTTGAAGCACGTGCAGGTATCGGGTATAATGGCAAACGATTTTTCTGTGGGGTGAATTTCGTAAGCCAAACTCGAACTATTAAATTTGAAACCATACAATTTGCCAACTCGAGCACTACTTTTAAATTATTGTTTGGCTATCGCTTCAAGGAATTCGGAATTTTAAAAAAGAGAGCATCAGATTTACTCCCGATCATTGGAATTCAAAAATAAATTGAATGTCCGATTGAGCTTGACGAAACCTTTTTTTAACCTAATCGCTTTTAGTTTTGGGGAAATCAAAAAACTCCATCTCTCCACATCCAAAAGCAGCCTCCTTCCATAGTTTGATTTTTAATTTTCCTGCCACAATGCCGCACGTAGGTATATTGTCGATGGACTCATCAAACAATTGGTTGGCAAAATCAGTAAGGCCAGGGTTGTGGGCAAAGAGCAAAACAATTTCTTCTTCGTCTTTGGGTCTGTCTTTTAGTTCTTGAATCACTTTTAGAAGTTGATCTTCGCTGGCATGGTACAGTCGCTTATCAGTTATGATTTTTTCTTTTGGATAGCCAAGTACTTTGGCGATGGCCGTGCATGTATCCAACGCCCGCGTGGCAGGACTGCTAATCATGAGATCAGGAGTGAGGTCGCGCTCTTTCAATCGCTTGCCCATGCGGGGAGCGTCTTTTTTTCCTCGTTCATTTAGCGGCCTATCAAAGTCATCTATTTCTGGATTGTCCCAACTGGACTTGGCGTGACGGATCAAGTAAAGTTTTTTCATAAAAAAGTTGATTCTTAAAAACCTTGTCATGTTTCGACAGGCTCATGTTTCGACAGGCTTAACATGACAAGGTTTTTACAGATGACCTAAATTTAATAAATACTAAGCTTATCTTTGCAACTCATGGAAAAACGCCCGCTCAAGAAAGAGATCAAGTATGCAAGCCTGTATTACTTTATCCGCTTTTTGATTTTTGCCTCCAACCTTATGCCGCGCAAAATGTGGTTGGGCTTCTGTGGATTTTTGGGCAAGATTGCATACACGTTTTCACCGAAGCCAAGGGAAAGAGCCATTATTCATTTAGGATTAGCTTTTGGAATGGAGAAATCGCCAAGGGAGATTGTGGACTTGAGCAAAAAAATGTTTGTGATGTTGGGCAAGAACGCGGGAGAGATTATTCGTTCGTTAAAAGTAAAGACAGTCAAAGACCTAGAGAAATTTCTGACTACGCATGGACTGGAAAATTATGAGAAGGCTCACATCAAAGGCAAAGGGGTGATGTTTCTTACCTCGCATTTGGGCGCGTTCGATTTGCAGATCACCAACATGGCATTGCGCGGATTGAAACCTAATATCGTTGGCACAGCTTTGAAAGATGAACGATTGAACGAACTGCTTTGGGAATATAGGAATGCGTTTGGTGCCATCGCCATTGAGCGAGGCAAAGAAAGCGTGCGGCTATTTAAGGTTTTGAAATCAGGGGGCTCAATTGCGATATTGATTGACCAAGATACGAAAGTGAAAAGTAGGTTTGTTGATTTCTTTGGGATGAAAGCGGCCACACCCATTGGCGCTACTATTTTGGCGCTGCGCACGGGTGCAGCTGTTGTTCCTACTTATATTTATCTGGATGAGGACGGCCAACAGCAAATGCACATTCTACCTGAAATTCCTTTGGTGATTACTGGCGATGAAGAAACTGATTTGGTGGTAAACACGCAGAACTTCTCCAACTTTACCGAGCAGATCGTGCGCGAACATCCCGAGCAATGGGTATGGATGCACGAGCGATGGAAAACCAGACCGGGGGAGGAGATCAAGTAAAACTATTTTCTTAAAAGTATCATCTTAGCCATCGCGGGGATGGGATAACGGGGCAGCAGAGAAATAATTTGCTGCCCCGTTCGTTGTGGAGGAGTTCGCACAAACTCGCTATCGGATCGGGCAGGGATAGTAGCGGAAAGCCCGAAGCGCGATGGAATGTGTGTCGGTCGGACTTGTAGCGGATAGCCCGGTGGCCCCGCTCAAAACTAATGATACGCAAAACTTCGTAGGGCCAGCCCGCAAAAAAAAGAACTTTAATTTAACAACTCATTATGTAACTTTTTCTCTTGAAAAGAGTACATTACTTTACTCAACCCAACCTACGATGAAACGAAACTACATTATTGCAGCAGCCTTACTGGTTTTGACGGTGGGCTTTTTTATTTTCAGGGGGAGCAAGGCCAGTGAATCATCGGAGATCATTGCCACTGTGAAGAAGGGTGAGTTTCGTGTGGAAGTGGAGACCACGGGCGAGTTGGAGGCAAAGAACTCGGTGAAGATTATGGGACCTACGGGAGTTGTTCAATTTCAAATTTGGGAAGTAACGCTGCAGAATATTGTAGAGGAAGGCACAGTGGTAAAAAAGGGAGATTGGATAGCTACATTAGATCGATCTGAGTTTCAAACTAAGTACAACCAAAAGCAAATCGATTTTGAAAAAGCAAATTCTAAGTTCGTGCAAACGCAGCTGGACACTACTTTGCAAATGCGCCAGTCGCGCGATGAACTCATCAATTTAAAATACGGATCGGAAGAGAAAAATATCATTCTTCAACAATCAAAATTTGAACCGCCCGCCACAGTAAAGCAAGCAGAGATAAATTTGGAAAAAGCCAACCGTGCATACGATCAAGCCGTGGAGAATTACAAAATCAAACGAAATCAGAATGTAGAAAAAATGCGCGAGGTGAGTGCTGAACTACGAAAAGTGCAAGCAGATTTTGACGGGATGAATAAAATTTTGGAATCTTTTCAAGTAATGGCTCCAGAAGCCGGTATGGTGATCTACAATAAAGGTTGGGATGGTAAGCCTATTAAAGCGGGTTCTCGTATTCAAATGTGGGAACCGACAGTGGCAACGTTGCCAGATTTGACCATTATGCAATCCAAGACTTTTGTGAATGAGGTGGATGTAAGGAAAGTAAAGCTGGGTCAAAAGGTGCAACTTGGCTTAGATTCTGATCCTGATAAAAGATTGAAAGGTGTGGTGACGAAGGTGGCAAATGTAGGTGAGCAAAAGCCCAACTCGGATGCAAAGGTATTTGAAGTGTTGATACAAATAGAAGGTATAGATGCAACCTTACGCCCCTCCATGACTACCAGCAATAAAATAATTGCTCAAGTGGTAAGTGATGCAGTGTTTATACCGCTTGAAAGTTTACATACTCAAAATGATTCAATCACATATGTTTTTAAAAAAGAAGGCATTGCGATTTTGAAACAAGAAGTGATAGTGGGTGAAACCAATTCCAATGAAGCGGTTATTACGGCTGGTTTATTGCCTGATGAAAAAGTCTACTTATCGTTGCCAACAGGAATGGAAAACGATAAAGTGAAGCTTCTACCTCAGCTTGATGGAAAGCGAAGAAAGAAGGAAGACTTGCCTGCCGGACAGGCAGGAAAAGAAGTGCCCGACACCAAACCTCAAGCCGAAGTTGTCAAAGCAGTTAGTAAGGCAAACTGAGATTAAAGAGTCAATCAGGAATCCAAACAAACTAACTGTCTAATGGGATTGAAAGATATTTTTAATGCGCGATTGCTTGCCAATTTGTACGTGGCAATAGATGCTGTAATTGCCAATCGACTACGATCACTTTTAACAGCATTAGGGATTATATTTGGCGTAGCTGCCGTTATTGCCATGTTAGCTATTGGCAATGGCGCACAACAGGAGATACTTAATCAGATTAAATTAGTTGGGGTAAATAATATAGTAATCAAACCCATCATTGAGCAAAAGGATGAGAAGGTAAATGAAAAGGTAGGGAAGAAGGAAAAAAAGAAGTTCTCGCCCGGATTGACCGTACGCGATGTAGAAAGCATCAAATCCATTCTTCCCACATTAACAGAGGTCAGTCCTGAAATTATTTTAGATACGTATGTGATTCGAAATGGTTTTAGAAGATCAGCCAAACTGGTAGGTGTTGACCCCTCTTACTTTACTATTTATGATTTCCAACTCTTAGAAGGTCAAGGATTTAATGACGAGCAACGAAAATTCGGATCACCAGTTTGTATCATCGGCTCAGCAATAAAAAGCCGTTTCTTCCCAACAGAAGATCCTATTGGTAAAAGTATAAAGGTGGGCACACATTGGCTTACGATTATTGGGGTTTTAAAAGAGCGATCTATATCTCAAGCAAGTATCAATAAGTTAGGTATTCGTGATTTTAATATGGATGTCTACGCGCCTCTGCAAAGCGTATTGATCCGATACCGTAATCGTGATTTGATTACAGCAGAGGGGATACGATTGGCGGCTATGCGCAGCCAAGGAAATGTGTTTGGCAATGGACAAAATGCAGGGACAGAGAACGAGGCTGAAAAGAAAAATTATCATCAGTTGGATCGACTTGTTCTGCAAGTTAATGAAACCGAAAAACTACAAGCTACCGCAGAGATCATCTCGCGGTTGTTAAAGAGAAAGCACTACGAAGTAGTTGATTATGAAATTGAAATACCTGAATTACTTTTAAAACAACAGCAGCGCACCAATGATATTTTTAATTATGTGCTTGGCGCGATTGCGGGTATCTCATTGTTGGTAGGAGGGATTGGTATTATGAACATCATGCTGGCTTCAGTGCTAGAGCGAATCAAAGAGATCGGGTTGCGTTTAGCCATTGGTGCAAAAAAGAGTGATGTGGTGCAGCAATTTTTGTTTGAAGCTGTGATGATTAGCGTGAGTGGAGGGATCATTGGCGTAATACTCGGGGTCACTTTTGCGTTTTTGGTTTCGTCCCTTGCCAACATACCCACCATCATCAGCTTTGCATCCATTGTATTATCATTTGGCGTGGCGGCCACTGTAGGTTTGATTTTTGGAATTGCGCCTGCGCGCAGAGCAGCTCAACAAGACCCCATAGCTTCTTTACGTTATGAATAAAAAATACTTTTTGTTATTATTTTTTTTAATGAGTGTTGCTATGCTTCATACGCAGGCACAAAATAAATTCACACTAGAAGATTTAATTACTCGCGCACGAGAACAATCGCCATCATCTAAACGTGTGGAAACCGCAAAACAAACTCGCTATTGGGAGTATCGTAAATTTCGGGCAAGCTATAACCCTCAGTTGGCAATCATTGGCAACGCTCCTTCTTATAATCTCAGTTATTCACAGATAGTGCAACCCGATGGAACAAAGTTTTTCCAACCTATAAACCAAACAAACTCATTTACCAATATCGGCTTGCAGCAGCCTATTCGTTGGACGGGAGGCACTATTTCGGCCAATACAAATTTCAATTACTTCACAGACATTGCGCGCAATTCACAATTATGGAGCGGGAATATTTTTAATGTGCGAGTCGACCAACCTATTTATGCATACAATAGTTATAAGTGGGATAGGCTCACCTTACCACTAAAGTATGAGGAGTCCAAACGTGAATTTGTTGAGCAGCTTGAATTCATTTCGCAAAATGCTTCAGATTTTTTCTTTCGCGTGATTAGCTCTCAAATTGATGAACAGATTGCCAAATTTAACTTGGCCAATAATGATACCATTTACAAGATTGAGCAAGGCAGATACAATATTGGTACTACTTCGTTGGATAAATTATTACAGGTAGAACTTCAATTGCTAAAATCAAAACAAGATGTAGCGCAGGCAAAAATGAATATCCAGAACGCGGGGCTTAATCTCCGGATTTTTCTCGGTCTCAAAAACGATGAGCAATTTGAATTGGTATTGCCAGAAAACATTCCAGTATTTGATGTGGTTTTGGACGATGCGTTAAAATATGCCAAGCAAAATCGGGCTAGCTATGTTTCGTTTGAACGAAGGCGGATAGAAGCCGAAAGTGAAGTGGCGAAAGCTAGGGGAAGTCGTATGCAAACATCCTTAACTGCTTCTTATGGATTGAATAATGCAGGTAACGCTGTTGGTGACCTCTATTCAAATGCACAAAATCAGCAGCAGTTCAATGTCGGTTTTAATGTTCCGATCTTAAACTGGGGACGAAACAAGGCTACTATGCAGACTGCTTTCGCGAATAAAAAGTTGAATGATTTTACCATTGCCCAAGATGAGATAGCTGCCGACCAGGAGATTATCACACAGGTTCGCCAGTTTGAACTATTGCGTCTGCAAATAGAAATAACAAAAAAATCTGATGAGGTAGCGAAGGAACGTTACAACGTAGCACAGAACCGTTACCTGATTGGCAAAATCGATATAACTAATTTGAATATAGCCTTGACGGAAAAAGACAATGCGAAGAGAAGTTACCTAGAAGCACTGCGTTCTTATTGGACTTCTTATTTCAATCTCAGACGGCTCACACTTTTTGATTTTGCAACGGGGACGTTGCTATATATTCCTGAGAAATAAATGCTTTTGGGCGTGCCCCCGATAAGATCGGGGTCGGGCTTTTCGTTGCAAGTCCTCGCGGTGCGAGGCGCACCGCTCCGGGCTTTCCACTTCAATCCCTCACGCGTGAGGTAACTTATACTATCCCTGTATAATTAAACGGTGTAATGTTCTTCAACTCTTTTTTCAACACCTCTTTAATATCCAGCGAATCAATAAAGGCACTCAACGTCTGCTGCGTTATCTTTTCATTTTTCCTGGTCAATTCTTTCAGCGCTTCGTAAGGATTGGGATATCCTTCTTTTCGCAAAATGGTTTGGATGGCTTCTGCCACCACCGCCCAGTTGTCTTCCAAATCTTTGTCGATGGCTGATTGATTCAATTCTAATTTGCTGATTCCTTTCTCCATTGATTTCAACGCGATGAATGTATGAGCCAGCGGCACACCTACATTTCTCAGCACTGTAGAATCCGTTAGATCGCGTTGCAAGCGCGAGATGGGTAGCTTGGCAGAAAGATGTTCAAAGAGTGCGTTGGCTATGCCTAAGTTACCTTCAGCATTTTCAAAATCAATAGGGTTCACCTTATGTGGCATGGCTGATGAACCCACTTCGCCTGCTTTTATCTTTTGTTTGAAATAATTCATGGCCACATACTGCCACACATCACGACTGTAATCAATTAAAATAGTGTTGATACGCTTGAGGTTATCGAACAGCGCAGCCAGATTGTCGTAATGCTCTATTTGTGTAGTGGGGTGACTTCGTTGCAGCCCTAATTTATTCTTAACAAAGCCATCGGCAAAACCAACCCAGTCAATGGATGGGTACGTAACATGGTGGGCATTGAAGTTTCCTGTAGCTCCGCCAAACTTAGCCGAGTGTGGAATAGTTTTTAAAAGCTCCAGTTGCTTTTTGATACGCTCGCTGAATACTTGAATTTCTTTCCCCAATCGAGTAGGCGAAGCAGGCTGCCCATGTGTACGGGCTAATAGAGAGACATTTTTCCATTGTACAGCTTGCCCATTCAGCGATTCAAGTAGCTGAGTTAATTGCGGCAGATATTGTTTTTCTAAAAATTCTTTTAATAGAAGAGGGGTGGCGGTGTTGTTGATGTCTTGCGAAGTGAGGCCAAAGTGGATGAACTCTTTGAACTCAGAAAGACCCAATCGATCAAATTCATTTTTCAAATAGTACTCAACTGCCTTCACATCGTGGTTAGTGGTCTTTTCTATTTCTTTGATTTGCTCGGCAGCCACCTCATCAAAATTTTTATAAATCAACCGAAGGGCTTCAAATTTTTCCTTTGAAAATTTTTTTAATTCTGGTAAAGGAATTTCGCACAGCGCGATAAAATATTCTACTTCCACTAAAACCCTGTAGCGGATCAGCCCTAGTTCTGAGAAGTAGGGAGCAAGAGGCAAAGTAGCTGAATGGTAGCGGCCATCAATGGGCGAAATAGCTGAGAGAGAGGAAAGTTTCACTAGATTAATTTAAGACGTAAAAATAAGCAAATCGTTGGTGTTTACGATACATTGTTGAGTCTTGGTCTCCCTTCCTTTGGCATGTTAGAGGTTATTAGTGTCAAATAGAATTGTTCATTCAGGTTTGAACAGCTTATCCATTATTATTTCGTTTTCAATTTCCCCAAGGTAGTATTGGTTTTTTATGACAGGAAAGGTAGTGAGCAGTGTGGTAAAAGTTGTTTTTTTTGTTTGTGTGGCCTGTCTAAAAATAGATTTTTTCATTCTGAGTTGAGCTGCATAGTTTTTGGTGATGGCAAAGTTTTCTTTGGTGAATTTAGCTTCGCACAAATTAATGGTTTGGTCTGCGCGGTCAATGATCATGTCTATCTGTGCGCCAGGTAGCGTTTTGTTCCCTTTAAACATCCATGAGCTGGTAGTGGTATAAACACCGCTTATGCCCAGTGCTTTTTTTATTTGATGGATGTGCATCATACAGATATTTTCAAAAGCATACCCACTCCAGGCTGTGAAAGTGCTTTTGTTGGATAATTGCTCCCACGTTCCTCTGCCACCGCCTTTGTTAGCCTTTATAAATTTGAGGTAGAAAAGAGAATATAAATCTGTTAGCTTATAAATAGCTTCTTTCTTTTTATTGATGAATGGCTCATAAAAGGATATGAAATCGCACTCCACTAATTCGTCTAGCGTTCTTGATAGTGAAGCCTCACTGATTTTGGCCTTAGCGGCAATATCCGATCTCGTCATTCCTTGTGGCCGTGCGGCCAGTGTTTCTATCAAATTGATATGGTGATCTGCATTTTTAAAGAGAGAGTGATAGAGTTGTGCATATTCTCCATAGAGTAGCCCTTTGGGTGAAAAGCAAATGTCATCAATAAGTTGCGCGGCACTTTTTCCTTTTACTATTTCTTTCAAGTAAAATGGAATGCCGCCCATGGCCATGTATATTTCTACTAATTGATAGTGTGTGAGTTTAGCCCCCAGTGTATTTACAAATAATTCTGTCTCGTGTAAATTGAAGGGCATTAGTTTCATGCGCTGCGTTACTCTATTGTATAAGCCGCCACGCGCATCGATCAATTTCTTTTTTATCCATGAGGAGGCAGATCCGCAGGCTATGAGCAATACGTTATTCATTTTGGAGGCATGTTGGTTCCAGAAGAATTCTAACGCAGATATGAAATTGGATTTGGCAATATCGATCCAAGGCATTTCATCAATGAACACCACATGTTTGTATTTTTTTTTAGGTAAGCTTTTCAAGTAGGCTGCCAGAGCCCTAAAGGCTTCTTGCCATGTGGCTGGTGGATCAAACTTCTTTTTGTTTTTTACTCTTCTTACATATTCATCATTGAAATTTATAAGTTGTTCCTTTGTTGTTCCGTCCTTGGTTCCGGTAAGGTCAAATACAATGTTGTCTTTTAAATAGTGCCGTATTAAAAATGTTTTCCCCACTCTTCTCCTGCCATATACGGCTAGAAACTCTGATTGACCCGATTGTAATAGGTGATCTAGTTTTTCTATTTCTTTTTCGCGGCCTATTAGTTTAATCGCTTCTTTCTTCATTTTTTATTCTTGGAGAAATGTAGGTAAATATATCACATTTCTCCAAATAGCAAAAACAATACTTGGAGAAATCTCCCTTTTTTAGTCACATTTCTCCAAGTATAAGTATGGCGCTGTATTTTTCTAGGCGATCTTGGATAATATGTTTACGGCTTAGGCTGGGGTGACATATCTTGCGTCACTCTACTGATGAGGTCAGCGAAGCCCACGGAAATGGATGTTTGGCAATTGCCAATAGGGTGTGTTTCTTAACAATTGATTAACAAATGGCAGATCACATTTATATGGATGGTTTTTAAAACATGCTTTGCTATTGCTAAGTTTGCAGCTTGTTTATGTATCAACGTACACTTTTTATTTTTATCACTCTTGCTTTTATAAGCTGGCTTCCTACTACTGGTTTTGCCCAAGCGAAGAAGAACAAGCCTGGTCTTGGCTTAAACATTGCGAAAGCTAAGTCAGCCATTGTGTTAGATGGCAAGCTAGATGAAGATTTTTGGCAATCAGCCGCAGTGGCAAAGGATTTTTTCCTCAACTACCCAGTGGATTCCCTTCCGCCTACTTTTCAGTCAGAGGCTAGGATGAGTTTTGATGATCATTTTTTGTACGTGTCCTTTGTTTGTTATGACGATAGCAAGCCGGACATCGTGCAGTCGCTGCGAAGAGATATTGATTGGGATCGCAATGATAATATCGGTATTTATTTAGATCCTTATAATGATTATACCAACGGCTTCTTCTTTACCATCACACCATTCGGGGTTCAATCAGAGGGCGTTATTTCTGCGGGCGGGCAAGATGGCGATGGTTCTTTTAGTAATAGTTGGGACAATAAATGGTATTCTCATACTACACGCTACCCAGATAAGTGGATTGCTGAGATGGCTATTCCTTTAAAATCATTTCGTTACAACCATCACATCAAAGAATGGAACGTCACTTTTTTGCGCAATGATGTGAAGCGTAATCAAGTTTCCAGTTGGATTGCTACACCTATTCAATTTATACCTGCTTCATTCGCCTATACTGGAAAATTAATTTGGGAAACCACTGCCCCTCATGCAGGTGCTAATGTTTCGTTGATACCCTATTTGGCGGGTGTGAGCCAACAAGATATTGAAAAGGGTAAACCAATAGATGCGAGTGGATCAATGGGCCTGGATGCCAAAGTAGCGTTAACACCTTCGCTCAATCTCGATCTTACAATCAACCCCGACTTTTCAAACGTAGAGGTCGATCAGCAAGTAATCAACCTCACGCGTTTTGAATTTCAATTCCCAGAGCGAAGGCAATTCTTTTTAGAGAACAGCGATTTGTTTTCTACTCCAGGCTATCCGCCCACGCGCCCCTTCTTCTCGCGCAGAATTGGATTGGTTCGCGATTCTACCGGCACGGCCAAACAAGTACCCATTCAATATGGAGCGCGCATCAGTGGTAAGCTGGGCAAAAATTGGCGACTTGGCTTGTTGAACATGCGCACGCAAGAGAAAGAATCATTAGGGTTGCCTGCTCAAATGTATTCCATGGCTATTGTGCAGCGGCAAGTTTTTTCACGATCTAATATTGATTTTTTTCTTGTTGATAAGCAATCTCTAGGACTGGAATCATTTCAAAGAGGTAAATTCTACCAAAAAGATTTGCTGCGAAAAGTAGGGCAGGATACCGTGCTGAATACTTACAATCGGGTCTTTGGCGTTGATTTTAATTTGATTACAAAAAGCAACAAATGGAATGGAGATTTCTATTATCATCAATCCTTGGATGCCTTTAATAAAGACAAGAATTTTTCAACGGGAGGTTTCCTTGGTTACAATACAAGAAAGTGGAATGCTTTTGCAGGTGGCTTTCTAATAGGTAAAAATTATGCGCCCGAAACAGGATACGTGCCGGGCCTCGATGTTTATCCTGGTTACTTGAACACCTTTAATCGCTTGCAGCGTACGTTCTATCCCAAGAAATATAAGATTGCCACTATGGGGCCAGGTGTAGAAACCAATTTTACCATCATACCAGATGGCACACTTACGGATAGAACCATCACCGCAGATTACCAAATCAGTTATTTAAATACAGCAAACTTATTTGCATCTGCTTCGCATATTTTTCAAAAGTTGCCAGAAAATTTTAACCCACTTTCTCCGCGAGGAAACTCAACGTACTTTACAGGTGAACAATTTGAATGGACTGAATTCAATTTGCAGTACAGCTCCAACTCGCGAAAAATTTTCAACTACAAAGTGCAAGCATCTGGCGGCCAATACTACACAGGCACTCGTCAAAGCTATGGAGGCACACTCAGCTACCGCTACCAACCTTACGGAAGCCTTTCGGTCACTGTAGATTATAACAACTTGCAATTGGGAAGCCCTTATGGCAGCACTGAGTTTCTACTTGTTCGCCCTCGATTGGATGTAACACTCTCCACCAAATTGTTCCTTACCACCGTTGCTCAATACAACACACGCTATGATAGCTTTAATTTAAACACGCGCCTGCAGTGGCGCTTTCGCCCGGCCTCTGATTTATTTTTGGTGTACAGCTATGTCGAAAATAGATTTCCACCCACCGATCGAGCGAACGTTCAAGCTTTGGTGATTAAGTTTACTTATTGGTTAAATCTTTAGAAAGAACTTAGTCTGGGCAATCGATTTGGATATTCTTTCTTAGACTCTTTAATGGACAGCTGATCTCTACACAGACGTTAAGTATAAATCAAATACCTGCCTCTCATCTTTTTAAACTTCTCCAACTCTGGTTTCCAAGTAGCCTTGATTTGCTTCTCTGTCATGCCTTTTTTGATTTGCTCTTTCAGCAATTTGGTGCCAGCTAGTTTATCAAAATAAGTAATGAAAAATTTTTCCTTATCGGGAAACTGATGGTAGAGTTGGATGAGGTGCTTCAGTGAAATTTCTTTGGCTGTTTTTTCTTTGCTGAGGTCGAGGCCGTAGCAGAGTTTGTTTTCATGCGGTGGTTTTTTGGCCATGCCATCTATGCTGATAGGTGTGAATTGAAATGGTTGGTTTTTTAAATCGGGGTGGCCGATATATTCAAATGGGTGCTGTGTGCCACGGCCTACACTAAGAACGGTGCCTTCAAACAAACAAGTGGATGGATACAACGCAATAGCTTGATCATTGGGTAAATTAGGCGAAGGCTTGATGGGCAATGAGTAAAATATTTGGTGGGTATAATTTTTCATGGCAATGATTTCCAATGCGCACTTCTTTTTTTCTTCTAGCCAACCTTCGCCATTGATCATTTGTGCGAGTTCGCCCACGGTGAGTCCGTGCACGATGGGGATAGGGTGCATGCCCACGAAAGATTTAAGAGTTGAATCCAACAGTACGGGCCCATCTACATAACTGCCATTTGGGTTGGGACGATCAAGTATGATGAGTTTTTTATTTTGCTCTGCGCAGGCCTCCATCAAATAGTGCAGCGAGCTGATGTAAGTGAAGAAGCGTACGCCCACATCTTGAATATCGAAGATGACCACATCCACCTCTGCCAATTGTTGGGCGGATGGCTTTTTGTCTTTCTTGGCAATGCCATATAGCGACACTACGGTCAATCCTGTTTTTGTATCGAGACCGTCAATTATTTTTTCACCTGCATCTGCATTGCCGCGAAAGCCATGCTCAACTGCGAATATTTTCTTAATGTCAACACCTCTTTTTTGAAGGGAGTCTACCAAATGGGTTTTGCCGATGGTGGCGGTGTGGTTTACCATTAAGGCCACGCGTTGGTTTTTAAGTTTAGGAAGGAGGAGATCGAGTTGCTCGGCCCCTACTATTATTTTCTGTGGTGTTTTTTGGGCGTGGGTGGTAGGGGGAATTAAAAAAAAGACAAGAGCACAAAACGCAATCATCCTCGGTCTGTGTCCCCACAGACCGAGATTCATTTTACTAAGCGGTCTGTGAAGACACGGACCACGGAGAAAGATGAGCCATGAAGTACAGATGAACTTAGTAGGAGCCTCGGCCAGGGATAGTAGCGATACCCCGCAGTAGCGTTGGATCGCGTGTTGGCACGAGGAGTATGAGCGGATAGCCCGGTGCCCCATTGCGCCTCGCGGGGGCAGGCCGCCAGACCTCACCCCCTGCTCCTCTCCCCCGCGAAAAAGCGGGGCAGGCCCAGAGAGGGGTGACTCTCTTTCATGATTGTTCGCATTGCCAATCAAGTTTGCACCTCGTATTTTTTTCATGTACATGGTCTCAATCATTTTCTTTACTTTACTTTACTTTACATCATCTCGGTCTTTGTCCCCACAGACCGAAATTCATTATCTTAAGTGTTCTGTGAGGACACAGACCACGGTGTAGGTGACTCTCTTTCATGATTGTTCGCATTGCCAATCAAGTTTGCACTTCGTATTTTTTCCATGCACATGTCGATCATTTTCTTTACTTTGCTGCTGTATAGTTATCAAAAATATTTCTTTGAACCTATCGTATTTCATATCTAAAAAAATCAGGCAGAGCAAGGCAGATAATTTTGCCTCGATTATCCACAAGATTGCCGTGGGCAGCATTGCCATTGGCTTGGCTGCGGCCATCGTTTCTTTTTTGGTGATGCAGGGGTTTCAGAGTGCAGTGAAAAATAAAATTTATGGATTCAGCAATCATTTGTTGATCACCAAATTCACCATGAATAACGCGGTGGAGGAGCAGCCATTTGATTTTAAGATTGCGCTGTATGAGGAACCACAAAAATTTCCGTTCGTAAAAAATATTCAAGAATATTGCCACAAGGCGGGGCTGATAAAAACGGAGAAGGAGGTGTTGGGGATTGTGTTCAAGGGCATTGGTGGGGGGACGGGTGTAAGGACGCAAAATCTTGCGTCCTTACGAGAGAGCATCATCGAGGGAAGGTTCATCCATTTTTCTGATTCGGGTTACTCCAAAGAAGTGGTGCTGAGCAAAGTGATTGCCAACAAGATCAATGCGAAAGTAGGTGACGATATTATTTTACATTTTTTTCAAAATCCTCCGCGCTTTCGCAGGTTGAAGGTGGTAGGGATTTATGAAACCAATTTGTCAGATTACTTTGATGGCAAAGTTTTATTGGGCGATATAAAAATGGTGCAACAGTTGAACGGCTGGAAAGCCAACGAGGCGGGCGGACTGGAAGTGAATGTGGATTTGAATTATTTCAGTGCGCTCGATTTGTGGAAAAAAACTTTATCTGTGAGTGCGTTGAATAATGAAACAGCAAGCGACACTCTTTTTTTTGAAGAGGGAAGTAAAACATCGCCCCTCTCGTTTGATTTTGATCGGGCAGCGTTGGACGAAGCTGCGGGGCAGATCGGCAACTCGATGGACTACGACCTCAACATTGAATCGGTGCGCGACAAATACATTCAGGTGTTTGAGTGGCTGGATTTGGTGAAGCGGCAAGTGAAAATTTTGCTTGGGATTATTTTAGTGGTGATCTCGGTGAACATGATTTCGGTGATTTTGATTTTGGTGATGGAGCGCATACCCATGGTGGGCATATTGAAGGCGATGGGTGCGAGCAATGGAAAGATTCGATCTATATTTATTTACAGTGGCATTGGGTTGATTGGCCAGGGGCTTTTGTTGGGCAACGTGATAGGCTTGGGTGTTTGCTTTTTGCAAGATAAATTCAAGATCATGAAGTTGAACGCGCACGATTATTATGTGAGCTATGTGCCCATTGAGTGGTCGGTAGGTACGATAGTGGCCTTGAATATATTGGTATTTGTGACGGTGACCATTGTGTTGCTGTTGCCCACACGGTTTATTACGAAGATCAGTCCGGTGCAGGCGATACGGTTTGATTAGGAGGTAGATTTGAACCACACCTGCCTAGCCGGCAGGCAAGGTAGGCACAGTAGAAAATATAGAAATGAACACATAGGCTCTATTCAAAACTATGTGAAAATCCTATGTACCTATGTTTCTATGTGGTTCAATATTTTGGATTGTTCAGATTACCTTTTACATTTGGCATAGTGAAAAAGCCATTAACCCTCATTCTTCTCGCTTTATTCTTGCTCAACGTGCTTGGGTATTATGGCGTATTTGTGGGTTTGCAGGTCAAATCGGGGCAGACGATGCGCGATCGATTTGATGCTGAGAATTATTTGGCAGAGCAAGAAGTGACCATTAAAGTACCTATCACCATCCCTTACGCCAGCGACTCACGCGGGTATGAGCGGGTAGATGGCGAGTTTGAACACAAAGGCCAAGTCTACCGATTAGTAAAACAAAAATTACAAAGTGATACGCTCTTCATTGTTTGTATTAAAGATAATCAAGCAGCGAAGATCAATCAAGCATTGGCAGATTATGTAAAGACATTTACCGATAAGCCCGTGAATTCAAAACGGGGAAACACTTTTTCTTTTCAGTTTTCAAAAGACTTCCTTTCCAATACAACCGAAATTAAATCTTCCGCTTCTGGTTGGAATGCACTCTTCTCTTTTGTAGGAGTCACGGACACCTATCTTTTTATCTCTCAAGACTGCACCTCGCCTCCGCCCAGGTCATAGTTTATTCCTATTCTACTCAATCAATTCAAGCATATTCATTAGGCTGCTCACGGCAATCTTTTGATAAGCTATCTCACTATTATTCTATATTAAATAAGATTGTATGAAGAAAATAATTACATTTTTAATACCTCTTTCCATTTGTTTTGCTGCAAAAAGCCAGAGCATGATAGATGGTTTTATGCGTGGCAAGGGCAACTTAACTACCGCACTTAGTTTTAGCACCGAACAGTATGATACTTACTATGTGCGAGACTCTGCGGTAACCAATCCGAACCTTGGCACCATCACAACTAAAAGCGTGAATTTGTTTGCAGCCTTTGGCGTAACAAAATACCTGGATGTTATTGTTGGTCTTCCGTATGTTTCAGCGAATTCTTCTGGCGGATATTGGTCTAAACAAACGGCCTTGCAAGATTTTTCTATTTACCTAAAAGGCCGCGCTTACCACAAAGATTTTGGCAAGCTCGGTTCACTCTCGGCTATGGGTGCTGTGGGCTATGTTTTCCCCGCAAGCAGCTACGTTTCAGATGCGCCTGTGGCCATTGGCCATCAATCCAAAAATTTGGAAGGGCGTGTGTTGCTGCAATACCGTTTGCCAGTAGGGCTTTTTGTGATGGCACAAGGCGGATATATTAAGCGCGGAAACATCACAATTGATAGAGGCTACGAAGTAAGCGTGCCCGATGCGTGGGACTATATAGTAAAAGTAGGAGGCACCTATAAATTTCTTTATGCAGATGCCTGGCTAAATATTCAAAAGGCGAGGAGTGGGACTAATATTGGTGCGGGTGTGCCTTTCCCATCAAACGCAATTTCCTATCAGCGCGCAGGGTTTACTGTTTACTCCAGCATTCCTCCAATAAAAAACTTTGGCGTGAGCGTGGGTATGTCGGTTACACTTTCAGGTGAAAACATAGGGAAGGCAACACGCTACAGTGCCTCGTTGGTTTACAATGTTCCATTTTTTAAAAAGGGTGAGTGATCCGTGGTCTGTGCCCTCATAGACCACTCAAAATTACTTTCGGTCTGTGAATTCACAGACCGAGGATTTATAAGTGAATACACAGACCGAAGAACCATAAAAAAATAAATATCAACGCATGAAAAATAATTACAAGACTATAAAATACTTTATTGCTTCATCCATCCTAGCACTTGGTGTTCTATTGCAAAGTTGTGAGGAAGATATTCCCGCAATAAAATTACTGCCTGTGGTAACTCCAGCCAAGCTGGATGAAAACGCAGGCACTTGGAAAAACATACTCAACGTAGACTATAATGCTATCGCATTGTCGGCACCAGCGGCTACAAATAGTACAGCCTATCAAGCCGAGCTAGATGAATTAGTGACGCTCACTGCTAACCGCACCACGGCACAAGCAACGGCTGTTAATTTTTGGGGAACCGGTGCAGTAGTTCGTTGGAATGAAATTGCTAGAACATTGATAATAAAATACAATGTAGCCCCAACAGTCGGCACCCCTCCTAATCCGAACAAACCATTTTCTAATCCACCCTTTGCTGCACGTGCGTATGCCTTGCTCAGCGTAGCGCAGTACGATGCTTCCGTGGCCGCATGGAAATTTAAATATCAGCACAACAGACCAGCACCCGCCACTACACAACCAACCATCAAATTGTTAACGCCTGTCACTGCGCTTCCTTCTTATCCTTCTGAGCAAGCAGTAGTGGCTGAGGCTTCGCGCAAAGTGTTGGAGTTTTTGTTTCCTGCCGAGAAGGGATATTTACAAAAGTTAGCAGATGAAAATTTGAATAGCCGCAAGTGGGCGGGGGCCAACACCCAAAGCGATTTGGATGCGGGAAAAACGGTAGGTGCTTATGTGGGCACGTTGGCAATCAATCGCGCCAAAACAGACCGTATGAAAGATGCTGCCGATCCGAACCAAACACACTTGACTTATTTCAATATCAGTGATGCTACTGTTCCTATGCGGTGGAAAAGTTTGGAACTGCCCGTGCGCCCGCCTATGTTGCCCTTGTATGGAAAGGTAAAAACTTGGTACGATAGCACATCTGCCTATACTGCCTTGCCTCCTGCACCTCCTGATTTAAACTCAACAGAGTTTGCAACCGCTCTACAAGAGGTACGCAAAATTTCTGATGATCGCACGCGCGAGCAGTGGCGCATTGCCGATTTTTGGGCAGATGGTGCTGGCACCTTTACACCTCCTGGTCACTGGAATTTGATCGCGCAAGATTTAATTATCGAAGCAAGATTTAGTGAAGTGCGCGCAGCTCGCACCTTTGCGCTGATGAACCGAGCCGTGATGGACGCAGGCATTTTGTGTTGGTACTCCAAATACAAATACTACTTACCACGCCCATCTCAAATGGACTCAGAAATAAAAACGGCTACAGGCATCCCCAACTTTCCATCATACACGTCTGGCCATGCAAGTTTTTCAGGAGCGGCAGCTACTCTTTTGGCTTACCTCTTTCCAGACAAATCAAGTGCGCTGCTTAGCCAAGCAGAGGAGGCCGCACTCTCTCGGTTGTATGGAGGCATTCATTACAGGTTTGATAACGACCGAGGCAGAGATTGCGGAATTAAAATCGGGCAACTGGCCGTAGCGTGGGCGCAGACAGACGGTGCGAATTAGTTTTTACAGAGTACTACATAGCTTGTGCGACCAATAGCTGATGTAAGTATTGATGCGCAAGATTTAAGATTAGTGGTAATGCCTCATAAGTAATAAGCGAAGTAGTAGGGTTGATTATATTTAGGGTTAACGGTGTCGGGGATTGAACAAACCCGGCACCGTTTTTTTTTGAATGCTTGCCCTCCGTAGCTTCAGCGAAGGTGGGCGGCCTGCCACTCGAGGCGAGGTGGCACCGCGCTATCCGTTCCAAGTCCGCACCTCACACCACCTTCCCTTGGCGGGCTTTCCACTTCTATCGCTGGCCGATGCCAGCACGTAGTTTTGTTTTTGCTTCTTGGGTTTGTGAGTTGCGTAAAGCCAAGTGGGTGATTTTCTCTTTGCTGGTGTTCTTCACCAACAAACACGATGAACGATGCCAACAGATGAAAGAAAATAGTAAGTAAGGAATGAGAAATGATAGAGCGAGGATGGAAAAACAGTTGGTGTGCATGTTGGTGAAGAACACCAACATGGGCGAGGAGATATATACGTAACAAGCAAAGCATTAAGTGGGATAAGGAGCCCGCTGGATAGTTTGGATTTATAGAAAAGTATGGGTAGAATTGACAAATGAAAGCTGGAAACAGAAACTTTGGCATTGCAGATAAACGGGAAATACCCGCCACAGCGTGGCGTCTATCTCCTGATTTTGGGAGTAAAGACGCCACGGAGTGGCGTAATCACTAATGTTGGGCGCAATAATTATTTTTTGATGAAGATTCGTGTAACATTACTTGGACTCATTTGGACAGCAATAACGCTGACTGACTTACACGGACAAAGCAGTGACCACATTCAAGAAAGTAGATACAAATCATTTCGAGTACTCATTATTTCACCCGACACAGCTCGTATTCACACTGAACTGACAGTTTATGTTGACTCTATTGAACAAGAATTTAAGGACTCTTATTACAAGACGCTGCGCGAATTTGAATTGAAAAGAAATTCAGGGGACGATGACGAAAAAGAACAGACAGAATCAGTTATCCGACAAGCAAAATGGCATGAGCCAGATGTTGTTAGATTCAGATACTATAAAATGATTTCTATGGCGACTTTTGTTTCTTTACAAGAGGACTTTCAAAAGTATCCCTGGGAGGACAAAGGAAGTTTGGATTGCCAAATGGTTAACAAAAATGACTTAGAAACGGAGGACTTAGTTCAATTGACGCGGGACTACGATTTTGACTACGTTATATACTTTCGAGACATCGTTGCGGAGAAGTATGCCGACAGTTTTATCATGGACATGACGACCTATGTTTTCTCCAAAGCGGACTCAAAAGTAATAATGAATAAAAAGGCTTCCAGAGAAGGAGAAAAGTTATTTTGTGAACTCTTTAATCAAAATGTTTTAGAGTGTATGATGACACGAGTTGTTAATGATGCAACAAGTGACATATTTGAAGTACTAAGTGAGAGACAGAAAAAATAATTACAGCGCCCAACATATAAGGCTTAAACGAAGCCCAGGCACGCACGGAATGTGCTACGAAGGTGTTCGCTAATTTGACTGGGGTTCGTTGTAAGCCTCTGTTGAACG
>JAYWHU010000094.1:0-10961 GCA_043777495.1 Cyclobacteriaceae bacterium | reverse complement strand
CAAGTAATGCTTGGGGATTAACGGGAGCCACTGGCACCGATCCAGCCACTAACTTTATTGGAACTTCCGATGATAAAGACATCATCTTTAAACGGAATAATGTAAGGGCTGGATTGCTGGCATCACTTAATACCTCGTATGGTGCGGGTGCTTTAAATCCGCTGAGTACAGGAGGAGCAAACGCAGCCTTTGGAATAAATGCCTTACCCAACAATACCACAGGAGAATTTAACACCGCCACTGGAGGAGCTACTTTAGGTTTTAACACAACAGGATCAAACAATACAGTAAGTGGTGGACGCGCTATGCAAAACAATACAACCGGAAATAACAATATCGCCATCGGATTTCAAACGATGCTAAGAAATGTTAATGGTAGCAATGCCACAGCCGTGGGAGTAAACGCAATGGCTTATGCTAATAACACGACAACGCCATTTACCAATTACAATGTTGCGGTTGGCTTTGAGGCGCTAAGAGGTTCGTTATCAGCTTCAGCTAATACGGGCAATGCCAATACCGCTATTGGTTATCAATCCCTTCAAGAGAATACTATCGGTGAATATAATACGGCAAATGGAGTTGAAGTTCTTCGTTCAAACTCAACCGGTTCTGACAATACGGCCACGGGAGCTCTGGCTCTTTCTAAAAACACAACTGGGTTAGGCAATACAGCAAATGGACGCTCCGCTATTATCAATAACACCACGGGAAGCAATAATACGGCTGTGGGTTCTTCTGCGCTTGGTAATAACATCTCAGGAACCTTTAACACCGCCATAGGTTTTGGAGCGAATGTTTCAACCGGAGCACTTACAAATGCGACTGCGATAGGAGCATTTGCAATTGTTAATGCCAGCGACAAAGTGCGTATTGGAGGTATAGGTGTTACGGTTGTGGAAGTTCCTGTGGCTGTAACTGTTTCTTCAGATGGCCGACTAAAAAACAATATTGTGGATACCGAATTGGGGCTGGATTTTATTCTTAAGATTCGCCCTGTTCAATACACAATGAAGCAGGGCAATGGCAAAACCGATTACGGCTTTATTGCACAAGAGCTAAAAGCTGTCTTGGAAGATAGAAACGTAAACATGCTCAACAAAGACGGTGAGTTTTATACCGTGCGCTACAACGATTTGCTCTCGCCTATGGTAAAGGCCATGCAAGAACAACAAAAAATGATCGAAAACTTAAAAGCAGAAATGGCGCAGTTAAAAACACAACACCAGTCAGTAACAGCTAAATTAGAAATGGAGAACAGCCAACTTAAATCGGATTATAACAGCCGCCTGAAAAAAATTGAAGAGATGCTGAATGTAAAAGCACAAAAGTAGAAGTCATCGGTTCAATTTTTTTCTAAAAGCGTAAGACAACATTCTAACCATTCAAAACGATGAAAACATTCACGCGAACTTTGTCCTTTGTGATACTAGCAAGTGTAGGTTTTTACTGTATCGGCTGCGGAGGGAAAAGTGCAGAGCCAGATCCTGTTGAAAAAGTGCTGCTCGCCAAACTATCCAATACGTGGACTGTTTCTTCGGTAACGTTAGATAACAATTCAAGGATATCGGACTTCACCAACTTTAAACTCACGCTCGTTGGTACGTTTAAAGATTCATCTCCCAAAGGACCTTATCAATACAGTGTGGCGGGCTCAAGGCCAAGTAATAATCCGTGGCCACCTTCTGGAGGAACTTGGAGCTTTGGGACTGATATTTCTAAAGATCTTTTACGACACGATAATCCAGATTTGAGTATGAGCTATACCATAACAGATTCACAGTTAACACTCGCATTCAACTATACGGGCAATGGCTTTGTAGGCGGCAGAGCAGCACAAGTAAGCGGAAATTGGGTGTTTACGTTTACCAAACCTTAGGAAAGCTTGTTTACTATTTTTTTGATGTTAAATTTTTAAACAATCTCAATATGAAATATTTTCTTCCAATCTTACTTCTTGTATTCATACTTTTTCAAATGGGATGTAAAGATCAGATTAACCCATGCGATAACGATGGTGACGGAGTTTTATCACGAGACTGTGGCGGTCGCGACTGCAACGATGCTGATAAAATGGTTAGTATAAGCGATGCGGATGGTGATGGCTCAGTTAGTGCCACTTGTGGAGGAGATGATTGTGACGACTTGGATGCAGCCCGTTATCCCGGTGCAAATGAAATCTATGATACGGCAGGTCATGACGAGGATTGCAATCAAACAACCTGTGGAGGCAATAAAATAGATAACGATGGTGATGGGTACGGACTACCATGCTTCAACAGAATTGCTGGTGTAGATTATTGGAGTTATGTAGGCGATTGTGATGATACAAATGCGGCCATTTTTCCGGGGAGCCAAGTGTGCGGACCAAAAGGTAAAATACTAATCTGTACAGGTAACGGGGCCTATTTAGAAGTCAAATGTGGCACGTGCAAAACACAACCCAATGGAACTGGCATTTGCTTGGACTAAAATAGCATTACTTCTGGCGCAGCGTCATCTATAATTTAATTTACACTAACCAGTCGAAAGACTCGCTTATTCAACACTTTAACTCAAGTATTTATGGCTTGTTAAAGAGTAGGTCTATCAGAGGGCAAATCAGAATTTTTGGTTTGCCCTTTTTTAATAAAGTCTTAATAGTACAGAACCTTGTTGAAATTGGATAACTTTAGCATACAGAACTTTATTATGAAGAAATTTTTTCTTTTATTTTTTGTTTTGCCTTATACCGTCAGTTCGCAAGACACTGAGCTTACACGGGCAGATCAATTGTATAAAAAAGCTGAAATGAATATCGAGTTGCTTTTGTTCAACACGGCATACCAAGATGCTCTCGGTGCGTACGAGATCCGAAAAGCATACGCAATTGATACTCTAATAGCCAAATCGGCACTTCAACTAAACACTATTTGTTTAGTAATAAAGAAAACAGAGGCTGAGAAATATCTGGTAGAGGCTGAGCAAATCGGGTTACAATTAAATAATTATAAAATTTTAAGTGAAGTATATTTAAAGAAAGGCAATTATTACAGAACAAAATTCGAAAAAGAGAAAGCTCTTAATTTTTTTATAAAAGTTGACTCCATACAATCACAGCATAAATTTAAAGATAAGAATTTAGTAAAAGCATATAGAGCCATTGCGCTTTTATTACTCCCCGCGAGTGAGCAAGACACCACCCGGTTTAGCAAAACCGAATCCTACATTGAAAAGATATTCAATATTTCAAAAGAGATAAATTATAAAAATGGAGAGATCTATGCTTTAGAGTTGATGGGGATTATTGAGGTGAGAAGAAAAAATATCCCAAAAGGAATTAGCCTATATAAAGCAGCGTTAAAAAAAGCAACAGAACTAAATGACATATACCGAATGTCCACCGCATACTGGACTCTTGGTACTACTTATTTAGGCATGAAGCAATTTGATTCTGCAGAGTTTTATTACAAAAAAAAGATAAATATATTGACTGATAGACAAGACCCTGAAGAGTTAGCATTAGCCTATTCTGGTTTAGGAGATGTTTATGATAAGGTACATAAATATAGATTAGGAGTTGACTATCATCTGAAAGCCATCAATCTTTTTTATCAATCTAAAACAGATAAAATCAGTCAGGTTTTAGGAACATTAGATGGATTACGTTATTCATACGCAGGCGTTAAAGATTACGAGAATGCGTACATTGTTTTAGATAAAACATACAGATTGAGAGATAGTCTTGTAAGAACTCAAAATATGGAAGCCTCCATACGAATTGAGGCAAGATATTTAAATGATAAGAAAGAAAAGGAAATCAAACTCCTGACTGTCGAAAACAAACTCGTTGCGGCTAACCAAGCAAAGCAACGCAATCTCTTTATTGGTTTATTTTTTATTATTTTATCTGGAGGGGGCGCTGTGTTCTACGCCTATAAAAACAAAATTAAAACAGCCAACAAGCTAAAAGAAATCGATCAATTAAAATCTCGGTTTTTCGCGAACATCTCGCATGAGTTCCGTACTCCGCTTACACTTATTAAAAGTCCCTTACAAAGTTTACAATCCTCTTCAATAGATGAGGAACAAAAGAGACAACTTCATTTAATTGATGTCAATTCCAACAGAATGTTGGAATTGGTCAATCAACTATTGGCACTTTCCAAAATCGATAGCGGTAGTTTAAAACTTATTTTGAAAGAAGGCGATCTGTCTTCTTTTCTACATTCAATCATCGAACCTTTTACTTTTCATGCGCAAGAAAACAAAATAGAATTTAAATCAGTCATCGAAAAAAGTACTCAACCCCATCACTTTGATAAGGATATCATTGAAAAGATAGTGACCAATTTACTTGCCAACGCTTTTAAATACACCCTTAAGAATGAAGCGATCAATTTTTCTTCTTCTATCAACGAAAACCAGTTGCATCTTATAGTCTCTAATACAGGGAGTGATCTAAGGAAAGAAGAAATGGCAAAATTGTTTGAACGCTTTTATCAAAAGAACGAAACCAGGCAAGGAATCGGAATTGGTCTGGCACTTGTAAAAGAGTTGGTGGAACTATATCATGGAAAAATAGATGTAACAATCGTAGAGGGTGTACTAAGTTTTTCTGTAGCCTTGCCCTTGCAGATCGATGCCATCAATGCAGTAGTGGTAATGAAAGAGATGGAGGATAGAAGCATTACAGAAATTAATGAAAATAAAGAGGATCTTCCAATACTTTTGGTGGTAGACGATAATCAAGAAATAAGAAGAATTTTAGTTTCTATTTTTAAAAATACCTTCTGTGTTATAGAGGCTGAAGACGGGGAGAAAGGTTTAAGGGTAGCGCAAAAAGAAATCCCTGATTGCATTGTTTCAGATGTGATGATGCCCAAAATGGATGGGTTTGCATTCACGAAGGCTATAAAGGAGAATGAGATTACCTCTTTTATACCCGTTGTTTTATTGACAGCCAAAACTTCTGATGAAGCGCACTTGGATGGTTTAAAAAGTACAGCCGATGCTTTTTTAACAAAACCTTTTAATCATAGCATTCTACAAGAGACCGTAAACCAATTACTGCAAGAAAGAAAAAAGCTTCGCCAGCGTTATAGTAAAGAATTGATTCTAAAACCACTTGATGTGGTAATCAATTCAACGGATGAAAAGTTTTTAGATAAATTACAGCATCTCATCAATGAGCAGCTTTCCAATCCCGATTTTTCTGCTGACGACTTTGCCAATAAAATGGGTATGGGCAAAATGCAGTTGTATAGAAAACTAAAATCATTGATTGGGCTTTCCTCCACCGAATACTTGCGGAGTGAACGATTAAAGACATCTGCTAAATTGCTAAAAAAGGGAAATGGCAACGTGTCTGAAATAGCCTACTCAGTAGGATTTAATGATCTGTCCTATTTTTCTAAATGCTTTAAAGAAATGTACCATTGCAGCCCCTCTGAGTTTAGTAAAAAATAGGAAAGAGGTAGCCATCTTTCAGTCGTCCAAATAAGGAGTCCCTCTCCAACAAATATAGAAAGTGATAGGGTGTTACCTCGCCAGCACTGGCATATTGCCCACTAACATTTGAAGATCTTCGTTGTCCACATTTCCCTTCTCATCGGCAACAACAAGAAAATTTTCGTAGAGCGTGTTCAAGTCTTCACCTTCAAAATGATAGCCGAGTAATTCAGCTCGGTGTTTCAATGCGGCACGACCGCTGCGGGCAGTGAGCACGATGGATGACGATGGAACTCCCACATCGGCAGGATTGATAATCTCATAGTTCTCGGCATGTTTTAAAAATCCGTCTTGATGAATGCCGGAAGAATGCGAAAAGGCATTTTTTCCTACGATGGCTTTGTTGGGCTGCACGGGCATGTGCATCATTTCGCGTACCATCTGACTGATTTCAAAAATCCGCTCTGATTTGATGTTTGTATACAAATCCAAATCTTTGTGCACTTGCAAGATCATGGCTACTTCCTCCAATGAGGTATTGCCTGCGCGTTCGCCAATTCCGTTGATGGTAACTTCTGCTTGTCGCGCACCATTTGTTAAACCTGCAATGGTATTGGCTGTGGCCAAACCTAAATCATTATGGCAATGCACGGAGATTACCGCCTTGTCAATATTTTTTACGTTCTCAAATAAATATTGGATGCGCTTTCCATATAAATGTGGCAAACAATAACCTGTTGTGTCTGGAATGTTAACCACATCAGCACCTGCGGCAATCACGGCCTCGGTCAGTTGCGCCAGGAAAACAAGATCGGCACGGCCGGCATCTTCTGCAAAAAATTCTACTTCGTATCCTTTTGCTTTCGCGTATTTCACCGCCCACACACCTTGCTCCAGCACCTGCTCGCGCGATGATTTGAATTTGTGTTTGATATGCACATCAGAAGAACCAATGCCTGTGTGAATACGACCGTGTTTCGCATGATGCAATGCCTCGGCCGCTACGTCAATATCATCTTTCTTTGAGCGGGTGAGTCCGCAGACAGTAACGTTCTTCACTGCTTTTGATATTTCAACCACAGAAAGAAAATCACCAGGACTCGAGATCGGAAAACCCGCTTCGATCACATCCACGCCCAATGCTTCGAGCTCTTTCGCAATAATTACTTTTTCTTCCGTCTTTAACTGACAGCCGGGCACTTGCTCGCCATCGCGAAGAGTGGTGTCGAATATCTGGATTTTGTTACTCATAAAAAGAAGTTAGAAGATAGAAGTCAGAAGTTAGAATATTAAACAGCTTGAGTGCTTGTCACCTTCTCAAGTTGCTCAACTACTAAACTTCCCATATTGCTTGTGTTTAAAATTTTGTTTTTATCGATACGTGAATCTGCAATATCCGATGTGCGATAGCCAGCTTTCAATGTTTGTTCTACGGCTTTGATAATAGCTTCTGATTCTTCTTTCAATCCAAAAGAAATATCCAACATCAAGGCAACTGATAAAATAGAAGCGAGTGGATTAGCAATTCCCTTTCCAGTGATATCATGTGCGCTTCCATGGATGGGTTCGTACAATCCAACGGTATCGCCAACAGATGCGGAGGCCAACATGCCCATCGAGCCTGCGATCTGCGAAGCTTCATCAGTGAGGATGTCGCCAAATAAATTTCCTGTGACCACAACGTCAAAACTTCTTGGGTTTTGTATCAACTTCATTGCGGCAGAATCTACAAACTGATGTTCGAGTTCTACATCGGGATATGATTTGCCAATCTCGGTTACAACTTGTCGCCATAAGCGCGAACTCTCTAACACGTTTGCTTTATCCACAGACGTTACTTTCTTTCTGCGGGTGCGTGCGGCTTGAAAGGCTTTGTGTGCAATGCGCTCCACTTCATATTTATGATAGATCATCAAATCGTAAGCGGTGTTGCCATCATCCCTCATACCCTTCTCACCGAAATACACATCGCCTGTCAGCTCACGGAAAAAAAGAATATCAGAGCCTCTTAAAATTTCTGCTTTGATGCTGGAGGCCTCCAACAACTCGTCAAATAATTTTATCGGGCGAAGGTTAGCGTACAAGCCCAACTCTTTGCGCATCTTCAGCAAGCCTTGCTCGGGCCGCACTTTCAATGTCGGGTCGCTGTCATACTTCGGATGACCTACTGCGCCAAATAAAATCGCATCGCAGTTTTTTAGCTTTGCCAATGTCACATCAGGTAGTGGATTCCCAGTAGCTTCAATAGCATCATGCCCGATGGTTGCTTCATCAAATTCAAATTGATGGCCAAACACCTCGGCAATTTTTTCCAATACCTTTTTTCCTTCGGCTGTTACTTCTTTGCCAATGCCGTCTCCGGGAAGGATTACTATTTTCTTTTTCATTAAATATTACTCTAAAGTTTTGGCTTCAAGCTGCAGGCCACAGGCCAAGTAGCGTGTAGCTTGAGGCCTGTGGCATGAAGCCTACGTATGCGCTATATCAAACTCTCTTACCTCCTTATTCAAACTCAATAAATAATCAATATCATCGTAGCCGTTGATCATACAGGTTTTTTTATACTTGTTGATCTCGAAGCTTTCTTTCACCGCGCCTACTTGCAAGATTTGGTTTTCTAGGTCAACTACGATTTCAGTAGAAGGCTTTTCTTCAACGGCTGTTAAAAGTTGTTTCAAAAAATTATCCGAGACTACAATTGGCAATAGACCATTGTTCAATGCATTATTTTTAAAAATATCAGCAAAGAAGCTGGACACTACTACTTTGAAGCCATAATCGTAAATAGCCCACGCAGCATGTTCACGGCTGCTGCCACAGCCAAAGTTTTTTCCGCCCACTAAAATTTTTCCTGTGTACTTGGGATTGTTCAACACAAAATCCTTTACAGGTTTGTCTTCTCCATCAAATCGCCAATCGCGAAAAAGATTATCGCCAAAACCTTCGCGCGTTGTCGCCTTTAAAAAGCGTGCAGGAATAATTTGATCGGTATCAATATTTTCTACAGGCAACGGCACTGCGGTGGATTTTAATGTGATGAATTTGTCTTTCATAACCTCACCCTAAATCCCTCTCCAAAGGGAGAGGGACTTCTGGGAATTTCTTTTAATTAATTTTTCTCCAAAACCGCATCTGCCCCCTTCTCTTTTGGAGAAGGGCTGGGGATGAGGTCTCTTACATCCGTCACTCTACCTGTTATCGCTGCCGCAGCCGCGCTCAATGGGCTCGCCAAAAACGTGCGCGACTTGGGGCCTTGTCTTCCTTCAAAATTTCTGTTGGAGGTGCTGATGCAATATTTTCCCGCTGGCACTTTGTCTTCGTTCATTCCCAAACATGCTGAGCAGCCAGGGCTTCTCAATTCAAAGCCAGCCTCTTCAAATATTCTGTTCAGTCCTTCTTTGATGGCTTGTTGTTCTACTTGTTTCGAGCCAGGTATCACCCACACCTCTACATTGGGTGCTTTTGTTTTTCCTTTCACCATCTCTGCAACTAAGCGCAAGTCTTCGATGCGTGCGTTGGTGCAACTGCCGATGAATACATAGTCGATGGCCTTGCCAAGCAATGAGGCTCCTTGCTCTAAGCCCATGTACTCCAATGATTTTTTGAAAGAGGCTTGCTCACTGATTTCTTTTAACTCAGCTACCGTAGGAATGCGATCTGTTATTCTCATACCCATGCCCGGATTAGTTCCGTACGTGATCATGGGGGCAATGTCTGCCGCATCAAATTTTAAAACTGAATCATAAGTTGCGTCTTCGTCTGTTGCTAATTTTTTCCATTCGACTACTTTTTTATCGAAGGCTTCACCTTGTGGCGCAAACTTTCTTCCTTTGATATAATTGAAAGTTGTTTCATCAGGTGCAATCAATCCTCCGCGCGCGCCCATCTCGATGCTCATGTTACAGATGGTCATGCGCGCTTCCATTGATAAATTGCGAATGGTATCGCCAGCATATTCCACAAAAAAGCCAGTGGCTCCACTGGCTGAAATTTTTGAAATGATATATAAAATAATGTCTTTGCTGACCACACCTTTACCTAACTTTCCATTAATCTCAATCTTCATCGTCTTGGCCTTGTATTGCAAAATGCATTGTGTGGCTAATACTTGTTCTACTTCGCTCGTGCCAATACCAAAAGCAATATTTCCAAATGCACCGTGCGTGGATGTATGACTATCGCCACAAACAATCGTCATGCCAGGCAAGGTTAACCCCAACTCGGGGCCGATGATATGAACGATGCCTTGATACGGATGACCAAGATCATATAACTCCACACCAAACTCCGCACAATTTTTTCTCAACGTTTCTACTTGATGGCGACTCAATGCTTCTTTGATGGGAAGGTGTTGATCTTTGGTTGGTACGTTATGATCGGCAGTGGCAGTTGTACTTTTTGTATTGAAAACCTTGATGCCTCTTTTTTTCAATCCATCAAAGGCTTGTGGGCTTGTTACTTCGTGTATAAAATGTCTGTCGATAAAAAGTGCATCAGGATAACCTTCGGCACGTTTCACAACGTGGTTGTCCCAGATTTTTTCAAAAATTGTTTTTGGTTTTTGCTCGCTCATTTGGCTCTTCAACAACTGTTAGTTTGGCGCAATGCCTTAAAAATGCAATCGCCCCGGCTTCGTTGAGACGCAAAATGTTGCGGCTTTACGAAACCAAGGCGATTAGAGTGATATTAATTTATCGTTACGAAGATGAGAATTTTTCTGCTAGAAGATTTCTCTTTCAAGAAAAAAATTTCATCGCTTACAAATGTTAGTTACAATAATTCAGCATCTGAAGTGATGGCCACCTTCAATGCTTTTGATATGATGCAATTTTTTTCTGCTCCTTTCGCAGCGTCATTAAATTGTTGTGCCGTAATGCCTGGTACTTTTCCTTTGACGGAAAGATGGATGCCTGTTACATCCAATCCTTCTAATGTTAGCGTGGCAACTGTATCAAGCGAAGTGGGCGGAGTGTTTGCCTGTGAAAGCCCTGCACTCACTGCCATGGTAAAACAACCAGCATGCGCGGCTGCTAATAATTCTTCTGGATTAGTGCCTACTCCTTCTTCGAATCTGGTTTTAAAAGAATACTGAGTGTTGCTCAATACGGTGCTTTGAGAGGATAGATTTCCCTTTCCGGTTTTCAAATCTCCTTCCCAGTGTGCGGATGCGGTGCGTTTCATAGTTGTTTGATTTAAGTTGTTAGTGAATTTATTTAGTTGTTTCTAGGTGTCTGACACTTTAAAAGTGTCTTGACTCCTTGATCAATTTTAGTGAAGCTGATATTTTAGAATGTATGTGCTCGTTAATTTCTCGGGTGCAATGATTGTTAAGTTTTCTTGATTGAGGTTATCCATTTGGCTATTGGCCAATACATACAAATAACCATTTGCGATGGCTAATGTTGTGGGCACATCAAAATATTTATTATTACTATCATTGTTGTCCGACTAAATAATTAAAGGATGGGATTCCTCCCACCCTTTTTTTAATGTCATTTTTGTAGTGCAAACAAACATCAATGACATGGATA
>JAYWHU010000093.1:0-112891 GCA_043777495.1 Cyclobacteriaceae bacterium | reverse complement strand
TTGTCTCATATTTTTCAAGACATTTTCAGGATCTGTAAAAACAGCCAAGCCATTTTTTTTGGTTTTTTACCAAAACCGAGTTTTTAAGGGACGACTAGTTATTTGCAGTCTCCCGTCTTCTTTAACGTTTACTAAATTTAAAAAAAAGATCTTCGTATTTGTAGAAAAGGGGTTGGCTACTACTATTCTTATTCAGAATCACTTTATTGCCTTGCAAAAACCTACACCCTTATTTGTGCCTACCCGCACAATATACATACCCGCTGAAAGTTCTTTCGTGTTGATTTTTGTTTCATTCGTATTCATAATAGTTTGATGAACAGTGGCGCCAGTGCTATTTATCAATTCTACATTGCCTGTAACAATGGTATTTTCATCAAATGAAATAGTCAGTTCATTTGTCATTGGGTTAGGGTAACAAGAAAAAGAGAGGCTTTCCGAAGATTTAGCTTCTTCTGTTCCAGTAACAATTGTTCTCTTGCCTACAGAATAATAAACGGGCCATTTTCCTCCATTTAAAATTGTTTGGGGGCCGGCCGTAGAAGTAATTTTATCTGCTTTTAATGGAACATAATTGATAATAGAGGCAGCCCCATTACCAGTAGCGAAGGCGAGCCGTGTATCATCTTTATTGAAAGAGGGATATCCCAACGTGTTATTGTTTGCAATCGTATTGACTTTATTTTTTTCAATATCGTACCCTAGCACAGCATACTCTGAGGCTACTATATCAAAATAGTCAAAAGCAACAATGGTAGATGATAGCTTTGAAAAAGAAGGATTGCCAATGTTCACATCCTTCGGAAGACTAGAGAATAATTTTGCAATAGTGCCTGCGCCAAACTTGTTTGAGTTGTTATTCCAGACTTGAATAAATCCTACATCCCAATATTCAAGATCATTTCCACCATTGTTGTCAATTTGATTGAAGGCATCATACACCAAATATTCACCTGTATTGTCCCACTCAAGTCCGTCAGCATAGACTGGCCCCGCAGCGGTCACTCCTTGCGTAAAGGTGGGATTGTACAATTTAAACCTCCCCCATTTTTGGGAAGCAAAATGGTAAACGTAGATGGAGGTATCTTGTTGGGTAGTCACCGCGGCCATTTTTGTTCCATCTTTTGACACCACCGCATTGTCCCAAAGTTCTGAGCTTATAACTGTTTCTCCGGGAGCAACGCCTGGCTTTACATTGATGGCATGAATTGTTCCATCAGCAGCTACAAAAACAGCTATCTCCCCATTGTCGGTAATGCTAGGCCTGCTCTTTATGAGCGTTTTAGTCAATGCTTGTAAATTTGTTCCTGATGTTGTAGAGCGATAAAGAGAATTCACATCGGCAGGGTCCGTGTTGGTAACTAAAAGATATTCATCACCAGGATTAACAGGATAATCTTGTGGAGGTATGGAGCCACCACCTGTGCCCCCAGTACCATTTACTATGCCAACAGCATCAAAGGCGAGACCTGCTTGTGTCACTTCATTGGAACCAGCTCCATGCAAAACAGTAGCTGCTTTTATCACGGCTAAACGAAGATCAATAAACTGTGATGATTTAGTCAAATATTCATCAAGTGCTTTGTAATAAACTGCCGCGGCTTTATCGCGTGTGATAGCTGTGGCATATTTAAAAAAAGCGTGATTGGGAATGCCGCTATTGATGTGTACGCCACCATTATCTTCGGTGCCCGCATATTTTTCATTCATGTGCTTAGGCTGAAAACCATTGTTTGATAAACTAGTACCCCCGTTGTGAGGGTCTTCCATATTGCGGAGAGCACCAGAAGGAAAAACAGCAGTCTTCACTACATCTTCACCTATGCGCCAATCATTGTCTGGATCCATCAATACACCAAACACATCTGCCATTGATTCATTAATAGCCCCAGACTCACCTTCGTACTCGAGGTTGGCAGTGTTTTGTACCACCCCGTGTGTCATCTCGTGCCCCGCCACATCTATTGCGCCCGCCAATGGTTTGAATCCGACATCTCCATCTCCATAAAATATACCTTTGCCATTCCAAAAAGCATTGTCCAATTTTTTTCCCGTTTCAGAATCTACCACTCTAACGGCAGAGATTATGGTGCCTCCCTTTCCATCAATAGAGTTTCTACCGTGCTTATTTAAATAATATTCATAAGCAATACCAGCATTCACATGTGCTGATACGGCTGTTTTGTCTGTCCATAAGTTATTGGATGAAACGTTGTGATTGAAGCTGGCATTTTTACCAAAAGTGCTATTCATATCTATCGTAAAAATAGCACCAATAGGATCGTCAGGTAAAACTGACTTAGAGGGTGTATACATTGTGCGCGATGCGTCAATTAAAAAATAAGTGCTTCCTATTTGATACGTATTAATAGTGCGACTCACATTATTAAGATCATTAGCCGTGGCAGTACGTGCGCCATCAATAAAACAAGTGCTATCAAACTCACGAAGTATTGTGCCAGAAGAAGCGTCAATAAAAAATTCCCATCTATGTAGCTTAGAGAAGGTTATCACATGATAAGTTAAAACATACGAAGTAATCCCTTTCTGTTTGTGCGGGTAAACATAGAGTTTTACAGAAGACTCTTCAAGTGGAATGGGAGAAGCGAAAGCGAGTTTTTTAGGGTTTAATTTGGTATTTGCAATTTCAATGGCGCGCGCTCCTGAAAATTTAGCATCCGTTGAAATTGTAGAAGGAATTTTTTCATAGCGTCCGTTGAAAGTCTCGCCATTGCCCCATTCATTGGTGTGAATTATTACTTCGCTACCATAAACAGGTACCGTCTTGTAAAGTTGCTCTAAGCGAAAGCGTGTTTTATTTTGTGCATCTGTTTCTTGGCTGGTAACGCGAAAATCCTGTTCTGGATTATCAAGTTGTAGCAATGGCTTTAGTTCGTTCAGATATTGAAAACATGCCCGCTCTGCGTTTCCATCAAAGCCTCTTCGTGCAGTAATGGAAGAAGTAGATGATTCAATGAAAATGGGGAGACCATTACTTTTATTATAGACAACTGAATTACTTACATCTTGGGGTTTACCAAATGAAAAACTTCGTGCTACAGCAAATGGCTGTGAGGAAGAGTTGCCTTGATTTTGAGATGCTTTCCCATCAATCACAACTGGACGAATGGACATGGTTGATCTAGCTGTACTTTTCTTTGGCTTACCCGGAAAACTATTTTGAGAGTAGGCCGATGACGAGCAGATAATAAAGGCAAGTAATGATAGTTTAACTTCTTTTTTCATAGTACGGTTATTTTGTAGGACTAAACTTCATTGTCATAATTTTAGCAAATAAATCATCATAAAGTCTTTTAACATCATCCTTTGGGGTATGGCCATCAGCTCCCCATGTTATGGTAATTGTTTTTGCTTTGCTGAAATAGGTGATCGTATAATAGATATTACCCGGATGATTAAAAGCCTCAATGGGAAGCTTCTCTGCACGCTGAAAGAATTTCTTACGGGCGCGATTCTTCATTTTACTTTTCTCGGTAAAGCGAAAATCGCCCAATCCTTGACCTTTGAATAAATCGCCATTCAGGTGCAGTTTATAAACTGTAGCTAAGCCGGTAAACCCTCCCCCTTTGCTGATGGTGATATAACTTTCCTGCGATTGTGCGTTGAGTACACCAAAGGCCAAAAATAAAATAGCCGATAGCGTTAATCTTGAAGGGGGGATTTTCATAGCATAAAATTCGCTATCAAAGTGCATTATTAAAATCCCCTAAAAAAGGGATATTTATAAAATCTCGATGAAATGCGTAAAAAAAATGGCCAACAAAATTTTGCTAGCCATTTTCCTTGCTTTGATGCTAAATTGTGGTTTTACTATTTAATATACCCATCAAAATTTTTATGATCTCTTTGAAATAGGACTTCTGTAGGCAACGATTTGAAATACTCGTAAGTAATTTTCAACCCTTCGGCACGAGAAACTTTGGGTTCCCATCCTAAAATCTCTCTTGCCTTTTTAATGTCTGGCTGACGTTGCTTAGGATCGTCTTTAGGCAATGGATTGTAGATCACTTTTTGATTCGTGCCTGTCAACTTGATAATTTCCTCAGCAAAATCTTTGATGGTGATTTCATTTGGATTGCCAACATTCATTGGCAATACATAATCTGACATCAACAAACGATAAATACCTTCCACCAAATCATCAACGTAACAAAACGAGCGAGTCTGCGAGCCGTCACCAAAAATAGTAAGATCTTCACCGCGCAATGCTTGACCAATAAAAGCTGGCAATACGCGGCCATCATTTAGGCGCATGCGAGGGCCATAGGTATTGAATATGCGAACGATGCGAGTCTCTAGATTATGGAAAGTATGATAGGCCATTGTCATCGCTTCTTGAAAACGTTTTGCCTCATCATACACTCCACGTGGCCCAACAGGGTTTACGTTGCCGTAATACTCTTCATATTGTGGATGTACCGTTGGGTCTCCATACACTTCAGAAGTTGAGGCGATCATGATTCTCGCTTTTTTGGCGCGAGCAAGGCCCAGCAAATTGTGTATGCCCAATGATCCAACCTTTAAAGTTTGGATGGGTATCTTTAAATAATCAATTGGGCTGGCAGGTGAAGCAAAGTGCAGGATGTAATGCAGCTCGCCAGGCACGTGCACAAACTTAGATACATCGTGATGGTAAAATTCAAAATCGGGCAACTTGAAAAGGTGCTCAATGTTGCGAAGGTCACCTGTGATCAGGTTGTCCATTGCAATCACATGAAAGCCTTCTTTGATAAAGCGGTCGCACAAGTGTGAGCCAAGGAATCCTGCACCACCTGTAATTAGTACTCGTTTTTTATTTGCCATAAACAGTTTCTCGCCCAATGCTATAATATGTAAATCCTAGTTCTTTCATTTGGGTCAAATCGTACAGGTTTCGCCCGTCAAAAATCACTTTGTTCTTTACAATAGAAGAAAGTTTTTCAAAATCTGGTGTGCGGAACTCTGGCCACTCCGTTGCAATGAAAACGGCATCTGCATTTTCGGCAGCTTCGTACGGTGTATTACAGTATTGGATTTTATCACCCAAAACGCCTTTTACATTTTCCATAGACTCAGGATCATGAGCTTTTACAATCGCTCCTGCACTAAGCAATTCATCAATGTTATAAAGAGCAGGCGCCTCACGAATGTCATCGGTGTGTGGCTTAAAGGCCAAGCCCCACATGGCAAAAACTTTCCCTTTTAAATCTCCTTTGAAATAATCCTTCACACGGGGAATCAATCTTGTTTTTTGATCCGCATTTACATCCATTACTGCTTTTAAGATTTTAAAATCGTACTTAAAGTCAGATGATGATTTTTCTAAAGCTTGCACATCTTTAGGGAAACAACTTCCTCCATATCCAATGCCAGGAAACAAAAACCGTTTACCAATTCGGCTATCTGTTCCCATTCCCTTTCTTACAGAATCTACATCGGCCCCAACTAGTTCGCATAAGTTGGCAATCTCATTCATGAAAGAAATTTTGGTGGCCAAGAATGAATTGGCTGCGTACTTGGTAAGCTCTGCCGATTTTTCATCCATGAATACTAAGGGGTTTCCTTGGCGCACAAAAGGTGCGTACAATGTTTCCATAACCTTGCGCGCAGCGGGCGAGTTCGTACCAATCACCACACGCTCAGGCCGCATAAAATCTTCTACGGCCACACCTTCACGAAGGAATTCTGGATTGGAGACAACATCAAAATCTACGGTGGATTTCAACGCAATCTTGGCACGTACTTTATCTGCAGTGCCAACAGGAACGGTGCTTTTATCAACGATGACGGTGTATTCTTTCAATAGCGGACCGAGATTCTCTGCTACACCTAAAATATATTTTAAATCGGCAGAGCCATCTTCACCTGGTGGTGTTGGCAATGCCAAGAAAATGATCTTTGCATCCTTGATACCTTCGGCCAAGTTGGTGGTGAAAGACAATCTTCCTTGCTTCAAATTCCGATCAAACAAGAGCTCAAGACCAGGCTCATAGATCGTTACTTTACCACCTTGAAGCTTTTCTACTTTAGCGCGATCGATATCAACACAGGTAACGGTATTGCCCGTTTCGGCAAAGCATGTACCTGTTACTAAACCAACATAACCTGTTCCAACAACTGCAATTTTCATAAGATAAATTAAAATTAGAACGGCAAAAATAGGCTTTTAACACAGCCAATAAGGTTAACGAAATAAATAATTTAAACAAACTAACACTCGTTTGGAATATCTGGTTACTTTTGCCTCTTCTAAAAACTAGAATTTATGGAAGTGATGACAGAACCAATAACGAGTATAAACTTTAGCGAAACCGAAAATCAAAAGATGATTGCGCAAATGATCCGCGATTTTGGGGATAGGGAAATCAAGCCAAAGATGATGGAGTGGGATGAGAGCCAACATTTTCCAATGGATCTTTTCAAAAAACTAGGAGGTCTTGGATTGATGGGAGTCTTAGTACCTGAAGAATATGGAGGTTCTGGTTTTGGCTATCATGAATATGTAACCGCTATTTCTGAGCTAGCAAAAATTGATGGCTCTATTGGGCTTTCCATGGCAGCGCATAACTCGCTTTGCACAGGCCACATTCTTCAATTTGCCAATGAAGAGCAAAAGCAGAAATATTTACCCAAGTTAGCAACCTGCGAATGGTTGGGCGCTTGGGGGTTAACAGAGCCAAATACAGGTTCTGATGCTGGTAACATGCGCACAGTGGCTGTGAAAGACGGAGACTACTATATCTTGAATGGAGCCAAGAATTTCATCACGCATGGTAAGTCTGGAGATGTAGCAGTGGTAATTGTTAGAACTGGCAAAGTGGGCGACTCACACGGAATGACATCCTTTATTGTTGAGAGAGGCACACCTGGATTTAGCGCAGGGAAAAAAGAAAATAAACTCGGGATGCGCGCTTCTGAAACTGCCGAAATGATTTTTATGGATTGCAAAATCCACAAGAGTCAAATGATGGGGAAAGAAGGCGAGGGCTTTGTGCAGTCACTAAAAGTATTAGATGGAGGAAGGATTTCCATAGCGGCATTAAGCTTGGGCATTGCCGAAGGGGCTTTTGAGGCTGCACTTAAATATTCCAAAGAGCGCCATCAGTTCAACCAACCTATTTCAAACTTTCAAGGTATTTCATTCAAGTTGGCAGAGATGGCCACCAAGGTGGAGGCTGCCAAACTGCTAACCTTTAGGGCGGCCGATCTTAAAAATAAAGGCCAAAGCGTAAACCGAGAATCGGCTATGGCCAAACTATATGCCTCTGAGGTAGCAGTAGAAATAGCCAATGATGGAGTCCAGATTTTTGGTGGGTATGGCTATACAAAAGACTTCCCTGCTGAGAAGTATTATCGCGATGCCAAGCTCTGCACAATCGGGGAAGGCACCTCAGAGATACAGAAATTGGTTATTTCTCGATCAATTTTGAAATAAGATTTGCGTATTTAGACTCGATTGGCCTATATTTGCAGCCCAAACAATAGAAAGATGCTGATTATCAACATTAAAGAGAACGAATCAATCGACAAAGCCTTAAAACGTTTCAAAAAGAAGTTTGAAAAAACGGGTGTTTTGAAATCATTGCGTTCTAGGACTGCATTTACCAAGCCATCGGTAAGAAGAAGAAGCGAAATCATCCATGCTTCTTATATCCAGAAAATCTACGAGAAGGCTAATTACTAAACAATTAGTCTACATTTTATAAACAATCCTCTCTAAGCTATGTCTTGGAGAGGATTTTTTTTATATTCGAATCTACTTAACAGGTTGTTGGAGGCTGTGTAGATTTAATGGTCGATTCATTTTTAAAATATCTCCAGTTAGAGAAAAGGTATAGCCCCCAAACGGTTATCTCTTATGAGACCGACCTGCATCAATTCGAGGAATTTCTAAACAAAGAATTTGCTGGTTCAACTGCGCAAGATGCCAACTATGGCCTCGTCAGATCTTGGATTGTGAGTTTGGTAGAGGCGGGTATCGGTGCAACTTCTGTCAATAGAAAAATAGCTTGCCTTCGATCTTTCTATAAATTTTTGCTCAGGCAAGGGATCATCAGCAAAGACCCCATGCTGAAAATAAAAATATTAAAGGCACCAAAAAAACTTCCTCATTTTGTAAGCGAGGGAGATACCGTGAAATTGTTGGATAATGTAGAATTCCCTGCCGACCACGAGGGCAAGCGTGATCAACTAATCATTGAACTTTTCTACGGCACAGGCATGCGCCTTTCCGAATTAATCAACCTGAAAGAATCACGCGTGAACTTGCGAGAGAGAACGCTGCGCGTATTAGGTAAAAGAAATAAAGAAAGAGTCATCCCTTTTAGCAACAATCTCGTTTCTATGATAGACGAGTATGTGAAGATTAGAAACCGCGAAGTGGAAAAACGAGAACATGGACTTTTATTTGTTACAGATGTGGGTAATCAACTCTATCCTGTGTTAGTAAACCGCGTAGTAAAAAAATACATGAAGCTCTTTACCAGCGTGGAAAAGAAAAGCCCGCACGTGCTACGGCATACCTATGCCACCCACTTGCTTAACAAAGGCGCAGAAATCAATGCTGTGAAGGAATTGCTTGGCCATAGCAGCCTAGCAGCCACACAAGTTTACACACACAACTCCATGGAGAAACTGAAAAAGGTATTCGAGCAAGCGCACCCCAAGGCATGATTTATGAAGACATCAAAACGTGTTAGTTTTTTATTAAAGACTTCAAGCTTCAAGCCACATGCTACAAGCTGCCGTGCAGTTAGAAAAATCCTTATCCCTGCTAACAGCCTGAGGCGTGTGGCATGAAGCCAAATTTTAAATATATGTTCCACTTTTAAATTTTTATTTTTATGAAACTGCAAGTACACTCCATCCACTTTAACGCAGACACTAAGTTGGTTGACTTCATCCAGAAAAAAGTAGATAAGCTAGAGACATTTTATGACCGTGTGGTAGATGGGGAGGTTTTCCTTCGCATCAACAATGAAGGAGTGGACAACAAGACGGTGGAGATAAAAGTGAAAGTGCCGGGCAGCCAGCTTTTTGCCAAAGAACAAGCGCGCTCGTTTGAAGCCGCTACTGATTTGGCCACAGAGGCTTTAGGCAATCAGTTAAAAAAATTCAAAGAGAAAATGCGCTAAACTCATAGAAATAGAAGAAGGAGGTCTCGAAAGAGGCCTTTTTTTGTTTTATAATCACACTATGCCAGGCTAATTAGGGAACGGCATTGATTATTGTTGTGTTAAACTTGCATGTTTTGGTGGTGGGCAATTGTCTGTCCACAAAATCGTTTTACTTTTGATGGTCTGTAAGGTTTTGTCTTCTATGCGTTTTTCTATTCGAGCAAGTTTATTGGTTACTATCATTTTTTGGTTAAGTCTGGGAGAGGCTCTTTCGCAAAGCAAGGAACCCAATTTTTTCACTAAGAAAGATTCCGTCAAACCAAGCTACAAGAATAAATTTCTAGTTTTTCCTTTGATTGCACTATCAACGGAAACAAATTGGGTGTTTGGCGTTGCCAATGCGTATATTTTTAAGACCGCGAAAAAAGATTCGGCATTACGTGTTTCAACAATCCCATCCGGACTTTTGTATACACTCAACGATCAAATACTAATTGCGCTGGGCGCGAATATCTTTTTGCCAAGGGAGCGCTACATCATTCGATTTGAAAACTCATTCAGTAAATTCCCAGATAAATTCTGGGGACTTGGTAACAACACCGATGATCGAAATTCTGAAAGCTATACGTTCACTCAATACTACATCAACCCACAGCTTTACCGAAAAGTATTTGGCGATTTCTTTTTAGGTGGCGGTGTTGACTTCCAACGGGTTTTCGACATTGAGTATAAAGCCAATGGCTATTTTGATCAGGATAAAGTGTTGGGTGTTTATGACCGATCTTCCTATACTGTTTTTGGGTATAGTTTTTTCATCAATCACGATTCACGTAATCATGCATATGTTCCTGACAGAGGCGAGCTGTTGCGCATCAAATTTTCAAATTTTAATAAGAGCTTTGCCAGCGATTATGATTTTGAAACACTGGAAATAGATTTCCGTAAGTATTTTAAGCTTACAAAGCATAGCGTTTTAGCTATCCAAAGCTTAAGCACATTCAATTTTGGTGATGTGCCTTATCGCAACTTGGCTATTTTAGGTGGCAATAATATGATGCGGGGCTACTATGCAGGCCGCTTTCGCGATCAAAAATTTTCTGGCGTGCAAGCCGAGTATCGTTTCCCGATCAAAGGCAGAGTAGGTGGTGTGGGGTTTATAGGATTGGGAGAAGTAGCGAGGGATTTTAAGGATTTTGGTTTTGATAAACTCAAGCCATCAGTGGGTGGAGGAATTCGTGTTGCCGTGCTTCGCCATGATAAATTAAATTTGAGATTTGATGTAGCAGGCGGCAGTGGAGGTTCGCTTAATTATTACATTGTCCTGGCGGAATCATTTTAAAGACAGCTTTAAGATACTATATAGAATGTCAGACTGAGTTTGTCGAAGTCGATTTATAATATGGGTTTTGACAGGCTCAACCTGACACTGGTTTTTAGAGATACCATTGTGTTTCAAAAATATAATCAATGCATCCCATACTCTTTAAAGTAGGCTCACTTACTATTTTCACCTATGGATTTTTTATTGCGCTTGGTGCAGTGCTAGGTGGACTGTACATGTGGTGGCAAGGCAAAAAGCAATTTGGTTGGACGTTTGATCAGGCCAACACACTTTTTGTGTTGCTGATTTTTGCAGGCGTGATTGGCGGAAAAGCATTTGTGCTCTTTGAAGATCCATCATTTTACTTTAAAAATCCCTCTAAGTTATTTTCAAGTAGCGGATTCGTTTTTTATGGGTCTTTGCTCACAGCCATTCCGGTAATGCTTTGGTATTTCAAAAAGAATAAAATCCCAACACGGGCAATGTTAGATGTGATGGCCGTGGTCACTTGCATTGTTCATGGCTTTGGCAGAATAGGATGCTTCAATGCAGGGTGTTGCTACGGCTTGCCCACCGCGAGTCTTCTGAGTGTAATATTCACTGATCCAGTCTGCCAAGCTAGGCCATTAAATGTGCCGCTACACCCCACTCAATTGTATGAGGCTATATTGATCTTTAGTATCCTTACTTTTTTGTTGATACACAAGAGGTACAAAAAATTTGATGGGCAACAATTTATACTTTATCTCATCATCTACGCCACAGGGCGAAGCGTACTGGAAACACTGCGTGGAGATTTGGAACGTGGTTTTATCATTAAGGATTGGATATCCAATTCACAATTTATCTCTGCCTTAGTGATAGTGGTAGCGATTTATTTCTATGTTAAGTTGAATAGAAAAGCTAATTTGAAGTTTCGTTGAGCAAATGGAAAATCAAAATAAGCTACAAAAAGCAAAAATAACTATGATCAAGTGGACTAAACGCATTATACTCATTGCCCTGATCGGCATCATTGCCGTATTTAGTTTTTCATATTGGGGCACTTATTCAGAAGGCATCCGCTCTGGCATGGTGGTGAAGATCAGTAAAAAGGGTTGGATATTTAAAACCTACGAAGGCCAATTGAATCTTCAGACTTTTGGCGCAAACAAATCGCCCAATATGGTTTCTGAATCATTTGAGTTCTCCGTTGATGCCGATAAACAAGATGTCATCAAAGTTTTGGAAGAGGCATCGCTGAGTGGAGAGCGCGTGAGTTTAAAATACTCTGAACGACTGGCTAAATTTTTCTGGCGCGGGGATACGAAGTATTTTGTGACGGAGGTAGAAAGATTGAAGTAGCCTTTAGCATATAATTGGCAAAAGGCGATTGACAATGCTTCCTGTTAATCTATAATCCACTTTTTGTCCCCGATAGTTATCGGGGCATAATTGTCAACTGTCAACCATGAAAAATAATTCTCAAATTGTTGTCTATGGCTCTTATGGCTACACGGGCAAATTGATTATCAATCTATGTCGAAGTAAAAACCTGAACGTAGTTCTTGCTGGCCGCAATGAGGAACAATTAAAAAAACAAAGTGAGCAATCAAACTATCCCTATAAAGTTGTAGATAGTCAAGATGTGGAAGGCTTGAAGAAATTATTAGAGCCAGCAGCATTGGTGATTCATTGTGGTGGGCCTTTTCGCTACACCGCCAAGATAATGAGTGAAGCGTGCATCGCCACAAATACACACTACACAGACATCACTGGCGAGTATCAAGTTTTTGAATCGTTACCTGATTTAGATAAAAAAGCAAAAGAGCTAAACATCACCATCATGCCAGGTACTGGTTTTGATGTAGTGCCATCAGATTGCTTAGCTCTTCATTTAAAAAACAGGTTGCCTTCTGCCACGCACTTACAATTGGCATTTACGATGAGCAAAGGCGGACTCTCTCGCGGTACATCTAAGAGTATGACAGAAGGATTAGGTGATGGCGGGTTGATTCGCCAAGATGGAAAGTTGACTTATTGCGCTTTGGGATCCAAGGTATTAGAAATAGATTTTGGTGCATTCAAATCGAAAACACTTTGCATTCCGTGGGGTGATATTTCGACAGCGTGGAGAAGTACGGGCATCCCCAACATTGAAGTGTATACGGGCGCAACGGATAGCATGATTGCTAATGCCAAGCGTAGCAATTATTTCAACTGGTTGCTGCGCTTGCGCTGGGTAAAAAACTTTATGCTCAAGCAAATCGATAAAAAACCCGCTGGCCCTAGCGATGAAAAAAGAGAAAGCGGCCGTAGCTTTCTGTGGGGAAAAGTATGGGATGTCAATGGCAAAGAATGTGTAAGTAGATTAGAGACGTTAAGTGGTTATTCGCTCACTGCAAAAACAGCCGTGTTGATTGCTGAAAAAATCCTTGCTGGCAATTTTAAGTCTGGATATCAAACTCCTGCAATGGCGTATGGGGCGCAGTTGATTATGGAGGTGGAGAGTACCAAGCGGGTGGATTGAATCAATTTTAGTCATTTTTATAATTGGCTCTAAAGGGTCATCAAATAGCACTTAAAGCCAATTATAAAATTCATTCTTAAAAAAATCGCACTCAATTCTTTTTTCTCTGCCTAGTCTTTTTTGCTCCTTCTTGCATACCACCCTTTTTAAATTGCACTTCTAATACTTCCGCTTCTTCAAGATCTCTGATAATCCTTTTGTTCAAAGGAGATTCTTGGATAATGTTATAGGTCTTCCAAAAGTTTTCATTATAAGGCTTGGTTTGAAGTTCCACTATTTTATCGGTACTCATTCTATTTTCTGGCCCTGGTTTTCTCACGTTTTGTGAGATTACACTGTTCACGAGCAATTCCTGATAGAAGTCAGAGATAAATAATATTTTATCAGAGCCTTTCTTAAAGCCTTCAATCCGCCATGAGTAATTCATATATTCCAAAAAATATTTTCCTTCGTACATTTTGAATTTTAGCGTCTTCTTGATAAAGGTTGTTCGATTCATGATGGAGTCGTTCATTTTCCATTCGTTTTTTTCTGCACCCTCCCATCGGGCATCCATTTCTATTTTTAGAATGGCAAAACTCTGTGCATCAATAAAAATTCTATTTAGCCAAGGATAGTCTGTCTTGATTACATAGACCAATTGCCCATCTTGGTAAATATATTTTTCCAATTCATATTTATTCCGCTTTACATCAAGGGCACGGTGGTTAACATATCTAACATCATTTGTTGTCATCACCTCGCCTAATAAATTTACATCTTTGTAAACCTTTGCCTTATAGTTTACTGCTTTGCTTTTTCTAATCTCATTAATGTAAACTTCTTCCTTTAGATAGTCTTTCTGTTTTGGATCATGGGAAGTATAGCCTTTGTCATAGATACTAACAGCCGCTTCCAACAACGCGATGTACTTTTCATTTTCCTTTTTAAAATCACGGTAGAATCCATCCAACACATACGGCTCTTGCGGATAGTTCAATTTAATATTGCGAATAGCCTTTTCTATAATTTTTTTGGGGCTCAATTCTTTATCAGTGATTACAATTTCATTTAGGATAATCGTTTTCATCGCCAGTTGGAAAAACAGTCTATCCCGATCTTCAAGATTTTTAATAACGCACATATAGGTTTCATATCCCATCATGGAAATCATCAGAGTATCGTTGAGATATTGATCAGAGAAGTTGAAAGTAAATTCACCCAATTGATTCGTTACTACTCCAATGGATTTTCCCCTTATACTCACCGTGGCGTAGGGTAATGGCTCTTGCGTTGCTTTCTCAATTACCTTTCCTGTTAAAACGATTCGGTTAGCTTGTCCGAAAGAATGGCAATACGATAAAACACCAATTAGTAAGGTACTGAGGAAAGCAGTAGCTGTAAATTTTTTCATTTATATCTTATACAAATATAAAATAAATCTATTACATTCATGTTTGTATAACAAATTATGACAATCAAAGGAAATTACTTGGGCGAGTTTGAAGAGCTAGTGCTGCTCTCGGTTGCCTCACAATCCGATCAGGCGTATGGCGTTTCTATTCGGCAAGATATTATTGACGAAACAGGTCGCAACGTGAACATCAGTGCCGTACATGAAGTACTGAAACGCCTTGAACGGAAAGGTTTTTTAAAATCTAAAATGGGTGGGGCCACCCAAGAAAGGGGCGGACGAAGAAAACGCTACTTCTTGCTGACTGCAAGTGGGCGAAAAACCTTAGAAGAAGCGATGAAACTCAAAATTCAACTGTATAAACGCGTACCAAACTTTTCTTTGAAACCAATATGAGTCATCAACCCCCTAAATGGTTTGACCGCTTTTTAGCATGGTATTGCAATCCTGATTTGCTAGAGGAAATACAAGGTGATGCGCATGAATTGTATTTTGAGCGCGTGAAGAACGAAGGGAAGCGAGCCGCCAATTTTAAATACGTGTGGGATGTGCTTCGGTTTTTCCGTTGGTCAAATATAAAAAGACAGGAGTATGTGCCGGGCAGTATGGGTGCACTGTGGAACTTGAATTTTAAAATGGCAGTGCGCAATGCGCGAAAGAACAAATTGATTTTTGCGGTGAAGACAACAGGACTGTCTATCTGCTTTGCGTTTGCGCTATTGATCACTGCCTTTGTTGTCAATGAACTTACGTTCGATGAATTCCATTCCAACCATGATCGCATTTATCGGATCACTTCCAAAGTGAACTTTCAAGATCATGTGACACACTATGCGGTTACGCCATTGCCCACGGGGCAGGCGTTGGTGGAGGGTGTTCCTGAAATTGAAAACTACTTTCGGTTTATGTATCAAGACAAACCGATCTATCACGTTGGCAATGAAATTTTTTATGATGACGTAACGCTGGCAGCCGATAGCAATTTTCTAAAAATCCTCTCATTCGAATTTTTACAGGGAATGCCTAGCGCGCTGAACGAGCCTGATAAAATTGTATTGACGGAAAAAATGGCCACTAAATTTTTTGGCGAGGAAGACCCGATGGGCAAAACGATTGAGTTTGGCCAAGGGATTTTATTGGAAGTGGCTGCCGTGATCAAAGATGTGCCTGCCAATTCTCATTTGAAGTTTGATGCGTTGATCTCATGTGACACTTTTGACCGCAACGATGACTGGAGCAACCTGAATGCCTACACATACATTCTTTTAAAACCAACTGCGAACCTGAAAGAGGTGAAAAAAAAGATGCCACCCGTGCTTGCTACTTTTTATGAATTGATTGTGCGCGATTACAAAGCAACTTTTGAGATGATGTTTGAAAAAATCACAGACATTCATTTTTCGCAAAATTTAGATGAAGATATAGCAGAGAAAAGAAACAAGAACAATCTGTTCATACTCATCGCAGTAGTCTTTCTCTTTTTGATAACAGGGCTTATCAATTATCTCAATCTCACACTGGCTGAGCTTACCACTAATTTAAAGAAAATCGGAATCCTAAGGGTGTTTGGTGGGATGGCAAACGGCCACGGAAAAATCCTTCTTACCGAAACAGTTTTTACATTACTCATTGTGCTACCATTGGCGTTAGCACTCGGCTACATGGGTTTAGTCCTTGCCGCTGATTTTTTATCTATACGAATTGATCAGCGCGTATTGCTGAATCCCATGTTCATCACAACGGGCATTGGGTTTTTATTTTTACTGCTTGCTTCTACAAGGATAAATTCGTTTGTGCTTTCGCGGACGAGCCATATTATCAATTCATTAAAAGGGAAGCTCAGTTCAATGCAAAACGGTTTGCCCGCTCGAAAATTTTTAGTGTCTGCCCAGCTTTCATTTTCCATTATCATGATTGCGCTGATTATTTTAATTGTGGATCAATTTCAGTTCATTCAAAATGCTGACAAAGGCTTTGATGATAAAAATATGGTGGTGGTAAAACTGCGCTCCAATGAAACATCGCGCGTAGAGGCATTCAGCGAGACGATTAAAAAAATGAGCGGTGTCACTCATGTGGAGGGAAGTTCGTACTACCCCGGTGTGATTGAAACCAAGTATATATTTCAGGTGGAGACTGACAAAGGCATGGAGCAGCGGTTGGTGCCGATGATGAATTGCAGCTTTGATTATCTAAGTGCGCTCAATGTAAGAGTTGTGAAGGGGCGCGGGTTTAACAATGAAAAAGCGATTGAGCGGGGTTCGTTTATCATCAATGAAACTGCTGCTAAGGAATTTGGTTGGAAAGATGCCATTGGCAAAAAAATCAGCGGGCCTGAGAATTACGTTGATGGCGAAGTAATTGGCGTGGTAAAGGATTTCAATTTTGCATCGCTCCACAGCAAAATAGAACCAATGATTATTTTCCCTACGGATGAAAATTGGGGAAATCTTTTCATTTACATCAAAGCCAATCCACTCCATCCAACTGAGTTGATCTCTACTATCGAAAAAGAATTCAAAGCACAATGGCCAGAGCTTCCTTTTGAATGGGAATACCTCGATACAAAATATCTCAGTCTTTATAGAAATGATTATGAAGTTAAAAATATTTTTGAGGTAGGACTGGTGATTTCCATTTTGATTTCATGCCTCGGTATTTTCAGCATGTCGGCATTGTTGGTCACGCTTCGCACTAAGGAAATGGGCATTCGCAAAATTGTGGGTGCGAGTTCTTTGCAATTGCTTCTTCTGCACACCAAGAGTTTTTTACAATTTTTGATTCTCTCCGTCTTGGTAGCGTGGCCAGTGATCTGGTATTTGTCCAACCAATGGCTGCAAAACTTTGCTTACCACGTGGAGCTGAGTATTTGGTATTTTATTATTCCAGTATTGATTGCGTTGTTCATCACTATGCTCACATCGGGTTATCATGGGATAAAGAGTGCGCTAATAAATCCAGTGGATGTTTTGAAGCATGAGTAAAATAGAGAGTAGAATGAAAACTTTGATAATTATTTTGGTATTAATCTCCTTCCTATTGGCTAGAGTCGTAGATGGTTCATCTCAGGAAACCATTGTCAGCGGCAAAATCCTAGATTCAAAAACAAAACAGCCACTGTTCAATGCGAGCATTGGATTGAAAGGCCGCCCTTACAGCACTGCATCGGATGCCGAAGGAAATTTTAAATTTCTGCTACCAGATAAGCTAGCAGATGATACCCTTTTCATTTCATATATCGGCTACACGGCTTTTGTCGATCGGCTTTCCAATCTTGGCCGAGCCAATAAAGTTTACTTACTGGAAGAGTCGGCAACGTTACTGGATGAAGTAACCATTCTCGAAAAGAAACTGTACCAATTTGAAATCAAAAAATTAGAAGCCGCCATGAAGCTGGTAAAAGGCAATTTGTATGCCTGCCAAACGGAAGTGACTAATAAAGAATACAATCAATTCTTAAGTTATCTCCTTCGATCCAATCAAATGAATTTGTATAAAAAATATAAGCCTGACATCGCACAATATGAAGGCTCGCTACTTCCTTTTTTTAAAGGCTATCATCTATTGCATCTTGAATCAACAGAAACGAAGTACGACAAAGACTATGATGACTATCCGATAGTAAATATTTCATACGAAGCGGCTGTAGCGTATTGTGAGTGGTTCACCGATTTGTACAATGGTACCAAGGGAAAAAGAAAATTCAAGAAAGTTATTTTTAGGCTTCCGAAGCTGAAAGAGTGGCAGATTGCTGCGCTGGGTTATAAAAAATTTCAATCGTGGGAGTTGGATAAGAATGAAGTAGAAACAGGCATACCTAGAAATCCGAATGAAGAAGTTGCCATACGGAAGAGGCTCATACCTGTAAAAGGAAACGACATTCTTTATCCGTGGTATGGAGTTTATAATTATCGCAACAAGAATAATAAAAATTGTTGGCTTGGAAATTTTAAAATACCGCCAGGCCTACCCTTATGCCCCGCATTGCCAGCAAGCGGTGATGGTTACCCGATTACGGGTAGAACTTCATCCTATTTCCCGAATGGCATGGGATTGTTTGATGTGGTTGGAAATGTGGCTGAGATGATAGATGAAAAAGGGAAAGCGTGTGGCGGAAGTTGGGATCATTTTCCGGAGGAGTCAACGATTAGAAGTATAAATAATTACTCGGGGCCTAATGGCGCTGTTGGGTTTAGGGTTTTTATGGAGGTGGTTGAAAAAAAATAAGAATGGAATGAAGCTAAAACTTTCTTTCTGGGTTTTCTTGCTCTCAACCCACGCTTTGTTTGCGCAAACTCGCACCCACCTGAGCGGCAAAGTCCTTGATCAAAAATCAAAAGAAGCATTGCCCCACGCCAACATCAGCATAAAAAATTCCTCCATCGGAACGGTAACTAACGAGCAAGGTGAGTTTGAATTTTTTGCCCCTACTGATTTGGCTACTGATACATTAATAGTTTCCTTCATTGGATACAAAACATTCAAAGAGAAAATTCTCAACCTTACCAAACCAAAAACTATTTACCTCGAAGAATCACCCATTGTATTAAATGAGGTCACTGTATCGAGTGAAGGCGCAAGGAAATTGGTGGAGGAGGCATTGAAGGCAGTCCCTATTGTCTATCCCACCGAGCCTTATTTAATGGAAGGCTTTCACCGCAGTTGGGAGAAGTTGGATTTTACGGATAGCATCAGTTACCCAGGCACGCTTATTGAAGCAGCAGTAACCATTTACGATCTTGGTTACGGACAGAAGAAAAACGCAAAAGCGAAAGAAGAGATTTATAGTAACGAGATACGTAGAAGTGCGGTTATGGATGGCTGGAACTATGGACGTGGAAATGCATTGAAGGATTTGTTGGATAAAAATTTGATGAAGTATCCGAATGCACTCGCGTTTATTTTTCTAAAGAGTTTTTTAAATTTTCCTAACAATATGATTTATGAATGGGAAGGTTCTACCAAAATCGATAATGAAAATTTATCTATCATAAAGATAGGGATTCCCAATGCACAAAAATTCCCAGCCTTTTATAAAGTCTACATCAGCGAAGCCGATCACGCCATCCTTCGGTTTGAATTATATGGAGTAAAAAGGGAAATCGATTACTCAATTGGTGAGTGGCATACGGAAAATCTAAATCAAGTATATATTTTCAAGCGGTATCAAAGCAAACTGTATCTCAATTATGTGAAGTTACAATATACGGTCAAAAATTTGGATCAGAAGAAAAAGAAAGTGCTACGCAGCGAAGATTATTACCGAGAACTGTTGATCAATAATATAATTACTGCCAATGTAGAAGAACAGCGAAAAGGCTTGGCTGCTAAAAAATCGAAAGAAGTATCATTGGCTTTGCAGGCCAAAAGTTACAATGAAGAGTTCTGGAAAAATTATAATGTCATTAAAGAAAGCCCACTCGATAAAGAAATTATCCAATACTTTGAGCAAAAGAATAGACCTGAGAAATTATCTAAAAAAGGGAAGAAGTGATTTTAATCTAGGCGAGCATTTCTTCAAATATGATACACCCACTCCCTATATTGCCCATCTAACGGATTGAAATCATTTCGCTTTTGAAAATGCAAGTCCAGAATTTCTAGTTCGACAATTCGATCGAGTTGCAAATTTCGATAGCCTTCTTTGCCGCCAGCCTTAGTGAAGCCTGAAATTTGCCAACATACTAGCACAATTTGGTTTTTAGAAGTTTTACTTATGCCATAGGGATATACGGTGCGTGGCAGTGGCTCTTTTGACAAGGTCACTCTACACGCTCTCTTCTTTTCAGAAGCTTCCCAGAGTTGTTTTGTTATTTCTTCTAGCGTCATAAAAATTCCACGCTTCAGACTTATGAGCACGCCAATTATACAGAGAATGATAATCTAAACATAATAGTTCCCCATGTACGCTGTCTATTCTAATTTACTGCGATTTAAAATAATCAGCGAACTTTTCTTGCATTTTCATTGGGTTGAATCTCTCCATCTTTCAGCTTTGCGTATCCATGCGTAAACTCTGCACCATAAAAAACAATCATAGACGAATAAGAGACCCAAAGCAAAATTAATATGATAGACCCTGCCGTTCCATATCCAGAACCTGGGTCGGCCTTGCCGAAATATAATCCTAAACCAAATTTCCCTATCTCAAATAAGATTGCTGTGACGAATGAACCCGCCCATACATGCCGCCATTTTATTTTGGCATCTGGAATGACCTTGAACATAAGGGCAAATAAAGCCGCCAAAATACTTAACGATAAAATGGAGTTCATGATTTGCACGGCAATGAGCAAAGAATTAGAAAAATGATTGACTATCCAAGTGCTCAATGTAGCGAGAGTAGCTGAAACAACAAGCGATACGATTAATATGAATGCAATGGATATGATAAGACCAAAAGAAAATAAACGAGCCTTGAGTAAGTTTAAAATACCTGATTTAGTTCCATCTGCTTTTACCTTCCATATTGTATTCAGTGATTTTTGAAACTCAACAAAAACACCCGTAGCACCTAATAAAATAGTGATAACTCCAATAATAGTTGCCCATAGCGAATTTTTTGATTCCGTGGCTCTTGCAATAATATCTTGAATTTGCTTGGCCGTATCAGCACCCATGGTGGAGGTTATTTGTCCAGCAATTTGTCCGTTCACTGCTTCTTTGCCAAAAAAATATCCGGCAATAGTTATCATTACAACAAGTAATCCAGGTAATGAAAAAATGGCATAGTAGGCAATAACAGCACTCTCTCTAAAGGGATCCTTTTCCCACCATTCCTTAAAGGCCGATTTAAAAACTGAAAAGAAATCGTTTAATGTTAATCTCATTATTTTTTCTCCTTCTTTTTTCCAGATTTAAAAATCCGTTGTAACAAATTTTTCTTGTCGCTAGGTTCCTCAGTCTCAACAGACTTGAGGCTAATCATGTTATCAACGCTTGGAAGGAGCGCCTGAATAAATGCATTCCGTAATACTTCCCAAATAGCATCAATAATATTTGTTTTTGGGTTTTTAAAATCACCTTCTAAAGTAATCTTTGTGGCCACTTGATCTTTCTTTTGATTTCTAAGAATTACCCCAGCAGCACCTACAATTTGCTCATATATCTTATTAAAAAAATTATCGCGTTTGTCTTGTGGCCCTACAACATCCAAGTCTTTAATAATTGGTTTTACGTATCCTTTAAATTTTCCATCCTTTGCAGCCATCTCTGTATACAGGCCAAAGGTTCCTTTGTTGACATCAAAATTGCCATACGCCTTTAAAAAATCGTTCAGCAATACAAGATTCGTATTCTTTAATTCTGCGTTTAAGTCGAATGTTGGGTTTTTATTTAAGGCATTTAATTTCATATTAAATAATAATGTTCCTTCATAGACTGATGCACTAGCTGTAACCGTGGAAGGAAGTTCAATTTGATCATCTGTAACGTTTGATAGATTGAGTGCAAGGATGTGTGTTTGTTTTAAGGCAATATCCACATTTGGTTTAGATGTGTTATCAGTATACTGCAAATCACCATTGATTACTTCAAAGCGATTTACCTTAAGCGGCATAAAATCGTTTAGTAGTTTGCGAAAACTAGTAGTGTCCCTCTTTACATCACTTAATTCAACTTTATCTTTTGTAAAAATCAAAACAGGCGAATCAAGTTCTAATTCGCCCACTATTGAACCATTGAAAATCGCACTCCACTCAATAGATAAATCAATATTTTTCGCTCTAAAAAAATCACTTTCCTTTTTTGTTATAGTATCTACTTTGTTTAAATAAATACCGTTAATGACATAGGCTCCTCTGTAAAGGGATAAATCAATGTCTTCAACGTGTCCAAAATATCCTTTAACATTTGCCAATTTTTTATTGGCAATGTGTAAAATCACCCATGGTAAAATAATTCTGGTAGTAATTAGCAAAAGAGCAACCACTATAAGAACTCTAAACTTTTTGTTCATTGGTGTTTTTCCTTATAGTTTCATTGTGTAAAACGGAAATTAGTTTACAGGTTTCTCCAAAAACCTTGTCAGCCTAACATTCTATTAAGGTTTTTAGAGATGCCCTTTATGATTTTAAACCAACTATACATCAAGGAGCTATTTTTAGAAATGATGCAGCTTTACTTGCATTGGCCGAGCAACATCCAAATGACTACAAAAACAACTACTGTCCCTAAACAGCCACCACCTAGTTTTTTTGCACCATAACCCGCTATAAGCCCTTTAAATATATTATTCATTTTTTTTAGTTTTAGTTAGTAACTAATTTCCTTTTGTAACGCTACATTTTTTCATTTGCGTATACCGCTCCACTATTGATGGATGCCTCTGCTATTTCAGTGAGTTTTTCATCCGCTTCCTTCTCTTGCTCTAAAGTTTGATGCAATAAAGCTGCTGACTCTGCTTCGCCCAAAGTTTTAGCAAAAGTGCACAATGTGCCATAGGTGGCAATTTCATAATGCTCTACCTTTTGTGCCGCTGAAATTATTCCCGCATCGCGCACCATACCTTTTTCTGTTCCTTCCATTATTTCTTCGGCTTCCTTTGTTAAGCCCGCCATCGCTTCGCATTTTACGGCTACTGGTTTTTCACCTATGGAAGTAAAGACCTTTTCAAGTCGCGTAACATGTTCTTTGGTAACCTCTAGGTGGCCTTTCAATGCCTCTACCAATTCATGATCACTGGCATTCTTGATCATCTTTGGAATGGCTTTAGTAAGGGCTTTCTCGGCCCAGTAAATATCTTTGAGTTCGTCTACAAACAAATCTCTTAAACCTTGCGCAGCATCTGGTTTTGCTTTTACTCCGTTTTGTTTGACTTGCTTCTGGTTACTACTTGTTGCGCTTTTCATTTTAATTTATAGTTATAATATTATCAAATATTTATTGTTCCTTCTTTACTATGAAGCAATGTGGTGCCAGTAGCTACTGAAGCAACCATCTTTAAAAAATTTATCATTTTATTCCCCTCAGTATCCCAATAGTAGGCTGAATTTGGGTTTACTTTTATGATAGAAATAGCAGGGTCATCTTTACCTTCTTTGAACCAGGTTTTAACCAAGGGTGTCCAGAGTTCTTCTGTTTTAGCTCGGTCAATAATTATTTCAGCTTCACCATTTACAACTAGGTAGCTGCTCTTGCCGGGATGTGAAAAGAAAAGTTGCACATTTTTATTTTTCTTTATTTCTCTGTTCTTATCGCTGTTAACATCGCTAAAGAACCAAATATTCCCTCTGTCACAAACTTTCTGAACCCCCATTGGCCGACAAGTGGAGCCATCGTCTGTTTTAAGATTGGTGCAGAAGAGACAAATATCTATCTCTTCAACCAAACTTTTTAATTTGTCAATTGCCTCTTTGCTGAATAAATCTTTAGTGTTGCTCATTTTACTTTTGTTAGTTATGTTTTATAATTTTTCATTTAGGATTTTAACCATCTATTGAGCTTAACTTATGGCATCTCTAAAAACCTTGTCAGGTTGAGCCTGTCGAAACCATCTTATGGCTTTTCGTCTACTAAAACGACCACGACAAGCTCATTCCTACACTCTATTTAGGCTTTTAGAGACGCCCTTGTAATAGAATTGCTACGCTGCAAAAGTGTTAGCCTTTTTTAGCGTAATCGTTACACAATTTTTGAAAAAGATTACAATATTCACAGATGCATAAAAAATGGTAGAGATTTGACCATAACAGTGCGCTTATGTAGTAATGGAATTTGAACTATGCGTTGTAAAAGGATATTAGGGCATTTGCAAGACCTGCAATGCCTCATTGGTTCACTTCTCCCTTAGCGAAAGGTGAGTTTAATAGAACTAATCTTTTTTATTCTGAAACCTTACCGCCACCATGGCTGGCCATAGTTTGCCAGTGATCAGCAGCATTTTGCTTTTTTTCTCATACGCGATGCCATTCAGCACATCTGCATTGGGGTTGAGCGGAAAAACTTTTTCAGCAAGCTCGGTCATGTCCATTCTGCCAACTACAGTGCCATTAGTTGGGTTTATCTTCAAAATAAAATTCGTTTGCCATTGGTTGGCATAAATATAGCCGTCAATGAATTCAAGTTCGTTTAATTTTTCAGATGGTTTGTCGCCATCCTTTACCTTTAAAATGAAAACGGGCTTTAGCGAAAGCGTATCTAAAAAATAAAGTTGATCGGTGCCATCGCTCACAATCAGGTTTTTGTCATTGTGGGTAATGCCCCAGCCTTCGCGGTCGTATTCAAACTCACTTATTTTTTCAAACGTTTTTAAATCATAGACGAAACCAATCTTGGTTTGCCAAGTGAGCTGGTAAATTTTATTATTTAAAATGGTAATACCTTCGCCAAAATATTTCTTATCAAGCACCACTTTTTTGTCTTGTATGCCTGTGGCAATATTCACTTCAGCAATCCAAGAAGTGCCGTATTGCCCTGTGCTTTCAAAGAGGCGTCCTTGCTCTACTACGAGCCCCTGGATAAAAGCTGTTTTATCATGCGGAAATATTTTTATGATCGAGTAGGGAATTAGATCATTGTAAGTATTCTCTTCCTTCTTTTCTTTGTTTGAACCACAAGAAAATAGAAGTGCCATAGCTCCGATGAAGAACAAATTTTTTAATCGAATGTCCATATTATTTTATCTCTATTGATTTGCTACCTCTCTTCACTAATTTTCCAAATGATTTTAAATCATAGCCTCTGCCCTTTGCGAAGTTTTCAAACTCGACTGATTTGTCTGCATCAACAGAAACCAATAAGCCTCCACTCGTTTGTGGGTCAGCTAATATTGCGCGCTGCACGTCATCTAGTGATCCTATTTTATTTCCATAGCTATCCCAATTGCGTTGTGTGCCTCCAGGTGTTGATTTTTGATTTAGATACTCTAACAGAAAATCAAACTTAGGAACTTTGTTGAATTCTATCTCTGCCGAAAGGCCAGAACCTTCGCATACTTCGCTAAGATGGCCGAGCAAGCCAAAGCCTGTAACATCTGTCATGGCATTCACGTAAGGAAGCTTTCCAAACTCGGCTCCTAGTTTATTTAACGTGAGCATAGTGTCAACGGCCATTTTCAAATGCGCCTCTTTCACAATTCCTTTTTTTTGTGCGGTGGTGACTATGCCAATGCCGATTGGTTTTGTTAGGTAGAGGAACGAGCCTTCTTTAGCAGTATCGTTTCTCTTCAAATGTTCTTTCTTCAATTTTCCCGTGACGGCCAAGCCGAATACTGGCTCGGGGCAATCAATGGTGTGGCCACCTGCTAAAGGAATGCCAGCATCTGCACAAATTTTTCTGCTTCCTTCCAACACTTCTTTTGCTACTTCTGCAGGGATCTTATTGATAGGCCAACCAAGGACAGCAATGGCCATGAACGGTTCGCCACCCATGGCATACACATCGCTGATAGCATTGACGGATGCAATAGCACCAAAAGTAAACGGGTCATCTACAATCGGCATAAAAAAATCTGTAGTGCTAACAATGCATGTGCCATCACCAATGTCAAATACAGCAGCATCATCTTTCGATTCATTGCCCACAAGCAGCGAGGGGAATTTTGCTTTGGGCAAATCGGAATGGAGCATGGTGTCTAACACGGCTGGAGAAATTTTGCAGCCGCAGCCAGCACCGTGGGAGAATTGAGTGAGTTTAATGTCGGTCATGTTTTTTTACAACATCGGTTTTGTATTTTGAACCACATAGGTACATAGAAACATAGTAAATGCACACATAGATATTAAGTTACGTGACTTATCATTTTTCTTGCAAAAGAGAATGAATCATTTCCATCCCACGGTAAAGCAGCTTTAATTCTTTGTTCTTTTTTTAAAAGGCTTTCTGAATACGTTTTATCATAATAGGTGAGTAAAATATCTAATACGGAAGTCATGTCGCCTAGCAATAATTTTTCTTTGGCGGAATTGTAATGCTGGCCTCCAAGTTTTTTTACTATCCTTCCCATCGCTTCTAAAAATTCTTCGCGATTGGCAGGGCCGTATTCATTTACCAATCGCTGGATGCGTACTTCTTTGGAGACTTCCATCTGCGCTAGCGGGCTACTTTTCATCTGCGCCCAAAAGTCGGGGGGCAGATATACTTTGCCGATGGTGATGGATTCGTCTTCTACCCAAATGCGTTTGGACAAATCTAGTTGAAGAATCTTTTCAAATAGATTGTTGTGAAACTGTTCGGTGGTTGGTTGAGGTGGTTGCATCAGGCTGCCAAATGCAGAACCTTTGTGATTAGCTAAATCTTCTAAATCTAAAATTTGTTCGCCTTGCGCACCCAACGCACGAAGCACTTCGCTTTTTCCGCTGCCTGTGCAGCCACCAATCAAAATGATTTGTAACGGTTTTTTAAAATACTCTAACGCAAATTGCCGATATGCCTTGTAGCCGCCTTTGACAGATTGTGATTTTATTTTCGCCATGCCCACGAACTGGCAAAAGTTGGAAGAGCGCATGCCTCCGCGCCAGCAGTGCGCAATGATTTCTTTGCCTGCTGAAATTTTTTCTGTCTGTTGAATGATGTCGGCCAATCGCGGCCCTACCAATCGAAAGCCTTCGCGGATGGCTGCGGGCTGGCCTTTGCGTTTGTACGTTGTTCCTACGATGACTCGCTCTTCGTTATTGAGCAAAGGAATGTTAATGGCGTTTTGAATATGGCCTTGCTCAAATTCACCTTCGGAGCGAACGTCAATAACAGGAAGGGAGTGGCGGAGTGTGAGAAATTCTTCGACTGACAAAGGCATTGCTCAAAGATCGTGAATATTTTATCGCCTACGAATAAAATTTGCTACAAAGACGCCAAGACACGAAAGAAAATTCAGCCTCTATAAAGTTTGGAGTGGGTAAATTTTTAATGGCGGATCTTATGCTTAAACTTTAACCTTAATAGAAGAATCGCTTTATGAAATAGTGCCCAACCTTATTACCTTATTATTCCCTCAATTAAGGAGTAAAATAAGGTAATAAGGTTAGCATTCACAGTTACAAATTATTTCTACTAAGGTTAGAGCCTTGCTCAAATAGTACCTACCAAATAAGGCTTTCACTACCTACTCACGCTATCCTTAATGAAGCCAAAATTCAATTGTTTCATTTGTGACTTTGTAGCAAATCTTTCAATCTCCAAAGTTTACACCCAGATTAGACGAAATGCCAATGCGGAAACCATAGTTTTTATACTCGCCACCGCTGAAGGATACTGCACCTTCCAAGCGGAGGATTCGCAAGATGCCATCAAGTCCGTAGCCCAACTCTGTGTAATCTTTTGAAGAGGGTGTTTTCAAATAGTTGACAAAGAAATTTTCTTGCACACCCATCAGGCGGATGATGGGGATTCGCGTGATCAAAAACTTGCGGAAGTGATAGTGCGCACTCACTGATAAGTATTGATCTTTGGTGCTGTACAAATAATAATCCATTAATCGGAAACTGCCCACGGCATCGGTAGTGATAATAGGTGTTCTGTTACCAAGGAAATGTTTGTAATCCATGAAGTACAATTTATCTGCATTCAAGAATTTGCCTGCTCGTAAATTCAGATCAAACGTGCCGCGAATGCCGAACTTGATTTGTTGACGGATGCCGGCTTCAATCAAATCAAAATTTACATCGCTGCCCAAAATGCCATCAAATCCTTTTTGATAATCAAGCGTGAGCGTGGGCGATGAGCCATCAATGCGAAATTTATGACCATTGCGGATGCGATACTTTTGCCAAGGCCGTGCTTCCAAACCGATTGACCCTGTGAAGGCAGTGTTGTTTTGAAAACCGGTGTTTAGGTTTTCTACATTGATGGGTGCATTGGCTGTGTAATGTTCTTTGTTGCCTTTGAAAAATGTGTAGTCGCTGTTGTTGAAAAGTTCTGATCTTCTGGCCAGCGACCACGATGAATGAAAGGTGAATCTATCATTGAATCGCTGTCTAAATTTCAAATCAACAAAATCACGGTCGTACAATTTCATCCAATTGTCGCCTGCAAAAAGGGAAGTAAGTGTATTGACAAAAGAGTGGATCGGTTCATCTGAATTATATTGTTCTACATATCGCCCTCCTTCTAAGGTGATCCGTGTATCGGCAAAGCGATATTCAACCCGCAACTTGCCAGTTAATTTTTCGCGGGCAAAAGCATAGCGAAGAATGGGGCTGATCTCTAACCGTGAAGTACGTGGCTTTTTGGTGCTGTCTGTTTTGTCTTTGATCACCCAGCGCTTATATAAACTCGTGCGATAAATCAAATTGAAACCTTCCACGGTGTTGTAACCTCCATAAGGGAAATGAATTCGGAAGTCGGAAGTCTTTGAAAGCTTGTAACTATCACCTACCAGCAGATCTGTCAACTGAAATCCTTTCTTCCATTTCTTTCCTCTGCGTGAACTTAATGTATCACCCTCTTCTTTTTTCTTGTTTACCGTTGACATGCTGTCGTTGATCACGTAACCACGCTCTTCTTGCTTTGACAAAGCAACAGGTCTCGTTTCTGCCCAGAAGGTAGAATCTTTTTTGTAAGCCATAGAATCAACCGTAAAAGTTGTTTCAGAAATTACTTCTGGCTCTTTGGTTTTTCCTTGCTCTTCCTTTTCATACTCTTTTACCATCTGCCTTAGTTCCTTATTGGTCACTTCTTTGCCAGAGGCTATGCGCTCTTGCAACTGTTGATCTTTCTTACTGAATTTCTTCTCTATTTTTTTTGCCTCTTCTTTCTCTATTTTCTCATCGATCACTTTCATCTCAGTCACCACCATAGCGGGGTTCAACGTGATTTTATAATCTTTTAAAGTAGCGAAGTATTCGCCCGAGAAATCAAACCCAAAAACTTTTCCTTCTACAAAAAACTGCTGCGATATGGGGAGCCATGCTTTGTCTTCAATGGGGTTGTAGATTTGTTTCACTTTAAATTTGATACCCAATTTCACGGTACGCATATCCAAGCTGTGGATGCTCCACCAATCTTCTACAATAAAAATGATCCCTTCAAAAACATTATCTCCTTTAGAGCGAGGCGTGACTTTTATTTTACTGATTTCATATACGCCATCTTTAAACGAGCCGAGATACTCGAACTTGTAATAAGAAAATGCTTTTGGGGAAAGCGGTGAGACCACTTCTGCAATTTCGGGTTGGTAAAAACTGCCGAACACAAATTGGTTAGGGGATGTATTTCTGTCTTTGCCTTTGGTATAAACGGCAATCACTTTCTCTTCAAATTTATTAGGCCGCGTGAATTTGATTTCACTCACTGATTCGGAAATGAAAACACGGTCTTTTGTGATGCCTTCCTTTTCAATAGCCTTCTTGGCAAACCATGGATAATCTCTTAATTGTCCTTTGCCCTTAATGTAAACCTTGGCTGTGTAGGTATCAATCTGCTGTGTATGATAGTTTGCTTTGCCAATGGCCTTGCGCATGATGGTATAGGCGGGGTCTTCCTTTCCTGCTCTGATCACCACATTTTGAAGCACTACTACTTGAGTTTTCAAAATTACATTGATCTCAATAAAATCATTTCCTACAGTTATTTTTTGTTGTTGGGTTTCGTAGCCTAAGTATTGAAAGAGCACATCGTATTGACCTGGTGCTAATGAAAGTTCATAATGGCCTTGTAAATCAGTGGCGGCACCCCCAGATGTTTGCTTTATGTAAATACTAGCAAAAGGAAGCACAGCGCCATCATCGCCTTTAATAATGCCGTGAATGCCACCAGCATACCCATGATAAGAAGACAACAATAAAAACAGAAAGAGGATAAAGAGCTTAGTAGTTTTCATTAAAGACATAGACGTGATTAGTTCGGTTAGGGTTGCTACTAAGACGATTGGTTACCGATAAAAGTTTTTTGATCGAATCATATTTTCCACCACATCTGGAACGAGATACCGAATGGATTTATTGTTCTTGATACAATTGCGGATATAAGAAGCCGATATATCAAGCAACGGAGCTTCCACCATCTTTACTTGAGCATGACGACTCAGGGACGAGTTTGTTACATTGGGCCTCGGGTAAACATACAAACCAAACTGATCCAATATCTGCTCGTAGTTTTTCCACTTGGTAAAATTTTCTAGGTTGTCCTCGCCCAATATCACTTTGAATTCTTTGGTGGGATGTTTTTCTGTAAGATGAGCCAATGTGTGTATGGTGTAGCTAGGCTTGGGCAGATGAAACTCCACATCGCTGGCTTCCAGTTTATAATTGTCTGCAATGGCAGCCTTCACCATATCGAAGCGATCAAACTCGTGAAGTAATCCTTTGCTTGGCTTAAAGGGGTTTTGTGGCGACACTACCAACCATACTTTATCTAAATCGGTATTCTCGGCCATCACATTGGCAATGATCAAATGCCCTAGGTGAACGGGATTGAAAGAACCGAAGAAGAGGCCGATTTTTTGACTTTGATTCATCGCTCAATTGTCAACAGAAACTGAGTCGGGGTCAAAACAGGAATTGATGCTGTTTTGAAATCTTTAGTGTTTCTGGTAATGATTGCTTCAATCCCCACAACGCTGGCAACACTAAAATATTGAAGTCCGTCTTCGAAATCGCGAAAGGATGAGCTCACATTTTTTTCAAAATGAGAACGATCAAGACTGACTATAGTAATCCATTTTAATAATCCAGCGATGATAAGGAAAGGATTTTTGCCTTTCTTCTTAACAACATAAGCTATGTTAGCTAATGAAAGCGTGGAGATGATGACTTCTATTTCTGAAGACTCGTGAAGTAGAAATAGTTCAGAGGCTTCTTCCACAAAACCTTCCCTTTCAAGAATCACATCAAGGACGACATTGGTGGCGAGCCAAATTCTTCTGCTCATTTATATTTTTCGGATAGATATTCGGCTATTTCCTCTTTGTAATTAAAGTCTTTAAAAACCTTTCCTCCAATGCCTCTTAATTCAAGAATGGAGCCTTTCTTTCGTAAGGAACTTTGTGACTGTCCCATCTTTTTAAGGTATTCTTCAACGATTTTAGAAATACTTTGTCCCTGTGCTTTTGAGAGTCGCTTAGTTGCCTCAATCACTTTAGCATCTAGGGTTAGTGTCAGTTTTGCGGTCATAGTTTTAAGTATTAAAAAACTTATCAGTAAAGTTGCAAAATTATTTCAGAAACTTCAAGGCTTGGCTGTAAACCCATCATACAACCGCTGCGCCTCCGCCAATGACTTTTGCAAATCTTCGTTCACCAGTACCACATCAAACTTATCTTGAAAGGTCATTTCAAATTTAGCTTTGAACAACCTACGCGAAAAACTTTCCTCCGATTCTGTTCCTCTAACCTTCAATCGCTCTGCCAAGGTTTCCAATGAGGGTACCTTCACAAAAATGGCTAACGCCTTCTCTCCAAAATATTTTTTCAAGTTAATGCCTCCCTTCACATCCACATCAAAAATCACATTCTTACCTTCTGCCCAAACCCGTTCTATTTCAGATTTGAGCGTACCGTAGAAATTACCCGCATACACTTCTTCCCATTCTATAAATTCTTCGCCATCAATTTTCTTCTTGAACTCCTCGGGGCTCAAAAAATGATAATCTTTTCCATCTTCTTCCTTGCGCCCACGTTTGTCGCGTGTGGAGGCAGAGATTGAAAAACCCAAGTCGGGATTATTTTTAAGTAAGTGATGTACGATCGTTGTTTTGCCAGAGCCAGACGGAGCGGAGAAGATCAAAGCCTTGCCACCTTTCGCTGAAGCTTCAGTAGATAAACCCGCCATTACAGAGAAGATTTTTGCGTGATCTGACTTTTTATTTGCTCAATCAATTCATTGGGCACATCGCCACCGCAGCATTTTGATTGCAACAACTGTTTAATGGCCATATCCAAGTCGTACGTTTTGTAGCAAGGCATACATCCATCCATGTGTGCTTTAAAATAAGTTCGCTGCTCTTCGGTTGCTTCGCCATCCAAAATGGTCTGCAACATCTCCATGCATGTAGGCTTTACTTTGTTAGCTTGGAGAAAAGGATTGGTTAGGTTGCTCATGGCACTAAAACATTAAAATTGACAGTTGACAAATAGGCAATTGACAAAATTTTTAAATCTATCAACTGTCTGTTTTTTTATGAATATTTATCTTTTTTACAAAGCTCATCACTTTGTCAATTGTTTTTTTTGTCAATTGTCAATTGCGGTTGTAGCCCATTGACTTTGCGTAATCGCCTAATTTTTCTTTCAGTAGATTTCTCGCTCTATGCAATCTGCTGCGCACGGTGCCGATGGGTATGTCCAGTATCTTGGCCATCTCCTCATATTTAAACCCCTCCAAGTCGCACAGTATGATCACTGTTTTAAAATCCACATCCAATGAATTCAACGCATTCGATATTTCATCCCCAATCATATTATTCAGCGACTCCACGCGCAAATCGGGGGTGATCTGCCTATCTACTTCCTCTGAGTTATAATACGTTTCTACCTCTTGATAATCTACCTTATTAGGCTCTTTACTCTTTTTGCGGTAGTCATTGATGAAACTGTTTTTCAAAATGCGGAACAGCCAAGCCTTCGCATTAGTTCCTTTCTGGAATGATTCTATGAAGCGATAGGCTTTCAGGTAAGTGTCTTGCACCAGGTCTTTGGCGTCATCGCGATCGAGTGTAAGGCGAAACCCAAAGTTGTACATAGACTTGATATGAGGAAGAAATTCATTGTTGAATACTTCTCCCTTCTCTTTCTCCGTATAATGTTGCTTCGGGGCTTCTTCCAGTTCCATGAAGGGGTAAAAGTAGTAAAGAAAGGGGATTATAGAAGTGTATTCTTTTGGTAAAGAGTAGATGAAAATTTCTTTGGCTTGCCTACCGAAAGGCAATAGCATGCATGAGTCCCCCGAAAAGCACGTACTCCACACATTCCGTTGAGCCGATCTATCCCTACCTACCGCCAGGAAGTAATTCCAAGTCCAACAACGCGCAAGCCGCACACTTCGAGCTTTTCATTCCCATCCTGCCCATTGAGTCGGCCAGCCCAGGCCGATGTCAGCTCAAAGTTTATCTGTTCTCGAAAAGAATTGGATTAAATGATTTTGTAGTTTTTATATTCCCCCAAACGGAAGCCTACTAATCGTTTTAATCTCTCTTTGAATGAATAGTTTTTCTTTGATACATCGAAATCAAACTTCCAGTTTTTCATCTCTATTCGTTCTTTCATTACTTGTGGATGAGTTTCCTTAAATAATTCTAATGAGTCGATGTTGCTGTAATCAAACTCCTCCGCCTTGGCCACATGTTCATTTAACCAATTGTCATCATGATAAAGACTGCTAAAAGCGCGTTGCTTTCGCTGCATGGCTCGCGGGTCGCGCACCCAACCGTAATGATAAATAAAAGCTTCTATCAATTTTACTCGTAACTTCTCGTTCGGTCTTTTCCTAAAACCTTGCGCATCGCGATAAGAAAAAATACTTGAATCATTCCTAACTATCCTAATTTCTCTTCTATACCAATTCCACGATTCACCCACATAGTCATAAGATCCATAAAAATGTTTGTAGTTAAAAAGTAGTCCGTCAACAGACTTGTCTTCTTTATGCTTCTCCATCGCATGTTTTATAGTTGCATGGTACTTTTCATGTACTACTTCATCTGCCTGAATATAAAAAACCCAATCACTATCTTTTGAGATCGCCTGAAACGCCTTGTCAGTCTCTACCGCCAACACTTTACCGCCCTCACGTAGCGAATCATCCCATTTTGTTTGAATGATCTTGATTTTTTTAGAATCGATATTCTTGATTAACTCCAGCGTGGCATCTTCTGAATTTCCAATAGCCACCACAAATTCATCGCAGAAAGGCAATACAGAAGTAATGGCCTCTACTACTGGATAGTCATACTTTATTACATTCCTTGCTATAGTGAACCCGCTGATTTTCATTTTACCTTTCAAAATTCTTCATTATAAAATTTTTCTGATGCATCTTTCCAAAAATTTGCTTGATTCTCAAAAGTAGATTCTCTTTACACTATTCCCAAAAAAAAATGAAGCTACTAACAAGAGTTTGGATGTCTTTTAATCAAAGTTTCCTGCCGATTCTAATCTTGTTCTTTTTGGCAGTGTTGGTAGTAACATTACAAAGCTGGCTTCTTGAACCTAAGCTAGTAAATGAAATTCTGTATCCACAATATCAAAACTATATTATTTTTAAACAATCTTTCTTTCATTTAGTAAACAATCTCGATCTATACCATTCATATCCTAATGAACAGTGGGATCTTTATAAGTATAGTCCTACGTTTTCATTATTGTTCGCACCGATGGCAATCCTTCCGGATATTCTGGGGCTATTTATTTGGAATGGATTGAATGCTCTGCTTCTACTTTTTGCTATTAAGCTTATGCCATCGTTTGATCAAAAGACAAAGATTGCAATGTTATTGTTTGTTCTGATTGAGTTGGTTACTTCTATGCAAAACGCCCAAAGTAATGGACTGATGGTAGGATTAATTTTGTTAGGCTTTTGTTTATTTGAGAGAGGGTTATTCTTTGTTGGAATCTTTTGCATAGTACTTACAGCTTTTATAAAGGTCTACGGAATCCTTGCCTTAGGGCTTCTTCTATTTTATCCTAATAAATTCAAGCTTGCCTTTTACACTTTACTGAGTGTGGCCATTCTTTTAGCTTTGCCATTGCTAGTAGTCAGTAGCAGTCAACTAATTTTTCTATATAAAAGCTGGTGGACGCTTCTTCAAGATGATCACTCCGCTTCGTATGGACTGTCGGTGATGGGGTGGCTGACTTCTTGGTTTCACGTACTGCCCAATAAGACTATCGTTTCGTTTGTTGGGTTGATTTTTCTTGTCCTGCCATTCTTATGGTGGAAGAGGTATTCATCTTACGCCTTCCGTGTCGCTTGGCTTGCTAGCGTACTGGTGTGGATGGTGATCTTCAACCACAAGGCAGAATCACCTACCTTTATTATTGCGGTATTCGGGGCAGTGCTTTGGTATTATTCTAAACCATTTTCTAAGGTTGATTTTATTTTAATTTCACTGGTTTTTATTTTCACCATTCTTTCCCCTACTGATATATTCCCCAATTATATTCAAGATAACTTCTTTGATCCTTATATGATAAAGGTGGTGCCGTGTGTATTGTGTTGGGGTAAGATTGCCTATGAGGCGGTTTTTTGGAGGGAGGATAGGGTTGCTATCTAATAAGCATTGTGGCTTTTACCGTTTATTTTTTCTTTAGGAAATAAAATCCCAAAAAGTATCTAGTTGAAGTAAAGAAAAAGGAAGGATAAGCATATCTCTTAAATTCGTTGAAATCCTCTTTGCAAATTCTTAGCGAAGACATAAGGCCATCTAATTTATTTACTTTATGAAAAAAAGTGGTTAAGAACTTAATTTTACGTCTGTACAAATGAAAATTTACTTTTGCCCGCTTGCTGACAAGGGTTGAAAATTCTTTATAAAAAAAGAGATCCCTAGTCGGATCATGAGAGAGACCTCCTTCTGTAAAATTGGCAATAACTATTGGGACGTACACCTTAGCTATATTTACATCAAGCATTAATCTTAAGTTCAGCGCATAATCTGCATATATTTTGTAACGAAGATCATACATCTCATGCTCTAAAAGTTGTCGCCTATACAAAATACCTTGGTGGCAGATATTCTGTCTCAAAATTCTTACCTCATCAAACTCACCGCCATACCTGCCGCCAGTCTTCCTGCCCAACGATTTATTCATGACATCGCCATAGATCAGTTGAGCATTCGGATTGTCCTCTATCCTCTTCTCCAATTGACTCATTACATTTTGGTCAATCAAAAAATCATCACTCCCTAAAAAAAATAACCAACTGCCATTTGCTTTTAGTATGCTTTTATTCATGGCATCGTACACTCCATCATCGGGCATGGAAAAAACATGAATAAAGGAGTGAAGTTTGGTATAGCTATTAATGATTTCCAGAGTTCTGTCTGATGATACGGCATCATGAAGTATTATTTCAAAACATCTACTGCGTTGGGCTATCAAACTGACCAAACACCTATCAATAAATCTTTCCGAATTAAATGTTGGAATGATAATGGAAAACAGTGGAGGCGTAGTTTCCAAATTCAGAGTTGCTTTTTAATAAAAACCGCATCTGCTTGCAAGACCTGATGATCTTTTGGAGATTCAAGTTGCTCGATGTTACCAACATAGCGAAAATCTTTACTTATTAAATAGGAATAAATATCCTCAAAAAGCGGTTGGTTTTTGTACAGTTCATAAAAGCTAGTTTCAATTATAATCACATTAGCTTGCTGAAGAACTAGCTCGGCACCTTTAAGAACCTGCATTTCATATCCTTGCACATCAATTTTAAGTAGAACCGGATTTAGTATTGGCGTACTAAAAATACTATCTAGTGTGCGTGTTTGAATTCTAGTTACTTCGCTTTTTACAGCAAAATCAAAATTTGACTTATGCAGGTCGAGCATTTCTAAAAGAGACGAAGACGGTGAGTATTCGTTTCTATGGATATCCATTTCTACACTAAAATCACCAAGGGCGTAGTTATAATAGTGAAAATTGCTTCGATCTTTAAAATTTAGTTTCAGTTTCTCAAAGACTTCTGGCAATGGTTCAAAGCAATAGATTTCAGCGCTAGGAAAAATGCTGAGAATTTTTTCAGCGAATTGGCCTTCGTTAGACCCAACATCCAAAATAGAATTGAATTGATATTTGCTCAACCATGAAAACCTTTGAGCCTCTTTTTTTAGTGTGTAAGATTTCTTATTTATCTTATACTTGAAATATTCCAATAAATTTATTTGTGGCCTCATTTTTTGATGCGTTTTCCGTTTTGAATAAAGAGTAAAGAAGATAGTTTAAAATTTAAACAATAGCAAAAAAAATTTTTATGCAAAAAAGAAAATTTCTCACCGGTGATCGCTTCTTGGTTGCCAATAACTGGCGGCTATTTGAAAAGAAAGTGTAAGCGCGCAGGGCATTATTTCTAAGCGAAAAACATTGATAACTTTTGTAGATATTTTCTAACACATTTTTCTCTGGTACATTGAATCGTTGACTGGTCTCATAAAAAAGTCTAAGTCTGTCTCGTATTTCTTTTAGTCGGGTGACACCTTCTTGCTTTTTTCTTTTGCTCCCTTTAACTTTTATAGCAGCAATGGTGTTTTGAGCATGTTGGCGATATTGTACTAAGGGCTTGTCAACATAGCTAATTCTTCCGGCACAGGCAAAGTAAAAAGCTAACCACCAATCATACACCATTCCATTGGGAAAAGGCATTGCGCTTAGTAGCATCTCTCGCTTTGCTAAAATCGCATGGCCAGCAATACAATTGCCAATTACAAAAGGCAGACAGCTATTATACGCAGCTAAATTTTTTATATCCGATAAATTTTTCTTCAAGCTATCCCCTTTCGCATCAATGAGTTCAGAATCGCAATAACAAAGATCAGCATCTTTGATCTCATTTAGCAACAATTCAATTTTTTCCTCCTTCCAAATATCGTCTTGATCGCAAAGCGCAATATATCTTGCAGATGTTAATGATATCCCCTTTTCAAAATTTTTTATGTATCCCAAATTTCTGTCATTTTGAAATGCTTTTACCCTACTATCTTTCTTAGAATAATCTAAAACAATAGGCCAAGTCTGGTCATCAGAATGGTCGTCCACAATTATTATTTCTAATGCGGAATGGGTTTGTTTTAACAGACTATCAAGTTGCGCTGATAGAAAGCTTTGGCCGTTATAGGTTGCCAATACTACTGATACGATTTGTTGGCTTTGCATTTCAAGATTTGAATAAATGCCGAATAATAATCGCTTAAAGTGATTGATTTACTTAGTGAAATAATGCCTGACTAAAATTATACTATCAAACTTTTTCAATTCCGTTTTTACACCGTATTAATTTCTTTTGAACGGTCTCATGTAAAATTGTGTCATTCTTTGAAAGCTGCTTTCTTGAACTTTCTTTGTGGTATAGATGGTATCCAAAAGCTGCAAATTTCACATGCATTCTTTTAATCCCAAGGTTTGCCATTCTTACTGCTAGCTCTGAGTCTTCTCTGCCCCAACCGACAAAATCTTCATTAAAACCATTTATTAAAAGAAGATCCTCTTTCCAGCATGAAAGGTTGGCAGCCCTCACATTCATATAACCGCTTCGGTAGTAGGAGATGATGGATGACAAGAAATTGCTCTTGATTGCATTTAGGTTATTACCTATATCCGTTGAGACAGCACTGATATTTACCGCTTTATTACGCAATACTTGCTCTGTTTTTTGCTGAAAAAGAAGTACCCTAGATCCTTGGAGAAATCGACCCTTCCAGGCGTGTCGTTTATGGTCTTCTATAAAATTACGATGCAGAACAATATCACCATCAATCATGATAGTGTATTCGTACTTAGACTGTGCAATAGCCTTATTGCGAATGGCAGAGACGCGAAACCCACAGTCCTCTTGCCAACAATGAATCAAAGGCACTGGAAATGTCTTTTGATATTGAAGAATCAACTCACGGGTGTCTTCACCTGATCCATCATCTGCTATAATCACTTCATCAGGCAATACAGATTGCTTCATCACACTGATCAGCACAAGCTCTAATGCGTTTTTTCGGTTGTAAGTGGTTATAATAAGTGAAGCTTTAAGTTGACGATTGGCTTCAAATAGCTTTGAATATTTGTAAAACGTATAGTTGGTGTTGGATAGGGAGATCATAGCACCTTCAAACCCACCAAAAATTCCCAGTTTGATAAAGAAGTTGTAAAAAAAAGTATAGGCGGACTTATAAAGAATTTTGAAAGAAGAACTCCTCATCGAAAATCTTTTTTCCTTCGCAAAAATATCTGAATAGCCTTGAACTTTTGTAAGGAACTCCGATGCATTGTCATAGGCTTTATGCAATAGGTCACCTTTTAGGTGCATTACGCTAACCCCCTTTTTTAAGACAACTTTATCGTGCGGATTATCCCCACCCCAAATTCCTAATTTTCTATCCCATAGCCGCAATTTTCTATCAGGGTACCAAGCACTCAGTTTCATCCATCGCCCAGCATAGCTAGAGAGTCGATTCATTTCATAAGCCTCCGCTGGCCAAAATTTCTTGGCTAATAAAATCGATTTAGTGAGATCTGCTGACAAGTATTCATCGGCATCTAACGATAGCACATAATCAAATGAAGCTTGTTGCAATGCAAAATTCTTTTGCTGAATGTGACCCTGAAAAGAGTTCTCAACGAAACGAACATTTTTTTCTAAACAGATTCTTTTTGTGTTATCCTTCGAAAAGGAATCTACCACTAAAATTTCATCAGCTACCGGTAGGAGTGAATCAATGCATTGCCCAATATTTTTCTCCTCATTAAAAGTGATGATGACCGCTGTGATCTGTACCATTTCTAGTTTTTCAATCCGCAATTTAGCCCCAATTGAAAGAAATAAAAAACCTTTGTACGAACGCAAATTTTTCCGTCCAACAAAGGTTTTTAAGCAACAAAGGAAATCTATCGTCTCGCCAATGTTTCTACCGATTTTGTCAAATTGATGAATTCGATCCGATACCCTTCTTTATCAATACCCTTTGCCCCCTGCGCTAGAACTGTTACCTCTTGTGAGGTAAAGCCTTTCACATATTCTGACTCGCGCAAGATCATACCAAAGGCCGCCACGGCTGCCGACCAACGGAAATCATTGGAGGTTTTGTCAAGAGAGATGTTTTGATCTAAGAGTGGGTGCACGATTAATTTACTAACATCTTCGTCTGGTTTTTTGTAGCGGAACTTCACCGTCATGATCTCATTGGTTTGAGACGCAAAATTTTGCGTCTTTACAGTGGGTTGGTATTTTAAATCATCGATCTTGTAAAACTCACTCTCCACTCCTACTGGGATGATTTCGTACAAAGCCGTAACAGTGTGGCCAGAGCCTAGTTCACCCGCATCTTTTTTGTCGTTATTAAAATCTTCGTTTTTAAGCATTCGGTTTTCGTAACCGATCAATCTGTATGCTTTTACCTTGGCGGGATTAAATTCGATTTGAAGTTTTACATCTTTGGCAATGGTGAAGAGCGTGCCACCAAATTCATTCACTAATGCTTTTTGTGCTTCCAAGATCGAATCGATATACATGTAATTTCCATTTCCCTTGTCGGCCAAGATTTCCATTTTAGAATCTTTGTAGTTGCCCATGCCGAAGCCGAGTGTGGTAAGGAAAATGCCGTCTTTTCTTTTTTGTTCTATCAATCGCTCCATGCCTCCGTTACTTGATTCGCCCACGTTGAAGTCTCCATCTGTGGCAAGGATGACTCGGTTGTTTCCGCCTTGTTTGAAATTTTGCTTTGCAATGGAGTAGGCCAAATTAATTCCTGCACCGCCTGCCGTTGAGCCGCCTGCTTCTAAGTTTTCTAATGACTCAATGATTTTTTTCTTTTCTGCACCTGACGTGCTTGGTAAAACCAATCCGGCAGCACCAGCATACACTACAATGGCTACACGATCTTGCTCGCGCAACTGCTCTACTAATAATTTGAAGGATGACTTTAGCAAAGGCAGTTTATTGGGTTCATCCATCGAGCCAGAGACATCAATCAAGAAGACCAGATTAGAAGCAGGCGGGTTTTCTTTTGGAATATTTTTTCCTTGCAGGCCGATGTGAACCAGCTTGTGTTTGATGTTCCAAGGTGCAGTAGATATTTCGGTATTGATAGAGAAGGGGTCATCACCTTTTGGTTGGGGGTAGTCGTAGTCGAAATAGTTTACCATTTCTTCTATGCGCACGGCATCTTTGGGCGGGCGCTGACCCATTTGTATAAACCTGCGCACATTGCTATACGATGCGGCATCTACATCAATGGAAAAAGTAGAGAGAGGATTTTTTAGAGCTTCGTGAAAAATGTTTTCATTGATGCCATCGTATTCTTCAGTGTTATAAGCTGGTTGATTTTCCATTTCAGCTCGGTCATAAGCTAAAGATGGTGCGGATTTGCTTTCATAATGACGTGGAGAGGATATTCCACGAATTGAAACTTTCTTGGCTTTGTTTACCTGAACACCTGCAACCCTTCCTTGCAGACCATATCCTGTAACAACTACTTCTTCTAATTTTGACACATCATTTTGCATGATCACATCAATTCGGTTTTGTGAGCTGATTTTTATTTCTTGGGTTTTTAGCCCCACAAATGTGAAGACTAGCGTACCGCCTGTTGTGGGGACTTTAATTAAATAATTGCCTTGACTGTCGGTAACCGTAGCATACCTTGAGCTTTTTAAGATAACATTCACACCGGGTAGTGCACTACCATTATCGGCAAAAGTTACTTTGCCTACAATAGTTCTCTCTTCTGTGGCCATAAAGCCGAAGGAGAGGAAGAGAATAGCGATCAACATCGAAAATTGCTTTTTCATAATCTGTGGGTTTAAATTTTCTAGTCAGATGCAATGGACGATTGGATTCCATAACGGATTTTAGAAAAAATCGAAAATAAATCATGGAGGTGGCTTTTGGAGGGGCGTGGGGTAGCGATGAGTGAACCCTTCAGCAAATAATGCAGATTATCAGTACAGATTCCATTTCAAGTTTGGTGGTTTTTGATCTTCTTCATATTAAGTGCGCCTATGTAGATGGAAATTGTTCTGAAAAGTTGTTTATTCACATAAAATTCAAAATATGGACTCATCCATTGACACAAATCAAAACCTTCAATTCCACTTAGGCCTACTTCATTTCGCTCATGTGCTAATGAACGTAGATGGCTCAGTTGATCAACGTGAGGAAGATATTTTGAACAGGATCAAGGATGAGGAGAAAATCTCAGACAAAGTCTTCTCTTATTTCAAGGAGACTGTGCAGGGTAAAGCCGAAAGAAAAATTTATGAAGAAGGAGTGGAGTTGCTCAATAAATGTACGGAAGACGAAAGGCTTACAGCTTTTGCCCACCTGTATCAATTGGCCTCTGCCGATAAAAATTTTCATGAAAAAGAAGTACGCTTACTGATGTACTCATTACAGTCTACCAATATTTCATTTGAAGATGTAAAACTTAGAGCCAAAGATCGTATGCTAAAATCTTAGCTCACGATCTATTTCCTCTTGCCAAAAATACGTAGTAGGTACAAAAACAAATTGATGAAATCCAAGTAGAGGCTGAGTGCGCCCATGATGGCTTCTTTGTGATCTTCATCTGTGCCTTCATTGCCAATGATATTCATGTTCTTGATCTTCTGCGTGTCGTAGGCTGTAAGCCCTACAAAGATGAGCACGCCTGCGTAAGTGGTGATCCAATACAACATCGTGCTTTTCATGAAAATGTTAACAATGGAGGCGATGACTAATCCGATTACGCCCATGAAAAGAATATTCTTCCACTTGGTAAGGTCGCTCTTTGTGGTGTATCCATAAAAACTCATCACCCCAAACGTGCCCGCTGTAATGAAAAAAGTAGAGGCTATTGACCCTGCTGTATAAATCAAAAAAATACTAGAGAGAGTTAGGCCATTTACCATGGCATACCCAAAGAACAAGAGTGTGGCAGTATTGGCAGACATTTTTTGTACCCAACCCACCATGGCCCCTACCATAAAAATTTCTCCGATGATCAAGCCCCAGAAGAGGATGCGGTTTCCAAAAATGATTTCCACCAAGCTCGGTGTGGAGGCAACATAGATCGCGACTAAGCCAGTAACTGCTAATGCGGCTGACATCCAACCGTAAACTTTTGTCATGAAGCGTTGGGTTTCGGCCTCGGCCTGACTTAGGGTAGCGATGGGTCTTGAAATAGTTTCCATAATGATTGGGATAAAGGGAATTTAAATATAGTAAGAAGTTAGATTCATTTAACTTTAAGGGCACAACAAAAAACGTATGGCCAACTCTATCATCCAATCCTCCACCCTCGATTTTTTAAAACGCTTATCTAAAAATAATAACAGAGATTGGTTCAATGCGCACAAAGATCAATACCTCACTGCCCAAGAAAACATGATTGGTTTCGTTGAGATGCTGATGATGCAAATGAGCAAGCATGACCAGATTGAAGTAACCGCTGGCAAGAGAAATCTCTATCGGATTTACAACGATGTACGTTTTGCAAAAGACAAATCTCCTTACAAGCCAAGGTTTGCTGGTTACATTAGGCGAGTGAAGCCATTACTTCGTGGTGGATATTATTTTTGGATCAAGCCAGGCGGCTCACACATTGCCTGTGGGTTTTCTTATCCCAATGCAGAAGATCTCAAGCGCGTGCGAATGGATATTTTGCACAATTACAAAGACTGGAACAAACTTTTGAAACGGAAGTCTATTCAATCCACCTTTGGCAATATGCAAGGCGAGCAAGTGAAAACTACGCCAAAGGGATTTCCGAAAGATCACCCTGCCATTGATTTGCTGCGCTACAAACAGTATTGGTTTGAACATTCCTTCTCAGATAAAGAAGTATTGAGCAAGGATTTTTTAAGCAACGTGAACAAAGCTTTTAAAAATATCCGCCCTTTCTTTGATCACATGAGCGAAGTGCTTACTACCGATTTGAATGGGGAGTCGATTGTTTAATTTAGCATTATAATTTCTTTTTGCGTATCATTAAATTGGCTTATAACCTGATGTTGCGCGAAATAACCCGCGTTGTCAGCTTGAGCTTGTCGAAAACTGACTATCTGAACTTTAAATGGACTTCGATAAACTCAGTCTGACATTCGTTTAGTTATTTTGAGTAACATCAGTGATAACATTTAGATTGGTAAAACTTAATTGCCAATTTTAAGAAGGCATTAACCTTAGTAGAAAAATCCTTTTATAAAACCATGCCCAACCTTATTACTTATTCTATTCGTGTGAAAATAAGTAATAAGGTTTGGTTTTGAAGAGCATAAATTATTTCTACTAGGGTCAAGCTGCCTAACTAATCGTATTTTCCAATGAACAACTTTTTTTCAACTTCACCTATCTGGCAAAAAAAAGGAATTGCCCTAGTACGCATCATCATTGGTGCGTTATTGATTTATCACGGCCAAGAAGTTTTCAATACTGAATTGATGAACGGCTATTTGACATGGGATAACTTTAAAGGATCAACAGGCAAGCTAATGGTGTATGCTGGAAAATCGAGCGAACTTGTAGCAGGCATCTCACTTTTTCTAGGACTCTTCACTAGATTGGGTGCGCTCTTGCTGATGGGTACTTTATCGTACATCACTTTTTTTGTGGGGCATGGCAAGTTTTGGTATGAAGATCAACATCCGTTTATGTTTGTTTTGTTCGGATTGCTTTTCAACTTCACGGGCCCAGGCGCGTGGAGCTTGGATGAATTGATTTTTAAGAGAAAGTAATTATTCAAAAACCTTTATACCTTTCTTCCATGCAATCAAATCGCTATTTATCATTGGATGTTTTGCGTGGCATTACCGTCACGCTCATGATTATTGTGAACACCCCAGGCGATGGCAGCACCACTTTTGCGCCACTGCTTCACGCCAAGTGGCATGGGTTCACTCCTACCGATTGGGTATTCCCCACATTTATGTTTGTGGTGGGCAATGCGTTGAGCTTTACCTTGGTGCGTTACGAAGCATTGGGCAATGCGGAGGTGTTGAAAAAGATATTCAAGCGCACGTTTCTGATTTTTCTTTTGGGTTACTTGATGTATTGGTTTCCGTTTATTACACGAGATGAAGCGGGCGCAGTGATCTTTGCGCCTATCAGCCACACGCGGATTTTTGGAGTACTCCAGCGCATTGCGTTAGGCTATGGCCTTGCTTCATTGATTATTCATTTTTGGAAACTGCGCGGAGCAATTACTTTTAGTGTGATCGCGCTGCTTAGCTATTGGGCCATCCTATATTTCTTTGGCGACTATTCTTTAACTGGCAATGCCGGATTGAAATTGGATTTGTTTCTGTTGGGCGATAATCATTTATATCATGGCGAAGGAGTTGCGTTTGACCCTGAGGGAATCCTCAGTACACTTCCATCAATAGTAAATGTAATTGCAGGCTACCTCACGGGAAAATTCATTCAAGAGAAGGGTATCAATTATGAAACGATTTCAAAAATGATGCTGTCAGGAGCAGTGTTGCTTTTCTTGGCATTGAGTTGGGATATGGTTTTACCTATCAATAAAAAATTATGGACAAGTTCATTTGTGCTTTACACGGTTGGTCTTGATTTGTTCGTGCTAGCTATACTCATTTACATCATCGACATTTTAAAAATCCAACGCTGGTCTTATTTCTTTGAAGTGTTTGGCAAGAATACGTTGTTCATTTATTTACTTTCAGAAATAGGGGTGATGGCATTGTATGTGATTGTGGTGGGTGATGGCAACGCATACAAATGGATATTCAAAAATATCTTTCATCCATTGGCGGGCGGTTACGTTGGCTCATTATTATTTGCTGTCAGTTGGATGTTGATTTGCTGGAGCGTAGGCTATTGGATGGATAAAAAGAAGATTTACATAAAGGTGTAATCTGCTTTGAGCTATTAGCCGAAAACGTATACAGTTACTCGCCACTGAAAGTTGTTATCAAAGGGAACTCTGGCGAAGAAGCAAAAGCGCAGATAAACGCGAAATAGGCGCAAGCCAATTGCGTCTATTCCCTATATTTGGGGAGATACACGCAACTCGGTAGCGTATATATTAATGTTGTGTGCAAGCCCTTTTGACAGATAAGTTACATGGACAAGAATTTCACTTACGACAATAACGAGGCGAATTTATCAAATATTGAAATTTTAGATTCTGAAAGAGAACTAAGATTGACTCTTTATCTGACACTTTATAAACGACTAGAGACATTCTTTGCCAAAAGAAATATGAAAATTACACGGGACACAGAATTAAAAACAATTTTAAGAGCTAAGACTATTCAAACTGACTGGGAAGAATTGAATAGTATTGGATTAACAATGCCGATGATGAGAATGCCTAAGTTTCTTAATTACATCGTTGCATTTTACTTAGTTTGTGTTTGTTTATTGGTCTTTACTTTGGTGGCAAAGTACTTTCGTTTTATGGTCGTACTTTGGGATCTTCCAATAATTGGAATTATTATCACGTTGACAGGCATACCGATTTCATATTTCACGTTTATTTTCAAAAGGAACAGACTTCCCTGCGACACGGTTGACGAACTTATTGAATACATTATTTCTATACATTGGACAGATTTGATAAAGGACGACAACAGACTTATCAAAGAATTATTAAGACAAGAAACTAGTTTAAGTTGACGGGCCAGCACACAATCGAGTAGAAGGCCTCACCGGGTTTTTCACCGATGAGGTTCGCCTCTCACATTTACCAAGCCAACGGCATGGCCACGTAGCGTACGGGTCTCGTATACAGCGGTTCATTAAATTGTGGAGATACTTTTTAATAGTAAGAGAGCATGGATTCATAGCCTCTTTGCACCAACCGTTTCAAGGTGATGGTTGTTACCAAGATGGGGCTTTGTGCTACTGCCCAGCCCCCCATCCGTGTCCTGCTCCACGCATAGGCTTGACCTTTGGGGATGCCCAAGCGGATCAGGTTCTTCCTTTTCCGTTCCAGTTTCTTCCAGTCATGCGCACCGAAATATTATTCTGAGGAAAATAAGAATATTCCTGTGCGCTGCACCTCATGCTGCCTTAGGGATTAGCTACAAAGCCTGGCAGCTCTGTCGCGAGAAAGTTTCATATCCTCAACATGTTCCTGCCCCGTATGCAAATACGAAACCTCCACTTTGCACCTAACATAACACTATCAATCTTTATTGCCCATGTGGTCTGATACCTTCTCTTTCTGGGCTAAAGAAATCTGCAAGCTCGCTCGTTAGTGTATTAAAGTACTCTAGTTGGTAGGGCTTACAAAGTTTTTTGATTTCTTTGAAATGATTGTAATGTGTGGTTTCTATATTTTTCTGTAAGTCACCGAGTTTGACAATTAATGAATCGTTTCTTTTACCGTCTTCCTCGTTCAACGTTTGATAAAGTTGGCTTTTCGTATCCCTGATATCATCCCTCAAAGTTTTTATAGAAGTCTTATGTTCATCAATGAGTTTTTGATATTGAATCACTTGCTCCACATCAAAATGTAGTTGCTCAATGATTTTATTCTTTGGGCCTTCTTTAGCAATTGATGGCCTTCCTCTAGGAGGAAGAGGTGGTTTTCTAAAAAACAAAAAACCAACGAGTGCAAGGTTCATAGCGAGTAAAGCAATAACAGCAAAACTCAATAGTCTTAATTTACTCATTGTATAAATCGTTTGAATTAGATAATTCCATTGAGCTAACCACCTCATCTATTCCATCATTTTTTTTAGTGCCCGAGGTATTTAACAAAATAGATGCGTTAAGCGAAAAAATAAGGATGGCAATAGTAGCAAAAGCCAATCGCCAATTGGTAGGAGCTTTTTCACTGATAGATGATTCTATCTCTTGTTTGATGCGAGTGTACAGAAAGGGTGGCGCATCCACCTTCTGAATCTTCTTCAATAATTCCAGTTTTTTATCGATGTCCATAGCTTGGTAAATTTAATACGATAGTTATTTCAAAATCCTTCTTTGTCTTTCAGTTTTTCTTCGATTGTTTGTTTCGCACGTTGAAGCAAGGATTCCACGGCTTTTATATTTATATCCATAATCTCCGCAACCTCCTTTTGTGGCCGATCCTCGATTTTAGTCAAGATGATAGCCGTTTTTTGTTTTTCAGGCAATGATTGGATGATTACCAAAAGTTCTTCTAAGCTCTCTTTATCCTCCATAGCGATACCAGGATGAGCCACATCATGTATTGGCTCATTCGAATCAGGATGGAAAAGTGAGGTAATAAACCCAAACCGCTTCTTTGTTTTTTTTGCTTTTAAGAAATCGAGCGATTGATTAATAGAAATGCGGTAAATCCATGTCTTCAGTGAAGCGGTCTCTGGCTTATATTGATGAAGGTGGTGGTAAATCTTTACAAAAACTTCTTGGGCTATGTCTTGCGCATCTTCTCTGTTCAATACATAGTGCAGGCAGACGTTGAAGACGAGATTTTTGTACTCTTTATAAATGGATTCAAATGGTGCTTCGTCTTTCATCCCAAAAGAAAGGGCTTACTCTTCATAATACACTGCACTCAACAATGTATTCCCAACTGCACCCAATGTCTCTTTGCTGATGATGCTCATATTGTCTTTGGTGCTGTGGTGATAATCTCCAAAAAAACCAATGCCCGCTTGGTAGTGAACGATATCTATCATCGGGATTTTAGCGAGTTGATTAATATAAAGATGATCGTCTGTGATGCTCGCCACATTCTGCTTTACAAAATAATCTGAGTAGCCCATTTGTGCAGCTCGGTTCCACACTTTCTCTACGGTCTTGCCAGCAAACTCTAGGGAAACGCCCTCGCGGAAAAATTGGGCGCGTTTGGAACCTACCATGTCTAACAAAATTCCATAGTGGGCAGAATAATTTTTCTTGTGTTTATTCTTAGCCCAGTATTGTGAGCCGAGGCACCACCATGAGTCTTGCCCTTCTGGTGGATCGATGTGAGATTTTCCATCTTTCTCGCCCCAATCTTCGCCATCGAATAAAATAATATCAACACCAACGAGTGGTGCTTTGCTTTGGCTTAACACGCGAGCTATTTCTAATAACACACCAACTCCACTTGCGCCATCATTAGCTCCATCGAAGGGAGCATCTTTTTTTTCTTTGTCCTTGTCGGCAAAGGGGCGCGTGTCCCAGTGGGCGGCCAGCAAAATTCTTTTCTGTGCCTCTGGAAAATAACTGGCTACAATATTTTTCAACTTCAATCGCTGATTATCGAATGTAGTGGCTTCAAATTCTTGCACGGTAACAACTGCCTTGTATTTTTTAAATTGATCGATAAAATAATTCGCTGCCTCTTGGTGAGCCGATGTATTGGGTACGCGCGGGCCGAACTTCACTTGCTTGTCAACAAAAAAATAAGCGGAGTCGGCATTGAATTTTGGCACGTTAACGACTCTTGCAGGCGTGGAAGTTTCTTCGGCTGGTTTTTTGGGGCCGCAGGAAAGCACCAAGGCAAAAGTGGAAATGAATACCAATGTTCGGACTAACTTCAGGCCATCTCTAAAAACTCTACCAGTAGTACTGTCAGACTGAGCTTGTCGAAGTCGTTTTACATAGCACGAAAACCAATAAGTAGGTTTCGACAGGCTCAAGCTGACAGAGTTTTTAGAGATGCCCTTCATAACAAAGCTTTTAGAAATCGTTAAAGATAACAATCAAGATGCAAGCTTTTAAATACCTTCGGGCAGGGATAGCAGCGGAAATCCACGCGCCTCGCGTGGATTGCAGCGAATAGCCCGATGGCCTTGCGTTTCGATTGGCCAGCCCGCACCTTCGCTCAAACTAAGATCTCTTTTATTTTTGATTCATAACTTTCAAATAACACAATTATTTGCAACAAAGTAAAAAACGATTACCTTTGCATCACTTTCTTAGAAATCAACTAGAGGGGACCGCAAGTCCCCTCTTTGTTTATCGATACTTTATGGGAAGAGCATGGACATAGCACAGAAAATAAAGGAATTGGCAGAATTGCACTTGATAAACCAAGCACATTTTATTGTAGATGTGACGGTTTCTAAGCACAAGCCAATGAAAATAACGGTGGCTTTGGATGGCGATGCAGGGGTTTCGATTGATGATTGCGCCAATTTGAGCAGACAACTTTCTGATGAGCTTGAAAAGGAGAATTCGATTGATGAGGCCTACACATTAGAAGTGGGGACGCCAGGTATCGATCAGCCGTTGAAATTAAAAAGGCAGTACAAAAAAAATATTGGCAGGGAATTGAAGGTGCATTTGACGGACAAAAGCATTGTGCGGGGCAAACTGGTGTCAGCAGATGAAGAGAAGATAGGAGTGCAAGAGCCCGCGGAAAAGAAGAAAGAAGTTAAAGACAGTGAAATACCATTTACCGAAATAGAAAAAACAATAGTTATCGTTTCTTTTAAATAGCAGCTTAGTATGGATACCTCAACATTGATCGAATCGTTTGCCGATTTCGCCAAACAAAAAAACATCGACCGCCCGACCATGATCCGCATCTTGGAAGATGTGTTCAGGAACATGATCAAGAAAAAATATATTGAAGATGACAATTTTGATATCATCGTCAATGCTGATAAAGGAGATTTGGAGATCTGGCGCTTCCGCGAAATTGTAGAAGATGAATCGGAAGATATTTGGGATCATGATAAAATTGCGTTGACGGAAGCACAAAAAATCGAACCTGACTTTGAAGTAGGCGAAGAGGTGGCAGAAGAAATCCATTTGGAGGATTTCGGTCGCAGGGCTGTTACTACTGCGCGCCAAACATTGATGCAAAAAGTAAAAGACCTTGAAAAGGATATTGTTTACCAAAAGTATAAAGACATTGTAGGCGAGGTAATCACGGGAGAAGTATATCAAGTGTTGAGTCGTGAAGTATTGTTGATTGATGCAGATGGAAATGAAATCTCCATTCCGCGCAACGAGCAAATACCGAAGGATCGCTACCGCAAAGGCGAAAACGTAAAATCCATTGTACATAGAGTGGACATGGTGAACGGAAGCCCTAAGATTATTTTGTCGCGCACCTCACCAGTGTTTCTTGAAAGATTATTTGAGCAAGAAGTACCTGAGGTATTTGATGGTTTGATCACGATCAAAAAAGTAGTGCGTGAACCAGGCGAGCGCGCGAAGGTAGCAGTAGAATCGTATGACGACCGTATTGACCCTGTGGGTGCTTGCGTGGGCATGAAAGGTTCGCGCATCCATGCGGTAGTGCGTGAGTTACAGAATGAGAACATTGACGTGATCAACTACACAGAAAATTTGGAGTTGTACATTCAACGTGCATTGAGCCCCGCAAAAGTTGTTTCTATCAAAATTGACAAAGAGAACAAGCGCGTGGCGGTTTACTTGAAGCCTGATCAAGTTTCGTTAGCGATAGGTAAAGGTGGATTGAACATTAAGTTGGCAAGCCGCTTGGTGGAGATGGAAATAGATGTGTTCCGTGAAAACGATACACAAGTTGCCGAGGAGGATGTTGACTTAGATGAATTCAGCGATGAGATTGAAAGCTGGGTGATTGATGAGTTGAAGCGCATTGGATTGGATACTGCCAAGAGCGTGTTGAATTTGAACAAAGAAGAAATTGTGCGCAGAACAGACTTGGAAGAAGAGACCGCAGAGGCTGTATTGAACGTGTTGAAAAAAGAATTTGAATAATTAGAAATGGCGTTTACTACTTCGGTAGTAAGTTATGTAGTACACAGTAATCAGTAAAAAAGCAGATATTTGAGCATGGCAGAAGAAAAATCAGTAAGGTTAGGGCAAGCATCGCGTAAGCTGAACGTGGGGCACAATACCATTTTGGACTTTTTGGCCAAGAAGGGTGTTAGCGTAGAGAACAACCCCAACGCCAAACTTACAGCCGAGCAGTTTGCTATGCTGGCCAAAGAATACGCTTCTTCTGCCTCTGAAAAACTAGAAGCATCGGGCATTACCATAGGTACAAAGCCTGTTGAAAATGTAGCTCCTAAAGTAGAGCCAGAGGCGCATCGCAAAAAAGCAGATGATGAGCAAAGTATGCTTATCAAAAACTTAGGTTCTAAGGATATTGTCAAGCACAAGGAAGAGGTTAAGGTAGAAAAAGTTGAGAAGGTAGAGGCGGAGAAACCAAAACTGGAAGGCATTAAAGTCCTTGGCAAAATCGATCTTAAAAAAGAATCGACTCCTACTGCTAAGGGGACTAAAAAGGTTACTAAAGAAAAAGAAGTAGAGCCTACTGCTAATGTGGTAGAAGAAAAACCAGAAGTAGAAAAGCCAGAGGTAAAGATTGAGGTTGAAGCAGAGAAACCAGTAGAGCAAGAGTTGATCAAGGCAAAGGCAGATCGCTTACAAGGCTTGAAGGTGCTTTCTAAAATCGAGCTTCCAACGGAAAAGAAAACGCAACCCATTGCTTCTTCTGACCTTAACAAAACCAATCAGCAAAAAAGACCGCGCAAGCGTTTGCCCAACGCACCTGACAATCGTGGTGGTAGCGTGCGCCCTCAACAAGGACAAGGACAAAGACCTCAGCAAGGTGGTGCCGGCCAAAAACCATTTGTTAGAACACCAAAGCCAGAGCCTACCGATAAGGAAATCCAAGATCAAGTGCGCGCTACGTTAGCAAAACTGAGCGGAGGGCAAAAGAAATTCTCTGGCGCGAAATACAGAAAAGAAAAACGCCAGACCGTTTCTGATGCAGAAGACGAGAGGTTGCGTCAAGAGCAAGAGTCATCAAAGACATTAAAAGTTACCGAATTTATTTCGGCCAACGATTTGGCTTCGCTGATGAATGTTTCGGTGAATGATGTAATTTCCACTTGTTTAGGATTGGGCATGTTCGTATCCATCAATCAACGCTTGGATGCAGAAGCCATCACTGTCATTGCCGATGAGTTTGGATTTGAAGTGCAATTCTCTTCTACCGAAGAAGAAGATGCGGCCAATGAAGAACCCGAAGCGGAAGAAGATTTGCAACCACGCGCTCCGATTGTAACCATCATGGGCCACGTGGATCATGGGAAAACTTCGTTGCTCGATTTTATTAGAAATACAAAAGTTACAGCATCGGAAGCAGGGGGAATCACGCAGCACATTGGCGCCTATGATGTAATGACCAAGAGTGGAAATAAAATTGCGTTCCTCGATACACCGGGCCACGAAGCATTTACCGCCATGCGTGCACGGGGAGCTAAGCTCACAGACATTGCTGTGATTGTAGTGGCTGCCGATGATGACGTAATGCCGCAAACCAAAGAGGCGATCAACCACGCTCAAGTAGCAGGTGTACCGCTCATCTTTGCCATCAATAAAATTGATAAGCAAACAGCGAACCCTGAGAAAATAAAAGAATCGCTTTCCAAAATAAATATTTTAGTAGAAGACTGGGGTGGTAAATATCAAAGCCAAGGCATTTCTGCCAAAACCGGTTTAGGTATCGAAGACTTATTGGAGAAAGTATTGTTGGAGGCAGAGTTGCTAAACTTAAAAGCAAATCCTGATAAGCCCGCTGTTGGTTCTATCATTGAAGCCGAATTGGACAAAGGCCGTGGATATGTCACCACATTAATGGTTCAATCTGGTACGCTCAGTGTAGGTGATGTGATGGTGGCCGGCTCTAACTATGGCCGCGTGAAGGCCATGTATGACGATACGGGGAAAAAAGTACAAAAGGCAGGCCCATCAACTCCTGTTCAAGTCTTGGGTTTAGATGGCGCACCACAAGCGGGTGAAAAATTCCAAGTGATGGAGACCGACCGTGAGGCGCGCGAAGTGGCCAACAAGCGGAGTCAAATATTGCGTGAGCAAAGCATCCGCACCAAGAAACATATTACGTTGGATGAAATTGGAAGGCGCTTGGCCATCGGTTCGTTCAAGCAATTGAATGTGATCATCAAAGGTGACGTGGATGGTTCTATTGAAGCGTTATCTGATTCATTGTTGAAGCTCTCTACACCAAAAGTAGCGGTGAGCATTATTCACAAAGCAGTTGGTCAGATTTCAGAATCCGATGTGTTGTTAGCGTCTGCTTCTGATGCGATCATCCTTGGTTTCCAAGTAAGACCTTCACCTTCGGCACGCAGGTTGGCCGATAACGAAGAAATAGAAATACGTTTGTATTCGATCATCTACGATGCCATCAACGAGATTAAAGCCGCGATGGAAGGTATGTTGGAGAAAGAGTTTGAAGAGGTGATCGTGGGCAATGCCGAAGTGCGCGATGTATTTAAGATCACGAAAGTAGGAACTGTTGCAGGTTGTATGGTTACAGATGGTTACATCAAACGTAACAACCCGATCCGTTTGATCCGCGATGGTATCGTGGTTTACTCTGGGGAAATGACTGCTTTGAAGCGTTTCAAAGATGATGCGTCTGAAGTGAAGTCTGGTTTTGATTGCGGCATCAGCATCAAAAACTTCAACGACATCAATGCAGGCGATGTGATCGAGAGTTATGAGAAGAGAGAGATGAAGAAGGCGAAGTTATAATCTTAGATAATGTTCTGAAACAAAAAGCCCCGCAAAATGCGGGGCTTTTTGTTTCATCTAAATGCTGCATAAGTAGTAGACGTAAAATATTGAATGAGCTATTCTGATGTAATTCTATTTCTTATTGAAAAGATTTATCTTTGATGTACCAAAAATAAGCATCAGCAATAGGGTAAAGAATACTAACTAAAATACTATGACGCTACAATTCATATATGACAACAGAGGTAACACTACAGGCGTGTTCATTTCTATTGAGGAATGGCAATCCTTAAAAACAAAATATGCCGATTTACAAAAAGAAGAAGCAGAAAATAGAACCGAGCTTGCTCCTTGGCAAAAACAGGTAATTGATGAGCGGTTAAGCGACTACTATAATAACCCGATGGATGTAGCCGATTTTGATAGAACGCTTGATGATGTAGAAGAAAGCCTATGAGTTATTCTTTTGTAAACAGGCCGACTGTCAAGTTGGATATAGTTGAGGCTACCAATTATTACAAAGACATCTCTCCTCCACTAGCCAAGCAATTTTTATCTCATGTGCGCGAAGCAAAAGCACACATTGCCCGCACTCCTTACGGTTTTCAAATCAAATACAACAATGTGAGAACACTGCTGCTAAAGCAATTCCCCTATCACATTCATTACCTGATTGACGATTCGCAGAAGAAAATCATTATCCTTGCGGTCATTCACGCATATAGAAACCCTCAGGATTATTCTAGATAGGTACGGGCGGAAACTCTCTCCTTTGCTGGTGTTCTTCACCAAAAATTGAGAGTTATGAGAAAAGTGTAGTGAAGAAGGCGAAGTTGTAATCTCGAATTATTTGATAAAACAAAAAGACCCACGATCGTGGGTCTTTTGTTCATATACTTTTTTTGATCTAGAACTTCACCGCAGGTGCTTTCTCCGCTCCAGCATCAGCCTTGAAATATCCTTTCTCTTTGAAGCCACCAAAGCCCGCTATAAGCGAACGCGGAAAACCAACGATGCTTGTATTGAAAGAAAGAACTGCTTCGTTGAAACGCTTGCGCGAAACAGAAATCCTGTTTTCAGTCCCCTCCAATTGTGCTTGCAGGTCAAGGAAGTTTTGATTTGCCTTTAGATCAGGGTAATTTTCTGATACCGCTAAAAGTCTTCCCAATGAAGTACTCAATCCACTTTGCGCTTGTTGGAAAGCCGCCATGTTCTCGGGCGTAAGATTAGAGGCATCAATTTTAACTTGCGTGGCACTTGCTCGTGCTTCAATCACTTTTGTCAACGTCTCTTGTTCAAAATTAGCATAGCCCTTTACAGTGCTTACTAAGTTGGGGATCAGGTCTGATCTGCGCTGATAGTCCGACTCCACATCTCCCCAAGCGCTTTTCACTACTTGATCTTTGCCCGCCATGCCGTTATAAATGCCTATGAACCAAAAAACAATGATGCCCAGAAGAGCTACCCACCAAAACTTCTTAACTATTTCCATAAATGTCTTTTTAAATTTTTGTGCAAGGTAAAGGCAATTTTGCGTTTAGGCAAATGGTTAGCTGAAGGCCAATACCATCTGCCGCACTATCAAAATCAGGCTTAATTCCACTAAAACGGAATTAGGTAAAGATTAATTGTCAAAACTTGACAATCAGATAAAGAGCCGTAGGAATGGCGAACTGAAACCTAGTGAAATCGCTAGAGTTATCTGGTGACTTATTGGTTTGTGTAATCAATTTTGTACCGCCAGTAATGGGGTCAAATCCAAAAAAAGTGTTGGTAGTGCTAGCCTCGCTAGAGGTAGTGCCTGACTTATAGTAGTAATTGGCCTCTGTGCCCAAAATAATCTTATCTGTTATTCTAAAATTCAATGTGAACCTGGGGCCAAACCCCCAAGAAGATGTTTTATTAGTGGTGTTGCTAAGAAACTTAATGGCCGGGTTTGATAAGTCGGGGCTTTGGGTGTTAGTTGTCTCGTTCTTCAAATCATCATGCGTTATATCAAACCCCCAACTCACATACCACTTTTTGCCGAGGTTCGATTTTTTTTCAAATCCGATGCGTAGGGAAAGATTATTGATTTTGGATGTGCGCTTATTCGTTTGGTCGCCATCCGAAATTTCATTGATTGAAAAACCTAGGCCTGAACTAAAACCAAAACCGCTTTTCTTTGAATTGACAGAGTACGCAATTAAGTAGGGATTATCGATGACAGCATTTGTGCCACTAAAATTCAATAATTGCCTGATAAGTTGGTTGGCTTGTACACCTAAATAATGAGATGATCTTCTCTGAAAAATAACCGATTTCTTCTCACTGATGCTATCCGTTTCTTGGTCTGCATTGTCAACCTGAGAAAACCCTACATAAAAGCAAAAAGTAAAGGCGCAGGTAAAGGCTATTTTCGTTTTCAAAATATTACCTGATTTTAAAAGGTGAGGCAAACTTTGGATCGGTAATCATTTGGGTGTCCGTAAGCGTGTTTAAAAATGCAATGATTGCTTTCTTATCAAATTCAGATATATTCTTTTGATCTGCCTGTCCGTTGGCATTGCGTAATCTAAAATCAAGGTTAGGATGATTGGCTATTTCACCACTATAATGCTCCATCACCTCATCTAAAGATGAAAATCTGCCATCGTGCATGTAGGGTGCGGTAAAAGCCACATTACGCAATGAAGGTATTTTGAATTTGCCTGCATCGGTTGATTTTCCGGTAGTTTTTGCGAGCCCGTCATCCGCGTAGGTATTATCCAATCCAATATTAGCAAAGCCTCCTCCAAAAACTGCGTAGCCGTTGGGCGTCTCTACCTGATGGCAGGTGTTACAATCATAAATGGTGAAAAATAAATTCTTTCCTGTTGACTCTAATGCTGAGAGCTGCGTTGAGCCCCCCTTAGATTGATCAAATTTTGAATGAGTGGTGTTGATACTTTGAACGAAAAAAGTTAGTGCGGTCGATATTTTTTGAGGAGTAACCTCATCTTTTCCAAAAGCTTTGTTAAACAAAGGTTTGTAGTATTCAACTGTGGATAGCTTCGCAGCCAAAGCTTCCGTATCGGTTATGCCCATTTCAACATGATTTATTATTGGGCGCAAAACCATGTTGCTTAAGTTCTGCTCGCGCCCATCCCAAAATAACTTTTGTGATGACACAAAAACATCGTTCACAATGCCACCAGAAATAAAGCTCAAATTTTGGATGGGCATTGAATTTCGAGTGGTGAGTTGGTTATCAAAGCCTCTGCTTAAAGCAACATTGTCAGCAAAGCCATACGTCTGTTTATGGCAAGATCCACAGGAAACAGAATTATTAACCGACAATTGCTTATCATAAAACAAGACCCTGCCCAATTCTGGCAAATTGTCATTAACACCCACGAAATAATTCGCGGGTTGAGTAGGTAGATCTAAATAAGATGCTTTGAGCGTGGTCTCATCCTTTTTACAAGAAAAGAGTAAGCAAGCGGCAAATAAAAATGTTAGGATAGCTTTCATATGTTAATTTTTGTTTTTCAATGGTCACACGGAATGCCCTAGCCGATTATCATCTTGTTGGGTTTCTTAGCTGACGGGCATTTCATGTGCTAATAATTCTTTGTTTGGCGGCCCCATGGAATGAAAAAGGTTATCGTGCCTTGAGGCTAGTTCATAGAACCAAAGTAAATAAAAAAGAAACTCCTTCCTAGCTTGGACACGCACTCACCAACAAAGGTTGGAATAAATTAACTTAACCTTAATAAACCAAACTCTTCTCCATCAAAAACTCAGCAATCTGCACGGCATTGGTGGCCGCGCCTTTGCGTAGATTGTCAGATACCACCCACATATTTAAAGTCTTTGGTTGCGATTCATCTCTGCGCAACCGGCCCACGAACACTTCGTCTTTGCCGTGTGAGTTGATGGGCATGGGATAGACGTTGTTCTTCACATCATCTTGCACAACCACGCCAGGGGTTTCTTCCAATATCTCTCGCACTTCTTTCAAATCGAAGTCATTGTAGAATTCTACATTCACCGCCTCGGAATGGCCACCAATGGTGGGGATGCGCACAGTAGTGCTCGTCACGCCAATGGTTTGATCGCCTAATATTTTTCGGGTTTCATGCACCATTTTCATTTCCTCTTTGGTGTAGCCGTTATCGAGGAATGAATCAATGTGTGGCAACGCGTTCATATCAATTTTATGCGGATACACTTTCATGCCATTGGCAATGCCTTGGCGCTCTTCCATCATTTGTTGCACCGCATCTTTGCCCGTGCCTGTTACAGATTGGTAAGTAGAAACGACAATTCGTTTGATTTTATATTTTGTGTGGAGCGGTGCAAGTGCCATCACCATTTGTATGGTAGAGCAATTGGGGTTGGCGATGATTTTATCTTCTGCTCCTATGGTGTCTCCATTTATTTCAGGCACAATCAACTTTTTAGTTGGATCCATCCGCCAGGCAGAAGAATTGTCAATGACAATCGTGCCTTTCTCTGCAAACTTGGGCGCCCACTCTAATGATGTATTTCCTCCCGCTGAAAAAATAGCAATGTCAGCAGCCAACTCAACAGCGGCTTCCATGCCAATGATGGTATAGTCCTTTCCCTTAAACTTTATCTTCTGCCCTACCGATTTGGCGGAGGCTACTAAGTACAATTCATCAAATTCTACGTTGCGCTCTTCCAGCACTTTCAACATTTCTGTTCCTACCAAACCCGTTGCTCCTACTACTGCAATTTTCATTGTGTTATGTTTTTTTAAATTTAAGGAAACAAAAATACTACTTTTGGTAAGATGATGAGGCTATTTGGTACAATAGGTCTTATACTTTTTTCTGCACTCGTTTGTAGCGCGCAGGTCACCGATGATTTTTCGGATGGTGATTACACGAGCAATCCCGTTTGGACACCTGATAACGCTACCAACTGGACGGTCGTTAGCAATCAGCTTCGATCTAATTCGAGTGCTGCCAGTTCTACCTTTTACATCAGCACGCCATCCGCGCAAGCGATGAATGCCCAATGGGAGTTTTATGTGAACCTTCAATTCAATACCTCAAGTGCAAATTTTGTAGATGTGTACTTGATATCTTCAACTTCCACCATGACATCTGCCAATGGCTACTTTGTGCGAATAGGTGGCACACCCGATGAAATTAGTTTGTACAAAAGCACTGGAGGAACGAGTTCGATTTTAATCAATGGAACGGATGGCATCACCAACACTTCTAATTCAATCTTAAAAATAAAAGTAACGCGAAATGCTTCTAACCTTTGGACGCTACAACGAGATGTTTCGGGAATGGGAAACAATTATTTCACAGAAGGTACGACTGCTGATAATTCATTCAGCACTTCTTCTTTTTTTGGAATCAAGATCACTCAATCAACAGCCAGTTTTTTCTCCAAACATTTTTTTGATGACTTTTATGTTGGGCCGATTATTTTAGATACCGCTCCTCCAGTTCTAAATTCTGTTTCGGTTATTTCTTCTACAGAACTCGATTTGGTATTTAGCGAAAGCTTGGATCCAATTTCTTCACAGATCGTTTCAAATTATGCTGTTAATAATGCAATTGGAAATCCCACGAATGCGATCTTGCAATCAGATGAGAAAACGGTTAGCCTCACTTTTTCTAATTCATTCGGCAATGGCATTCAAAACCAACTTACTCTTTCGGGGATCAAAGATTTGCTTGGCAATGCGATGAATAGCACCACTGAAAATTTTCTTTTCTTTCAAGCTAAGCCAACGAAAGCAAAGGAGTTGATCATCACAGAAATTTTTGCCGACCCTGCTCCACAAATTGGTTTGCCTGATGCAGAGTTTTTAGAAATCTACAATCGCAGTGACAATCCAATTGATCTGCTTGGATGGAAATTATCGGATGGTTCCTCAATAGCCACATTTTCTTCTCAAATTATTTTGCCGAAAGAATATTGGATCGTTACTTCATCTAGTTCTGTTTCTAAATTTATTCCTTACGGGAAAACCATTGGGCTCACAAATTTCCCTACACTAAACAACGATGGCGATTTTCTCACATTAAAAACATCTCTCACAGTTGATTCGGTAAATTATAATTCCACTTGGTACCAAGATGAAGACAAAGCAAATGGCGGTTGGTCACTAGAGTTGATTGACTCTGAGAATACTTGTGGAGAAGGCAACAATTGGATCGTTTCTGTTGATTCAAAAGGAGGCACACCCGGAAAGCAAAATTCTGTGTTTGCCAATAAACCTGATCTTACTGGCCCAAAACTTTTATCGATAGTCGCTGTGCAATCCAATCAATTGCTTTTGTCGTTTGACGAGAAATTAGAAAAACCATTAGGCAATGTTACGTTCACCATCACACCCATTATTCCGGTTTCTAAATTTTATTTTAACAACGCGGTACTGACCGAAATCAAAATCGAGTTGAGCCAAGCGTTAACACTTCGCCAACTTTACAATCTGCAAATCACTAACATTCGCGATTGTGGCGGGAATTTTATCCAATCTGGTTTTACTAAACTTGATTTTGCATTGCCCGAGGCAGCCGATAGCTTGGATATTGTGATCAACGAAATTTTATTTAACCCGCGGCCAGGTGGCGTTGATTTTGTAGAGATCTATAATAAGTCGGCTAAATACATTAACCTAAAGAATCATCAAATTGCCAATTACGAAAACGGTGTGATCAAGAACGCAAAGACTGTTCTGTCTAATTTAATTCTAGCCCCTTCATCATTTATTGCTTTCGCATCAGACACGGCAATTTTAAAAACGCAGTACCTATCAAGCATATCCAAAAACTTTTATCAAATGGATTTACCCAGCTTCAACGATGATGCCGGATCAATAGCTTTACTAAACCACAAAGAGAAAGTAGGCGACTATTTTTTGTATTCCGATCAAGATCACTCTGCCTTGCTCAAAGACAAAGAAGGAGTTTCGCTAGAGCGGATTTCGGTCGTTAAAAATTCCAACGAGCAAAGTAATTGGAAATCGGCCAGTGCGGCCTCTGGTTTTGCTACACCTGGTTACCTCAACTCCAATTCTCGCCCCGAAGCTTTTGTAGACGATAATGCAATCCGCATTGAGCCAGAGGTTTTTTCGCCTCAACGGCCCGGTCAAGATTTTTCTAAAATCAATTACCGTTTTGACCAGAGCGGATTTATTGCCAATGTAAAAATTGTTGATCAGCATGGCCGCTTGATCAAAGCCATTGCCAACAACGAAACACTAGGCTTTGAAGGATTTTTCCGCTGGGACGGTGACCGTGATGATGGCTCAAAAGCTCGAATCGGTTTCTACTTGGTTTGGTTTGAAGTCTTTGATTTGACTGGCACAGTTAAGACTTTTAGAGAACGGGTGGTGGTAGCGGGGGATTAACGTGTCGCTCATCGTCTCCCGCCTCGGGCGCGATGAGGGGGAATGCCACTCGTATAGCGAGTGTATCGTCCCCGAGACGGGAGACTATACTTGAAACAAAGTAGGCGAAGTGTGCATCCAAACGTACAGATCAGCTAACCAGCGTATTTCAAAGAGCAAATTGCTTACCTTAAGCTCAGTAATTAATTCAAATACATTTTTTGTTTCAGGCTTGACCCCGTATTTTTGCGCATCTTTTTTAAACCCTTGAACAAAGGACACTTATGGCTAAATCAAGCAAGAAAAAAGCAGCAAAACCTGCCAAAAAAGCAATAGTAAAGGCTAAATCAGCCCCAAAAGCAAAGAAAGCACCTGCGGCCAAGGCCAAAAAGGTAGCTAAAAAAGCAGCTCCCGCTAAGAAGGCAGCAAAGAAGGTAGTGGTAAAAGCCGCACCCAAGAAAGCCGCACCTAAAAAGGTAGAGGCCAAAAAGGTAGAAAAAGTAGAAAAGGTAAAAATGCCTGTGGCAAAAAAGGAAATTGTGAAGAAAGAAGTAGTTAAAAAAGAAGTTGAAGCGACAACAGTAAAAACAGAAAGCACACGGACACAAACGCACAAGCCTGCCGCTGGCCCATTAAAACTTTCTCCATCGCAGCTTAATATTTTCCCGATACTCTCGCAGCGACCCATTGCTCATAAACCAGCGCATCCATCTACCCAGTCAGATGATAAGACGCGCTATAGCGAAGAAGAATTGAAAGAATTTGAAGCGTTGATCAACAGCAAATTGGCCAAGTCGCGCGAAGAGTTTAAGATATTGAAAGACACGTTAACTCGCACCAATGATGCTGGTACTGACAGTACTTCTGGTGGAAACACAAAAGTATTGGAAGATGGTGCCGAGACTGCCGAGAAAGAAAACTTGAGCCAGTTGGCCGCACGCCAGTTGAAGTATATCACCAACTTAGAAAACGCTTTGGTGCGCATCAAAAATGGCACGTACGGAATCTGTTCTGTAACGGGCAAATTGATTTCCAAAGAAAGATTGATTGCAGTGCCACATACTACACAGTCAATTGAAGCGAAGATGATGAAACAGGATTAGAACAAGTAGACAATTGACAATAGGCAGTTGACAAAGATTGGGTTATTATTGACCGGTCATTTTGTCAATTGCTTTTTGTCAACTGTCAATTTAAAAAATAGCATAATGGACTTTTTACAAAACCACATCGAAGCATTGATTTTTTGTTCGCCTACTGCAACAAGGGTGGGTGACTTACAAGCTTGCCTTTCAGAAATGTTCAATGCAGATGTGCCAGAGGCAGATATTGAAGGAGCCATTCAACGAATAGAAGAGAAATTTAAAGGAGAAGAGTTTTCATTTCAACTTTACAAAGCAGCAGGCGGCTATCAGTTTTTAACTAAGCCCGCTTACCAAGCCAGCATTGGCATCATGCTCAAGCAGCAATCGAAAAAAAGATTGTCTACTTCTGCAATGGAAACGCTGTCAATCATTGCTTATAAACAGCCTCTCTCTAAAACTGAAGTAGAAAACATACGCGGTGTAAATTGCGACTACGCCATCCAAAAATTATTAGATAAAGGCTTGATTGAAATTTTGGGCAAAGCCGATACGATAGGCCGCCCCATTCTGTATGGCACCAGCCCTAAGTTCATGGAATACTTTGGCATCAATGACATTGCTGAATTGCCTACCCCCAAAGATTTCACTAACGAAGTAAATACCATCGGGGAGACCCCTGAAAATCAATAGGCAGTTGACAAAAAGCAATTGACAAAACTTTGGAGTTAAATTGGCAGGAGCATTCTCAACTGCTTTTTTTGCCAATTGTCAATTTGCCACAGAACTTACCTAACTTGCAACAATAAATTTGCCTCACCACCATTGGCTAATTTTCAAATTGGCTAATTGACTCATTAAACCTATGGCACGCTCAGAAAGACCCTCAAAAAGAAAAACCAGTTCATTTGGCAAACGCTCAGATGCGGAAAAGAATTTTCTTAACAAGAAAAAATCAGAAGGCCGCTATGAATCAGATCGACCCAAGAGAGCATTTTCAAGAGATCGTGATGACAAGCCGAAAAGTTTTGGCGAGGGAAGGCCATCGCGCTACGGCAAGCCAGAAGGCGGTGAGCGGAAATCATTCGGTAAAAGAGATGATGCGTCATCCGATAGGCCGAAACGTTTTTCAAAACCATTTGAAAGAGGTGGAGAAAGAGGCGAAAGCTCTGACAGACCGTTTAGAAGAACTAGCTCAAGACCCTTTGGCGAAAGCAAATCTTTTGATAAAGGCTCAGAGCGACCAAGAGGTTTTTCAAAAAGCCCTTACCAGAAAAGAGATGAGGGTGACAAGCCACAAAGTGATAGACCATTCGGCAAACGCAGTGCAGGATTTGATTCGGATAAACCTAAACGTTTTTCCAAAGAAGGAGAAGATAAAGGGCCGTTTAGAAAAGAGCCACGATCTTTCAGTTCAGATGGCCCACGAAAATTTTCAAAACCATTTGAAAAACGTGAAGGCGAGAAACCTTTTCGCAAAGGCGGCTTTGATGGTGAATCAAAACCATACATCAAAAAAGAAGATGGTGAGGAAAATTCTTTTCAACGAAGCAGTCGCCCTTTTGATGAAAGTTCTGAGAAACCAAAAAAGTTTTCAAAAGATCAGGTTGTAAAGAAACCTTCATTCATTGAATCTAAATTGGCATCATCTCCATCGCCTCAGCGACCTGAGTACAAAGAAAAACCGAAAAACGAAGCAGAGTTGATTCGGTTAAATAAATTCATGGCCAACAGTGGTACAGGCAGCAGAAGGGAAGCGGATGAATTGATTAAGATGGGGTTAGTAACCGTGAATGGGGTCACTATTACAGAGATGGGGCACAAAGTAAAAATCACCGATGATGTGCGCTACGAGGGAAAAAGACTGAAAGCTGAAAAGCCTGTTTATATTTTATTGAACAAACCAAAAGGGTTCATCACTACTACAGACGATCCGCAAGAGCGCAACACAGTGATGAACTTAGTTGCCAATGCTGGTAAAGAAAGGATTTATCCTGTTGGTCGCTTGGATAGGAACACAACGGGGTTGCTATTGCTCACCAATGATGGAGAGTTAGCAGATAAACTCACACACCCTTCTTACAATGCCAAAAAGATTTACAAAGCAGAATTAGATAAGCCCATCACCAAAGCTGACTTTCAAAAAATTGTAGATGGCGTACACTTAGAAGAAGGCAAAGCGATTGTAGATGATCTTGCCATTGTGAGTGACGATAAAAAAACGTTGGGCATAGAACTGCACATTGGCTGGAACCGCATTGTGCGCAGGATTTTTGAATCTGTAGGTTATGATGTGGTAAAATTAGATCGTGTAGTGTATGCTGGGTTAGATAAGAAGGAACTTAGCCGTGGGCAGTGGAGATTTTTAAAACCTGAAGAGGTGGTGAAGTTGAAGCACTTTGGGTCTTGATTTTTTAATTTATTTTACTGCGAATATCAGTTTCCAGCAATCAATTTTATCGCGCAAAGGGGTAATGGCGCGAAGGCAGAGCCTCTAGATTAGCGTACAAGATTAGCGCACAATAAAAGGCACTTAGTGCAATCTGTATCATGCACCCAACCGAATTTACAAGTTGTCTAAGCTGATAAGATATTTTTCAAAGCCTCATCCAACTCAACATATTTGAATTGGAACCCTGCCTTCTTAATTTTTTCTGAAGACACTTTGCTTCCATTCAAAACTATATCAGCCATCTCCCCCAAAATAAGTTTCATCATAAAACTGGGGACAGGCGGAAGCCACAATGGTTTTTTCAAAACATGAGCGATGGCTCTTGTGAGGTCTGCATTGGTAAGCCAAGAGGTGGTTGCGTTATAAGCACCTTGCATTCTTTCATCTTCCACTGCTTTGCTGAACATTGCGCAGAGATCATCGATATGAATCCAACTTAAATATTGCCGACCTGTGCCGAGTGGCGAACCAACGCCAAACCGAATTGGCTTTGCCATCTCTGCCAATGCCCCACCCTTCTCGCTCAGCACAATGCCTATCCGTAGTTTCACCACTCTCAACCCAAGGGTGGCAATTAGATTTGTTTCTTCCTCCCATTGCTTTGTTACATCGGCCAAAAAGCCTTTACCTGCTTTGCTCTCTTCCATAAACACTTCATCATTCTGCCCAAATCCATAATAGCCTATGGCCGATGCGCTCACGAAAGTTCTTACAGAATGGGTTTCGTTTTTAAGCGTTTCAAAAAGTAACCGGGTAGAATTTATACGGCTGTCCAAGATTTCCTTTTTGCGTTCGGCTGTCCATCGTTTATCAGCCACACCCGCTCCTGCCAAATGGATGATCGTATCAACTCCCTCCAACGCTTTTACATCCATTGTTTTGTTTTCAACATCCCACACAAAGGCCTGCACTTTTCCAGCTTTTTTGTTTCTGCTCAAGTGCCACACTCGGTGGCCGTTTTGCAAAAGCAATTCTGTCAGTCTATTGCCAATCAAACCTGAAGCGCCTGTGATTAAAATTTTATGGTTCATTATTTGTAGTTTTGAGGTTGAGGAAAAATTGCTGCTAGGACACAAAGTAAATACTTAATGATAGTCTTTTCTATATTTAGCGTCATCATGCCTCTGTAACAAAAATTCTATCTATAAAATAAGTAACACAACCCCTATGATTAAGTTTAGTTTTATCGTTGCTTTCCTTCTGATCGCCACTGGCGCCATCGCCCAAACCATAAAAGTAAAAACACAACAGCAGCGTGTGAAGGGTGACAACGTAGATGGCTTTGCCGTTGATCTTGAAGGCAAGCGAACGGATGTGGCTGCCTCGCTCAATAAATACTTAAAAGAGATTGGCAAAATAAAATTTCTTTCGTCTGATCCATTGGTCATCACCGACCCTGTGTTCAACGGCACCGTTTACTCAAAAGGTTCGATCTACGCCAATACCACCGAAAGCGGCAACGTAGTAACCGCTTGGCTTGGCATTCGATCCACTGAATGGGAAACGAAGGATGTTAGCTTCATTAACAAGCAGCTCGAGCGCATGGCCAATGAATTCGGCATTCGCTTTAGCCGAGAAAGAGTACAAGTTCAGATTGATGAATCGCAGCAAGCGTTGGATGCAGTCGATAAACAAACCATCCGCTTTGTTAATCAAGGCAAAGACCTAGCAACTAAACTTGCCAACAATGAATTAGAAAAAATAAAATTGGAGAAAGCCATCGAAATCAATAAGCTCGAAAATGCGGTGCTGAAAGTAAAGATCGATAATAACAAAAAAGCACAAGACTCTATTGTCAACGCTGCTGTGCAAATCAAGAAGGTGAAAGAAAGTCAGGTGGAAAGGTTGAGGAAGATCAACTAGACACCTTCAAAAATCAACAAGTGAAGGTACATGGCCCTTTAAATTGAAGTGGGAATGCTGAATGACGAAGTTTGAAGTGGCGCCATTTCAAAGTTCAATACTCATCATTCGCTGTTCCATAATATACCGAAGCTGTTTTTTATTGTGCTACCTTCTCCCTTGCTTCTAGCGCGAGAAAAATGCTGGATAAGCAAAGTTAATCTCAGACAATCTCAGGCACGGAGAAGGCACACTCCAAAATATTCTCCGTATCTTACCACTCTATGTTTCGCAAAATAATCTTTTTTACGCTCTTGATTTTTCCCGCTTTTGCGCAGGCGCAAACAGACTCTGTAATGGCTAGGGCTTTTCGTCCGAGCAATCCAAATGATACGTTTTCAGTGTTCATGGAAAATGAAGATCTTCCAAAGCCCAGCAAAGCATTACCCACTTACTCGATCACGATTACCGTCACAGGCATTCGAAATAAAAAGGGTGTGATCCGTTTTAAATTTTATGATGAGGCCACCGCATTTCCACACGACAAAGGTTTCTTACGGATCATCGTACCGAAATCTGAAGTAACAAACGGCACCTTCACGGCTACCTACAATGGCTTCACCTCTAAAGTGATGGGCATAGCGCTGCAAGATGACGAGAACGATGACTGGAAGTTGGACATGGGTTGGTTGCTGCCAAAGGAAGGACATGCCTTCTCTGATTATTATCATACCGCTTTGCGCAAACCCACCTTCTCAGATTTCAAGTTTTTGTTGAAAGGCAATAAGCAAGTGATCATGAAGATGAGATATTATTGACACCTCATGAGCAAAGCAGCCAAAATAAAAAGAGATCAATCATTAGGCGAAGAAATTGCCAGTAGCATTAGTCACGGGGTGGGCGCGTTGGCGGCTATGGCCATTACCCCCATCATGATTATCAAGGTAATTCCTGAAGGGGCAACAGCTGTTGTAGGGGTAAGTATTTTTGGAGCAACGATGATTTTGCTCTATCTCTCTTCCACACTTTACCATGCGTTTCCGCACAGCAAAACAAAGAGGGTATTTAATATTTTTGATCACGGTGCTATCTTTCTTCTCATTGCTGGCACGTATACGCCATTTACTCTAGGTGTGCTTCGTGGTGCGTGGGGTTGGTCATTGCTAGTGGTAGTTTGGGTGCTGGCAATTTTAGGCGTGGTTTTAAAATCTGTAGCAGGAGCGCGAAGCGGAAAACTTTCTACTGGATTGTATTTGGCGATGGGATGGCTTGCGGTATTTGCCATAAAACCATTTTGGCTTAACATGCCAGCTTCTGGTTTAATTTGGTTAATGGCTGGTGGTGTGATGTATTCGGCAGGCGTTTTCTTTTTCGTAGCAGAACGAATCCGTTACCATCATTTCATTTGGCATTTGTTTGTGATGGCCGGAACGGCATGTCACGTAGTGGCTGTGATTGGGTATGCGCATTGATTAAAAACTATTTACCCAATCCATCAACCTATTCGCATACCCCCACTCATTATCAAACCAAGCCATCAGTTTGAGGTGGTTGCCATTGGTGACTTTGGTAAGCGATCCATCAATCACACTTGAGTGCGGATTGCCAAGTATGTCGGCAGAGACGATAGGATCAAATGTGATGTGAAGAATATCTTTTAACTCGTTAGTTGCTGCTTTTTCAAAAATAAAATTGACTGTTTTTGTATCGGTAGGCTTTTGTAGAAAAAGAGAAATGTCTGCCAATGCTCCACAAGGGATTGGCACTCGTGTCGACATCGATTCAACTTTACCTTGAAGAAAAGGAAAAATAGTTTCCAGCACGGGTTTGATATTTACTTCAAACGGAATGATAGAATAGCCAGCAGTACGCCCTCTGCGCAGTCCTTTGTAGGGAGCATCCAATAATTCTTGTCGCGTGGTGTAGCCTTGAATGACATTGACATGCAATGAGTTGATGCCCCAATTCTTTTGAACCACATTGATCAAGGGTGCAACGCAATTGATCGTGCAATCGCCTGGAGAAATAATTTTTGTGCCCTTGTTTACATTCTGTTGATTCACTCCCCAAATAGTAGAAGGAATATCTTTGCTATACGTTGACAACAATACTCTCTTTGCGCCACTAGAAATGTGTAAAGCAGCTTCGCTAGAGTGAGTGAACAATCCAGTTGCCTCGACTACGGTATCAATGGAATGTTCTTTCCAAGGAAGTTGAGCAATATCGGATTGCTGGGAATATTGAATTTCGTGGCCTTCAATACTAAAACCATTTTCCGTTGAATGAATTTCTGTGGCGAGTGGCCCTCGGATGGAATCATACTTGAGAAGATAGATCAGATTTTCTTTTGGCATCACGTCATTTACAGCCACTAAATTTTGAATGGAATTCTTTTGAAGCAGCACCCGAAACAATGTGCGGCCTATCCGCCCCATTCCGTTGATTGCCAATCTGCCAGTTACCTTCATATATTGCAAATACGTTGCAAGTTTAGTGAGAATAACGGTGGTATTGGTTAAGCAAGAAATCCTTTCGCATTTTCGCACGTTATTAAAAATATTTTCCTTTCTTGTGGGTTAAGTTTTTTATGAGTTCTGTTTCTCTTTCTTCATTTATAAAAATCTCCTCCTACTGGTCGAAGCAAGTGGGAGTGAAATGGCAGTTATTGCTTTCGTTTGCAGTACTTTGGCTAGTCAGTGTGTGGCTGCGCAATGAGTACGGCCAAGATGACTCTAACCTTTGGCTCGTGATGAACCTGTTTGTCCAATTGGTGCTGTGGACAATCATCGGACTTTTTGTGATCAGCTTATTCAGTGCGCTGGCTACTTGGGCGTACTTTCTGCAAAATGCTAAAAGCAAAAGAGTAAACGTTCAAGTAAAATTTGGCGATGGCCAAAAGGCCGAGGCTGGTTGGGTGCCTCTTACCATTATGATTAGCGGATCGGTGCTGCGACCATTGCTCGGCACGGTGCAAGCGCGATTAGTTTTTTCTGAAAAGCGATTGTCTGACCGAGTGATATTGGATACCAACGTGCCCAAGCCTCGCCACTGGTGGAGGCAAGCCATTCGTGGCACAGGCGATACGTTGCTGCACGACCGTGGCATTTATGATGTGGAAAAAGTGTTGGTGTCTTTTTGCGATATGCTCGGGTTGGTGTCATTGCCTTGCAAAGTTCCGTTCACGCAACAATTGATCACGTTGCCAAGACCACAACAAGAACAAAAAATTGCGGCACAACCCAATACAACAGAAGAGCAAAAGCATCGCATCGATATCCCCAAACGCGTAGAAGGCGAGCACGTGAACTATAAAGAGTTTGAGAGTGGCGACAACATCCAACGCATTGTGTGGAAAATTTATGCGAAGAGCGGGCAGTTGGTAGTGCGTATTCCTGAAACAAAAGATCCTTATGCTTCGCACATTTATTTTTATGTGAGTTTTTTTCATGGATTTAATTTACAAGGTGGTGCCTTTGAAATGGAGTTGCTGAATGTATATAAAGACCACGTGCGGAATTTATTTGAAGCCTTGCAGCGCAATGGGTATGATGTGCGCATTCCGCAAGATCAAGAAGTGCCGAAGCTAAGCGGATTGAGTGAAAAGAAAAACGAATTGTTTCAGATCACCGCAGCATCATGGCAAAATCAAATTGCGCCAACTACTTTTGTGAATGTAAGCAAAGCAGCCTTCGTATGTTTGTCGTCATTAACTCCTGTCAATGAATTGGAAACGATTTTGAAAAATTTGCCGTTGAATGTACCCGTAGCGGTAGTGAAATTGTCTGATGCTATCCCCTCGCCCTTTCAAATCAAGTTAAAAGACATTTTCTTTAAGCCCGAAAAACAACCAACAGATAATTTGCGGCAGCCTTGGCTGTTATCATCGTTAAGAAGAGAGTTGATAAAAAATGAAAAAGAAATAGCGGCAGCATTGAAGCAACGAGGCAATAGTTGGTTGACATGAGTTGTATGTAAATTTAGACTTTAGTCAGACGCATTTGATAATTTATTAAAATACAAAATTAAGATCGAGAGTCACCCCTCTCGGTGCCTGCCCCGCTTTTTAGCGGGGGAGAGAGGACGGGGGTGAGGTCGAATTTAAAAAATGAGTAAAGAGAATATTTTTAGTAACAAAGACAAATTTCAACAACTCCTCATCCGCTGGGTGTTGGTGGTAGTGCCTACTATTATCATTGGCTATATCACACTTCGTTTTCTCAACTTTTCTTACACTTCGCTCAACACAGGCATTGTTAGCCAAGCAGTTTATTTTTCAGCAGGGCTTTTACTTGCTTATACACTCTATTATTATGGCGCGCGGTGGGTCATCACTTTTCTTGCTCTTTGGTTAACGTATTGGCTGTTTGAAAAAATTATCAGCCGTTTGCCGGGAGAATTTGATGTGTTCTATGCTACGGCAAGGTTTCAATTGTATTCTACCCTTTTTATTTTCGGTTGGGTCTTTGGCTTTTTGCTGGCGCGAATTCGTTGGTCGTACATTATTCTCTTTGGTGTGTTGATGATCGTCACACTTGTTTCTATATCAGATACCATTGATATTAGTCTCTCTTACATTCTGTTGCACATTGCCCCTGTGGTGGTGTATGGATTGTATATGCTCTTTCTTTCACCCTTGCTTACAGATCGGATCGAACTCAACGCAAAGAAGTCGGGGAAGTTCGCTCTGCGAGTAGCGTTATTTTCATTGTTGATCTTGTTTGCCTTTATCATCACTGAAAGTTTATTCAAGAGCAATTTGAAAGCAGTAGAAAAAGAATTAGTAGCGCGTGGCGCGAAAGGTGATAAAGGAAGTGGCTCAAAGAAAGACGACAAGTATGATGAGCGCGATGGCCTAATGGAAAAAGGAAAAGGTGGCAAAGGCGATGATGGTTATCGCCTGAAGGACACCATGCGTGTGAATTCTAAAATGAGTTCTTCTGATAAACTCATGTTTTGCAGCAAGCTCGATAATTATTTCCCCGATGGTTCTCCTGCTCCGTTGTATTTCGTCTATCACTATTTAACAAGGTACGATCCCACCAAGGAAACTTTTACGCGCGATGTGAATGTGCCTTCGTTTGATGAAATAGAAATCGATCCTACCAATTTGCCGATGTACTATTCCTACACCGATACATCTATCGTGCGCAAATCATTGGCGCGCAAACTGCGCAAAGTAGTGGAAGCACAAGTGTATCTTTCTGAGAATACGTGGAAGCATTCGGTGCTTGGACCAGCTAGTGTCTTTTCTATCCAAACCATTCCTGTAGAAAAAGATTTTCAAAAAACATTTTTATCTGCGTACAAAATCACTTCGTTCACATCCGAATTGAACAACGCTTATTTCGTTTACAATATCTCTGCCAGTCCCACACTTGAACCACTTCAAGAGCAACGGCACGAAGAACTAAGAAGTGTTAGCGGCTACAATAAATTAGATGGAAAGTTTTTAGACTACTACACACAAATGCCAACAGGCGGCATTTACGATTCCATTGCGAAGCTTGCATTAAGCCTTGTACCCAAAGATGCAAAGCCTGTTGACAAAGTATTGGCTGTGCGCGATTTTTTCCTTCAACGAAATGAAAACGGTAAACGAATTTTCAGATATACATTAAAAGCAGGAGCAGTGGATGATCCGAACATCCCCAGTTCAAAAATGCTGTACAACTTTTTGTTCAAGACTCACGCGGGCTATTGCACGTACTATGCAGGTGCATCGCTGTTTATGTTGCGAACGCTTGGTGTACCAACACGTTTCACTACGGGCTTTGCCACGGTCAATCGCAGTGATAAAAACAAAGGTTGGTATTGGTTCTATGCCAGTCAGGCGCACGCGTGGACACAAGTTTATTTTCCTGGATACGGTTGGTTAGATTTTGACATGACCATTGGCAACGAAGATCAGCAAGGTGCGCCCAAGCCTGATGGAACTCCACCACTTCCACCACCCGAACCTTGGCTTGTGTTGAACGCAAAAACAGAAACGATAGATGTTACGGCAAAGAAAATGAACGCATCGTTCAATCAGTTGATTTATTTCAACACACCACATATTTTAAACAAAACTTTTACGCGAAGCATTGATGCCTCTTTCTGCCGTGTATTGTATGATAAAAAGGACACTACATTTTCAGTCATTCGCCCAGGCGACTCGCTCATTATTGTATCGTATAAAGACGAAGCCAAGAAAATCCCGCAGCCGCGGAATGGCGTTGCCATCGAACTGCAAGTGGAAGGATTTCCTTCGCCCATCATAGCCGATGAAATCCACATTCGCCCACGCGAAAAGGAAAAAAAGGAAGATGAGAGTGGAACAGGGAGGTCTGTAAAGAAAGAGGAAAAGAAAATCACGTGGCAAGAGATTGCTTGGATGGCTGCGAAAGGTGTGGGCAGTTTGCTTGTACTATTATTTTTGTTGCCGTTACTCTACTTAGCGTATCGATTGCTGCGAATAAATTTTGCGAGCGATCCAAACAAGAAAGCCGATCAAGTGTATCGCGCTGCGTTGTATCGCTTCCATATAGCAGGCGCAGAGCGCGAAAACGAAACTCCGCTCGACTATGCACACACGAAGATCGATCCAGCGTTCAACGCAGGCTTTGAAGAATTTATGCGCATGTACTTGCGCTTGAAATATGCCAATGGCAGCTTGTGTGATGGCGATACCGAAATCATTGATCGCTTTGCCAAACAAGTAGGGCCAACGATCAGAAAGAAAAATGGATTCTTCCGTTCCACAATAAATTACTTTAACTTATTATTAGCTTCTCGCTATTTCCAACAACCAGAAAAAACAAATTTTGAAACCACTTCACTATGAGCAACACCGCAGCAAAACTAAAATCCCTCACCGACAACATTGAAACCATCATTCGCGGCAAGCCGCAAGAAGTAAAATATGTAGTAACAGCTCTGCTCGCGCGCGGCCACATTTTGTTGGAAGACAATCCAGGTGCTGGAAAAACGGTTCTTGCCAAAACATTGGCACAGTCTGTTTCTGAAGGAACTGTTGACATCCACACGGTTGGTGGTGGAGTGGCCTTCAAGCGAATTCAGTTTACACCCGACCTTTTGCCGATGGATTTAATTGGCTCTCACATTTTCGATGAGGCCAAAAAAGATTTTGTTTTCAAGAAAGGGCCTCTGTTCACACACGTGTTGCTCGCTGATGAAATCAATCGCGCCTCACCCAAAGTACAAAGCGCTTTGCTAGAGTGTATGGCCGAAAATCAAATCTCTGCAGGAGATACTACTTTTCTGCTCGATCAATTTTTCTTCACCATCGCCACACAAAACCCGATCGAGATGGAAGGCACTTATCCGTTGCCTGCCGCACAACTTGATCGCTTCTTCATGAAAATTTCTTTCGGTTATGTTTCTGAAGAAGTGGAGTTTGACATTTACACCAATTACCTCGCCATCAACAATGGAAAAAATACGGTGAAGCAAGTGCTTACTTACAACGACATTATTCAATTACAACAAGAAGCGGAGAACGTTCACATCCATCCTGAATTAGTGAAAGGCATCGTGCGGTTGGTGCAAGGCACACGCAAGCATCCAGAGATTGCGCTCGGTTGCTCTACACGTGGCGGTATCATCTTTATAAAATGTTTGAAGGCGTGGGCACTCGTCAACCAGCGCGATTATGTAATTGAAGATGATATCCGTGCATTGGCGCAGCCCGTGTTGCATCATCGCCTCATCTTCCGCAATCGTGAGGCTTCCCGCACTGCTTTGCAGCAGATTGTAGATCAAGAAGTGAATAAGTTGGCGAAGATGGGGATACAGGGGAAAAGTTAACCACAGAGGGCACCGGGAACACAGAGAATGCACAGAGTTTTTATGAGAGGTGAGTAAAATCAAACAACCTCTGTGCCTCGGTGGTAAAAAATTAACCTAAACGATATGGAAGACAATGAACTAACAAGTAAAATTATAGATTGTGCCATCAAGGTGCATAAAGTACTAGGGCCAGGACTACTTGAATCTGCTTATAAGGAATGTCATTATTTTGAAATGATTAAAAGTGGACTGCTTGTTGAAAAGGAAAAATCTCTTCCTCTTGTTTATGGAGACGTGAAGTTAGATTGCGGATACCGCATCGATTTGCTAGTTGAGAAACGAGTGATTGTGGAAACAAAATCAGTAGATGCCTTAAATGATATTCATATGGCGCAGATTCTAACGTATCTTCGTCTTAATAAAACGAGGATTGGTTTGTTAATGAATTTCAATGTTGTAAAGATGAAGGATGGAATAAAGCGAGTTGTGAATGGATATTAGATACTTAATTTTCTCTCTCAGTGGCTCTCGGTGTTCTCTGTGGTTAAAAAAATACAATAAACCAGAGGGAATACGGAGTTACACAAAGAATACACAAACCCTCTGTGGTTCTCTGTGTCCTCTGTGGTTAAAATTTTTCATCCTTCTTCTTATCTCAATTCCAAGCTTCTCTCAAAACTCCGCCCGTCAACAAATGGACAGCGAGCGCGATGGATCGTTCTTAGATGAGAAAACTTATCAGAAGGCACGTGGGTTTATTCGCAGAGATAGTACGTATTACCTCGGGCACATGCTCGAGGGCGCGTATCTTTTTTTCCGTGCTAATGATGAATTGGGTTTTAACAAAGCCATTGCGCCATTGCAAAAAGCATTGGATAAAATTGAATACGATTATGATCCATTGCTGAAAATACGCACCAATAATTATCAAACTTACAATGCCAACTACCGCTATCAGTTTGATTATGGGTTGATCACTTATTTTCTTGGCCGCTGCTATCAAAACGTAGAACGGCAGGACAAAGCGATGGAAGTACTCCGCCACATTCGCGACCGCAATTTTCAAGTGGAGATCAACAGCGATTCGTATAATACGATGGCGTGGCTGTTTCATCGCAACCGCGTTTATACTTCTAAACAGTTTTCATTTTTAAAAAATTCTGTAAAAGAAAATGTGACTGCTGCAAATAAATGCCTCGATTCAGCTTTGCAAAAAATCAGGAATGACATACCCGTAAACAATGGCTTGTACGATCCAAAATTCCTTAATCGGCAGTACTTGAGCACAATTCATTATAAAGCGATGATCCACGATTATCTGTTGGACATCGATTCCGCCAATTACTATTATGACTTGCTCATTCAAAACGGTGCATACTCTAGCAACAACTACGCAGAGTTCAAATTGGCAATGGGCGAATTGGAAGAAGCAGAATTATTTTTTCGTGAGGCGGAAGACCGAGAGCAAAACCAAGAAAAAACAACGAAGGAATATTATTATATGCGTGGCACACTCGCCACTTACCGCGGCCACCCAGAGCAAGCAGATTCATTGTTGAATGATGTCTTGCAAAAACAAGGTAGCACACCTGGGTATGGTTGGCATTGCATCGGTCTAGCACGCGCACAACATTATGAAGGACTCACGGCCGAAAGTCAAGAGCGCGCCAACAAAGCAGCACGTTTTCAAGAGTTGCACATCGGTACCACGTGGGGGCAAGAGCCATATAATCTTGCAGTCGCTTCACTGAATTATATCAATCAAGTGCAGTTCAAAAAAGAATATTTATTTGAGCATCATGAGTGGTACTTCTGGCTCAACCCATTGAACTGGTACCGTTGGGTGAAGTACACATTGGAGATTCGCCACCACAAAATGTTATTGGCCTCATTGGTAGCTGAAAACCCCGAACGCGAGCAAGTGATTTACACGATGTTCTCTCCAGAGAACTTGATCACATTTGATGAAGTGTGGTCGGTGATCGATGGCTTTGGCAACGAATATTTTATCAAAGTGTACAAAAAATTATTGCAGACCGATAAACGGCCACGACTAAAAAAATACTTCCGCTACTTTTTGGGCAAACTTTATTTAGCCGAAGGCAATGAAAAAGAAGCGGTTCAATATTTTCAGCAAGTACTCAATGATCCTGATCGCGATGATCCTTACCAAACCTTGTTGCTGGCGCGTGTGTACGAAGGACTTGCCGAAGCTGCGGACGGAACGGAACAAAAAAACTACGCCCAACAAATGTATCAGCGCTATCCACAACTCGTGCCGTTCTCTAATCTTACCATGACTTTTCGTTTGCACGTAGCTGGACAACAATCAGAAGTGACAGAAAACATTTTAGAAGACTTGAAGAAAAGCAGGATTGATTTTACCGAAGACGAAAATGCCCCCCTTGTTTCCCTAGACTTTGCCATACAAGGCGAAGTGATCAACATTAACTACAACGTGCAAGTAGGTGAGCAGGTGCAACAAGGTTTACTTCAGATAGAACTCAATCAACGCGAAGAGGCAGGAAAGTTATTGGCCTATCGCCTCTTTGGAATTCAAAAAACAAAAACAGGAGAGCGACCACCTGCTGCGCCTGCGCCTAAGGCTGAGAAAGAGAAAAGTGAGAAGGCGGTGTGAATAAGGTTATTAGGCATACGCCTAATAACTACCAATTATTAGGCCCATGACTAATAATTATCAAATTATTATATAGGTAGCCTAATGGACAACAACTCAAAAGAAATGACCATTCAATTTTGTTCTGATCTGCACCTGGAATTTCGAGAGAACAAACAATATCTCTTGGATAATCCGATGAAGCCAAGTGGCGAGGTGTTGTTGCTTGCTGGTGACATTGTTCTATTTGCCGAAATGGACAAACATGCTGCATTTTTTGATTTCATAGCCGATCACTTTGAAATGACTTATTGGATTCCTGGCAACCACGAATACTATCGTTCTGATTTGGCAGATCGAAGCGGTTCCTTCCATGAAAAGATAAGAAGTAATGTAGCCCTCGTTAATAACGTAGCCATAAATCATAACGATGTCCACTTTGTTTTCTCTACGCTTTGGTCTCACATCAGTGCGCCTCATCAATGGACAATACAGCAATCGATGTCAGACTTTCACGTGATCAAATATAAGAGCAAGTTGTTCACTCCTACTGATTACAACGAACAACATGAATCGTGTTTGAACTTTTTAAAAACAGAACTGAAGCAGAAAATTGAAAAAACAATTGTGGTCTCGCATCACGCACCTACTTTCATGAACTATCCCGAAAAGTATAAGGGCGATGTGCTGAATGAGGCCTTTGCTTCAGAGCAGTTCAGTTTGATTGAAGCATCCACCGCGAGTTACTGGATTTATGGACATCATCACCAACCCGTTCCACCCTTTGAAATTGGCTCGACTAAATTAATCTGCAATCAGTTGGGTTACGTTCAATATCGGGAGCATCTTGATTTTAAATTGGACGCTTGTATTGTTATCTGATGAGGCGAAGAGAAAGTTGTCGCCACCGTTGACTTGGGATATTTTCTCAATAAAATTCTCCAAAATGCCAGAGTATTCCTGAGGGGTCATGCATAAAGCATTCTTTCCCCCAATCTTCTTCTCTAATAGGAGTCAACCTTACATATTTATACTTATGATGCAGCCCAAGGTTTTGTAGTTCGTTCCAATATCTATTCACATCATCCACTTCAAGGAATATCATTGAATTATTTACCCAATCTTTAACATAAGCGTCTTGCAAATAGAATCCAAGCTTATCCGTAACTTTGAAATAGGACATGTCTTTTGATATGACGGATTCTTCAAATCCTAATTCTTTATAAAACTGTCTGGATTCTCCGAAATTTTTAGCTCCAATAAAGGCTCTGATGGATTTTGCAATGTGGTTCATGTTGATTGATTTAAATGACTACAAATTAAACACAAAATGTGTGTAAAGAAGTTGAAGAAGCGTCCAATAAAATCCTGATGGACTAATTATTGTCTTAAGTATTTTCATATTCCCAAAACATTGGCTGAAATTGCTTAAAAATCCATTCGGTTTTGTTTCTCTATATATCATCTTGATGTCGGTTCTAGAGTGACTGCCAGCAACCAGGGCGGTTCCAATCGACCGTTAATTGAAGACGATATCTTGTTGTCAAACGATGGCACGTGCCTGTCTGCACTTTTAATTTACCCCAAAGAATAGGTTTTGTACTACTCTTTCAAAATAAGAAGGAAATATTAATCGATTGGCTTTCGAATAATGCTTTTGTAACGGGCAGCAACTGAATCTAAATCAATAAATTTATCGTTTAGAGCACTATAAAAGAAAGAATTTAAAATACCCACAGTCGCATTATGAGTCCTGGTTGGAATATGACCAAATTCTAAAAAGCGGCTTGCAAGAAAGCGAGTAGGGAACGCCAGCAGAAGCGGTGCATCAGTAAAACTATAATGATCGGCTTCAACTACCTCGTACCTATAACCACCTCCAAATTGCTTGAAGAACTTTTGATTTCCCTTTTCATATCTCACGTACCGATCACTTTCTTCTTTATTGCTTTCTAACAACAGGAAGGGACGTGGACCATTGGGTTTTGGTAATTCACCATACAATGTACCGTCAATATTAGCAGCAGCTCTAATTCGTGAATCCTGCGCCATTGCTGCAGCAGCAGTAGCGCCACCCAAAGAATGACCTGTTATGACAATACGGTTTTGATCAAGAGATGATAAAAAGTTACTGGGAGATCCTTTTGGATTGCCTAATTGATTTATTACAAACTGTATATCGGCAATTCGTGTGTCGAGGCGTCCTTTCATGAATTTAGTGAGGTCAGGCCCATCGTTTGAGTGATCTTCAATCGTGGTGACAATCTTACCATCTGCAAGTTGTGTAATCATAGCCTCATAGGGATGATCGATCGCTAAAACCACATAGCCAAAGCTGGCCAGCCCAGTTACAAGGCTTGTATAAAAGGCGCGGGAGGCACCATTTCCTGTCAAAAAAATGATGACAGGCCATTGATTTTGTGCTTTAGATATGGGTGCATTTATGATCCCATATGGATTGATTTGGTCATAGTGTGCAAATATCCATCTTGGTAATATTCCAATTTTTTCTGGTAAATTATTCATTCCGTCCAAATAACTTGAATGAGTGCCTTTTACATCTTGTTCGGTTGGATACCAAGCCTGAACCACCACATTTCTCTTGTCATTTAAGTCTGAAGTTATCTGCTCAGCTCTATTATAATCTACCCACCGAAAAATTCTAGTACCTACTTTATAATCACCTTGAGGTTTTGTCAATTCTGGAATAGGTAGAAAAATTGACCAAGGAAGTATTGAGGCTAGAAGCATAAACACCATGATAAACTGTAAGAGTCTCTTTTTTATTTTACTGCTATCTTTTAAGAAAATAGCTATCATTACTATAAATAATATCAGTAAATAACTTGGGAGGAAATGCCAGTAAAAGCCATTGATCAAAAGTTGTACAAGTGCTAGCAAGACAATAAAAAAACTAAGGAGTTTTAAAAGACCATTAATCCGCTTGGGTATTAGGATCAAAAAAGATACTATTGTTATTGTTCCTATTAAAAAAATTATGTCTAAACTTTTCATTTATGCGGATTAATTTTAGTTGAGAGCTATTTTGTAAATGACGAATAGGCAGGCATATTGTTACTCTGAGTAATAAAAATAGTTTATCTCTCCCATGTTGTTCAAATTGGCACAATCGTCTGGGCAAATAGTTTGTGAGAATCTTTCACTCATCACACGCTAAAATATCAAAGTGTTTTTTTTAAAGCACCATACGCGGCAGGGATAGTAGCGAAAAGCCCGCAGCGAGGAACGAGCGAGGACTTGTAGCGGATAGCCCGGCTGCCGCCCAAATTTTTAAAATGATTCTGATGATCATCCATAATTTATATTTGCATGATGGAAGAAGCTGCTCCCAAAAGTTTTCGTAAGATCATCCACATTGATATGGATGCGTTTTATGCTTCGGTGGAGCAACGCGACAATCCTGACTATCGCGGAAAGCCGATTGCCGTGGGAGGCTCGCCCATTGGCAGAGGTGGCGTAGTGGCCACTTGCAGCTATGAGGCGCGCAAGTTTGGTGTGCGCTCGGCCATGTCGAGCAAGTTGGCACAGCAACTTTGCAAGGAGTTGATTTTTGTGCGGCCGCGGTTTGATGTATATAAAGAAGTATCGCGGCAGATCAGGGAAATTTTTCATCGCTATACAGATTTGATCGAGCCGCTCTCGCTAGATGAAGCGTTCTTGGATGTAACGCAAGACAAACAAAATATCGGTTCGGCTATTGAGATAGCGAAGTTGATTCGAAGAGCTATCAAAGATGAATTGCAATTGACTGCCTCCGCAGGAGTATCAGTGAATAAGTTTGCGGCCAAGGTTGCGTCTGATATGAACAAGCCAGATGGGCTCACGTTCATTGGCCCCTCGCGGCTCACTTCTTTTATGGAGACGCTGCCCGTGGAGAAATTTTTTGGCGTAGGCAAAGTAACGGCCGAGAAAATGAAGAAGATGAACCTACACACAGGTGCCGATTTGAAAAAATTAACCGAAGCAGAATTGATCAAGCACTTTGGCAAACCGGGAAAATTTTTCTACAAGATCGTGCGCGGCATAGATGAGCGCGAAGTGCAACCTGATCGCGAAACAAAATCGGTAGGTGCGGAAGATACTTTTTCATTTGATCTCACCACGCTAGCAGAAATGAATGCGGAGTTAGAGAAAATCGCGAGCATGGTGCAATCTCGATTGAAACGCTATCAACTGAAAGGGAGAACCATCACGCTCAAAATCAAATACCACGATTTTAAACAAATCACCCGCAGCCAATCTTTTGAAGAAGGCATAGATGATTTGGAAATGATTGAGTCAACAGCCAAACAATTGTTGAGCAATACAGATTTGTTTGATAAGAAAGTTCGGCTATTGGGCATTTCGCTTTCTAATTTTACAGAAGTTATGTGGAAGCCTCGCAAGGAGGAAGAGTTTCAGTTGAAGTTGTTTTAATGTGAAGGCGCGCTTTCCCTTTTTTAATCGCTTAGGTTAACTTTGCAATACATTATGCGAAACGAAGAATTATCCTCCCTAGCGTTAAAATGGTTTGAAGCCTTTAACGAACACGACTTAGAAAAACTGTTGGCATTGTATCATGACGAGGCGACTCATTATAGTCCCAAGCTTAAAGTGCGAAAGCCCGAGACGAATGGATTAATAAAAGGGAAAGATGCCTTGCGGACATGGTGGCAAGATGCATTTACGCGACTGCCTACATTAAGTTATGAGGTCACTCGATTGACCCCTCACGAAGATAGGGTATTTATGGAATACATCAGGCGTGTGAGCGGAGAAGCAGATCTCTACGTGGGTGAGCTGTTGGAAATCAAAGCGGGTTATATTGTATCGTCCACTGTATTTCACCGATAGACTTTGTGGTTGCCATTTGTGAGATGTATCTTTCGCACTTACTAATTTATTTATGACCAAATTAATCATCAACAACAACGGATCTGTAAAAGTAGATGGCGACTTTGAAATACTAGATGCCAACGGCAACGCATACAATCTGCAAGGCCGCACCGTAGTTTCCTTATGCCGCTGTGGCCACTCGGCCAACAAACCGTTTTGTGATGGTTCTCATAAAGAAAAATTTGAGCACGAGGCCAAAGCTTTTGAGTTGCCTCCTAGGAAAGCGTAAGCTTTTATTTTCTGGCGCGTGCTGGGCTGGTCAATTATCTGCTATTCTGACTGAAAAAAGTTTAGCCTAACAAAAGTATTGCGCACTCAAATTCAATACTTACTTTCGTGTCTTAGCAGTCATTTATGTACGCCATTGTTGATATCGAGACTACTGGGGGCTACGCTGCTAATCACCGCATTACCGAACTGGCCATCTACCACCATGATGGCACACGCATTACAGATACCTTTCAAACACTTTTAAATCCAGGGAGAGAAATCCCCTATTTCATTACGGGCCTTACAGGGATTACGTCTAAGATGGTTGAGAAGGCGCCCACCTTTGAAGAGGTAGCTAATGAAATTCTAGAACGATTAAAAGACCGTGTGTTTGTAGCCCACAATGCGCATTTCGATTATAGTTTTCTAAAAAAAGAATTTGAAAGTGTTGGTGTCAACTGGCAAACGAAAAAACTTTGCACCGTTCGGTTAGGCAGAAAAATAATTCCAGGATTGGAATCTTACTGCCTTGGCCGATTAGCTGAAAGCCTCGGTATAAATATACCTGAACGGCACCGTGCAAATGGAGACGCACAAGCTACGGCTAAAATATTTTCCATCCTGCTTCAGCGAGATACCACTGGGGTGATTGTAAAAGCATTGAAAAGAAACTCTGGCGAAACCATCCTTCCGCCCAATTTACCTAAAGAAGATTTTGATAAGCTTCCTGCCAAGGCGGGCGTGTATTATTTTTTAGATAGTCATGGGCAGGTCATCTATGTAGGCAAAGCCCTTAATATCAAAAAAAGAATTGCTGGTCATTTTACAGGAGAGGCGCGAGAATGGAGTAGATCGAATATTCGAAATGAGATCCACCACATCACTTATGAACTTACCGGCAGCGAATTGATTGCCTTAATTTTAGAATCGCAAGAGATACGGAGGCTGTGGCCCAAATACAACCTTGCCCAAAAATACAAAGTAGAAGAGTGGGGTGTGTTTGATTACGAAGATCGCAATGGTTACTTACGTTTTTGTGTGAACATCATAAAGAAAGGCACGAAGCCTCTGATCACTTTTACTTCCAAAGGCGATGCATGGAATTTTATGTGGGAGAAGGTAAGAGAGTTTGATCTTTGCCCTAAACTCAGCGGCTTGCAATTGGCAAAAGGATTGTGCTTCAGTCACCAATCGGGAACTTGCAAAGGTGCGTGCCAAGGAATAGAATCCGTAAAAAAATATAACAAGCGCGCACAGAAATCAATCAACTCGTTTTTTGAAGTAGGTGAATCGGTGGCAATCATTGGGCAAGGAAGAAGGGGGGAAGAAAAATCGCTGGTGCTGGTAGAGAACGGGAATTATTTGGGGTTTGGTTTTTTTGATAGAACCGAATCTATCGGGGATATAGAATCTGCCAAGAATTTTATCAAGCTTGGAAAAGATAATCGGGTAGTGCAAAATTTGGTAAACTCATACCTGCTCAATCCGAGAGGGGCAGAAGTGGTGGCATTTTAATAGGTTACCCGTCTCCAGGATTACTGGAAACGGGCAACCAGAAACTATTCAACAACCTCCTTCACCATCTCCCACACCATCTCCGCTTCATACCCTTTGCCAATCACAAATCTAGCAACCAAATTTTTTTTCTTGAATGGATTAGATTCTGCGGTGAGTGATGCTTTTTTCTTTATCAACGATTTGAGTGTTTTAGAATAATCAGAAGAGTCAATCTCTTTCAAGCCCGTGGCAATATTTCTTTTTGTTAATCCAAGCATCTCCAACTCTTGCTTGATTTTCAATCGCCCCCATTTCTTGATGCGAAATTTCCCACCAGCAAAAGCTTTGGCAAATCGTTCTTCGTTTAAAAACCCATCCACAATCAACGTAGAGATCAATTCATCTACTTCGCTTGAATAAAGCCCGTACTCATACAGCTTGTTCTTTACTTCTTTGTGCGATCGCTCTTGGTAGGCACAATACGATTGGATTTTGACAAGTGCTTCTTTGGGAGAGAATTTTTTTTTCTTCGGGGCAAATTCTTCTGCGAACATTCTATAATCTCGTATTTCTTGTTTTGTAAATCTTACTTTAAATTACCTCCACGGAAACAATAGCTTCAACCCCCTTTTATTTTTCCCTGAGATATCAATAAAGCCGCGCGTGCCTTGCAAGTTGCCCTGCACATCCCAATAATAATAGGTGCCAAATTTTCCATTGCCATACGATTGCGAGGTCACGCTGTTTATCCATGCTGCCGAAGATTGATCTCTACCATTAAAATTGTAAGTAGATGCTGGGGTTGGCGACTGATATTTAAAAGTTTGGGCAGGATCGGCATACATTCCAAAAAAAGAAAAAGTGGAAGGCTTGGCACTTACAAGTTTAGGGATTTCATATATGATGGGTAAAGGATGTTCCCTAAACTGCGCCCAACCCAATTGGCAGCAAAAAATCCATCCAATAAAAAAAGATAGCCGCATTGGTTTAATGAGTGGTTGAAGGTACATATTTTAAATTGAAACCTCATTGACCCTTTGCTACAAAGATGCGAAGACACTATTGTTACTAAATTAGTTAGTGTAATTTAGTGTCCTAGTGCCTTTGTGTTAAATCAAATTTAATTTTATCGATATGAAAGAAATCTTCCGTTGTCCGTGGTGCCTAGGTTTTGATGAGTATAAAAAATACCATGACGAAGAATGGGGCATGCCCGTACATGACGACCGCGTCCATTTTGAATTTTTGATATTGGAAGGTGCACAAGCAGGCCTCAGTTGGTCCACCATCTTAAAAAAGCGTGAAGGCTATCGAAAAAATTTTGCTGATTTTGATCCCACGAAAGTGGCGCGCTTCACAGAAAAAAGATTAGAAAAAATCTTGCTTGATCCTAGCATTGTGCGCAACCGCTTGAAAGTCTACGCTGCTGTAACCAACGCCAAACAGTTTTTAAAAGTGCAGAAAGAATTCGGCAGTTTTGACAACTATATTTGGCGATTTGTAAATGGTAAACCGATTATTAATAAGCGCAAGACCATGAAAGAAGTACCTGCCACCACTAAAGAATCAGATGCATTGAGCAAAGACTTAATTCATCGCGGGTTTAAGTTTGTAGGCAGCACAGTGATTTATGCGCACATGCAAGCGTGTGGGTTGGTAAACGATCATTTGGTGGAGTGTCATCGTTATTCTCCACAGATTTAATGAGGGCAATAACAATCTAGGCATTTTTTTCTACTCCTACCATTTAAAAAAATTGCCGGTTTATTTCAAATGACTAACGTATATTTATTACTTGCACTTACGCACAAAACAAATAGAATTGACTTCCATAAACTCAGTCTGACATTTGTTTCGTTGCTTTGCGTAAGTCCAGTTAAAAAAATCCAACAATGAAAAAACTATACACTCTTCTCTTTTCAGTAATAGCTATCGGCAGTCTTGCACAAACCAATCCCAAGCTTCAAGCTAAGATGGAACAAGAGGCGAAAGACATCGAACCGAAATTGATAGAATGGCGCAGGCATTTTCATCAGTACCCAGAGTTATCCAACCGCGAAACAAAAACAGGCGCCTACATTGTGGCGCACTTAAAATCATTGGGCATCGAAGTACAATATCCCGTTGCCAAGACTGGCGTGGTCGGTTTGCTGAAAGGTGATAAACCTGGCCCTGTCATCGCCCTTCGTGCCGATATGGACGGATTGCCTGTAACTGAACGAAGCAGTTTACCTTTCGCTTCCAAAGAAAAAGTAATTTTCAATGGACAAGAGACTGGTGTGATGCACGCGTGCGGGCATGACGCTCACATGTCCATCTTGATGGCCGTGGCCGAAATACTTTCTAAAAACAAAAGTGAGTTGAAAGGATCGGTGAAATTTCTTTTTCAACCTGCGGAAGAAGGAGCGCCTGCAGCGGAAGGAACATCAGGTGCAGAGTTGATGGTAAAAGAAGGCGTGCTGGAAAATCCGAAAGTAGATGTTGTGTTTGGTTTGCATGTACAATCATTAACTCCAAGTGGTAAAATTGCTTGTCGTGCTGAAGGCTTGATGGCAGCCGTGGATGGATTATCAATTAAAGTTACAGGCAAAGGCGCGCATGGAGCAACTCCGTGGGACGGTGTTGACCCTATCACTATTTCGAGTCAGATTGTTCTCGGCCTTCAAACTATTGTAAGCCGACAAACAGAATTGACCAAGGCAGGCGTGATCATTACTGTTGGCAGTTTGCACTCGGGCAACCGCGGCAACATCATTCCCGAGGTGGCCACTATGGAAGGCACCATCCGCACGTTTGATGTGGCCATGCGTACGAAGCTGCACGAAAAAATCAAACTCACCGTTGCAAAAATTGCCGAGGCATCGGGCGCAACAGCCGAGGCGACTATCACCACTGGCTACCCCGTAACCTACAATGATCCTGCGTTGACGCAACTAATGACCCCAAGTTTGCAACGCGCAGCAGGCAAAGAAAATGTATTACAAACCCAAGCTGTTACCATGGCAGAAGATTTTTCTTTCTTCCAACAAAAAGTGCCAGGTCTCTTTTTCTTTTTGGGCGCCTACCCTACTGATATGAAATTAGAAAAACAACCTGTGCATCACACTGCCGATTTCATGATCGATGAAAAATCATTTGTAACAGGCGTGAAGGCATTGTTGGCGTTGATTACGGATTATATGTATATGAAAAAATAATCGAGTCTTATGATTATAAAAAATTCAAACTGGGCGTCATGGCCAAGCGAGACGCAGTGGCCACCGGGCTATCCGTTCCAAGCTCCCTCGGCTTTTCAACGCGCAGAGTTCATCCCGAGCGCAGCCGAGGGAGGCTTTCCACTTCTATCCCTTGCCGAATTCACCTACATAAATTTTCAGAACTTCATCATTCACCTTTATCTAATAACCTCTAATGATTACCTTTGCAGACTAATTTTTTAACCGCACCCTCAATGACCATTCATCGCGAAGGCCGCACCATACTTTTTGTTTTGCTGATAGTTTTGTTTGCACTCAATTGGGCCGTGTATTATTTTTTTCCTCAGCCCATTGTTCAAAATTCTGTCATTATAATCAGCATTGCTTTTTACTTGCTCATCCTCCAGTTTTTTCGTATCCCCGTTTTTAAAGTGCAAAAAAACGAGAAGCAAGTATTGTCCCCTGCCGATGGCAAAGTGGTGGTGATAGAAGAAGTAGAGGAGACTGAGTATTTAAAATCAAAACGAAAACAAATTTCTGTTTTCATGTCACCCATCAACGTGCACGTTAACCTAATGCCAGTTGCTGGAACAATCTCATACTTCAAATATCATCCCGGAAAATACTTGGTAGCGTGGCATCCTAAATCAAGCACAGAAAATGAGCGCACCACCGTGGTTGCCAAAATGAAAAACGGAACGGAGATCCTCTTCCGCCAAATAGCGGGCGCCTTGGCAAGGCGCATCAAATGGTATGTAAAAGAAGACCAGCCACTAGATCAAGGAGATGAGTTTGGTTTTATCAAGTTCGGTTCGCGCGTTGATATCTTCCTTCCTCTTGATGCCAAGATTGTGGTTAAAGTAGGAGACATTACTAAGGGAGGGAAAACGGTACTTGCTGAGTTGTAAGCGATTCCACTTCATTTGATTGGTTTCTCAATTTTTTACTACACGAACGGGCGTTAATCCAAGTGGCATTGCCTACCTTTAGGCCATATACTAATAAGAGATTAAATGAATCTTAGCCTTAAGTTTGCAGCCAATCAACAAGACTTTTTTGTCACTCTTAACCAGCGAGTGAATTCTTATTTTAAGAGCAATAAAATTGAGCGTACTGCCAATGCAGAAATGATTTTCAAAACCATTTTCATGTTCTCTCTTTATTTTGTTCCATTCATTTTAATTCTTAGTGGTCTTTTCACCAACACTTGGGTTTTGCTAGGCCTTTGTGTGATCACCGGAATGGGCATGGCGGGCATTGGCCTTTCGGTTATGCACGATGCCAATCATGGTTCTTACTCAACAAAGGCGTGGGTAAATAATCTACTAAGCCTCTCTTTAAATGTAGTTGGTGGACATGCCTTCAATTGGAAGATTCAACACAATGTGCTTCACCACACCTACACCAATGTGCACGATGTAGATGAGGACATTAGTCCACGAGGAGTATTGCGCATGGCACCCGGGTCAGAATGGAGACCCATTCACAAGTTTCAACATTTGTATGCGTGGTTCTTTTATGGGTTGATGACACTAGTGTGGGTTTTGTTTAAAGACTATCAGCGATTGATAAAGTACGAACAAGATGGTTTGGTAAAAAAACAAAAATCATCTGCGGCCTTTGAATGGTCAACCATGTTGATAAGTAAAGTTATTTACTATGGCTATGCGTTTGTTTTGCCTTTGTTGATTTTACCCTTTGCGTGGTGGCAAGTTTTGATTGGGTTTTTAACAGCACACTATGTTTCAGGTTTTATTTTAGCCATTATCTTTCAGCCAGCACACGTGATTGAAGGCACGGAATACCCTGTGGCCGATAACAAAGGAAATTTAGAAAACAACTGGGCCATTCATCAATTGCACACGACCACCAACTTTGGTCATAGAGAAAAATTATTTTCTTGGTACGTTGGCGGTTTGAATTATCAAGTAGAACATCACCTCTTTCCAAATATCTGCCATGTGCATTATCGCGAAGTGGCAAAGATTGTGGAGCAGACTACCAAAGAGTTTGGTCTTCCGTACAAATCAAAGGATACTTTCTTTGAGGCTATTGTAGCTCATGCAGAGCAGTTGAGATTGTTAGGTGAAAAGCCACCTATTCCTGTTTTGGCTTAAGGCGTATCTAAAAACCTTGTCAGGTTGAGCGTGTAGAAACCTGCTTTATTATAAAACGACTTCGACAAGCTCAGTCTGACACACGGTCAATAAGTGCCAAGCTACGAGCTACGCCTCAAGCTACCGACTCCAAGCAGCTTGAAGCATGCGGCCTGTAGCCATTTAAAATTTACCCATTCATCGAAATCAAGAACTCTTCGTTGTTCCTCGTGCCTTTCATTTTAGATTGCAAGAATTCCATTGCTTCCACCGGGTTCATATCGGCCATGAACTTGCGCAAGATCCATACGCGTTGTAGCTCTTCTTCTTTCATCAATAAATCTTCGCGTCTTGTGCCAGAAGCGGGTACATCAATAGCAGGGTAAACCCTTCTGTTAGAAAGTTTGCGATCAAGCACCAACTCCATGTTACCCGTTCCTTTAAATTCTTCAAAGATCACCTCGTCCATTTTAGAACCAGTATCGATCAACGCAGTGGCAATGATGGTGAGTGAGCCACCATTTTCAATTTTACGGGCTGCACCAAAGAAGCGTTTTGGCTTATGCAACGCATTCGCATCCACACCACCAGAAAGAATTTTACCTGATGAAGGAACAACGGTATTGTAAGCTCGCGCTAAGCGAGTGATTGAATCCAACAAGATCACCACATCATGCCCGCACTCGGTCATGCGTTTTGCTTTTTCCAAAACAATGCTCGCTACTTTCACGTGACGCTCGGCTTGCTCATCAAAAGTAGAAGCAATTACCTCTGCGCGTACGCTGCGAGCCATGTCTGTTACCTCTTCAGGTCGCTCGTCAATCAACAACACGATCAAATAAACTTCGGGATGATTTTCTGCAATGGCGTTGGCAATGTTTTTCAACAAAACAGTCTTACCTGTTTTGGGTTGCGCCACAATCATTCCACGTTGACCTTTTCCTATCGGAGAAAAAAGATCCATGATGCGCATCGACATGTTATCATGCGTAGTGCTGAGCTTCAACTTTTGCTCGGGGAAGAGTGGAGTCAAATATTCAAACGCTACACGGTCACGAATTTCTTCAGTAGTCTTTCCGTTTACACTATCTACTTTCAATAGAGCAAAATACTTTTCGCCTTCTTTGGGTGGGCGAATTTGGCCGCGCACCGTATCACCTACTTTCAGACCAAATAATTTGATTTGCGAAGGAGATACATAAATATCATCGGGGCTGGCCAAATAATTATAATCAGAAGAACGCAAGAAGCCATAGCCATCTTGCATGATCTCCAATACACCTTCATTAGACACAACACCATCAAAATCTTTCACCAAGTTTTCGCGCCTAGGTTGTTGATTAGGGTTTTGGTTTTGATGCTGCGGGCGTCCTTCGCGGTTTTCATTCCTTTCATTTCGCACAGGCGTCTCCACATTGCCCGATGGAGCTTCCGATTCAATTGCTTCACTAGATTCCTCAAAACTCGTTACACTTTGATCGACTTCAAAGTCCAATGATTTGAGCATTTCCTCGCTGCTCTCTTCTTCGTTTCCTTTTTCAATTTGTGTTTCAGCAGGGGCAGGGGCTACATTTTCGCGTTTGCGTGGGCGCATTTTACGCTCTGCATCTGGCTCTGCGGCTTGCCTTTTGGGCGCAGGTCTTTCCGCTGCAGCAGCTTGTTGATCTAGGATTTTATATACAAGGTCTTCCTTGTTTAATTTTTTGGCATTCTTTACGCCAATGCTTTCGGCAATTTCTTTTAGCTCAGAAATGAGCATGACATTGAGGTTGTCAAGTGTATGCATGAGTGATTAAATGGATGGGTTGAAAAAAATTAAGATTTATTGAACGTGCTGCAAGACAGCAGAAAACAAAAGTATTTACAGATTCGATCAGTGAAAGAAGAACAAAGAAAGCAGATTATTTATTGATTGGTGGCCTGATGAGACCGCAATGATGATGCAAGTATAAGGCAATTTTTGATTACTATCAAATAGGCGAACATTTTTTGTGTTTTTTTGCAGCCTTCCACGCAAGGCGTCCGCCTATGCGGAACACTGGGCTATCCCTGCCCGTCCGGTCAGGCGGGCGTTCCAAGTCCTCGCCCCATCGCGCAAGCCAACCCTTCGCTGTGGGCTTTCCACTTCTATCCCTGGCTGATGGTACCTACAAGTGCATCCCAACCTAATGTATCTAATGCATTAAGAAGATATGTCTTTGTAGTCAGGGCAAACGTATTTAATTTATGTAAAGAACCCCGCTGGGCAATGTCATTAAGTTAAGGGGCCATTTCAGTAAGCGGGTTTGAAGTTTGTAAAAGTTTTATACTTGCTTTTTGATTGAATATTTTTTCTCACCCGCCTAAATGACCTCCCTTTCCGGACAGGCAAAACATCCCTTATAAAATGGTCATGGAGCTTTTGCAGAATCAGTTGAGGGTCGTTGTGCACAAACAAGTGCACAAGGTTTACCTTGAGCTTTCCAAAGGATTTGTTCCCGTTGATCTTGACGGGGTATTTTCTTTCCGTTGGTGTGCTTGCCACAGTCTGTTGTGCCTCTTTGATGAGTATGGAGTGGAGGTTGGTCATCATTACAGTGGCATAAAAGTCTTGCAAAACAGAAAAAACGCTCAGCCCGCTGAAGGATTCTAACTGCAGGATATTTTTTTGTGTTGAAATATTGGTCTCTACCCCCCAGCGCATAAAGTATAGATCTTTAAACTCTTCTACTGGATGGCCTTGCTCTTCCCATAAATTGGTGATCAATACTTCTATCGGGTTTGGTAGTTCAACCCTCACCAATCTTACTCGAACCAATGTGTCTTTAGTTATCTCAAAACCACTTTTATTTAACCCTTTTATCGCCTCGGGGGTAGGCTGCATATCAACAACAGAAGAAGGCTTGCCACTTTGGATAAAAGCTTTGATCATGTTCTGCTATTCCTTTGCACGTATCACAAACTTCCTTTCTTTTCTCTGCCATAAGTGCAGGGCCACCATTTTGTAGTTGCTGAAATTACGGTCATAGATCATGACCATGTCTTCTTGGGTTTCCTCTACCGCTCTATAGGCGATGTTCAATTCCCCACATCGATAGGGCTTTATTTCTGCAAGCAAGATAAGTTCATTGAGTACATCATAATGATAAAATGCCTTGGCCTGTACGAAATCAGCGTGTTGGTTGCTTTGCCCACCGAAGTAACGGCTCAAAGCAGGTGTATTGACAAGGCTTATTGCAGAGCCATCCCCTGCAATAACCCGATACCCTTTCCATCGCTTGACAGCCTTGCCGTAGTATAAATAAAAACTGCTCAGCAGGACCTTGTTCCAGCAACTAAAAAAATGAGACCTCAGTTTACCACGTTGCTGAACGAAAGCACTCACGGAACACCCCATGGGATCACCGGTTTCCTCAAAGAACTTTTCCGGTTCGATGCTGAGTGACTTTTTGCAGAGTTTAGCAATGAACAGCACCAACTTTGAAAAAGGAAGTTTCCTGTCACGGACAAAATGTTCATCGGAAACACTGAATCGTTGCAGCATCTCGTTATGGGAAGATATTGCCCTTACAAAACGTTTTAGTCTGGCAATAATTTTTAAATTTGTTTCTTGCATGGGGCGAGGGTGGTTTTAAGATTCGACACCTCAAAACTATAGTACCTTGGCACTATTTTTTACACTCAACTACTCTTAACTTAATGACATTGCCCGAAGGGGTTCAATGCCTGCCTACCGGACAGGCAGGGGTGGCAAGTTCGTTTCATCACCTATATTTGCATAAAAAGGATTGTGGCCAGGTTATTTCTTTTCATTTTATTGCTACTCTTCAGCGTTTCGTGCTTCACCGAGACAGACTGTTTGATAACGGCAACCACATCTATCAAAATCGACTTTAAACAAACGAAGACCGATAAAATTACTTTGCTTAAAAGCGTTGTTGACTCCGCCCTTGTTTTTACTTCTGTTTGGGTATCCGACATTGATTCGGCCTACATAAAATTTGTTAAAGATAAACAGTACACCTCCGTTACCTTACCCATTAACCCCCAAAAGAAATCAGTTAAATATGTATTCAACATCCAGTCAAAGTCGGGCGTTATTCTCAGAAAAGACAGCATCCAATTAAGTTTTTCTAATGAAAGCAGGGTGATCTCACAGAAATGTGGTGCTTATACTTATTTTTTAGATTTGAAAGTGACCTCCACGAGTTTTGATTCTACTAAGTATAAATTAACCAATAACAGATTGCTAAAAGGTGTTACCAATGTGCAAGTATTTTTTTAGCATCGTTCTAGCAATCAGCTTAAATACTCCTGCTTTCTGCCAAGAAGAAAGCGAGAAAAAAAGTAAAATAAAATCCCCGTTAGATACGGTGAAGAATAAATTTTTGCCCACGGGGATTCGCGTGGGCACAGATGTCATTTCGTTCATCCGAAGCCGCGATCATTCATTTAAAGGATGGGAAGTTAATTTCGATACGGATTTTTCGCGCTACTATTTCACTGTCGACTATGGGTATTGGGCTGTAGATCAATCGCTGGGCAATGGTAATTATCAAAACGCAGGCACCTACTTGCGCATTGGCACCGACATTAATTTTCTTTTGAAAGACCCAGACAAGAATATGTTCTTCTTTGGCTTTCGCTATGGCCTGTCATCTTTCCGCGAGTCGGTGCAATATCAAAACCCTGTTTTTTACAAAGGATTTTCTACCATTGCAGCTGATGAATCGAACAGCAGTTTGAGCGGCCATTGGCTTGAAATCACTTCAGGGCTACGAGTAAAAATCGTAAGCGGTTTTTGGATGGGCTACACAGCTCGATTAAAATTTGCACCCTCTGTCAGTAGCGAGGGTTTATTAAAAACGTATGACATGCCTGGTTACGGATTGGTGGAGCAAGCCCCGTACTGGGGATTTAATTATCAATTGTTTTGGCGGTTTGGTTGGAGAGAGACTCCGCCTCTTCGGGCTAAGAATTAATTTCTGAAAAGAGCCAATTCAGAGCTATCAATCAATAATCCTATCAGAAAGCTTGGCCTAAGCTATCATATTGATAGGATTTTCATCTGTCTGTGATAGGATAGACAACGAAAATATCTTGAGACAGCAAGCCTCCTCAAAAAATTAGCTGATTCTCTTAAACAAAGAATCCACAAATTCTTTCTTGTTAAAAGTCTGTAGGTCTTCTATCTTTTCGCCCACGCCAATATATTTTACGGGGATTTTAAATTCATCAGAGATGCCGATCACCACTCCGCCTTTGGCTGTGCCATCCAATTTAGTAATTGCCAAGCAAGTTACATCTGTAGCCTTGGTGAACTCACGCGCTTGCACCACCGCATTTTGCCCTGTGCTGCCATCCAATACCAACATCACATCGTGCGGTGCGTTGGGTATCACTTTTTGAATCACGCGATTGATCTTGGAAAGCTCTTGCATTAAATTGATTTTGGTGTGCAGGCGGCCTGCGGTATCGATGATGATCACATCGGCACCCATCTCCACTCCCTTTTGCACGGCTTCAAAAGCAACTGCAGATGGATCGGTATTCATGCCTTTCGCAATTACTGGTACGCCTACGCGTTCGCCCCACAATTTCAATTGCTCCACCGCTGCAGCGCGAAATGTATCTGCTGCCCCTAGCACTACCGACTTTCCTTTCTTTTTGAACTGAGCTGATAGCTTGCCGATAGTTGTTGTTTTGCCTACACCATTCACGCCCACTACCAGCAGCACATACGGCTTTACACCTGCTGGCGTTTCAAAATCTTGTAAGTCATCCGAATTATTTTCAGATAGAAGAGAAGCGATTTCGTCTTTTAAGATGGCGTCCAACTCTGCCGTGCCAAGGTATTTGTCTTTGGCCACACGGGCTTTTATGCGCTGAATAATTTTCAATGTAGTGTCCACTCCTACATCCGAAGAAACCAAAATCTCTTCGAGGTTGTCCAATACCTCTTCATCTACCGAAGATTTGCCTGCAATGGCTTTACCCAGTTTACCAAAAAAACTCTCCTTAGTCTTTTGAAGACCTTGATCGAGCGATTCTTTTTTTTCTTTTGAAAACAGATTACCGAAGAAAGACATCTCTATTTTAGATTTTAGATTTACGATTTTAGATTTGACAGAGCCTTTCAACTTAATTGGCTCCATTATACGTTGATAAAATTTTAATGGCAAGGCCATGCCTTTGGCATTGCCAATTTTAAGTAGGCTTTAACCTTAGTAGAAAAATCGTTTCATGAAACTATGTCCAACCTTATTACCTTATTTTGGCTCTCTATAAATAAGGTAATAAGGTTAGAGTTCCACAGGCACAAAAATTTCTACTAAGGTTAATTGCTAGTCCAATAGTATCTTATCGAATAGCACTTTCAGTAATCACCCACTCTATCCGTCATAGAGCCACTTAATTTCTATCTTAATCTTACTAACAAGGTGTTCTTGACGCCTTGCTCTTAAATAAAAAAGTCCCACTTGGGGACTTTCAAATTTTTTTATCTCAGCCAATTATTTTTTGGCTAATGTGTCTTTTACTAAGTCGGTGGTCACAATTTCTGATTTGAAAATGTAAGCGCCTGTTTTTTCAGAGCGTACAGCGCGGATCACCTTTGCGTAGTTTTTACCGTCTGTTTTCTTGAGGGATGCAACAACTTTCTTTGCCATGACTATTTAATTTCTTTGTGAAGTGTATATTTTTTCATCACTGGGTTGTATTTTTTCAGTTCAATACGCTCCGTAGTGTTCTTTCTGTTTTTGGTGGTAATGTGGCGGCTCATGCCTGGAAGGCCGCTGGTCTTGTGCTCGGTGCACTCTAAAATTACCTGTATCCTGTTTTTGTTCCTTGCCATGGTGGTAGTTTTTTAAAAAATGTTAGGCGGTGTAAAGGCCTTTTTCTTTTGATTCCTTCAAAACAGCCGAAATCCCTCTCAAATTGATGGTTTTGATTGCTTTGGTTGAAAGTTTCAATGTGATCCACTTATCTTCTTCAGGTATGAAGAATCTCTTAGTTTGAAGATTAGGGTAAAATTTGCGCTTCGTTTTATTGTTCGCGTGCGAAACTTTGTTGCCTGATTGTGGTCTCTTTCCTGTAATTTGACAAACCCGTGCCATAAAAATTCGTTTTTTAGCCCTTTTCAAAAAGGGATTGCAAATATCGGCAAAAGCCGCCCACTTATCCAAACGGGGTTTTCAAATAATGGAGGATATTTCAAAGAAGACCTCAATTATGCCTTACATTTTAGCTTTTGAAGGTAGGAATGTCGTTTTTTGGCTTCCTAAGCCTACTGAATGAAAAAAATACTTGTGCTAGCCTTGGCTTTAACAGCCTTTTCATATTCCTTTTCGTACTCGCAAGACAAATATCTAGACAGTCTAAAATCACTTACCGCTTCAAAAATTGACACAATTCGCTTTTGGGCTTACTCTGAATTGACTTGGATTCTAAAAGATAGGGATAAGAAAAGCTCGTTAAAGTATGCCACTGATCTACTGAACGAAGCAAAGGAGTCAGATAATCAAAAATGGATAGCTCAAGGGTATAATGACATTGGCATCGTTTATTACAGGGGAGGTAATTTGAAATTGGCACTTGAAAACTTTGAGCCGTCACTTGCAATCCGAAAGAAATTGGGCAATAGAAAAGATATTGCCTCTAGCCTAAGTAAAATAGCAGTAGTAAAAGCTGAAAATAAGGAATACAATAAAGCCTTGGAGCTTCAACTTCAAGTATTAAAAATATATGAAGAGTTAAACATTTTACCTTACATCGCTCAAACTTGTAATAACATTGGGCAGCTATGTAATTATACGAAGAATTACGTCTTGGTTAGAAAATATTTATCTCGTGCCTATGCTATTGGTGAAAAATTAAATAACGCCAATACGATGTCACTTACTATGTTTGCGTTGGCCTCTAATTATATCAATTTAAATAAAATTGATTCTGCTATTGTCTGCTATGATATCGCAAAAATTAAATTCAAAACGGCTGATAATTTAATAGGGTACGCGACCTCTTGTAGCAACCTTGGTCAAATGTATATGAAGAAAGGAAGGAATAAAGAGGCTCTGTCTGCTTATCTGGAAGCAATTGAAGTAAGTAAAAGCATCAATGACTCATCTAGTTTAGCATCATTCGAATCTCACCTTGCAGAATTTTTAATTGCCGAAAATAAATTGAAAGAAGCTGAAAAAATATTGCTGAATGTATTGACGATTTCAAGAAAACTAGGGCATGGCAATATTGAAGTGAACAACTATCAACAATTAACCACTCTCTACATTCAAATGAAGAACCCTGAACTGGCAAATTTTTATTTTAACAAATTTGTAAATGTTAAGGATTCCATTTTCTCAAATGAAAACGCAAAACAGTTTTCGGAGATGCAAACCAAATACGAAACTGAAAAAAAGGAAAGTGAGATCAAATTTTTGAAACAGGAAAATGAATTGAAGGATGCGCGGCTCGATCAAAACAAATTACTGATCGTTTCCTTGGCGGGAGTTTTGTTAGGTGGTATCGCCCTCGGCTTTATGTACCGAACCCGCATTCAATTAAAACAACAAGCAGAACTAGAAGCCACTCGCGCCACCTTGCGTGAAAGTCAACTCCAAGCCGTGATCGGTTCTCAAGAAGAAGAACGCAAACGTTTTGCTGCTGACTTGCATGATGGCCTAGGTCAAATGATTTCAGCTGTTCGCTTAGGCCTGTCAAAAGAGAACGTGGAAAAAACTTCTGTTAATCATGCGCTCTCCTTGCTCAATGATATGAACGGGGAAATCCGCGACATCGCTTTCAACCTGATGCCACAAGTTTTAATGAAGGGCGGATTGGAAGAAGCACTCAAAGAATTTGCTACGCGCATCAATCGCTCGGGCGGGGTGCATATCAATGTGCAGACATTTGACTTAAATAACAATTTATCTTCAGAGCATCGCATTGCTTTATATCGCATCAGTCAAGAGTGGGTGAACAACGTGATCAAGTATAGCGGTGCTACTTCTATTTCCATACAAGTGGTGCAGCATCCGCAAGAGTTGGTATTGACGATTGAAGACAACGGCAGAGGATTCGATCCAACCAAGCTTACACTAAGCCAAGGCAATGGCTGGAAAAATATTAATTCAAGATTACATTTAATCAAGGGCACGATAGAAATAGATTCGCAAGAAGACAGAGCGAACACAACGGTGATTATTTCGGTGGCGATCGGCATCTCTGCTGTGGCCTAGGGAGCTTCTCCGTGACTATTTTTTTCAGAATTTTAAATGCCCATATTTCTATCTTTGCTTACATATTTATAAAAAATTGTTGTGGAGCGCATTGTGATTGAAGTAAACAAAGCCACTGCCAAAAAATGGCGCGAGTCTTCCAAACCGAAATGCAAGGAAATTGTGACCTTGCTGAACGAAGCTCTGAATGATAGAACCACACTTGTTGTGGAGGAACCAATGTTGGGTTATGCGCGACCCACAGAAAAGGAATCGGAAAAACATTTCAAAGATGTGCAGGAGCGGCTTCCTTCATATAAAACTTTTCTCGAAGGCATACGAGAAAAGGCGAAGGCCAATGGTCTTACAGAAGAGATATTGGAAGCCATTCTGAAAAAGAGTGCGTAACTATTTTGTTTTTGACACTAACGCATTGATTAGTTCTCAACTTAAAGAAGGTACAACCAGCGCGTTGGCATTCCACAAAGGCTTAACATAAGGGATCATTGCGATCAGCGATGACACACTGCGAGAGTTTGCAACACGCTTTGCCAGAAAAAAATTTGATAAATATATTTTCGCAGCTGACAGAGCTGAAGCGATCATTAAATTAGGCCGCGATTGCCTGTTGGTAAATCCTTCCGTTGCTATCAAAGCCTGTCGGGACCCAGATGATATGTTTTTGTCGTTGGCTGTGACCATAGGTGCTGCCTGTATTATTACCAGAGACCTCGACCTACTCACTCTTCATCCCTTTCGAGGCATCGCCATCGTTTCACCATTTGATTTTTTGAAGAGGTTTTAAAATCACTTCGTACCAATAGTTTAATCCGTACCAGCACGGATATAAAAATACCCACTTTTGGGTATTCTCTCTTAATGCGGAGCGCATCATCTTTGCCTTGTTAATGAACAGGCACTGTGGAGTACGTATTTAAAAATTCAGTTTCGCAAAAACCCAGCACCATTCTGCTATCAGAGTTTAGCATGAACTTGCAATCTGCTATTGAAGAAAAAAGTATTTCCTACGCGTCTATCCTTTCGGTTCGCCTATCAAAGTCAAATGGCTTTTTTAAAATGATTATTTCGCTGGACGGTGAAAAAACCATTGAGATCACCAATCGTTTTTATAGAGCAGATGGCAGTTTTGAAGATCGCTCGCGGCAGTATGAAACATTTGTTCGCGTTCTTCACTTTCACTTGAAGGAAAAAAGTGTGGCTCACTTTTGCACAGGCTGTAGTTGGGGTAAGGTATTTATGGGCATAGTAGGTTCTGTTTTAGCGGCTTTTGCCATTTCTCTAACTCTATACTTTCTACATATCAGCTTCATTGACTTGATAACACAATTCTTTTTGTTGGCCACGCTCTTCTTAGGTTTTTTATTTGCGGCTATGTGGCCCAACAGACCCCAGACTTACCAGCCTGCGCACATCCCTTCACAATTTTTGCCTTGATATTTCTTAGCCTCACGGCAATACTCTACTTTTATCAACATGGATGCAGCTTTGAAAATTGTTTTGGTGGACGATCACCGCATCGTATTGGATGGCTTGAAGTCGCTGTTGGACAATGACGCAGACTTTGAAGTGTTGGCCGCAGTGGGCTCTAGTGAAGAAGCACTCCAAGTGATTGCTCAACTTCAACCCGATATGTTATTGACAGATTATACTCTGCCAGGCATGACGGGTTTAGAACTAGCCATGAAGGTGAAAGAGAAATATCCTTCTATGAAAAGAGTGTTATTGAGTATGCATGATGAGGCTCATCTCATCAAACAAATCATGAAAGCAGGTGTGGATGGATATATTTTAAAAAGTATTCAACAATCAGAATTGAAATCTGCTTTGCGCCAAATCAAAAACGGAATGCCTTTCATTAGTCCCGAGATCACCAAAATGATCATGACGGACATGAGCAGCAATAATAAAGATGAGTTGCTTACCGAGCGCGAACAGGAAATAGTGAAACTGATCGTGAAAGAATACTCCAACAAAGCCATAGCCGAAAAACTTTTCATTAGCGAGCGCACAGTAGAGACTCACCGCAAAAATATCTTTCGTAAAACCAACACCACTTCTTTGGTTGGCTTGGTCAAGTTTGCCTTTGAGCATAATATGGTGTAGCCATTCCGTTTAGCTCTTTTCATTTATTGCCACAGAGGCACAATGTGCGAATACTAAAAATGGTATTCTTTTGTGACTTGATGCCTTGCAGCAAAATGACTTTCGGTCTCATGACCCATCCGTACCAGTACTGATATAAAAATACCCTTTCAAGGGTATAGTTCCAGCAAGTTGAAATCAAGAATTTTGTTCTACCAAGTTGCTAATGCATGAAAAATCAATTGATTAAACTTATTTTAATAATGCCTCTCTTAGTTGCTTCAGCCATTTGTTTTGGGCAAGAAGACAAGAGCAGTGGTTCTGTTCCCAAAAAAGAAATCGCATCAGATGTAAGGGAAGACCGAGATATTGAAAATGCTGGAGGAGGCGCGCCCAATGAGCCATCTGCGGCAGCCAAGCAAATCATTGTTGACGAGATAAAAGCCCAACTGGCTACAATGGCAACCAAACAGCTAAAAGAACTTATTGCTTTTTGTAAAAAGAATAGCATACTGGGCGACTTTGTTGTTGATCTTACACTAGAAGGAAAAGGCAAAGTAGTTACAGTGTTTATGGTTTCAGGTGGGGAGGATAATATTCCTAAAAAAAATTTATTAAAAAATAAACTCTCCCAACTTCAATTTGACAATGTTAAAATCCCTAAAAAGCAGCGTGTAAAATCCCGATACACACTTAAATTTTAAATTAACAATCAAAACAAGTAAACTATGAAGAAAGCAGTAATCATGTTCGTTATGGCTTGTGTATTTACATCGGCCTGGGCTCAAGATGAAATGAGCGAAATTTATAAGAAAGAGATCGATCACTCTTTTGATAACACCGCCAATGGCAATGAGGATGACAACAGTTATTCATTTGCTTCCAGTGGAAAAGAGATCACCGTATTCAATAATAAATCGGGTGAGATTCTGTGGAATAAAAAGTACAGTGAAATATCAAGCGAACTTAGAAAAGTAGATGATATCATTTCCATGTGGGGCAGTAAAGTAATTTTTGTCTTTGATCGTAAAATGGGCAAAGATAAAATGGCCTGCATTGATGCCACCACAGGTTCTCTACTTTGGATTTCCTCTAATTTTCAAAATGTAGAGGAAGATAATATCATTTATATAAAAGAATTGAATGCGTTTGCCGTAACCACAAAAGAAAGTTTGACTATGGTGAAAGCACGCACGGGCGATGAAATATGGAAAACCGATAAATTCAAAGGTATTGTTGGTGACTATGTATATATGCCTGATGGTAACCTTACCATGATCAACATGAAGGCAACTGTTCTCGCATCTATATTTTCAGGTTTTAAAAATCAGATCGTTAAGATCAACTCTAAAAATGGCGATGTGATATGGGATCAAACTTACCGAGGCGTTGCGGAAAAGAAGATTTTAACGAGAGAGCGTTTGGTGAAATTACGAATAGAAGAAAACAAGGTCTTTTTGTACATGAATGGCATTCAAGCTTTTGATTATGCAGATGGAAAACCGTTATGGGCGGCAGTGTACGATCAAACCCCATCAGACGTAGTGAAGAATAAAAAACCAATGGGGGCGACTAAGTTTGGTGCCTATGGCGTAGTGGCTCAACCTGTGGTGGTTGGCAATTACGTTTATGTGTTAGACTTAGTAAACAAGCGCAACCAATACTTAAAAAAGTATGAGCTTAAAACGGGCAAATTAGTTTGGCAATCGGCTGAAATAAAAGATGCACGCGCTATTCCTGGGCTTGCCGTGGTGGACGATAAGGTGGTGCTGCAAGTAGGCGGACAAGTGGAATTACAGTACGAGACTAAGAAAAGAGACCCTCAAGGAAATGTGACCATTGAGCAAACTGTGGAAATGGAAAATGTAGAGCCTTACAATGTGCAGTGCTTCAATGCCATCACAGGTGAGCAGTTGTGGGAGTCTGAAAAAATGAAAAAGGGATTGACGAATATGTTTTTGTTCGGTAATAACATCATGATTTGTTCCGGCAAAGCATTGTATTCTATGGACGTAGCAACAGGCAAGGAAAATTATGAAAAGCCACTGAAGGAAGATAATATTGGCGAAGCCGATTTGATTTTAGACTATAAAGATCAAGTGGTGATTCTTGGTGAGAAGGGCGTAAGCACTAGAAAGAAATCAGATGGCTCTTTGACGGCATCTAGTAAATTTAAACGCTCTACCCCTATCTCGCGCAATGGGCGATATATTTATGGAGAAAGCACGCTTGTTTTGGCCACGCCCAAAAGCGACTACGCTGTGTATGATTTGAATACGGTCAAGTACAAATCATTTGATGCGCGCAAAGGTGCCACTGCTTATTTATCAGATGATGGGCTTGCATTATATGTATTCGAATCAGGCGGTATGATACGCAAGTCAAAAATCACCAAATTGAGTGCTAAATAATAGATCAACCCACTATTGAATTCAAAGAAAATATCCCTTCGAGCTTTTGTTCGGAGGGTTATTTTTTACCTCAACTTTCAGGGCATCTCTAAAACTCTGTCCGGTTGAGCCTGTCGAAACCTCCTTGTTAGCTTTCGTTCTTTAAAAAACGACTTCGACAAGCTCAGTCTGACAGTACCTAATATTGTTTTTAGAGATACCTTTTTAATTAAACACCTATGAGAATTTTAATGATAGTTGCCCTCGTGACTCTTTGTACAGTTTCATTTGCTCAAAAAAAGAAAAACGTAAGAGTGGGTGATGGTTCGCTTATTGCCTATGAGCAGGGTAAAAGTGCTTACGACAAAGATAATTACAAAGAAGCCATCCCTTTTTTCGAAGAGGCATTGAAGAGTGATTCTAAAAATGAAGATGCTCTCTATTATTTGGGGCTTTCATACCGCTACAATGCTCTATACGCAAAAGCTATTGAGCAATTTAATACATTGAGAAAACTCAAACCCGATTATTGGTCGTGGTTTTATTATGAAGCTGGCATAGCCCACTCTGAATTAAAACAATTCGACCAAGCGGTAGAAACGTTTAGTGAGTTTTTGAAACGCTATCCCGAAGGGGCTAAACGAACCCTTCAAAGACACAAAGCGCAATACAAAATGGGCTACGCGAAGGCACAAGCAAAGCTGAAGGGTGAAAAGCAAATAATGAAGTCGCCTGAAAAGTTAGCGGGAACTATCAATTCTGTTTACGATGATTACATGCCTACCCTCGATCCAACAGGTACAAAACTATATTTTACATCTAGGCGGCACGGTGGTGTTGCTGAAGAGCTATCTACCGATAAAGAAGGTGACGAAGATCTTTATTTTATTGAAAAGTCAACTACTGGATGGAGTGTGCCTAAACTCTTGCCCGAACCGATCAATTCTAAAAATAATGAAGGAGCTCCTTGTTTTTCAGCAGATGGCCAACTCATGATCTACACTATCTGTGGACAGGAAGGTGGAATAGGTTCATGCGATCTTTATTTTTCTATCTTAGAGGGTAATCAATGGACAAACCCTGTCAATGTGGGCAATGTGGTAAACAGCGAAGAGTGGGATTCACAACCCACCATATCATCTGACGGTACGCGCATCATTTTTACTTCTACACGCAAGGATGGCTATGGTGAAGAAGACCTATACATGACTGAGCGTAATATTTTTGGCGAATGGGGGCCTGCTCAGAATCTAGGAGGAATAGTAAACACGCCCTTTTCTGATATGGCTCCCTTTTTTAGTCAAGATGGAAAGACTTTGTATTTTGCATCCGAAGGCCACCCTGGCTACGGTAAAGCAGATATTTTTAAAACAACATTTGAAAATGGAAAATGGACTGCGCCTATTAATTTGGGAAGACCATTGAATACTGAAGGCACAGATCGCTATTTTACCATTGGTGGCTCTGGTGAGATCGGCTATTTAGCAACTGACATGAGTGAGAACCAACTGGATCTCTACGAAGTAGAAATACCAGAAGCTATGCGTCCATCGCCCACCGTGGTGGTAGAGGGCGTGGTGACCAACGCAAAAACAAAAGCACAAGTAGGGGCTTATGTAATGGTGGAAGATATAGATACAGGGGATTTAATTGCCACCACCAAAAGCAATAGCGCCACCGGGAAATATTTAGTGGTACTGCCAGCGGGTAAAAAATATAGCGTATCGGCAAACAAAGATGGTTTCTTTTTTCATTCTGAATTATTTGATGTGCCCACCGCCTCTAAGTTTCAAACTATAAAAAAAGATATTGAGTTAAAGCCCATTGAGAAAGGGGCAAAGATTGTAATCAACAATATATTCTTTGAAACAGGCAAGGCAACTCTTTCGCCACAAAGCAATGTTGAGTTGGAAAAAGCCGTTGATCTGTTGAAAACAAATCCCACCATGACTATAGAAGTAGGTGGCCACACCGATAATGTGGGCGATGATGCCTACAACATGAAGCTCTCACACGATCGTTCTAAATCAGTAAGGGAATATTTGGTAAAGGCAGGAATAGGAAGTGAACGCGTACAGGCAAAAGGCTATGGAGAATCAAACCCGATAGCTACCAATGACACAGAGGATGGCAGAAAAGCAAACAGAAGAACAGAGTTTGTTATTCTTGAATTTTGAAAGATTGTCTGCTGCTATTCGCTAGTTGGTAGCAGCAGACAACTACTTCAATTCGCACCCACTTGTACAAACGGAGCCCAGTAATAAGGATGATTGTAATTCTCTGTCTTGATTAATTTGAGTTTGGCCAACCGCAATGCTGTTGCTTTATCTTTGCCTGTGAGCAGTTCTGTATAAAATTCAATCATCAAATCAGAAGTGCTTTGATCAGATACTTTCCAGAGTGAGGCAATCACATTCTTTGCGCCAGCAAATAGAAAAGAGGTTGTCAATCCACGCACACCTTCTCCCTGTATCTTTTTTCCTAATGCAGTTTCGCACGCTGAGAGAGTCACCAATTCCGCAGTAAGATTCAGCCCCACTATTTCGCCCGTATAAAGCACACCGTCTTCTGCCGACTTGCTATCTTGTGTGAGCAACAGGCCCGATAGCTCTGGGTATTGATTGTTTACAAAGCCATGAGTGGCCAAATGGATGTAGTCAAATTTTTCGAGTCCCCCTTTTTTGATTTTTTCCTCATTGGCATCTTCTTCAAGAAAGAGATCGGTTAAGATTCCTTTTTCTAAATGTAACTGGTTGATTTTTTGAATTTCTGAGCGGGTACCAGGAAGAGGTGTAATGTAATCGCCAGCGCGGCTAAATGCACGGCTGGTGGTATCGGCCTTACGCGAAAAGGCTACGAAGCGCTCACACGATTTGGTAACAAAATTGGTTTCTTTATCTTCAAACACGGGTGCCATAGCAATAAGCGAGGGTTTTTCTTTTGGTGCATTTCTATTTGTATTTGATAAAAGCGCAGCCGAGTAAGTATAGTGGAGCGTATATTTCTCAACTAAAAATTTATCGTTGCCTAATGCTTCAAAAGGTAAATAGTACAGCGGGCCATCTGGGATGATAATTATTTTCTCTGGGTTGGGTATAGCAAGAGTAATCAGTGCTTCCTCTACGGGAGTCCATAGAATAGTGGTTAGCTGAGTGGCCAATTGTGTAATGGATGGACTCTGGAATTTAATTTGGTTAATAAAACCACGCACCATTTTGTCCAAGTTTGTTTTGGGGTCTATTTTTTTCATCACAAGTGTTTCCCTGCTCCCTATGAGAATATATTTAGCCGAGTCAGTGATGGTATAAGATACAAGCACTGTTTTTGCATCAAGCAGTTTCTGCACGTCATTCCATGTTGGCAGCGTGAGTCGAGTAGAGAGCGTACTAATAGCGGGGGCTAACTTTTTGATTTGCGCATCCATTTCCTGATGTTCTTTTGTTAAATCAAACTCCAGCGTCTTCAGCTTAACAATCAAAGGTTGATTTTGTGCAGCGTATGCCGAAGCAATTTGCTGGCGTAAAGTGTTCAGCCGAGAGGCTATTTCAGATTTCCTGTCAAATATTTTTTTGGGTATTCGCGAAAGAGAGGTAGCCTTGTTTATTTCAATATCTGCAAACAGTTCATTTGCTTTGCCTCGTTCTGAATAGTAAAATGCTTTTTCAAGATACACGCGGTCTTTAGTGGTCGCGTAAAGCTTATCGGTCAACTGCATTCCCGATTCTGTAAAAAATTCATTTAACCTAGCCAACTCAAGTCTATCCTTCGGGTTGCGTGTGCTGATTGCAGTCGCTTTCAAAACTTTATCAGCGGCATCTAATTGAGTCAACGCGTTCAAGAAGCTGCTCTGATCATTTTTGTTTCTAAGCAAATCGGCAATAGAAATATAAGTGGTTATTAACTCATAATAATCGAGGTAATCAGATTGATTAGAAACAAACGCGTTTGCTTGTAAGGCTTTGCGAAAACATTGTTCTGCTTTGGTTGCCTCGTTCAATAAGTCATAAGCCGTACCTAGCTCATTATAAACTTTTACCTTATTCAGTTCTTGTACGTAGTCGTCAAAAATGACGCGTGCTTTTTCCAAGTGCTCGATAGCTTTTTTTGTTTCCTTCTTTTTAAGATATAATCTGCCTAGATCTAGGTAGGTAATCCCTATTTCTTTTTCTGTAGCTGCTGGTGATTTTAAAAGTATGGCAAGCGATTGATGTAGGTACTTCAATGCTTCATCAAGGTCAGAGGCTAACTCTGAACTTAGGCCAATGTTGCCCAATTCCATGGCCACTAATGGGTGGGTGTTCCCAAGAGTTTTAGTGAACAACTCCATCGCTTGCTGCTTATATTTTACAGCAAGAGCAACATCATTCAACCCATCATAGGCTTGGCCTATCGCATCATAAATCTCTGCACAGTAGCCATCATTTTGGTAATTGATAGCCTGCATCATCGATAATATTTTAAAGTTATAGGTGAGACTGACATCGTATTCGCCATCGTTGTAAGCAACTACTGCTAGGTGCCGATACACATCTACTTCGGACATACTGTTTTTCCCAATGAAATTTGTGGCAAAAGTCAGAGCCTGCTCATTGATTATCTTTGACTGCTCAAACATTCCAAGTGCATCTGTAATTCTACTTATATCTAGCATAATATCTACTACTCTGCTCAATTCTTTGGGAGGAGTTTTTTGATAAATGGTAAGCACCTGTTGATAATTTAGTAGCGCAGCCTCCCAGTCACCCATATCTTTATTAGCGCTCCCAACCTTAGTTAAACTTTGCCCATAGTTATCAGCATCTATACCAAATATTGTTTCATTGATGTCTTTTGCCAATTCATAATTTTTGATTGCTTTCTCATACTTACCTTGCTTCTGAAATAAGCTACCAATGGCATCATAGAATTGAGCGTGTTGTTCACTTTTTTCTTTAGATTCCATCAGCATAAGACCCTTTTCCAAACTAGTGAGACCCAATTCAAATTCTTTTAGCTCTGCATAATTCTGCCCAAGAGAATAATAATTATCAATAAGCTCTTGTAGCGAGGTGTCTTTATTCTTTTCATAAATGGAAATAGATTTTACCAGATCATCAGCAGAGGCTTTGATTTGTAAAATCTGTTGGTACGCAAGGGCGCGGTTAGTTAATTCAAATGCAGTTTCTTTTGCACTTGCTTTTCCTGTCTTTTCATAGAGAGAGATAGATTCAGTGTAGGCTGCTATCGCTTTGTCTGGTTGATTAAGTGAGTTCAAATAAGTGTAGGCCAAATTGTCTTGCAGCTTGGCGTGTAGTTCAAGTTGTTCTTCGGTGGTTTTAGGTATGATGGCAACGGTCTCTAAAATTATCTTTTCTGCCTCGGTGCCTTTATCTGTATCTTCAAATACAACTGAGAGCGCCTGAGTCGCAACAAAAAAGCGATAGTGATTTCCTTCTTTTAAGTATTCTGCCCTAGAAGCGAGAAAAGATTTGATTGCTTTGGCAGTATTGCCTTTATCAAGCCAATCTTTTGCTTCTTGGAAATACGAACTTCCCTTTGATGGCTGACTGTAGCCCTCGAGTGAGCTAAAAAGAAGTAGTGATACAAAGAAGTATTTTTTCATAGAATACGCTGAATGGAACGAACCGCAAGCTAATTTTTATAAGCATGCAAATCTATCCGTGCCAGTACGGATATTCAAAAATCAATGAATTGAGATTTTGTTTGGAGGTCTTCTAGCTGAATATTTTCTGAATCAATTCCAACGGGTCTAAATTTTGAAAATCATCAATGACAAAATCTGTTCCTGCTAGTTCTTCGTGCGTGTGCGTAGTAGCCACGCCCACCACCTTCGCACCCGATGCTTTGCCCGCCTCTACACCAGAAAGAGAATCTTCAAACACAATGCAATGGGCTGGAGCAAACCCAAGAGCTGCCGCACACTTTATATAAATTTCAGGATGAGGCTTTCCATTCCCTACAAAAGTATCATCAAGGATGGTGGGGAAATAACTTTCCAAGTTCGTCTTGCTCAATGTAAAATCAACATTGCTCCGTGGCGCAGAGGTGCCAATCGCTCTCGGGATTTTCTGTGCATCCATTTTTTTCAAAAAGATTTCCAATCCATCCAACGCCTTGATGTCATTTTTATAGAGTTCACGAAAGATGCCCTCTTTCTCTTCGGCCAATTGATGCATCTCCGTTGGAAGAATATCTCTTTCAAATAGATTAGTGATCCATTGCTTATTCGTGCGCCCATAAATTTTATTCCGCAGTTGATCTTCCGTAAGGTGATACCCATACTTTTCACAAAATTGATGAAGGGCAATTTTATGGAACGGGTTGCTGTGGATGATCACACCATCCATATCAAAGATAAAAGCGACTGGGTGCATTATTGGTCTTTCGTTTAGCGGCTATAAACTTCTCCGATGGACTCCCACGGAAAGGCTGCAAGCTACGAGTTGTAAGGTAAGGATTGCAAGTTTGTGCCTTGATGATTGCGGTAACAAAATTTATAAGCAAGACGCTCACGCCATAGAGCAATAGCTGGAAATAAAACTGGATTCCTTCAAACATGTTTTTACCAGATATTTACAACTATATTCACATACGATCCTACGTTATTACATTTATGATGACCTGTAAATATATATTCTAATCACTCTTTGCAGCAATTACTACTATATTGATACATGAATTTACTCATTGGACTGCTGGTGAGCTTCTTGGCTATAAGATGATAATGACTTTGAATAGTGGCTGGCCAGCCAAAGGATTTTATGATGCACAATGGCATTACACATTGATTAGTGCCGTTGGGCCAAGGATTACTTTAATTCAAACTTTTGTATTCTTCTTTATAATTAAAAAACATCTCGCCATATACCTGTATCCATTTTTATTTTCCCCTTTCTTTCTCGAACTCACCTCTGGCTTAATGAATTTTAGAAAGCCAAACGATTTAGGTAGAATAAGTAACGCCTATAATCTAGGCCTTCATACTCTATCCATAATTGTGGTAGGAATCCATTTTCTACTTGTTTTCATAACCTCTCAGCGAAACAAATATCGATGGAAGTTTAACTTAGTTACGTTTTGTTGGGTATCGCTATTCTCTTTTATTTGGATAGGAATTAATCAAATAAACAAAGTGTATCTCATTAGATAACCAATCAAAGATGACATTAAGCAACTAACTATATTTTCGTAAATTTGTAATGTGAAAATCATAGAAAAAATAAAATCAAAGAAAATCCCTATTGTCCGTATTGATAAGTCCCTTAATCAATACAAAAATGTTGTTTTGTTCCCAGACAAGCTTGAGAAAGCAAACGAAATGCTCCGTAAAGTAGGTTTACCAAAGCAGTGGACTGAGAAGCGCAACGGCTAACTCCCTATTAATTTAGGATAACAAACCTCTTCCCATACGTTTTTCCTTTCCAAGTAAACCGCGCAATGTACAAGCCTGCGGCAAGACCACTCACATCTATTGGGTAATCCTGATTGACGGGAATGAAATACGTGTTTGAAATCTTTTGACCCAGCACCGTATAAAACTGAACGGTCACATTTCTATCTGATCGGATTTTTAAAACATCTTTTTGATTGTTGGTAAATGGATTGGGGAAAATACTGATTTCAGGTTCTGCCGGCAATTCTTTTCCTCCGTCATTCTTCAATATCATAAGTCCGCCCAATGTATTGCCAACCACAATAGAATGTGTGTTGCTATTGAAAAGATTAACGGTGGTGGGCCAAACACTTCCACCTAAATTTCTTGACTCATAACTTTTTGTCTGCTCATTGAAAATAATATTCTCAGCCCCCGCAAGGTTTGTATTTTGCGCGCGAAAATCTCCAAAGATGGAAAGCTTGCCTCGTTGATCGCCTACAATCAAATCTGCCAAACCATCAGCATCTAAGTCGGTTGCAGCCATTGCTAAGTTTTGCCGATCGGTACTACTGCCCAGCCCCAGGAAGCTAGAATTAACCAATGTATATTTTGCAGCGGTTGCTGGCCCTTGGTTTTTCCAATACTCAATGGCTCCTGTATCGTTACCAACCAAAATATCATTGAGCCCATCTTGGTCAACATCCACCACCAACCAGTTTTCGCTGAACCCGATAAGGAAATTTGTCTCTTTCACAACAGCATCGGTTATCGTGAATTTGTCATTGGCAGAGTTGGCAAGAAAATAAATTTCGGTAGCACCATTTCTCTTGGCCGAGGAGGAGAACACCAAATCTATTTTGGCATCGCCATTCATATCAGCAAACTGGATTTTGAGATTATATTGATTGAGCGTGGAGAGGAAAAAGAAATCTTCGTTGATCAACTTGAAGGAAGGCGTTTGGGCCGTGCCAACATTTTCAAACTGATACACCGTGCTAGAGAGATTTGTCTGCGTGTGGTTGCTCATAAATAAATCTTGATCACCATCTCCATCAAAATCAAAAAAAGCAGGAACCGAGTAATCCCCCACATCAATCATTTCGCCTTGCAGAAAATCAGATTTGGCAAAAGTGAGTTGTGGCAATTGCTTGGTGCCCGTATTCTTAAATAGATATAATGATTTTTGAAAATTAACCGAGAAAGGCGCATCGGCTGCATCGCGCGACCCTAAGTTTGGAGAAACAATCAGATCAGGCACGCCATCAAAGTCGATATCCTCATAGTAGGGAGTAGGAAAGAACGGAATAGATAACGGAGAGCCAGATTGAAAAATCGAAAAACTGGTCATAGAAGCATTGTCTGCTGTGCCTTCGTTGTTAAGTAGATATAAGTTGGCACATGATTCTTCTGAAAAGAAAAGTTCACGTGCACCATCGCTGTCAAGATCAAGCGAAAGTAACGACCTGCCTACAGTGTGCTGCGTCCGTCCCGCTGGATTGATACAGATGCCTCCATCAAAGGAGACCTTTCCGCAATTGCACTCTTGAAAACTACCCCATTCTTGGGTGATCCGTTGCAACTGAAGAGTATCACACCGAGTACTTACATTTTTGTGCCACTCTACACCTTGACCAACAAAATAGAAGTTTAGAATATCAAGGTCACCATCACCATCTACATCGTCAATAGCGGGGATATCACCTGAATTTATGTTTATAGAGGTGTTCCCATTAAACCCAACAGTAAGAATTATCTTTGGTTTATTAGATGAATCCGGATTATAGGGTCTCCAAGAAATCTGTTTGCCAGGCTGGGTTGTATTTATAAACGCCACCACCCCAAAACGACCGCCAGTAAAAATATCTTTCTTGCCATCACAATTGAAATCGCGCAGCAGCATCCATTGATCTACCTCAACAGGAAAAAAAGATTCATAATCGGGAGAATAGATATATTGATTGTTTTGATTGATGAAAGTGATGACCTTATTAATGGTACGGTCGAAGACAACCAAATCAGGCTTGCTATCGCCATTCAAATCCATGGTGTTGATTTGCACGGCATTCAAGCCACCGCCCCACGGCATGGCTAATTTTTTTCCATCAATCTCTACGGGTATGCTCTGATCGATAGAATAGGAGAACTGCGCCTGCGCGAAAGCGTGGATTATCAAAAAAGCCAATGCAACAACAAGTTTTAACGTAAATTTCATTCGTGTATCAACGATGGACAGTCAATAACTGTTATTTTACTTGCAAGATAATTTGATTTTTTAGGTTTGAATAATTGATTTTGTTGAGTGGCAGAGGAACCAGATCGCATTTCCTTTCGTCCCTCGTCCATTCAACCCCTTCGGGGTTGGTTGTTGCGTGTCTATGTTGTCCACGGGTTTCACCCGTGGCTGGAGTTTGGCTATAAGACCCAACAGAATAAAAAAAATGCCGAAGTATCAGATATTTCGGTTTTTTTGCGTTATTTTATATCTAGTTAAATTACTAGA
>JAYWHU010000092.1:0-11202 GCA_043777495.1 Cyclobacteriaceae bacterium | reverse complement strand
TTGAGCCTGTCGAAACCTCTTTATTGGTCTTCGTGCTATGTAAACCGACTTCGACAAGCTCAGTCTGACAGTACTACTAGAGTTTTTAGAGATGCCCTTAAACTAAAAGTATCCAAATCTCGTCTAATTCAAAAAAAAACGAAATATGAGCAATTACGTTTGGAGGGAAGCATCTGCTTACACATATTCAATGAATGGTTTTTATGCAAAAAATATTTCATTAGCGTGGATCAACTGGGAGATGAATAGACAAGAGGAACGTTTGGAGAAAAGCACTAAGAACAATCAAACAAGTCACAAGAAAAATAAGCAGTAGGCAATTGCAATTAGGCAACTACCAATTAGTACTTATCAATTACCTCTTACCTTTTATACTAATCCCTAATCAGTTCGATTTCTTCACCGATCCGCCACTACTTGACCCCGTGTTGGTCTTGGATGGATTGCCACGATACTTGATACTACCTCCGCTGCTGGCATGGCCATCTAACTCTTTGCTCACAGAAATTTTTACACTGCCTCCACTACTCGCTTGGGCAGAAACAATTTCACTCTCTAGATTATAAGCATCTACATCGCCCGCACTGCTCGCCTCGGCCTCTACCTGTTTTGATTTTCCTTCTAACTGAATATTGCCCGCACTAGAGGCATCTGCCAACACACTCTCCGCCTCAATACCAACTTCTACGGAACCCGCACTAGAAGCGTTAATAGTCATTGACGTTGCTTTGATGCGGCCCTCAGAAAAAATATTGGAAGCTGAACTAGCAGAAATTTTTTCCATATTAATATACGTAACATAGACTTTCACATTGACCCGCTTGTAGCTGCCATCGCGCATGTGGATACGCAAACTATTGCCCGATACCTCCGTCAGCACATCGGATAGTTTGCCACCTGTTACCTCTACTTTCACTTCTTCTTTGTCACCTTTTTTGAGATATACATCAATAGCCTGAGACGACTTAACACCACGGAAGGAACCCACTTGCCTAGTCTCGATTTGCTGAGAGAACCCACTGAATGCCAATGCCATCAGGAAGGTTATAAAAAACAATTTCTTCATATTATTAAAACTTTGATCCAAAGACGGATGCCCCACCAAAGGGTTGCATTAAACTGGGTTGAGAGACTTAAATTTTTAGGTTGGTGTAAGAATTAACCAAATTTTGTCTAAATTTCGTTGTTACTCAATGTTAAATTTGTTCAAATATTAAATCAATATGGTTAAAGATCAACTAAATGTTCTCATAAATCTTGCCGCCAGCGACAATACCGTTGCGGAGAAAGAAGCCAAAACAATCTATGCTTTGGCCAAAGCCAACGGCATACCTAAGGAAGAAGTGGATGCCATGATGAAAAAACCAAAGCCGATTGGTAATTTGGAAACCTTTACGGAAGATCAAAAGTTTGAGAATCTTTACCACTTGATTCAGTTGATGAAGAGCGATGGGCAAGTGTTTAAAAGTGAAATCCATTTCTGCGAACAAGTAGCTGAAAAATTGGGCTATAAAAAAGGCGTGGTGGCAGAGTTATCATCTAGGATATACAGTGATCCATCTATTACGGCAGATCGCAAGATGTTGATGGATCGTGCTCATAAATTTCTGAAATAGGAGTTTCTCAAAATCAAATCATAAAAAATAGGGATGCATGATTCATTTGTGCATCCCTATTTTTTTGATCCCACGAGGGGTAGTAGGACTATTCAACTGATGCTTCTTTTGCACGAGCTCAACCAACCTTAGTAGAAAATTACCTGCCTACCGTTGGCAGGTTTGTGTTTGTAAACTCTAACCTCATTACCTTATTTGTAGAGAGTCAAAATAAGTTAATAAGGTTGGATATGTTTCGTGAAATGGTTTTTCTAATAAGGTTACGGTCTTTGCGTAAAATCACGATTAAAATTTTACCCGCTCCAAAACTATTTTTTTATTGTATAAAGAACCTTGCCTCCCAAAATCGTCATCTCCACTTGCATGGATAATAATTGATCATCGGGTATTGTCATCAAATCTTTTGAGAACACCGTGAAGTCGGCCAGCTTACCCACCTCAATAGAGCCTTTTATTTTTTCTTCGAACGCACCATACGCAGCATCACGTGTGTAGGAACGCAATGCCTGTTCGCGGGTCATTTTTTCTGCGGGCTCATAACCACCTACTGGTTCGCCTTTCAATGTTTGGCGGGTGACCGATGCAAAGAAACTAGCGATGGGATTGATCGGCTCTACCGGTACATCGGTGCCGTTCACAATTTTTGCTCCTGACTTTAGTAATGATTGCCACATATACGCACCTTCTTTAATACGCTTCTCTCCTAGCCGCTCGATTGCCCAAGGCCGATCAGACGAAAGATGCACGGCCTGCATGGCGGGGATCACACCGAGTTGGCCAAAGCGTGGAATATCAGTGGGCGCAATATGCTGCGCGTGTTCAATGCGATAACGAACATCTTTTGCTTGAGCGGGGTTTTCTTTAAAGGCAATCTCATAGCGATCTAAAATTTCTTTGTTGGCACGATCTCCAATAGCGTGTGAACAAATTTGAAAGCCATATTTCAGTCCCTCACGGGAAATTTTCATCACCGTGTCCATCGATAGTGTGGCCATACCCGAAAAATCGGGGCGGTCTGTATAAGGTTCCAATAGCCACGCACCACGCGAACCCAATGCGCCATCACAATTTAATTTTATTGAGCGAATAGTTAATAAGCCTGTTGAATCAATCTCAGGGCCATTCCTAAAATATTCATAAACTAATTTTGGGTCGAAGCCAGTGACCATCACATAGAGTCTTGTGTTGAGCTTGCCTTCTTTCTTAAATTTTTTGAATAGCTCAATGCTTCCGCGGGAAGCACCCGCATCGTGGAAGCTAGTGATGCCATTTTTCAAACTCGCTTGAATGGCCAACTCCAACGCTTGTGTGTTAGTCTCTTCTGTTTCTTCTGGAATTTGTTTGGCGATGAGTGATTGCGCACGTTCATTAAAGATTCCCGTGGGATTGCCCAGCTCATCGCGAATGATTTCTCCGCCCTCGCTTTCTTTTTCTAATTTCTCTATCGACAACTGATTGACCCCAGCTAATTGCATAGCCTTTGCATTGGCAAAACCCAAATGCCCGCTCGCATGTCTTAAATAAACAGGATTGTTAGGAGAAATAGAACTCAGAGACTCATGAGTTTGAAATCCTTTAACCATTTTAGTCGGCTTCTCATCCCACTTCTCTTGATGCCAGCCTCGGCCTAGAATCCATTGGCCTGGCTGAGCCTTTGCCACTGCCTCTTTTACTTTCTCCAATATTTCGTCATAGTTTTTTACATTCATCAAATCTAAATTCATTTCATTGTAACCAAGCCCCATGAAGTGGCCATGGCCTTCAATGAAACCGGGGGTCATCGTTCTGCCTTGCAAGTTTACCAAGTGGGTTTTCTCTCCCACAAATTTCTCCAAGCCAATGGAGTCACCTGCGTACACAATCTTATCAGCTATTACGGCAACAGCTTCAACAGATGGTTGCTGATCGTTCATGGTATAGATTTTTCCGCCTTTGATGATCAGGTCGGCAGGAGTCTTCTTTTCGGAACAGCTAATGGTTAAAAGAAGTAATATCAGTGATAGGTATCGCATGATGAAAAGGGTTAGGTTTCAAATATGAGTTAAAGATAATGAGTCACGGCAAGATTTATTTGAAGGATTCCATGAAAGGCAAACAAGATTCTAATGATCTTTCAAATAATGCTCTCTTAAAATATCTTCGGCAAAGTCATTGGTGAGGTCGCGCACAGCAGTATGTACGTGATTGGCGTTGTTCTGGGTATTGTCATATTCAATCAAGAGCATAGGGCCTTGAATGCGGTAGTAATTTCCTGTGCCTGGGGTCAATCCTCCTGCCCACGCAAAAGAAAGATTTTCAATGCCAGCCTTCTTGATTTTCTCCATGAGTCTATTAGAAAAATCGAATTGATAATTTTTCACATATACATCTAATAATCGCATAAAAATTTTTTGTTGCGCAGCATTCATTCCGCGATAGGTTAAGCCTAAAGGTTCTATCAATTGTGCCTTGCGTTTGTTGGTCATCACTATTTCAGGCAAGGCAGTTCCAGAAAAGATAGCTTTCTTTTTTTGATCGTCCGAAAAGGAATTGCACAATTCAAAACCAAGATCGGTTTCTAACTTTAAAATCTCTCTGCCCTTTGCTTCTCCTTTTTGAACGATGGCTGGGTTGCTACCGAAAAAACTGGGGGTAGAAGAAACCAACTCATTATTAGCAGAGGCGAAATTGATCGAAACATGATGCCCTTCCATTCGCCAGCCCCACGGTTTATCTTTTGATGGCGTACCGAAAATAGTGACGTAGTAGTTGAGCGGGTCGCGATGGGTGTCATTGGCATCTCTGCCTTCTACCTCGCGAAGGACATTTTCCAACTCCATGATGGCGCTGGCTTTGTTAAGACCTTGTTCGCTCAGTGATATTTTCAATAATGCCAATGCGGCAGTGCGTTGCGCGGGGCTGAACGTCCTGAAACAAACACCATTTCTAGGAACAGGTACAAAGTTCCAATTGAAACGCTCTTTGTCATCGAGTGAATATTGGGCTTTATTTTTTTGGTCGGTAGTGAGTGAATTTAAAAATGTATTGGCCGTTGATGATACGTCTTGGGCATGCAATTGCATAGTCAACAAGCAAAAGGCAACGAATATTTTTGTCATTTCTGGAAACGGATTTTTAATAAACTACTATATACAATAAAGTCGATAGAAATACTACAATAGATCAACGAAATGATGTATACCGAAAGATCAGGTATAAATCATTTCAAAGTAGTGTAAATACCCATACCTTTACTTTCCACAACCACTACTCATTTTTCATGTATTTAATCTTCGATTCGGAAACCACTGGGCTTCCAAGAAATAAGAACGCGCCCATTACTGACCTTGATAACTGGCCTCGACTAGTACAACTTGCTTGGCAGTTGCACGATGCGAAAGGCAAACTGCTAGCGCAACAGAATTATATAGTCAAGCCCGAAGGTTTTGATATCCCTTTCAAGGCGGAACAAGTACACGGCATTTCTACCAAGCGTGCGTTGGAAGAAGGGCATGATTTAAAAAAAGTACTAGGGATATTTATCAATGACTTAGAGAAAACCCAAGTCTTGGTTGGGCACAACATCGAATTCGATATTTCTATTCTCGGTTCAGAACTAATCAGATCGGATAATTCCACAGAGTATTTTTTATCGCTACCCAAAGTAGATACGGGAATTTCGTCTACCGAATTTTGCCAATTACAAGGTGGCCCAGGTGGAAAAATGAAAATGCCACGCCTTTCTGAGTTGTACGAAAAGCTTTTTGGGAAACCATTAGGCGATGCACACGATGCAGCCTATGATGTAGAAGCAACTGCTAAATCCTTCTTTGGTCTTTTGCAAAAGAAAGTTGTAAAGCCATTTGATGCCACACCTGTTGAAGAAATAGAGTACGAAGAGCCAAACCTTGAAGCAGGGAATGCAACGAAGCGCGAAAAAGTAAAAACGGTTGATTATGGAGATGCAGGACAAGCGCTAACCGAAAAACCTTTTTATCATCTGCATGTCCACTCCCAATATTCAGTGCTGCAAGCGGTGCCAGATGTGGTGGAGCTGATTGCGAAAGCTAAAGCCAATAACATGAACGCGATTGCGCTCACTGATTTTGGAAATATGTATGGGGCTTTCAAATTTGTGAGTGAGGCCTTGAAACACAATGTGAAGCCAATTGTTGGGTGTGAGTTCTATGTTTCTGAAGAACGGAGAAAAAGTAAATTCACCAAAGACAGTCCCGATAAGCGCCACACGCAAGTTTTGTTAGCCAAAAATAAAAATGGGTATCAAAATCTAGCTAAGCTGAGTTCGTTAGGCTTCACCGAAGGCCTTTACGGAATTCATCCGCGCATCGATAAAGAATTAGTTACTCAATATAGAGAGGGACTTATAGCTACCACAGGAAGCTTGAGTAGTGAAATCTCGTATTTGATACTCAACGTTGGTGAAAAGCAGGCCGAAGAAGTATTTATATGGTGGCATCAATTGTTTGGTGAAGATTTTTATGTGGAGTTAAATCGCCACAACATGCGCGAGGAAGATCGGGTGAATGAAACGCTTCTTAAGTTTGCCAAGAAATACCAGGTAAAATATTTTGCTGCGAATGAATGTTTCTACTTGGAAAAAGAAGAATCAAACGCGCACGATGTTTTACTTTGCATCAAAGAAGGTGAATTTCAATCGACTCCCATAGGCACTGGTCGCGGCACACGCTATGGCTTGCCGAACAATCAATTTTATTTCAAATCGCAAGACGAAATGAAGTCGCTCTTCCGCGATTTGCCAGAAGCGATTGAAACCATTAGCGAAATTGTTGGCAAAATAGAGAAGTATGAATTGAAGCGCGATGTGTTGCTTCCCAAATTCAACATCCCGAAAGAATATAAAACGGAAGACGACTACTTAAAATATCTTACCTACGAAGGTGCGAAGAAAAGATACCCTGATTTAACTCCTGAAATAAAAGAGCGGATTGATTTTGAATTGGAGACAATTAAAAAAACCGGCTACCCGGGATATTTTTTGATTGTTCAAGATTTTACATCGAAGGCTAGGGAGATGGGAGTTTCCGTTGGGCCCGGTCGTGGATCAGCGGCAGGATCAGCGGTGGCATTTTGCAATGGCATCACCAATGTTGATCCGATTGCTTATGATTTGCTCTTCGAGCGTTTCTTAAATCCCGATCGCGTATCACTTCCCGATATTGATATTGACTTTGATGATGAGGGGCGAGACAAAGTTTTGAAATATGTAATTGAAAAATACGGTCACAACCAAGTAGCGCAGATTATCACGTATGGTACCATGGCCGCCAAGTCTTCCATCCGCGACTGCGCACGAGTAATGGAATTGCCCTTAACAGATTCTAATAATATGGCCAAGTTGGTACCCGAGCGACCTGGTACTAAATTGGCTGAAGCCTTTAAAGATGTGAAGGAGCTAAGTGAAATCTGGAAAGGCACTGATCTGAAAGCGCAAGTTTTAAAGCAGGCAGTTATTTTAGAAGGATCATTGCGAAATACAGGAACACACGCCTGCGGTGTCATTATCACGCCAGATGACTTGATGAAGTTTGTCCCCATATCCACGGCTAAGGACTCGGATATGTGGGTAACGCAATTTGACAATAGTGTTGTGGAGAATGCGGGCATGTTGAAGATGGACTTTTTGGGATTGACTACGCTCACGATTATTACAACGGCATTAAGAAACATCAAGAAGAGAAAGGGAATTGAAATAGATATTGATAAAATCCTGCTCACCGATTTAAAAACATATCAGCTTTATCAGCGAGGCGAAACCACTGGCACGTTCCAATTTGAATCAGATGGCATGCAAAGTTACTTGCGTGGTTTGAAGCCAGATAAGTTTGAAGACCTCATCGCCATGAACGCGTTGTACCGCCCAGGCCCAATGGAGTACATCCCGAATTTCATTGCGCGCAAAAATGGTCGCGAGGCCATCAAGTACGACTTGCCAGAAATGGAAGAGTATTTGAAGGATACATATGGCATAACGGTTTACCAAGAGCAGGTGATGTTGCTTTCACAAAAACTCGCCAATTTTTCCAAAGGCGATGCAGACGTTTTGCGAAAAGCAATGGGTAAGAAGCAGAAAGACGTGCTCGACAAAATGAAAAGTAAGTTCATTGACGGCTGCAAAAAGAACAGCCACGAAGAGCGCATCGCAGAAAAAATCTGGAAAGACTGGGAAGCATTTGCGCAATATGCCTTCAACAAATCGCACTCTACTTGCTATTCATTGATTGCCTATCACACCGCTTACCTCAAGGCAAATTACACTGCCGAATATATGGCAGCCGTGTTGACGCACTCACAAAATAATTTGGATAGCGTAACATATTTTATTGAAGAATGCCGCAAACAAAATATTGAAGTGCTAGGTCCACATGTCAACGAGTCAGGTGTATTTTTTGAAGTAAACAAGAACGGGCAAATTCGCTTTGGGTTGGGCGCGATCAAAGGCGCAGGCGATGCCTCGGTAGAAGCCATCATTCAAGAGCGCGATGCACGTGGCCCCTTCAAAGATTTATTTGAGTTTGCAAAACGATTGAACCAACGAGCGGTAAACAAAAAAACATTTGAGTGCCTCGCGTTGTCTGGCGCGTTTGATTGCTTTCCCGAATATCATCGCAGACAATACGTTGCGGCCAAAGAAGGCGACATCTCATTGACAGAAAAAGTGATCAAGTACTCGGCCAAAATGCAACAAGAGTCACAGAGTGCACAAGCAAGTTTGTTCGGCAGTTCTACTGGCACAGAAATGCCATTGCCTAAAGTTGATCCCATCGAGCCATTTACTGAAATCGAAAAATTGCATTTTGAAAAAGAAGTAGTGGGCGTTTATATTTCTGGCCATCCATTGGATAATTTTAAATTTGAAATGGAAACATTTTGCAACACGCCTGTTGGCTCACTGGTAGAATTAGACGGCAAGGAAGGCAAAGAGTGCAAAGTGGGTGGCATTGTGGCATCAGTAGAACACCGCATGACCAAAACAGGCAGGCCATTTGGAAAATTATTTTTGGAAGACTATAGCGGCAAAGGCGAATTGGTATTGTGGAGTGATGACTACCTTAAGTTCAAATCCTTCTTGATGCCCGGTTTGTTTTTATTCATCGAAGGGAACATCGTGCGCAAGGCATGGGGCGACCAAAGTTTGGAATTTAAAATCAGGAACATCGATTTATTAAACGAATTAGCACCCAAGAGAGTACAAGGGCTTGCCTTACGCTTTCCGGTGCAGGCCGTTACGTCTGATTTTATTGATTCACTTGAAAAGCTTTGCAAGAAAAACACTGGCAATGCTGCCCTGCGGATGTACTTGAAAGACGAAGTAGATTCCGTTCAAACAGAGCTTTTATCTCGCACTAGCCGCATTAAGCCAACCAATCAATTCATTGGTGAATTGAAGAAACTAGCCGATGTGGGCGTAGTCACAGATAAGCTGGAAGTCCGCTGGCTAACGGAACAAGCATCAAAGTCGAGCCAAAAAGCTGAGAGTGGAACAATTTCCCCTACCTTTGTGTTGGATGCTTTGGAACAAGTTGACAGTTAACAAATAGGCAGTTGACAAATAGTGAGTATAAATTGACTCGTACATTGTCAATTGAACTTTTGTCAATTGTCAATTCTGAAACGAAAAAAAATCATAACAATAAACTTTAAAAAAATGGGAAAAACCTTAGAACTTACCGATGCAACTTTTGACGAAACCTTAAAAAGCGATAAACCAGTTTTAGTTGACTTTTGGGCAGAGTGGTGCGGCCCTTGTAAAATGATCGGCCCTGTAGTAGAAGAATTAGCCAACGACTACGAAGGCAAGGCTGTTGTGGCCAAGTTGAACGTGGATGAAAATCCAAACATAACAGCCCGCTTTGGAGTGCGCTCCATCCCTACCCTGCTCGTTTTTAAAAACGGACAGATTGTAGATAAGCAAGTAGGCGCTGTACCTAAATCTGTTTTAGCTGGAAAATTGCAAGCTCAAGTAGCTTAACTTGAAAATTAGTCAGCTTGAAAAATAGCCAGTGATGAAAGTCATTGGCTATTTTTTTTTTACTTTCGCTTACTTTATGACCAAACGCTATCCTCGCCAACTTTCAGCCGGTGCCAATAATATTGTTATTGCTCTTTCGGAAACGGAAGTGGCCAAGATTTATGAAGGCGACACACGCTCTGACATTGGCTCCGAAGCTGAAAAATTAAAATTCGCCAATAAAATCAATGAATTAATAGTCAGGTTTGTAAGAATGGATTTCGATGAGGAGCATAGCTGGGAGATGCTCGTAATGGAAAGACTCTACCCGATGGACTACCGCAGTATTGAATTTGAAAAAAGAATTTTATTGTTCGATGTTTTCGAAGATGAATTAAAAGAACTTCATAAAAAAGGTTTCGTGCATCGTCATTTGAATAGACCTTGCAATATACCAGGTGATAAATACGATAATATTTTTTTAACGGATAGAGGATTGCGGCTGATTGATGTCGGCATCTCAGCCCTAGAAATTCATGTGGGGAGTAAACTTTTTGAAAAATATATAATTGAAGAACTAAAAGAATTAGAAACATTCAAAAAGTTCTTTCTTGAAAGATAGAGAAAAAGTAGTTAGATGCATTCAGCCTTTTACATCGATTCATTTACTCATTCTCTACTTTTTACGAGATAAAAATGTGCTAAACATCATGTAGCGACAACCTAAGAGATCTTATTTCGTATTTACTCTCGCTATGCTCACACTAATCCAAATCGGTTTTATCTCTTTAAGCATTATCTATTTCGCAATGTTATTCAAAGTAATGCGAAAGGCTGCCAACGCATCTCTTGATCTCAAGAATTCAAAATTTCTTACTGGGATTTTCGCTAGTATAATCCTGTGGGCAATTTTTGTTAGCATTTGGTCAATCAGCGGAATAATGAGAGATTTTTCACTGTTCCCAATAAATTTTGCTCCGATAATAATCGTACCGTTCATTGCCACTCTTGCGTTTACATTTTCGCGTGCCGGCACAGAAATACTTTCACGCATACCAATCAGCACGCTCATTCAACTCAATGCTTTTCGGATTTTTGTCGAGATTTTGCTCTGGGCTTTGTATGAAGAAAATCAAGCTCCCATTCAAATGACTTTTGAAGGAAGGAACTTTGACATATTAAGTGGCTTGAGTGCGCCCATCGTGGCCTATCTATTTACAAAAGGAAAAATATCAAAAACAGGATTGGTGATCTGGAATGTGATCTGCCTTGGGTTGCTCATAAATATTGTTACTGTCGCTATCCTTTCTACGCCCACACCCTTCCGCGTGTTTATGAATGAACCGGTAAATACAATCGTTACTATATTTCCAGTTTCATGGTTGCCAGGGTTATTGGTGCCGTTGGCTTATGGGCTGCACTTTTTTTCGTTGAGGCAGTTGGCAATAAAAAAGAATTAAAGGACTAAGCCCTGATTATTTTCCCCATCACATTAAACCACGGCCTAAAGGCCGTGGCCTGGAGTTTGGCTTATTTTCGTTGATAAAATACAGCATTAATAGGGGATACAATAGGATTTTTGGACTTCGCTATTTCCTGTTGGTTTGTTACGAAGTG
>JAYWHU010000091.1:0-41173 GCA_043777495.1 Cyclobacteriaceae bacterium | reverse complement strand
TTACTTGAACCGGGAGCACCTGCTGGGCCGGCAACACCTTGAGGACCCGCTACGCCCTGCGGCCCCGCGGGACCTAAGGCTCCGTTAGCACCAGCATTACCCTGTGGGCCTATAGGGCCTGCTGGCCCAGGATTTCCGCTTGCAGAAAATAATGCATACGGTACACTCATCAACTGGCTTGCTCCAGCAATTGAATAGTTTGAGCCGCCAGTGGGGTCGGTTTCTGTTTTTATAAAGTATGGGCCTGCTGCCCAGTTAATACCTGCCAATGTGCCTGTTACAATAGTGCCTCCTCCTATTTCCACACTCGCCAATCCATTAGCGTTTGTGGCGGGCGTTTGTGTTTCTACATATACCGCTGTGCCCGTGGCAGAGCCTTGTAAAATGCTGATGCGCATGCCTACTGTTTTTGAAACAACAAGGGCATTATCACTACTGCGAACCACAGCTTGGTAACTCATTTTTTGTGGTGCTTGTGCAGTAGCGTTTTGCATAGCAGTTATTACCATGACAAACACTGCTGCGATTATTGATTTTGATAAAATGGTTTTCATAACTGAGTTGGTTTAATTGCTTTTAAAAATTTTAAAGATTTTTACTTCGCTATGGTCGTCCACTATTTTTAGCAGATAGATGGCCGGGGCCAAGTCACTCATGTCGATACTTGTTTCAATAGCGTTCACTTTCTTGGTTTCGAGTTGCCTTCCGTTAAGGTCAACCAGTTGGTAGGTCAAGCCTTCTGTTTTGAAATCTTCCACTTTCAGCGTTACAGAGTGGGTGGTTGGGTTGGGGTAAGCAGAATATTGCAGGGTGATCCCCTCTGTTCCTTCGAGGCCGGTGACAAGAGAAATTTTATAAGGCTGTTGTACGCCTTGCTCTATTGAGTCAGTAGTTGCTGCTGCATTGGTGTAAACAATCTGGCCAATGGTGTAGCTCACCGAGCCACCACTGCCTGTAGCATTTCCACCCGAGGTGGGCAGTGCAACTTGTGCATGCAGTGCCGTAATGCCTAAGCCTAACAAAAGTGCTGCTCCTAGTTTTACTTTTTTATGTCTCATAGTGTTGTTCATTTACTTATTTTATCAGCTTACTTCATTGCCTATTGTAGCGCCAACTACTCCATCTTAATTTTTTCTACTTCATCTTATTCTTTTTTAAATGTTGCTTTGGTTAACACTTTGTTTTTGTGGATGATGTCTAACTGATAGTCGCCCTTTTCAAGATGGTTGACGTTGATGTAAATCATCTTATCTGGCAAACTTTCTATTTCCCCTTTATAGCGGGTTGCCTTTTTCTTTGACATTAGTTTGTTGGCATCTATCTTTTACTGAAAACAAAAGTATGGGGAGGAGTGCCGATGGGTTATGACTGTTATAACAATTGCTATGACAGATATAACAGAGTGCTATTGGGATGCAAAAAAGCGGTTTACGAATCCTGTTTGGGATAAAATCCGCACACATCACGTGAAAAATATTTCATCGATTGCGCACCAAAAAACAATTTCTTCGATTGGTATTATCTGTGGCGCGCTTAAATCCTTCGTTTAAAAACCCACCCCGACAGGTCGGGGTGCTACTAACAGTGAACCCCGCTGGGGTTCTTCATGGAAGACAATATTAGTAGTTTGATTAAAAATTTACAATCACTTAACACCGCTTTACGCCATAATCCCTTCGTAGCAAAAACGCTTACTTCTAAAAAAAACAAAACCAACACGTGGTTCGGAGAAATTGTTGGTCAGGCGGCCAACAATAATAAGTGGGGCGATTAGTTCCAGAGGAACTACCTGTTTATAGGAAATTAGAGGTTTTCCATTAGCTCCATTGGAGCTACCAATATCGAGCAGCAATTTAGAAATCTGTTAAAAAAAACAAAACCCCTCTGATCGTAGAGACCCGAGAGGTTTAAAAAACTATTTGCAAAAATCAATTCGCGTACTCGCTCAAAAATTTGATACGCATCAAGCGTACATCATCTTCGGAGTGATCGGATAACGCACCCATTGCCTCATCCATGCTATCGGTTTCTGAGTTAAGGAAGTAATCATAGATTTCTTCTTGCTTGTTGTCGTCTAATACTTCATCAATGTAATAGTCGATGGTGAGCTTAGTGCCTGAGTAGCAAATGTTCTCCATCTCTGTCAACAGCTCATCAAATGTAAGGCTCTTTGATTCTGCTATTTCTTCTAAGTCTACCTTGCGGTCGATTTGTTGGATGATAAATATTTTAATCTTCGATCTATTCACCGAAGACTTTACTACTACTTCGGAAGCTGTCTCGATATCGTTATCGTCTACGTATTTTTCAATCAGCTCAATAAACTCTTTACCGAACTTATTCACCTTGCCCATGCCTACGCCATTCACCGATGCCAGCTCTTCTTTGTTGGTCGGGTATGTAGTAGCCATTTCTTCCAGCGAAGGATCTTGGAAAATAACATACGGAGGCAAATCTTTTTCTTTGGCCATCTTCTTGCGAAGTGCCTTCAGCATTTCAAAAAGTTTTACATCATACGACTTAGACACCACTACGCGCTCTGATGATTCTTCTTCGCCTACCTCTGTGCTGAAGTCGTGATCACGTGCTAACTCAATCGGATGTGGTTTCTTTAAGAAGGCGTGACCTTTCTCTGATATTTTAAGTACGCCAATGTTTTCAATATCTTTTTCTAGGTATTGATAGATCAGTGCTTGGCGGATCACAGCTTTCCAGAAATCAGCATCTTCGGTATCGCCTTTGCCATAGATGGGCAAATCAAAATGTGCGTAGCTTTTTACATACTCATCTTCTGTGCCGCGGATCACATTTACTAAATGAGCCAATCCAAAACGCTCGCCTGTTTGTTTTACAGATTCAATGGCGATCTTCACAAATTCAGAACCTTCAAAACGCTCGCGCGGGTTCAAACAATTATCGCAAGAGCCGCAATTAGCTTCTTTGTATTCTTCGCCAAAATAATGAAGCAATTGTTTGCGCCTGCACACAGGCGACTCTGCATAAAACTCCATCTCTTGTAACAAGATGCGCGCATTCTCCCGCTCTTGTACAGATTTATCCTTGTTGAATTTTTCTAATTTATTGAGATCATTGTGACTATAGAACATTAAGCAAACCCCTTCTAGTCCATCTCGTCCACCGCGACCGGTTTCTTGATAATAGCCTTCCAAGGATTTGGGTACATCATAATGCACTACAAAGCGAACATCTGGTTTATCGATACCCATACCGAAGGCAATGGTGGCGGTGATGATGTCCACTTCTTCATTCAAAAAGTCATCTTGGTTTTTCATCCTCACATCAGGATCTAGGCCTGCGTGGTAGGGAGCCGCTTTAAATCCATTTACATTAAGCAATTGAGCAATCTCTTCTACTTTTTTGCGGCTGAGGCAATAGATGATACCCGATTTGCCTTTGTGATCTTTTAAAAAGCGGATGAGCTGCTTCTTGGTTTCTTTCTTGGGGCGAACTTCGTAGTATAAATTTTTGCGATTGAAGGAAGACAGAAACACATCCGCTTCTTCCATCTGCAAGTTCTTCTGAATATCTAATTGAACTTTGGGTGTGGCAGTAGCCGTAAGGGCAATCACAGACTTTTGACCCAATTGAGCAATCATAGTTTTGATCTTGCGATACTCTGGACGGAAATCGTGGCCCCACTCTGAAATACAATGGGCCTCATCGATGGCCACAAAAGACACATCTACCTTTCGCAAGAACTCGATGTTTTCTTCTTTATTAAGTGACTCGGGAGCCACATATAAAAGCTTGACCAATCCTGCGATGCAATCTTTTTTCAGTTTAGTGATTTCGCCTTTGCTCAAGGTAGAGTTGAGGAAGCGTGCGTTGACACCGTACGCGTTCATTTGGTCTACTTGATTTTTCATCAACGCGATGAGTGGCGAGATGACAATGGCCAGGCCTTCGTGCATCATGGCGGGTAGTTGATAACACAACGACTTGCCTGCGCCTGTGGGCATGATCACAAATGTGTTTCTGCCTGTAAGAATATTTCTAATTACAACCTCTTGATTTCCGCGGAAATTCCCATAACCGAATATTTCCTTGAGTTTTGCCTTCAGCTCATCTTTCTCTTCTGCCACTAACATAATACTGCTTATAAAATTCTGATTTAATTTTTTTGAGAAATTGAAGATAATAAAAATATATCGACAAAAAGCAAATGATGTAGGATATAATTGATTTTTGCCTAAAAATAGGTTAAACGATGAGCTAAGCATTTTTACATTAAGAAATGAACTATTTAGGTAGTGCGTTTTAGACTAAATGCAACGATTGCGCTTATCAGATTAAAGGCTGGGATTAGTAAGATTTGCGCTTTTAAGCTTAGAATAGGCATCTCGCACCTGCCCCTGCCCAAGTTCAGCAAGTAAAAGTGTTTATTTTTTAGCGGTAGCGTTCTCGTAATAGGAGAGAAGGGAATTCAAGATCAACCCAGAATTGGATGAGTACATCACATCTTTATGGCTTTCATTGTAAAGTGCCAATAGGTCGTAGAATTTTTCTTCGTTAATAGAATGCCGCTCCATGATTTCAAATTTCACATCAGGGTCGTTGACGATTTCCAAATAGATTTTCACCTTTTCATTCATCGCTATTACCTTCACCAGCTTCCTCTTTTCTTTTTCCAGTTTAGAAAAATAAGAGAAGTTGACGCCCACCCCGCCCGAAGATGAAAACCCAGCAGCCTTCATTGGCTTAGAGGTGGTGAGTGTAGGCGATTTCACATATTTTTGATTGATGTGAAAACCTTTGTCTCTGATCGTTACTTCTTTCAGCAACAAGCTTTCTTCATGCATCCGCACAAACATGGTCTCATCTTCAAAATAAACAGGCGACACCACTCGGGCATAGCCTATAAATGAAAAGACGAGCGTATCTTTTTCTGTGGCCACAATGGTGAAGATACCACTCGCATTGGTAGAAGTGCCCCGATTGGAATTTTTCAGTTTTACGTTTACCCCTTGCAGATTATTAAGTGAGGTTGAATCGACTACAATGCCTTTGATCAGTCTTTGTGAATAGGAGAGCGTAGCTGTGGAAAGCAGCAAGAGGAGAATAAAATAGGTCTTTCGGCAACTCATTACTAAGGCAAGGCGCAAAATATGAAGTTAGGATGATAGAACAACGAGAAAGGTTTTAGATATGAGAAATATTACCCCTTGTTCGCCAACTGCCCGCAGGCTGCATCAATATCTTTTCCACGGCTCTTCCTCACACGACACGTAATGCCGTTGCGTTCCAATAAATCCATATACATATTCAACACTTCTTCGGGTGCTTGCTTGAACTCGCCATCGTCAATGGGGTTGTATTCGATCAAGTTTACTTTGGAAGGAACGAGCTTGCAGAATTTTAATAAAGCATGCGCATGTTCTTCGGTATCGTTGATGCCCTTCCACACCACATATTCGTAGGTGACTTTACTTTTTGTTTTCTGATACCAATATTTTAGTGACTCACCTAATTCAGTTAATGAGTTTGAATCATTGATGGGCATAATGGAAGAGCGTGTTTTATCAATAGCCGCGTGCAGTGAAACTGCGAGGTTAAATTTCACACCATCGTCTGCCATTTTCATAATCATTTTAGCAATGCCCACGGTAGAAACAGTAATGCGCTTGGTGGCCATGCCCAATCCTTTTTGGTTGGTGATTTTTGAAATGGCTTCCGATACATTGGCATAATTCAAAAGAGGTTCGCCCATGCCCATGAACACAATATTGGTGAGGGGTCTTCCGTAAAATAATTCAGCTTGTTCTTTAATCGCCACTACTTGGTCATAAATTTCATCGGGACTTAAATTGCGCTGTCTTTTCAAACGAGCTGTGGCACAAAATTTACAAGCCAAGCTGCAACCTACTTGTGATGATACGCAAGCCGTGATTCTTTTTTCTGTTGGGATCAATACCGATTCTACTATTAATCCATCATGAAGCGTGACCGCATTTTTGATAGTGCCATCGGTGCTGCGCTGCATTTTGTCCACTTTGATGTGGTTAATTACAAAATGGGTTTTCATCATCTCCCGTGTTTCCAGAGAGAGATTGGTCATCTGATCAAAACTTTTTACCGATTTTATCCACAGCCAATCGTACGCTTGTTGCGCCCGAAAAGGTTTTTCGTTGTGTTGAACAAAAAACTCTTTTAGTTCTTCTACTTTTAGTTTGCGGATGTCGCGCTGGGTGATGGACTCGGTCATAATAGATCAGCCTTTAGTTTCTCAGGGTCTTGCCGAGTGTCGAAAAAAGCTACAACAAAGACATTTTCACCCTCAATAAAATAAACAATTTTAAAATACCGAATGACTAATCTGCGATATAGATTCTTTCGATTAGAGAGCATGGGTTCTTTCTGGCCGCTGTAAGGAAAATTTTTTAGAGTTTCAGCCTTTTTAAAAACTTCCTCAACAATTTCAGAAATTTTATTTTCTGGCACTTCTTGCAGCCTTAGAAAATTGATGGACTGATCCAAGCTCAGCCAAGCCGTTGAGGTATAAATCAGATTCATTTCTGGCTGCCCAACTTAGCATCAATCTTTGCTTTGAATTCTTCGCTTGAATAAACATTACCCAATTTTATATTATTCTCAGCTTCATCAGCTAAAAAATTCAATGTTCCTTTCCAAGCATACATATTCTCACTTTCATTCAACAGGTCTTTAACCGCTTCCAATACACTTGGGTCGTTCACCGATTCAATCAATCTAACCAGTTCTTGCTTTTGTTGTGCAATTGTTTCCATATCCAAATATACTATTTTACCCTCGAAAAAGTTTTTACTTCACAATCCTTTAGCGCATTGTGTATTTTCAGCGTCATCTCGCCTACTTCATCAATGATGAACCGTTGGATGATGATGCCCGATTTTTTATCGATAAAATGCAGCTCATTGCCTTTCACATCATACTTAAACGCGTTCATGCCTGTGCCTTTTTTCTTGCCTTGCGTAAAAATAGCCTCTTCGCCCATTCCCTTTTTATCAAAGCGGATCAACTTGGCCACTGCGTTCTTGGTGCCGCCCATCGATTGCTCCAACTCTTTTTCGGTGTCGCTTTTTTCAAATTGACTGGTAAAACAGGTTTTGTCTTCAGTGAGTTGCCAAGTGCCTATGATGCCTTGCGCCTGAGTTGCCCACGCCATGCCTACAAACAAAATCACGATTACATTTTTCATAACGATATGCTTTAAACTTTACAAAATTAAACTAATTTGAACCTTTCTATCTTTTACTATGCAAAGACTTCTGGTGTTAGGCTTTTTACTGCTCGTTGCTTGTCGAGTTCCTCTGAAAGAAGATGATCACTTTTTGGAGAGACTATTGAAGAGAGACCCCGCAAATTTTCGCTCTATTTTAACAAACGACAGCCTGGCAGTACAAATTATCTACACACAGATCAATCGTGATTCAATAAACAGGCCAAATTTTCGGTCTTTCTATTTTCATGTCGATTCGACCAACTATTTCTATCCAGCTAGCACGGTCAAATTGCCTCAAGTGCTGCTCGCGTTAGAGAAATTAAATGAATTGAAAATCGCTGGACTTGACAAATATACGCCCGTCTTTCATGATAGTTTGTATGCAGGCCAGCTTTCGGTAAAGGAGGATTCAACGGCAGAAAATGGTTTACCTACCATCGCGCACTACGCAAAAAAAATAATGGTGGTGAGCGATAACGATGCCTTCAATCGGCTGTTTGAATTTGTCGGGCAGAAAGCAACCAATGAGATATTAAAGCGAAAAGGGTACAACGTTCGGTTCTTGCATCGGTTGGAGCGACCACTTTCACCCGATCAAAACAGGCACACAGAAGGGATTAGATTTATTAAGAACGATAAAATTATTTATCATCAGCCCATGATGGTGAATGAAGATTCTATCAAGCCTATGCGAAGAGTGGCGAAAGGAAAAGGCTTTATGAAGAGCGATACGATCTTAGTAAAAAAACCATTTAATTTTACTTACAAGAATTTTTATCCGTTGCAAGAGCAACAAGAAATCTTAAAAGCCATTCTGTTTCCTAAATACATTGAGACCGAACGCAGATTTAATTTTAGCGAAGCAGATAGAAAATTTGTGATGCAATACATAAGCCAATTACCGACAGAGACGAGCTCACCTCCTTACAAGAAAGATACTTCTTTGTACGATGCCTATTGTAAATTCCTGCTATATGGGGAAGATAAAAAACCAATCCCAAAAAATATCCGAATCTTTAATAAAGTGGGAGATGCGTACGGGTATCTTATCGACAATGCCTACATCGTTGATTTTGAAAATAAAGTAGAGTTTATACTTTCGGCTGTAATCAATACCAATACAGATGGAGTTTATAACGATGGCAGATATGAATATAAAACTATTGGATTTCCGTTTATGAAAAACTTGGGGCAGGCGATTTATAAATATGAGTTGAAGCGGAAGCGCAAACACGTCCCTGATTTGGCCGAGTTCAGTTTACAGTATGATGGGCATTAATTATATGCATCAGGCATTAGGTCTTGAAGAGTCAAATTAATACGGATTGTTGTATAAAACCTTCATATTTATCCTTTGCCTTTACTGTTCTTCTTTACTTTATCAAGTTCTTTGATATCCTCCTTGTCAATATTCCTACCTACAGCCATTTTATTTTTAATAAGGTCGTCATAACTCAAAATATGTAAATCATTTCCGTCTAATGTTTCCATTGTCGCATTCTTCTTACTCTCTTGAAATGATTCAAGCCCCAACATGATAGGCAAGAAATCAGTATGGAAATTAGAATGTGGTATTTTAAGGAATGTCCTCCTTGGGTCAAAGACGATTTTTTTCAAAGATTCATTCTTGACTTCGAGATTTTCAAGAGCTCTTACTAAGTTCGTGAAGTTCTCGATAGTGGGTCTGTACCAAAAATCCAAGTCAGTTTTCATTTCTGGTTTGTAAGTTGATATCCCAGAAATCCTTCTGTAACCGTGATAACCAACAGCGACACCACCTACTACAATGTAATCAACTTTGTTTTTATTCAACACAGAACAGACTTTCTGCAATAATTCCCTTACTTCATTAGCTATCATCTTTATTTTAACTCAAGTACTATCCAATCAATGCCATCATCAATGCGTTCTGCCTTATTGTTCAACGCGATCATAAAATCCATTATGTTCAACGTATGTACCAAACTATCGTGAGAATCCAAGACCATTAAAGTATTTGACTCGATGGTATTTTTCTTTTCAATGGCATCATAAACTATAATATCTAGCATAACTTAATTATTAAATCGTTGATCAAACATACCGTAAAAGTAACAATAAGTTGTTGTATCGATGTTGCCGTTGCGGCTTATGAAGCCGACACCTTTTTCTTTAAATCCTGTAACGAGATCAATTAAAATCTTTTACGTTTCTGGGACTAATTTATGAAACTTTATGTTGGAAAAAAAAGGTTATTGACGAATAGTGTCAGCAATCTCTACCCAATCTCCAATCCCCAATTCCTAATAACAATTTGGACAAGACAAACCTTTCACCGAACTTTTCGGCCATTTTAAATTTAATCTATGCAAAAGACCAACGCCATCATTATCACCGCAGGGCATTTAGATTCTTCTAACGGAAAAACCGCCCACGGACTCATTCGAGGCACAGAGCGATTCAACATAGTTGGCGTTATTGACGATAAGTATCCTGGCAAAGACGCGGGTGAAGTGTTGGATGGGAAAAAACGCAACATCCCTATCTATGCTTCCATTGATGATTTTGCTAAGAACGGAAAAGAAAAAGCCGTGTATGGAATTATTGGTGTGGCAACCAAAGGCGGAGTGATTCCTGATTCACTTCGGGCGATATTGAAAGATGCACTCGTTCATGGATACGGTTTGATAAATGGCCTGCACGAATATGTTTCAGAAATAACTGAGCTTGCTGATTTTGCAAAATCACGTGGATTGGAAATCATAGATGTGCGCAAGCCCAAAAAATTCAAAGACCTTCATTTTTGGTCGGGTAAAATAAAACAAGTGCATTGCCCTAAGATTGCCGTGCTCGGTACAGATTGTGCATTGGGCAAACGCACCACCGCACGATTTTTAGTGGAGGCGATGCGCGAAGCAGGTTATCGCTCGGAAATGATTTACACGGGACAGACAGGTTGGATGCAAGGAGCAAAATATGGTTTTGTGTTCGACAGCACACTCAACGATTTTATTTCGGGCGAAATGGAGCATGCCGTGGTGCAATGTTGGGAAGAAGCCAAGCCCGATATTATGTTCATCGAAGGACAATCTTCTTTGCGCAACCCAAGTGGCCCTGCGGGCGCAGAGTGGATCGTGTCAGCAGATGCGAATGCGGTGGTGCTGCAACACAACCCTTCCAGAAAAAAATACAAAGGCTTAGAAGATTACCCAGCTAACATTGCCGATGTGCAGGATGAAATCGCATTGATAAAAATTTACGGAGCGCCAACAGTCGCCATCACAATAAATACGCATAAGATGACATCGAGCGATGCACGCACTTATGCAGTAGCCAAAGAAAAAGAATTGGGTATCCCTGTCATTCTCCCACTAGAAGATGGTGTGCAACGATTGGTTGCTATCTTTAAGGATATGATTGATAAGTCAATAGCTCAGGTGTAGTTTAAACCTTATATTTAGAAATGAAAATAAAATCCATCCGCACCTGGTCTGCAGATCTCGGCAACACTAAGCCCTACACCATCGCTTTCAAAACAATAGATGAAGTGCTGAATGCCTTTGTGGAAATTGAATTGGAAAACGGAACAACGGGTATTGGCGCAGCCAACCCGAGTGAGTACGTAACAGGGGAAAACTTTGATCAGTGCAAGGCTGCGCTCGATGAAAAAAATATCCAATTTTTAGTGGGGCGAGATATTTGCGAGATCAACCAACTCACTTTTGAAGTGTGGCTAAACCTCCCAGCTAATCCTGCTGCCCGTGCCGCATTGGATATTGCTTTGTACGATGCCTTCACCAAATTTTTGAACGTTCCGTTGGTAAAATATTTGGGGCAAAAAATTTATTCACTGCCTACCTCCAATACCATCGGGATTAAAAATGTAGAGGAGACCTTGAAAGAAGCGCAAGAATATGGAGAGCGTGGTTTCAAAGTATTGAAAGTAAAATTGGGAAAAGATTTAAGCGAAGACATTGAGCGCATTGTAAAGCTGCGCGAAAAATTCGGAAAGAAATTCGTCATCCGCATCGATGCCAACCAAGGATATGATTCTGCAAAAACCATTGAGTTTTATAATAAGACTAAACACTTGGATGTGGAGTTGATCGAGCAACCACTTCCCGCGAAAGCGATAGACGAAATGAAAAAGCTTCCAGATGAAATCAGGAAAGTAATTGCAGCAGATGAATCTTTGCTCACAGCCAAAAGCGCGATGCAACTGGTAAAACCCCCTCGCGCCACAGGTATCTTCAACATCAAATTGATGAAGTGTGGTGGCATCAGTCAAGGATTGAAAATTGCCGATATTGGTTTGCATGAAGGCATCGACCTCTTCTGGGGTTGTAATGATGAAAGCATCGTGAGCATCACAGCCGCCTTGCACTTGGCATTTTCTTGTTCCAATACTAAGTACATTGATTTAGATGGAAGTCTCGACTTAGCACGTGATGTGGTGAAGGGCGGATTTATTTTGAAAGATGGAATCATGAGCTGTTCAGATAAACCTGGTCTTGGTGTGGAAAGGATATAACTCACCAACTTTATTTATCGTGAAAGAACTTTCTGGAAGGCTTCTGTCGCTCACCTTTCTACTGTGCTTTATTCAATGCGCCAATCCAAAGAAAATACAAAGGAGCGATGTTCAAGCTGCTCAAAAGTTAATTGGCGTTGAATTTTCCAAAAAAGAAATAGACACCATGCGCAACTACCTCAGCGGCAACCGCAAAGGGTATGATAGCATGAGAAAAATAAGGTTGGCGTATGAAGTAACCCCTTCGCTCTACTTTGATCCACGGCCAGATCATTTTCAATTTAAAAATAGAACTCCTCAGCCAGAGTGGAAATTATCGAATGAAGTAAGGCTGCCAACTACTGATGATGAAATCGCTTTTATGTCGGTTGTTGACTTGAGCGTTCTCATCAAATCAAAGAAAATCACTTCCACTCGCCTTACTAAAATTTATTTAACGCGCTTAAAAAAATATAAAGACACACTTGCTGCCGTTGTTACCATCACCGAAGAGCTTGCGTTGCAACAAGCGGCAAAAGCTGATGAAGAATTATCACAAGGAAAGGATCGAGGAATTTTGCACGGCATTCCGTATGGCATCAAAGATTTATTTGCAGTGCCAAGCTACAAAACCACTTGGGGTGCAGAGCCTTACCAAAATCAAATCATCAATGAGAAAGCAGCAGTTGTAAAAAAATTAGAAAAGGCAGGAGCGGTGCTAGTTGCTAAACTTACTTCAGGAGCGTTGGCACGTGGCGATGTTTGGTTTGGTGGCAAGACAAAAAATCCTTGGGATTTAAAACAAGGAGCCAGTGGTTCTTCCGCTGGTTCAGCTTCTGCTACTTCTGCTGGCCTCGTTGCTTTTGCAATTGGCACAGAAACATTAGGCTCCATCATTTCGCCTTCATCTCGCTGCGGAGTTACAGGCTTGCGACCAACATTTGGAAGTGTAAGTAGAGATGGCTGCATGACATTATCGTGGTCGATGGATAAGGCAGGACCAATTTGTCGCACTGCTCAAGATTGCTCACTTGTTTTCAGTGTGATCAAAGGGAAAAACGAAAATGAAAAAGATCGTTCTGTTGTGGATTATTCTTTCTCATTCAATCCGCCCAAGGATTTGAAAGGTTATAAGATTGGCTACTTCAAAAAATTGTTTGATAGGAAAGACACCACTAAAGTAAAATTAAATGACTCGCTCAGTTTGAAAGTGCTAAAAGACCTTGGGGCAGAATTGCATGAAGTAAAAATGCCCGACTCCATTCCTTACGATGCGTTTGATATTATACTCCGAGCCGAGGCAGGTGCATTTTTTGATGAACTCGTACGCGAGCACAAAGACAGAATGTTATCTGAGCAAACAAAAGATTCTCGCGCCAATTCCTTGCGCCAAGCGCGATTTATTTCTGCTGTAGAATATTTGCAGGCCAATCGTCATCGCAAAGTATTGATCGAAAAATTCAATGCAATGATCAAAGGTTTTGATTTTATCGTTTCACTTACCGAAGGTAAAAATGTTTCATTGGCCACCAACCTAACGGGTCACCCAGCCATTTGTGTGCCTAATGGATTTGATTCCAAAGGTCACCCCACCTCCATCACGTTCATTGGGAACTTGTACGATGAAGCGCCACTGTTAGAAGCAGCCTATCTTTTTCAACAGGCAACTGATTTTGAAGAGAAGCATCCATTGCTCTTTTTAAATCAAAAGCGTTGATATTTTTAGGTGCACAAGCTAAAAGTTCTTGATTGAAATTTTAAGGGGCAAGAAGTTGCCACGACCTTCAGGCCGTGGATAAGGTCAAAAAAATGCAACGAGGGCTTTAGCCCTTTTATTAAAAGAAATGGAAGATAATTGCCACAAGAAAAACCCTATTCGGTAGGCGCTATTTGTGCATGGCTTTAACCTTAGTAGAAACTACCTGTAACGGTGGACTCTAACTTTATTACCTTATTCTACTCGTGTAAAAATAAAGTAATAAGGTTGGGTGAGTTCATAGAATCATTTTTTCTACTAAGGTTAAAGCCCTATACATAAAATTGGCGATTAAAATTTTTCCTACCCTAAATGTCGTAGAGCCAGAAAACTCAACAACATCGACAGACTCTCAAAAGAATTTCCTCCAAGTTGCCAAGTGGTTTTTTCTCCTCGATGAATATATATAACCCGATCTGATTTTTCAATCACATCATACCCGCATCTTTCAAATGCATTTTTTGTCCAGAGAAGCTCGTGGCCTTCTCCCATCAATTGAACAGTAACTCCGCGATGTGCCTCGTGCTGTACCTTTCCCGTCTTCAAATCAAACCCTTTGAATTGAAACACCTCATCAAATGATCCATCCAATACTAAATCTTCGGGCATTCCGATTTTTATTTTCTTATCGTTTGTTGCTAACCAAATCAGATCGGCCGTTTGTAAAGCAAGATCGAGTTCGTGTGTAGCCACTAAAATAGCTTTCCCTTCATTCCGCGAAAGCGAACGCAAGAGATTCATTATTTCTACTCTATTATTTAAGTCAAGGTGTGCTGTCGGCTCATCTAGCAATAGTACAGGCGTTTGTTGTGCCAATGCCCGCGCAATCATCGCCATTTGCATTTGGCCATCGCTCAACTCATAAAGTTTTTTTTCTCTTAAATGTTGAATGCGCACTTGATCAATAGAATCCTCAATGATTTTTTTGTCACTGTCAGAAAGTGAAATGCTCCAATCCAAATACGGATAGCGACCATACGTAACCAACTCATTAACGGTCATATTAGTAGTAGTGATCCTGTCCGTGAGAACAAGCCCAATACTTTTTGAATCTATTCCTTTTATTTCGCCACTCAATGGTTTTTGCAATCCCGCTAGCGTTCGTAGCAAAGTAGATTTACCAATTCCGTTTGGCCCCATGAAGCAGACAAGCTCTCCACTATTCAGATTGAGATTAAGATGTGTGAATAATTGATTGCTATTCTTCTCAGTAGAATAACCAACCGAAAGATGTTGGGTGTGAAGTGGCGGGTTCAAAAAAATTAGAGCCGTAGCTCGCTCAAAACAAATTCAAATCCTTTCAATACTGGCTCGCCCGAAAGAACCTGATCAAAGCCCTGAAGCACGCGCGATGGTTTATTTTCCTCATAGATATAAACAGTCTCCTCATCTACATCTATCAACCAGACCAAGCGGCAGCCGTTCTCCATCCACTCGTTCATTTTTAGTTTTAATTCTTCAATAGAATCAGAATAAGATTTCAGTTCAACTATAAAACTAGGGCATAGATAGGCAAATGATTTTTTGATTTCCTTTTCACTGAGCTTTGCGTATTGTTCATTGCTGATCCATGCGGCATCGGGGTTGCGCATGGCGGTATTTTTCAAATAGAAACCAGTATTCGAATCAACAGCCCTTCCCAGGTTATATTTTTTGTTCCAGATACGAAGTTGGGTGATGATCTCACTGTTGCGATCTCCAGATATCATGGCGGTGGGTGACATAATGATGATTTGGCCTTTGCTGTCCCGTTCAAATTTCAGGTTAGAGTTCTCTTGGCAGAAATGGAAGAACTCATCATCGTCCATTTGCTCCAGTACTTTTCCTCGAAGGGTGTAAATATTTTCCATGATAGCCAAAGTTATTAAAAAGTTGACAAATGGCAATTGAGTAGATAAGTACTATAAAGTACAGGTTTGTCATCCCTATTGCCCAAGCCCCAACCCCCAATGCCTAATGCCTAATGCCTTTGCTTCTCATCACCATCCAGATCACCAAAGGCGCCCCAATCATGGAAGTAACAGCATTAAGCGGAAGCACTTGTGCGCTGCCAGGCAATTGCGAAACAATGTCACACAAGAGCAGAAGACAGGCGCCACCCATCATTACGCAGGGCAATAAGATTTTGTGATTGGTAGTTGGTACAACCAACCTGACTAAATGAGGCACTGCTAATCCAACAAAAGCAATAGGCCCACAGAAAGCCGTTACACTGCCTGCTAAAATACCTGTGGAGGCCACAATCCAAAAACGTGAGCGGTTAATATTCACGCCCAAACTCTTCGCATAATTTTCTCCCAAAAGCCAAGTATTCAAAGATTTTATTAGAGAGAAAGAGATAACGATCCCAATCACTACTACTATGGATAGTACTTTCACTTCGCGCCAACTTGCGCTGCCCACGTTGCCCAATGACCAAATGATAAATGTTTGCAAGTCTTCTGCTCTACTAATAAACTGTAGCACCCCTACAATGGAGGCGGTGGCTGCGCTGATCATTAACCCGATAATCAAAAGCGAAGTATTGTCTTTTACGAACTGCGCAATGAAAATCACAATTGCGAAAACGATCATTCCACCAAGGCTGGCCGCTATCACCAAACTCCACGGACTTGCGGAGATGGCTTGCAAGTATCCTGATCCTGCTTGACCAATCAATATCACCAGCGCCACCATTAAACTTGCACCTGAACTTAGCCCTAGCACATCGGGCCCAGCCAACGGATTTCTAAAAAGGGTTTGCATCATCAGGCCCCCTGTTGCAAGGGCCGCACCTGCAAGTATACATGTTAGTGCTTTGGGTAATCTAAACTGCCAGACAATATAGGTTGTACTGGAATGGAGATCTTTAAGTAAAGCCGAAATCAAATCGCTCAAAGAAATAGAAACACTGCCTAGGGCAATGTCTGCTATGAATAAAGTGAGCAATAAGACAAATAGGTAGATTCCTTTTTTCAAAAAAGTAGGTTGTGCCATTGAATAAAAACATTTGAAGTTACTTGGTTTTATGGAGTTGCCAATGTGGATCAAAAAAAAGACGTCAGCCCAAACAAAATGGAACTGACGCCTAATGTGACGCGAAAAAATACGATGGCCCTTAAAATTTATACGAAAGAGCCAACGCTTGCTGTTGAGGGTTTAAATTAAGATGGAGTGATAACGCATCAAATTTGCGTTGGTATTGTTTTGATTTTTTAGACCCGATAATAAACAATGGAATGCCTGCGCCCAATAGCCCCGCGCCTCCTAAAAATAATAATTGTCCTTCTACACCATTTTGATTTATAGTAGTTGTTGATTGCGAGCCATTAGAATAAGTAGAAGAAGTATAAGGGTCTTTAATCATTTTGGAAACCCCCAGAGCGGTCATCGCTCCACCCGCCACAATCATAATCAATCCTGCGGTCTTCATTCGGTTGTATTTTTCTATTTTCAGTGGGTAAGCCATTTTTTCTGGATTGATTTGAGCGAATGAACGGAGAGAAATTACCATTAAGAGGAAAAAGAACAGGATTCTCATGGCTAATGATCTTTTAAAATTTAAAGGAAAGAGCCAACCCTTGTTGTAGCGGATTCAAATTCAAATGAAGTGCTAACTCATCAAATTTGCGTTGATATTGTTTTGATTTTTTAGAACCAATAATGGTCAATGGAATGCCACCACCAACTAGCCCAATGCCACCTAAGGTGAGCAAAGCTCCAGTAATAGCAGAAGGATCGCTGGTGGTGCGTTGCCCAGTGTATGGATTAGTGGTGTAGTTAGCACTACTAATGTTTGAGATACCCACCACGGTGGCAACAGTACCGGCCACAATCATAATGATCCCCGTAGATTTCATTCGCTTGTATTTATCGATCTTCAGTTGATAGGTCACTTTTTGACTGTTGACTTGCGCGAATGAACTGAAACAAAATACTATTAAAATCAAAGAGAGAAGGATTCTCATAAGCCCATTTTAAAATTTAAAAGAAAGTGCCAACCCTTGCTGTTGCGGATTCAAATTCAAATGGAGAGCCAATCCATCCAGCTTGCGTTGATACAACTTTGATTTTTTAGAACCGATTATAGTCATTGCCGTGCCTCCACCTATAAGGCCAAGACCAGCCATCGTAAATAGTGTTCCCGTGGCTGCCTTTGGATCACCTTGAGAGACGCCATTTACATTTGAGTAGTAGGTAGAGGAGGCACTACTCAATTGTGAAATGCCCACCACGGTTGAAACAGCACCGGCCACAATCATTACAATGCCTCCGGTTTTCATTCGCTTGTATTTATCAATCTTAAGTTGATAAGTAACTTTTTGATTGTTGACTTGTTGTGCCATAGTAGTAAAAGAAAAGGCCACTAGGGCAAGAAGGATCATGAATTTCATATATAGTTTTTTTTGTGTACGCAAAATAATAGATTACCATCATTTACCCTTGGGAATAAAGAAGTTTTTTTGTCGGAATTTAACAGCAACTTTGTTGATTCAAAACGAGTGCTAACATTTGGCTTATGATTATTTTGGGAACCCGCCTATTGACCATTGACGATTTTGAACAAGTTGTTTTTCAAAATGCTAAAATAGAATTAGGTGAGCACTCACTGGATGAGGTGACTGCAAGTTTTAATTTTCTCAAAACGTACTCTCAGCACAAAATCATTTATGGAATAAATACAGGCTTGGGGCCAATGGCGCAATACAAAATCTCAGAACAGGATCAGCTACAATTGCAATACAATTTGATACGTAGCCATTGTTCTGGGGCAGGGGCTATGTTCACAGATGAATTGGCGAGAGCAACCGTGTTGGCTCGATTAAATAGTTTGATGAAAGCGGTATCAGGAGTGCATCCTTCTGTTGTGGGTTTGCTCAAAGATTTTCTTAACGAAAATATTATTCCATGCATTTTTGAAAAGGGTGGTGTAGGTGCCAGTGGCGATTTGGTGCAATTGGCTCATCTTGCTTTGAACTTAATTGGCGAAGGAGAATTGAAAATAGACGGAGAATGGAAGCCAGCCGCTTCTGTGCTCAAAGAAAAAAAACTGTCCCCCATCTCAGTTCATATTCGTGAAGGCTTGGCGGTGATGAATGGCACGTCAGCTATGACGGGCGTGGGCATGGTAAACATGATCTATGCGCGTAAACTTTTGAATTGCTCCATCATACTCTCTTCCATAACCAATGAGTTGATGAAATCATTTGACGACCATTTTTCGTCATCGTTGAATAACGCAAAGCTTCATGCTGGGCAAACTGCTATTGCCGAAGCCATGCGGCATTTATTGGGCGACAGTAAATTGATACGCAAGCGACCTGATCATTTGTACAATCAAAAAATTGAAGAAGCGGTGTTCACCGATAAAGTCCAAGAATATTATTCGCTCCGTTGCATCCCGCAAATTCTCGGCCCTGTATTGGATACATTGAATGAAGTAGGCAAGGTGCTAGAAGATGAAGTGAACTCGGCTAGTGATAATCCAGTGATTGATCACAAAGGTGAAAACGTACATCATGGCGGTAACTTTCATGGCGATTATGTTTCGTTGGCTATGGATAAAATGAAGATTGTCATTGCAAAACTCTGCATGTTATCAGAACGACAATTGAATTATTTGCTCAACGATAAATTGAATCAAAAACTTCCTCCATTTATTAACATGGGCAAATTAGGATTGAATTTTGGATTACAAGGAATGCAATTCACGGCCACCTCCACCACGGCCGAAAACCAAACGCTGGCATACCCCATGTATTTGCACAGCATTTCAAATAACAACGACAACCAAGATATTGTGAGCATGGGTTGCAATGCGGCCTTGATTACTAGGCGAGTGATTGATAATAGTTTTGAAGTATTGGCTATTCAGGCCATCGCGCTGATGCAAGCCATTGATTATTTGAAATGCCAATCTAGGCTATCAACATTTACCAATAAAATGTATGAAGAAGTTCGCGCATTTTGTGGGCCGATCTTGGAGGATGTGCCGAGATATAAAGAACAGAAAATGATGAAGGAATATCTTTTGAAATTGGGATCCGCTAAAGTTTTGTAGAAAAGTTTGATTTTAATAACCAAGAGTTCCAGTAGAATCGACTAGTGAGTAGAGACGAAAAAGTTGCCATGGCCTTCAGGCCGTGGTAGAAAGATCGGAAGGATCGCAGAGTGCTTTAGCCCTTTAGCTATAATGGGTGAAAATCGATTTTTAAAGCCATAAACTAAATTTGAGCAACAATAAAAATAGTATGAAATGAAATACGCTCTAGTTACAGGAGGATCGCGCGGCATAGGCCGTGCCGTTTGCATCAGGCTTGCCGCGATGGGCTACCACGTTCTTATCAATTACAAGAGCAACGATGCCGAGGCAAACGAAACCCTAAGGTTGGTGCAAGAGAAAAATGTTTCTGGTCAATTGCTCAAGTTCGATGTATCCAACAAACAAGAAACGGATGCTATGCTAGGCGGCTGGATTGAAAACAATAAAGAAAAAAAAATGGAAGTGCTGGTAAATAATGCAGGTGTGCGCGAAGATGCCCTGCTCATGTGGATGACAGACGTACAATGGAAAAATGTCATCGGCTCCAGCTTAGATGCTTTTTATTATGTAACGCGCCTAGTAGTGATGGGCATGCTTTCCAATCGCTACGGGCGCATCATCAATGTGGTTTCCCTTTCGGGGATCAAAGGGATGCCCGGCCAAACCAATTACTCAGCAGCCAAGGCGGGAGTGATAGGTGCTACCAAAGCACTGGCGCAAGAAGTAGCAAGACGTGGAGTAACTGTCAATGCAGTTGCCCCGGGTTTCATTCGCACCGATATGACTCATGATCTCAATGAAACGGAGTTGGCAAAGCTCATTCCCATGCAGCGCTTTGGCGAACCCAAAGAAGTGGCTGATGCTATTGCATTCTTGGCTTCACCAGAAGCATCATACATCACGGCTTCGGTGCTTTCGATTAATGGCGGTTTGTATTCTTGAGTGTAGAATATTGCGCAATTCATTTTAAGCACAAACTAACTTTCCCAAGAATTCTTAATCCGTTACTTTTGCAACAAAACCGAGGCTACACAAAACCATTTGCCAGGGTGTTTGTTCCATGAATAGAGTTGTAATCACAGGCTTGGGCATTTATAGCTGCATTGGCAAAAACCTTGAAGCGGTGAGCAAATCGCTATTTAGTGGAACTTCGGGCATCGTTTTAGACCCCGATCGTAAACAAATGGGGTATCGATCTGGCCTTACTGGATTTGTGGAGAGGCCAAATCTGAAAGGGGTGTTGGACAGGCGCGCCCGCGTGATGTTACCAGAACAGGGCGAATATGCCTACATGAGCACTGTTCAAGCTTTGGCGCAGGCTTCCTTAGATCAAGATTTTATTGATAAAAATGAGTTGGGTATTATTTTTGGAAACGATAGTTCAGCACTGCCAGTAATTGAAGCTACCGACATCATTCGTCAAAAGAAAGATACCATGTTAGTCGGTTCGGGCTCTGTTTTTCAGGCGCTCAACTCTACGGTGAACATGAACTTGGCCACTATTTTTAAATTGAAAGGCATCAACTTCACCGTAAGCGCGGCTTGTGCGTCTGGCTCTCATGCCATCGGGCTTGGAGCCATGTTTATTAGAAACGGAATGCAGGATTGTGTGATATGCGGAGGCGCACAAGAAACAAACATTTATTCGATGGGAAATTTCGATGCGCTCGGTGCATTTTCTGTGAGAGAAGATAAACCCCATGAGGCATCGCGACCGTTTGATAAAAACCGTGACGGATTAGTGCCCAGTGGTGGCGCAGCAACGGTTATCTTAGAGAGTTTAGAGTTTGCTAAAAAACGTGGAGCTACTATTTTGGGCGAAGTGATTGGATATGGATTTTCTTCCAATGGTCAACATATTTCAAACCCCAGCGTAGAAGGCCCCGCTCGTTCATTGAGCTTGGCCATGAAAAGTTCGGGTTTGAAGACTTCAGAGATTGACTATATCAATGCACACGCTACATCAACCCCCGCAGGTGATGCCAGCGAAGCCAAAGCCATCCACGATGTTTTCAATGGAGTGAACGTGCCGATTAGCTCAACGAAATCTATGACGGGCCATGAATGTTGGATGGCAGGAGCGAGCGAAGTGGTGTATTCTATGTTGATGATGCAAAATTCATTTATTGCGCCCAACATTAACTTTGAAACACCAGATCAAGACTCTGAAAAAATCAACATTATAACTAAAACAACAGAAAAGAAGATAGATGTATTCTTATCCAATTCCTTTGGCTTTGGTGGAACCAACTCTACTTTGATTATTAAACGATGGAACAATTAACTAAAATGGATAAGAAGGAGATAGTTGAAACAATAAACCATTTTTTGGTAGAGGAGTTTGAGGTGGTACCCGAAAAAATTAGGGCGGATGCTAACCTGCGTGAAACACTTGAGTTGGACAGTTTGGATTATATTGACCTTGTGGTGATCATTGAAAGTAATTTTGGCTTTAAAGTGAAGCCAGAAGATTTTACTTCCATTGTTACCTTCCAAAATTTTTATGACTACGTTGCTGGCCGGCTGGCAGAAAAAGTAAATTGATATGCCACGGTGGCAAGGCAAATCGAAAGGAACCCCACTGGGCTACCGCATCTTTGTTTTTGTTTGTAGAACATTTGGTTTAGGTGCTGCCTATTTGCTCTTGCGCTTTGTCGCATTTTATTATTTCATTTTCTCAATAGATTCTTCAAAAGCCATTTACAGCTACTTCAAGCACCGTCTTCGGTTCAGTTCTTTCAAAGCGATTGTCAGTATCTATAAAAATTACTATTTGTTGGGGCAAACACTGATTGATAAGCGAGCTGTTTTCGCAGGAATAAAAAATCAGTTTACCTATCATTTCGATGGAATTGAAAACCTGAAACAGATGGTGGGTAGGGGCAAGGGAGGGATTTTGTTGAGTGCGCATGTGGGCAATTGGGAGATGGCCGGCCACCACTTGCAGCACCTGAATACCAAAATCAATGTGGTCATGTTTGATGGCGAGCATGAGAAGGTCAAAAATTATTTAGAAGGGCTGGGTGAAAAAAGTTTTAAGGCGATTGTCATCAAACAAGATATGTCGCACGTATATGAAATGGGGGCGGCCCTGGCCAACAATGAATTGGTGTGCATGCATGCCGATCGGTTTTTGGAAGGTAACAAAACCATGAGCATGAATTTGCTTGGCGAAGAGGCATTGTTTCCCGCAGGCCCGTTTCAAATGGCGGCAGGGTTCAATGTGCCAGTCTCTATGGTTTATGCTTTCAAAGAAACAACTCATCACTATCACTATTTTGGTAGCCCCACAATCGATCGCAGTGAAGGAGAGAAAAAGGCGGATTTTGCGTTGCGCTTAGCTTATCTTTATTTGCAAGATTTGGAAAACAAGATCAAACAGTATCCGCTACAGTGGTTTAATTATTATGATTTTTGGAAGAAATGATGAAAGATTAGACAAAAACAAATCTTACAATTGCCTATATTTGTTATGAAAAAAAATGATTTATGACTATTACTGAGGATGTGAAGATTGATAAATCTCAAATCGAAAAGCAAGTTAGAGACTGGAAGAAACGGATTGCTGACCTTTATAAAACCATTAAGGCCTGGACAAAGCAAACTGAATATTCCATTAAAAATGGCACAAAATTAACGATGTATGAGGAATTGATGGCTCTATCTAATGTGCCACCAGCCGAAGTGGAAACAGCCGACATATATAAGGACGGAAAAATAATTTTGTCATTTAAGCCAAAGGGGCTGTGGATAATTGGGGTAAACGGTGCAATTGAGATTTTATCCGAGCACGGAAGTTATATGTTGATTGATAGAGCGGAACAGTTTAATACGCCTAAATGGAAAATCTATCATCGTGATAGGGGGAATGGCATAGACTTCAACAAAAAATCTTTATTTCAATTGTTATAGCAGCGCAAAACGCGGATGGCGATTTTTGACCAGTTAGGCAATCTCTACAACGAAATAGATGATATCTATTCAGCGCTAGAGAAGCAAGCGCGAACCAGAGGTTTCAAGAAAAGGGAATTGGAGTACTCAAGGAAAAGAAAACTCAACAACCAATCCTACTTCCTTTTTATGTTCACTCGAATAGAGGACAGGATTCGAATACTTTCTGAAAATTTAATAGACTCAAAGGTAAAAAGACTCTCAGATTGGAAATATAAAAGGACTTGGGATATCTTACATAAGCGAAAAGAAAACATTCCATTGATGGACAGAGTTGCATTGCTGGCTGCAATGAATGGTACAGATTATCAACTAATCAAGGGGTATTACAAGCAAAGAAACATAATAGGGCATGGTGGTGATTTTACAATACCCATTGATATGCAGACGGTCATTACTGACTTAAAAAGATTATACTACGATTTAGCGAAATAACCTGCCTAAATTCAAGTGACAGGAGGCAATTTACACGGCCGTATTTTGTCAACCCACGTTTCGAATGTATAAGAATAATGAAGCCCCCCATCACCCATTTCATTCCTCAACGTCCACCCATGGTGATGGTTGATGAATTGATAAAATCTGACTCAACTTCGGCCACTACTACTTTCTATATTTTGCCAGAAAACATTTTTGTTGAAGCCAGAAAATTTACTGAGTCTGGCCTGATCGAAAACATTGCCCAAACCGCGGCTGCCATGGTGGGGCATCAATGCGCACTTCAAAAGATTCCGGTTCCCATTGGATTCATTGCTGCGGTAAAGGATTTAAAAATTAACTTTGCCCCCGAGGTGCTTTCTACCATCTGCACAACAGTAACTGTAACCAATACAATAATGAACGTGACAATAATCCAAGGGAAAGTAGAGCAATCTGAAAAATTAGTCTGTTCTTGTGAAATGAAAATTTTAATTCAATCTAACTAAACAAAAATAAGTATGACTAGAATGATTTTGTTTTCTGTCTGCATGTTCATCACCCAGTGTGGCATGGCGCAATCTGCCAAGGATGTCTTTGACGAAAAGACACCCATCACATGGTTGGGGTTAGATTTTACAGGTACCAAGTTTATTGGTGACCAGGAAAAACTTGGCACGCAAGAGGACTTGCATAAACTGCTCACCGCTTGGAACAATCTCATGATTAACGAGCCTGATAAGTTTGATGTGGGGAAAGCACTACATCGGCTACCTTTGAAGCAGGCTGTGGAAGTTGCCATTGCACATAACGAAAAACTCAATTTGCAAGGCACGATGACAAGTGCTGAGGTTACACATCTAAACAAAGAAGATATTTCACGTATTGTTTCATCTTACGATTTTGCTTTGCAAAACGGTATGGGAGTCTTATTTGTGGTAGACAGTTTTAGTAAGTTACAAGAAGAGGGTATCGTTTGGGTTACTTTTGTTAACATGGGTACCAAAGAAGTAATTTTTACGAATCGACTATCGGCAAAGCCTGTTGGTTTTGGCATTCGAAATTATTGGGCAGGAGCGATCTATGGAATGTTGAAACAAATCAGGCTCAACTATTACGATAAGTGGAAGAAAAATTACAAGTAGTAACTCTAAGAGAGCAAACGGAAGTGATCGTTCGTTTTAATGAGGCTGACCCACTCGGCATTGTTTGGCACGGTCATTATTTGCGCTATTTTGAAGATGCCCGCGAGGCTTTTGGAAAAAAGTATGGTGTTTCTTATTTGGATTTTTACCACCAAGGCTATGCAGTGCCCGTGGTTTCAGTTCAGTGCGATTACAAGCGGCCACTGCGGTATGGAAATTCTGTAATTGTAGAGGCCACGCTAGTGAATACTCAGGCTGCGAAAATGCTATTTGAATATAAAATTTTTGACTCCGAAAAAAAAGCAGTCGTAGCTACAGGCTCTACAGTTCAGGTATTTGTACACATCAAAACTTTTGAGTTGCACTTGACTCTCCCGCCTTTTTATGAAGCATGGAAGAAAAAATGGAATCTGATATGAGAAAAGTTTGGTTGGTGGCTGATTCGATTGTTTCACCCTTGGGATTAACCAGCGAGGCTAACTTTCGCCACGTAATGGAGGGGACAAGTGGTGCAAAGCGCAATGAATATTTTGGTGATTCTCCTGTTTACGTTTCCCATCTTTCAGAATTAAAATCAACCAGCCACCTTACTCGCTTTGAATCGCTTGCTATTGAAGCATTAAATGAATTGAAGAAGCAAGTGAAGTTGCCTACTGAACGAACCTTGTTTATTCTTTCCACTACAAAAGGAAATATTGAAGTGTTGGAGAATAAAAACCCAGATCACCCACGGATTCATCTTCATGCAGTGGCCAACATGCTGGCCACGGAAATAGGGATTGAAAAATCAATCGTTGTTTCCAATGCATGCACTTCGGGCGTGGTTGCCATGTTGGTGGCCAAACGCTACATTGCAAGTGGCAGTGTGGATCATGCCGTAGTGTTAGGGGAAGATGTGCTGAGTAAATTTGTAATTGCTGGCTTCCAAAGTTTGCATGCGGCAAGTGCGGAACCGTGCAAGCCATTTGATATCAATCGTGCGGGCATTAACTTGGGCGAAGCAGCATCGGCCGTTTTATTGACATCAAAACCAGATGAGTTTGAGAGTCAAAGCAAGTTTGCCATTTTGGGTGGAGGCATCAGCAACGATGCCAACCATATTTCAGGACCATCCAAAACAGGCGAAGAATTGGCTATGGCAATTCGATGCGCCCTTGAAGAAGCTAACTTGAAGCCTGAAGAAATTGATTTTATTTCAGCACATGGAACAGCCACACTTTATAATGATGAAATGGAAGCGAAAGCATTTCATCTTTCAAAATTGAGTGAGACGCCATTACATAGTTTGAAAGGAAATTTTGGCCACACGCTGGGCGCTGCAGGAGTGCTGGAAACGGTGCTTTGTGCGCAAGGTTTAAAACATCAAAAACTTTTACCTACCTACGGCTTTGAAAGAATAGGGGTATCAAAACCTGTAAATATTTTTAAGAAAAGCGAGACAGGAAAGGTGCGAGTTGCATTGAAGACAGCATCAGGCTTTGGCGGATGTAATGCAGCATTGGTGTTGGCAATGGAATAAATTTAGTAAGATGACAAAAGCGGAATCGTGCGATGTATTGGTGATAGGCGCAGGCCCTGCGGGCAGTGTAGCCGCTGCTTTGGTACAAAAAGCAGGCTTCACAGTGCGTGTTGTTGAAAAAGAAAAATTTCCTCGCTTCGTGATTGGCGAAAGTTTGCTGCCACGTTGCATGGAGGTGCTAGATGATTGTGGGCTACTGGATGCGGTGAAGCAAAAGAACTTTCAAGAAAAGTTTGGGGCTAAATTTTTGAAGGGCGATGACGTAGCAGATTATAATTTTTCCGATCAGTTTACACCTGGTTGGACGTGGACATGGCAAGTGCCACGCGCTGAGTTTGATAGTACTCTTATTGAGGCCGTAAGTCAAAGAGGAGTACAAGTGGATTTTGAAACATCGGTTACCGCCATTCATTTTTTTGAAGATGAAAGTTCTCTTACAACTATTCAAAAAGCGAACGGTGAAACAGAGCAGATTAAGGCACGCTTTATTATAGATGCTAGTGGGTATGGCCGCGTCATCCCTCGTTTGTTCAGCTTGGATGCCCCTTCCAACTTACTCACGCGCAAAGCAATGTTTGCCCATATCGAAGACCCCAAGCGACTCGATTATGATGAGCCCAACCGCATTATCATTGTCAACTATGCACCCGGTACGTGGACGTGGATCATCCCGTTTTCATCGGGCATTACTTCGGTGGGATTTGTTGGCGACCCCGCTTTTTTTGAAAAGATAGAGGGTGATTTAAACCAACAGTTTGAATCATTGATCGATCACTTACCTTACTTGAAACAACGCTTCGGGAGATCAAAAAAAATATTCGAGCCGCGCAAGTTAGAAGGCTGGTCCACTAAAACAGAAAAGTTTTTCGGAAATGGTTTTGTTTTGACGGGAAATGTGACTGAATTTTTAGATCCCATTTTTTCATCGGGTGTTATGTTCGCCACCGTGTCTAGTCAATTAGCTGCAAAGTTGGTAATTAAAAAACTACAAGGAGAAACGGTTAATTGGCAAGCTGAGTATTCAAATGTGTTGAAAAGCGGTGTGGATACCTTTCGTGCATTCGTCATGGCTTGGTATGACGGCACAATCGAAAAAATATTTTATCACAAAGAGCAAGATCCGTTATTAAAGAAGCAGGTAACTTCCATCTTGGCGGGCTATGTGTGGGATGAGAACAACCCGTTTGTTAAAAACCCCACCGCTGAGCTTAAACGCTTAGAGAAGATGATCGATTTTGAAACACGAATGAATGTTGCTGTTTAAGGAGATGCAAAGTATCGTTCCTTACTGCATTATTCGAAACAACAAAATCTGGAGAAACGGAGGAATTATTTTTGAAAAGCATGAAGTTTCATTGGATGACTTCATGCAGGAGGCTTACTCGACACTGAAAATCAGCTATCCAAGATTTTATAAAATGGATCGACTTTCAAAGTTGGGCTTTTTAGCGGCTGAGATTTTATTGAGTGGATTGCAAAAAAAATGGGAAGCAAACCAAATCGGCTTGGTGCTTTCCAATTCTAATTCCAGCCTAGACACAGATATTCGCTATTGGGATACGGTGAAAACAATAACCAGTCCTTCGTTGTTTGTTTATACATTACCTAATATTGTGGCTGGTGAAATTTGCATACGGCACGGCATAAAAGGAGAGAACCTATTTTTTGTTTTGCCACAATTTGATGCCGAGTGGATGACCAGCTATGTAGATTTACTTTTAATAAGTGGAAGAGCAAAATATGGCCTGGCGGGTTGGATAGATGTGCAGAACGACCGCGCAGATGTTTTCCTATATTTGACCGATCAACCCATACCCGCTACAAAACTTTTAGAACTTTATCATGATGGAACAGTTGACGCTTAATTTAAAAAAACAAATCATCGAGGTCTTGAATTTAAAACACCTCACTCCTGAAGAGATCATCGATGATCAACCTTTGTTTGGTGAAGGGCTTGGGCTTGATTCTATTGATGCACTTGAATTGATCGTACTATTGCAGCAGCAGTACAACATACGCCTGGCTGATCCACAAGAAGGCCCCAAAATTTTCAAATCGGTGAACACCATGGCGGAATACATAGTGGCGCACCAAAAACCTTGATGTGTGAAAGCCACCGTGCATGTAGTGGGCACCGGAGTAATAACGGCTATCGGAAATTCAGTTTGTGATTCTTTTCAATCACTAAAAAATGAAATTTCGGGAGTTGGTGCATTGACTTTGTTTGATTCTATACACCACCACTTTCCGATGGCAGAAGTAAAGATTTCCAACTTAGAATTAGCCGAAAAATTGAATCTTCCACCTTCGCTCCCACGGGCAGCCTTGTTGGGCGTACATGCAGCACGCGAAGCAGTGAGAAATGCTAATCTTCAAAACCTGAATAAATGGAACGTTGGTCTAATCTCTGCCACTACGGTGGGAGGGATGGACAAAATCGAAAAATTTATTCCTTCTTTTATAAATGACCAAGCGAAAGGCAACCTGCGTGATGTGATTCACCATGGTTGTGGAAATTCAACGGAACTGATTGCCGATGCACTCGGCATCAACGGATTTGTATCTACAGTCAATACAGCTTGCTCTTCTTCCGTTAACTCCATTATTCTTGCAGCACGTTTGATTCGCGAAGGCATGTTGGATATTGCTATTGCGGGAGGAACGGATGCGCTCACAAAATTTACTTTGAATGGTTTTAATAGTTTGATGATTTTGGATAAGCACCCTTGCCGCCCATTTGATGCAAGCCGTGCTGGCTTGAACCTTGGTGAAGGCGCAGGTTTTCTAGTGCTTGTTTCTGATAAAGTATTGAAGGACGAAAAAATAAATTCGATTTGTAAAGTGGCAGGCTACGGAAACGCCAATGATGCGTATCACCAAACGGCCTTATCGCCTGAAGGTCGCGGCTCTTTCACCGCCATGGAGGCTGCATTGAAAATGAGCGGATTGTTACCGAGTGCTATTGACTACATCAATTTGCATGGCACGGGCACACTCAATAATGATCTTTCTGAAGGCACGGCCATCAAAAGATTGTTTGGCGATGACTTTCCTAAAGTGAGTTCTACAAAAGGTTTCACGGGCCACACACTTGGAGCAAGTGGTGGCATTGAAGCCGTGTTTTCTACTTTGGCCATTTCAGAGCAATGCATTTTTCCAAACTTGCGATTTGAAACACCCATGCCAGAACTCAACATTCAACCACAAACAAAATTTGAGCAAAAAAAGATGAACTACGTGATGAGCAACTCGTTTGGCTTTGGTGGAAATTGTAGTTCGATTATTTTTTCAAGAAATTAATTGATGGAAGTTTATATCCACGGATCGGGAATTATTTCACCACAGCAAACATGGAACGTGGATGCGCTTGGTGTGCCTATTTCGTACCAAGAAAATCGACTCACGTGCATTGAACCCGATTATGCTTCATGGTTGGACGTAAAACAGTTGCGCAGGATGAGCCGCATTATGAAAATGGGCGCAGCTGCAGCCTTGCTTTCGCTGAAAAATGCAGGAGTAGCCAAACCAGATGCGATCATTACGGGCACAGGATGGGGATGCTTAGAAGACACGGGAATTTTTTTGAATCGCCTCGTCAATAACAAGGAAGAGGCACTAAATCCAACGGCTTTCATACAATCTACGCACAATACCATTGGATCGCATCTTGCGTTGCTTCTTCAATGCCAAGGGTACAATCAAACATATTCACATGGAGCATTTTCATTTGAGAGTTCTTTGTTGGACGCTATGCTCCAGCTTTCTGAGTCGCCTAATCAAAATATATTGATAGGCGGTGCAGATGAGATCACCGATGCTAGTCATGCCATTCAATCGCGGTTTGGTATTTTTAAGAATAAGAATGAAGATAGTTTGAATATTTTCAAAACCGACAGCAAAGGTACATTGCATGGCGAAGGTTCGGCTTGGTTTGTGATGTCAGGCAAACCTGGAAACGGAAAAATCAAAGTAGCTGGTGTGAAAACGGTTTATAAACATAAGAAAGCAATTGAAAATATTGTTGCTGAGTTTCTTTCGGGGCATGAACTAACTTGCGATAATATAGATTTTCTTTTGCTGGGCAAGTCGGGTGATTCAAAATTGGACAGAGAGATCGATCAGCTTCCAACTATTTTTAACACCACTTCGACAGGCGTGTACAAACACCTTTGCGGTGAATATCCTGTTGCTTCTTCTTTTGCGTTATGGTTGGCCAACTCTATTTTGAATTCAAATAAAATTCCAGCGGTGGTCTTAGAAAAAGATCGAAATAGAGAGGTGAAAACAATTTTGATTTATAATCGGTATTTTCGAGATCATCATTCATTGATATTGTTAAACAAGTAGCTGTGGATAAAATGAACCACATAGAAGCATAGGCACATAGTTGAATGAACCACATAGTATGACTATGTGTGCATTCCTATGTTTCTATGTGCCTATGTGGTTCAATATTTGGTTATAGAGATGACATACAAAAAACTAAATATTTTAATGGCAACCGTTTTGACGATGCTAATTTTCATCGACTGGCAAACGCGTGTTCCTATAATTTTTTACGGAGCTATCTTCGCCATCTACCTTTTGATAAATACTTGGGGCACACTTTTTATTTCATCCAATTTTTTCCTTCCCGCCAAATGCAAAGCCCCAGTAACTTCTGGTTCTGTCGCGATCACGTTTGATGATGGACCAGTTGCCGAAAAAACCGAGCGTGTGCTTGAGATATTGAAAAAGCATGAAGCTAAAGCCACTTTCTTCTGCATAGGAAAAAATATGAAAGAGCTTCCAGAGGTTGTGAAGCAAATTCATGAGCATGGTCACTTGATAGGAAATCATACCTACTATCATGGAACGATGTTTGATTTACAATCGACAAAAAAAATGAAAACTGAGTTGGTAGATACAAATCAGATTATAAAGCAAGCAATCGGACTTTCACCGCGTTTCTTCCGCCCTCCTTATGGCATCACCAACCCCATGCTGGCCAATGCAGTAAAGGAGTTGAATTTTGTTACGATCGGGTGGAGCGTCCGCTCGTTTGATACGATTGCAAAAGAGAAAGAAAAATTATTTACTAGGATAACTAAGAATTTGAAAGCAGGAGATGTTATTTTGCTTCATGATCGATGTGGGATTACAATTGATATCCTGCCTAAACTTTTGATGTATATTAAAGATATCGGACTGAAGGTAGAATCCTTGGATACGTTGTTTGATGAAAAAGCGTATGAGTAGACTGACTTTTATATTGAATGGATTACAAACGGCAAGAAGCTTTATTGCTTATTGTGTAATTCTATTACTCATAACAATATCAACTAAGACTTTAGCTCAACACAAAGGCTTTACTGTAATTGGTAACCTATCAGAATTCAAAAAGAAGTTCTCCGAAGAGGGAAAGAAAGTCCAATCTATACGCAGCTCGTTTGTTCAAGAAAAGAACCTTGCATTATTGGAAGAAAAAATTATCTCAAATGGAAAATTCTGGTTTCAACGCGAAAAGAAAGTGCGCATTGAGTACCAAAGACCATTTCGTTATTTAATGATAATCAATGGAGATCAGATTTTGATCCGTGATGACCAAAAGGAGAGTAAGATATCTACGCACTCCAATAAACTGTTTCAGCAGATCAATCGTATTATTGTGGATTGCGTCAATGGAGCCATTATCGACAACAAAGATTTTGTTTCCAAGATTTTCCAAAACGAGAAGACGTATCTACTTGAAATGACACCAACAACTAAATCTATTAAGGAATTTTTTCAAAAGATCATTGTACTAGTAAATAAAAAAGATTGGACGGTGATGAGCATTCAACTGGTAGAACCAGGCGGTGATGATACGTTTATCCGTTTCTCTGATAAGGCGTTAAATGAAAAAATAGATGAGACGCTTTTTGTACGTTAGCATTTCAGTGGCACTAGCGAGTTGTGCACCTTCGCTTCCCGTTCGTCAGCCAGCAAAAGTTGATGTAGAATGCATTAAAAGATTCAAACCGAATTTTAGATCAGATTTGTACAATGCAAGTGTAGATGTGGTAGGCAATCACATCAGCGGTTTGGTACTTTTCAAAACGATGACTGATAGTTCCAAGCGTGTTGTCTTTACCAATGAAGCAGGTGTAAAGTTTTTTGATTTTGGATTTGAAACAAATGGGAGTGTCACCACGCATCAAATAATTAAAAAACTCAATAAAAAAATTGTGGTGCGAACACTCCAAAATGATTTTGGCCTTGTGTTGATGATCAAAGTAGGAAAGGAAACACCTTTAGCATTCCGCGAAGACGAGAATCTAAAATTTATTTATGGAAATGGTAAGAATGCAGCTTGTATTGTCACCAATTCAGATTGCTCTAGGTTGATCAGTGTAGAGAAGGGCGCAGACAAACCCCAAACAATAGTACGTTTATTTAGTGACGGACTCCACGTACCTGACTCTATTTTTATTGAACATTTGAATTTTAATATGGAGATTAAGTTAAAGCACTTGGCGCGTGAATGAGTAAATATGATTTTCGATTGATTACTGCATGTGTATTTCTATGTAACTTATGTGCCTCCTAAATAACTCATTCATTTTTAGTTTAATCTACGGCAATCAAATTTGTATCGTATCTTTCATTTTAGCACGAACTCCAGCGGGGTTCACTGTTAGTAGCCCCGGGTTTCAACCCGGGGAATTTAAGGGTAGAGTAGTAAAGCGTGCCACAGGTAATTCCAATCGAAGTAACTATTTTTTTTGGCACGCCATTGATGCCCCCAATGAGATCGACTGCTGGGTAAAGATTTTGAGGTTGGAGCTTCCCCTCCCCAGAAGACTATATGGCTCAAAATGATGGATAGAATCTGTAATAAAATAAATTCATGTGTAGCTAATTTATCACCATGCCTCTTTCTGATTTTTACCAGCTCAATATTATTTCCGTTCAATCCCTTACTGACAAAACAAAGATTGAAGCTGAGATCATATTGAACCCAGCCCATCCAATATTCAAAGGGCATTTTCCCAACTTGCCCGTAGTGCCAGGCGTTTGTATGGTGCAAATCGTAAAGGAAATAGCAGAGAAGCAGCTACAGCAAAAGTTATTTTTATCTTATGCCAGTAACATAAAATTCCTGTCTGTGCTCAATCCAGAAGTTCATCAGCGAGTGAATGTAGAAGTTCAATGGATGCAATCGATCAGTAGCGAGTATGCAATCGAAAGCAAATTATTTTTTGGTGAGGTCACTTTTTTTAAGATGAGGGCGAATTTTCTCACCAATCAATAAAGCCATAATCATTTGCTAAGTAAGCTCACCCATTTTAACTTGCCACTTGTAAAAAAAATTGCTTCAAGCCACATGCTTCAGGCTGCAGGCTTGTAGCTTGAAGTTTGAAGGTATGTGGCAGCTAGTAAAAAATTGATGATCCCCTTAACTACCCACGAACGATTTGAACAACTCCGCACTTGCGTAATCGTGCCTACTTACAACAATGAGAAAACGTTGGGAAAGTTGTTGCAAGACGTGATGAGCTATACTGATCAGATCATTGTCGTCAATGACGGATCAACAGATAGTACATTTGTAATCCTTGCAGGGTTCCAATCCTTGCATCAAATAGATTATGAAAAGAATGTAGGTAAAGGTTGGGCGTTGCGCTGTGGTTTTAAAAAAGCCCTTGAACTGGGCTTTCAATATGCTATCACGATTGATTCAGATGGGCAACATTTTGCAGAAGACCTGCCAAAATTTTTAGACGAGGTAGAGAAAAATCCTGGCTGCTTGATCATTGGTAAACGAAACATGGAGCAAGCGGGCATTCCGGGCAAGAGCAGTTTCGGTAATAAGTTCTCTAACTTTTGGTACTGGGTAGAGACGGGCTATAAAATGGGTGACACGCAAAGTGGTTACCGATTGTACCCAGTGGAGCAGCTTCAATCGATGAAATTCTTTACTCGCAAATTTGAATTTGAGATTGAGGTGATCGTGCGCGCTGCATGGAAAGGTATTTTCGTTACATCAGTTCCAGTGAAAATTTTTTACGAAGAGAAATCAAAACGTGTTTCGCACTTCCGCCCATTCCAAGATTTTTCACGCATCAGCGTTTTAAATACGGTTCTGGTAACAATTGCCATAGCCTACATCAAGCCGCGCGATTTTTTTAAAAAGTTAATTAAGAAAGAAACTAGGCAAGAGCTACTTCATCAGCTTTTTCATCCTGACGATTCGCATTTTAAAAAATCTGCTTCGATTGGCTTTGGCGTTTTCATGGGCATCGTTCCTATCTGGGGGTTTCAAATGATTACCGCCATTGCTTTAGCAATCGTGTTCAAACTGAATAAAGCATTAGTTATCCTTGCAGCAAACATTAGCTTTCCTCCGTTCATCCCGTTTATACTTTATCTTAGCCATCTTACAGGAAAAATCTGGATGGGGGAAAAGGCAGTAGACATTTCATTTAGTAAAGGCATTACTTTACAAGTCATACAAGATAGTTTTGCTCAATATCTTTTCGGTGCTATTACACTTTCTATTTTTTCTGGATTGTTAGCTGCATCGATTTCTTTTTTGTGTTTGAAATTGTTTAGGCGAACTCCTACTCAGGCTTAACTAATGGAATCCATTTTTCTTTTCTTCTATGATTATTTTAAAAAAAGAAAAGTATTGCTCTGTGGAATCTTTGGCACGTTGTTTCTTTTGTTTGGATTGGGCGCATATCAAATCAAAGTAGAAGAGGATGTTTCTAAATTTTTCCCCTCCGACAAAAAATTAAAGAAAATCAATCAAGTTTTTCAAGGGTCTAAGTTTGCCGAGAAATTAGTGATGATGGTTTCGTTGAAAGACACCACCCCAGCACAACCAGAGAAGCTAATTCAATTTACAGACAGCCTCGTTGCTCGCATGAATGGTGAGCTTTCTCCTTATATAAAAAATATCAATTACAAAGTGGATGATGAGTCTGCTTTGCAAGTGCTTGATCTTGTTGACCGATACTTGCCAATTTTTCTTACCGAAAAAGATTTTTCAGAGTTGGATTCTCTCACGCAATTTGAAACGATCAAAGCCACGCTTGCTAATAACTACAAACAATTGGTATCGCCTACCGGCATGGCTTTCAAAAAAATAATTGTAAAGGATCCTGTTGGTATTTCTAGAATTGTATTAAAGAAGCTTAAGGAATTGCAATACAATGAAGAGGTAGAACTATACGATAACTACTTTCTTACCAAAGACCATCGCTACTTATTGTTTTTTGTGTCACCCACATTTCCTTCTAATGACACGGGCAATAATTCTAACTTTTTAGAAAAGCTCGATCAGCTAATAATAAAGATGGCCGAACAAGAGCTTGGTGCTACGGCCACTTACTTTGGGGCTGTTGCTATTGCAGTGGCAAACGCCAATCAAATTCACAACGATACGGTGCTCACAGTCACATTAATGGTTGTGTTAATGTTTATTTTCTTATTTGTATTTCTTAGAAAAAAGAGTGCACCCATTTTAATTCTGATTCCAGTTTTGTTTGGTGGATTGTTTTCGCTCACCGTGATTTATTTTATTCAAGGCACTATTTCTGTTTTGGCCATTGCCGCAGGCTCTATTGTGTTGGGCATTGCAATCAATTACTCATTGCATTTTTTATCTCACTTGAAAGAAACAGGAGATGTACGCCATGTGGTGAAAGACTTGGCAACACCGATGACTTTGGGCAGCACGACTACCGTGCTCGCATTTTTATCGCTGCAGTTTGCCAATGCTTCTATGCTCAGCGATATTGGTTTATTCGCAGGGTTGAGCTTGGTGGGGGCGGTACTTTGTTCATTATTATTTTTGCCACATCTTGTTGGTAATAATTTTTTTAGTAAAAACGCAACAAGCAGTGGATGGCAGGTGAGGCTCCTTCAACCTCATCACAGCCGCTACCTCGTGCCTATCATATTTATTTTCACCCCAGTGATGTTGTATTTTGCTAATAAAGTCACATTCAATAGCGATATGACCAAATTGAGTTTTATGTCGCCAGCCTTAAAGGAGGCAGAAGCAACATTGAATCGAATAACTCAATCTTCGGTGCGCTCTATTTTTTTAGTGGCCGATGGTGCGAATCTCGAAGAAGCATTGAAGAACAGCGAGCGGATCATTCCAAAGATGGAGGAACTGAAAAGACAAGGCGTTGTTAAAAAATATTCTTCTGTTTCCTCTTTTCTGCTTTCCGATTCTTTGCAACAAAGCAGAATAGCAAGATGGAACAACTACTGGACAGTAGAGAAGAAAGCACTAGTGATGCGCTTGCTGAAAGAAGAATCTGCTGGATTGAAATTTACGCCAATTGCTTCTAAAAATTTCGATTCATTAATCAACCGTAATTATACTATTGCAAATGATGAGTCCTTCAACCAGCTTCGTACTACTTTCTTTGATGACTATATTACAGACAAGGACGGACTCACCACAGTGGTCACCCTTACTTCCGTTGCCCCTGCTCAGTCTGATTCTTTCTACCGTGCATTTGAAAAGGATAAACATGCTGAACCTTTTGATAAAAGAATGCTCGTGAATCTATTTGTGTCCAATGTGCATGCCGACTTTACGTTCATCGTTACTTTCACTTCTATTTTAGTTTTTCTTGTGTTGCTCATTTCGTATGGACGCATAGAACTTACGTTGATCACGTTTATCCCCATGCTCATCACATGGATTTGGATTTTAGGTGCGATGGCATTACTGAACATTGAGTTTAATATAGTGAACGTGATGATCTCTACCTTCATTTTTGGATTGGGAGATGATTACAGTATTTTTATTATGGATGGCTTGCAAAAGGAATATAAAATAGGAAAACCATCACTCACCTCTGTTCAAGACTCAATATTCTTATCGGCCATTACCACCATTAGCGGATTGGGCGTACTCATTTTTGCACAGCATCCTGCACTTAAATCGATAGCAGCCATTTCAATCATTGGCATTGTGACTGTTTTCATTATGTCGCAAACACTGGAGCCTTATCTTTTTTCTAGGTTTATAAGTGGTCGTGCGAAACGAAAATTAGCACCCGTTACGTTTGTTCTTTTTGTAATGAGCGTACTGACTTATTTCTTTTTCGTTTTAGGTGCTATCATGCTCACCAGTATTGGTTTTATCTTTTTCAAGATTATTCCTAATAGCAATCGTACACTTAAGTATGTGTATCATTCTCTTCTGCGATTTTTTATGGCAATGCCTATCTACTTGGGTGTGCACAGCAAGAAAAGAATGATCAATCGTGAAGGCCAATATCTAAAACCGATGGTGATCATAAGTAATCATCAGTCGTTCGTTGATATTTTGGTAACAGGTATGCAACACCCCAAAGTATTGCTACTCACCAATAATTGGGTTTGGAACTCGCGCATTTTTGGTTGGGTAGCAAGGCTGGCTGATTACTATCCTGTTGATGCAGGCATTGAGGAAAGCATTGACGGACTTTGCAAGTGTGTGAACGATGGCTACTCGATAATGGTCTTCCCAGAAGGGACACGCACAATGGACGGACAAATAAAACGATTTCACAAAGGCGCGTTTTACATTTCAGAAAAATTGAAGCTTGACATTCTGCCATTGCTTCTTTATGGCACAGGAAAATGTATCCCGAAAGGAGATTTGTTTATCAATAAAAGCGACATGACAATGAAATTCTTGTCGCCCATTGCTTTTGATGATGCAAGATTTGGAATTACCTATTCTGAGAAGGCAAAAAATATGGGACATTATTTTAAAGAAGAATACCAAAAGCTATCTCAAGAAATTGAAACTCCTCGCTATTTCAAGAATCAGTTGATCAGCAACTATTTGTACAAAGGACCTGTGCTGGAGTGGTACTTGCGAATCAAGCTTCGATTTGAAAATTACTATGAACCCTTTCATAAGTTGATACCCGCTCAGTCATCTGTTCTCGACTTAGGTTGTGGCTACGGCTTTCTTAGTTATATGCTGCACTTCGTCTCGCCTGAGCGTACCATTATCGGTGTTGATTACGATGAAGAGAAAATTGCAGTAGCAAACAATGGCTATTTGCGCGGAGAAAAACTTTCTTTTGTAAGTGCAGATGTGATGCAGTATCAAATCAATAAATGGGATGCGATCATCATCAGTGATGTGCTTCATTATTTACAAGAGAGTGAGCAAGAAGAATTGTTGAAAAAGTGTTTTGCTGCACTAAACCCTAATGGCGTTTTGATTTTACGTGATGGCGACAGCGATCTGAAAGAAAAGCATGAGGCAACTAAGTTAACGGAATTCTTTTCAATAAAACTTTTGGGCTTTAATAAAAGTGAGCAACCGCTCCATTTTATTTCTGGTCAGCGCATCAGGCAATTAGCAGAGCAAGAGGGTATGGAAATGGAAACGTTAAATGAACAAAAGAGAACATCCAATGTTATTTTTGTGATTCGAAGAAATGTAATTATCAATTTGATTTGAAAAAAAAATGGATCACCAGTACGATTTAGTAGTAGTAGGTAGTGGCCTTGGTGGTCTGGCCTGTGGCGTGTTCTTCGCCAAAGAAGGATATAAAGTCTGCGTGCTTGAACGAGATAAGCAGATTGGCGGAAACCTGCAGACGTATGTGCGCGACAAAGTAATTTTTGATTCGGGTATACACTATGTGGGGGGCTTGGGCGAAGGGCAAAACCTCAATCAGATTTTCAAGTATTTTGAAATCATGGACAAGCTGAAGATCCAAAAGATGGATGAAGATGTGGTGGACGCCATCCGATTTGCAGGTGATCCTAAAACATATAAGCATGGCCATGGCTACGAGCGTTTTATTAAAAATCTGATAGCTGATTTTCCAGAAGAAGAAGAACCCATTCGCGCTTACTGCACAGAGATTCAACGGATTTGTCAAAAATTTCCATTGTATAATTTGCGCAGTGGCGATGCATTTGAAAAAAACGATGTGTTAGAATTTGACACGCGCACGTACATTGAATCAATTACTCAAAACATAAAACTTCAAAATGTATTAGCGGGGTCTAACCTGCTCTATGCGGGCGAAGGTTACAAAACACCTTTATACGTCCATGCACTCATCATCAACCATTACATAGAAGGCTCTTATCGCTTTGTAGATGGAGGCTCACAGATTGCCCGCTTGCTCACCAAACAAATCCGCAATAGGCAAGGTGATGTGAAAACCAGGAAACAGGTTAAGCGCCTAGTGGAACAAAACGGAAAGATTGAATTTGCAGAGTGTGCCGATGGCCACCGGTATTTTGCAAAATTATTCATCTCCAATGCGCACCCTTCTCAAACATTGGATTTGGTAGAAAGCGACTTGATCAAAAAAGCGTATCGCTCGCGGATCAAGGGATTGGAAAATTCCATTTCTGTTTTTTCAGTCAATATCGTAATGAAGAAAAATTCATTCAAGTACCTCAACCACAATATTTATTACTTAGGAATGGAGGGCGCTTGGGATGTGATCAATTACAAACCCGAAGAATGGCCTGGTGGATTTGCCTTATTCTTCTCTACTTCATCCAATCAAAATGGCTTTGCAGATGGCGTTACCATTATGACCTACATGCGCTACCAAGAGGTAGCGCAATGGAAAGATACATTCAATACCGTGCATGATGAGCGCAGCCGTGGTGAGGAGTACGAACAATTTAAGAAGATGAAAGCAGAACAACTGATCGATTATGCAGACAAAGCAATCGTTGGTTTGAAAGAAAACATTCACTCCTATTACGTGGCCACACCGCTCACGGTGCGCGATTATATTGGCACAGAAGATGGATCATTGTACGGTGTTACAAAAGATTATAGAAATCCGTTGAAATCATTTATCTCGCCTCGCACAAAAATCCCCAACTTGCTGCTGACTGGCCAAAATCTTAATTTACACGGAGTGTTGGGCGTGGCAATGAGTGCCATTGTCACTTCTTCGCAGATATTTGGAGTAGAATATTTGTTAGAGAAAATAAAGAATGCGTAAGCGATTAATCAAAACAGCGATTTACTTTTTTTCATCATTGGCGGTGCTTATCGCTGGCCTGATTATCTATATCACCATCGTGGCACAGGTAGATTTGCCACAACCTGAAAATACGGAATGCCTGAATTGGCAGAGGAAACAAGTAGACTCTGGATTATTTGTTGTGAAAAACAACTGGCTGCGAAAAAGTGAAAGCGGGCTTTATGAAATGTATATCGAAGGCAATCCGTTTGAAAGAGGTGTGGCCGTTGGCAAACTCACCAAAGAACTCGCCCAGTACCAAGAACAGGTTTTTGTCAAACAAATTCGTCAATTAGTGCCTTCAAATTTCAAACTTAATTTTTTGAAAATCTTTGTGGGATGGTTCAATAGAAATCTTGAACCAAGCATTCCTGAAGAATTTAAACTTGAAATCTTCGGAGTTTCCACAGAGGCTTCTAAAGATTTTGATTACATCGCTAAGCCATATCAACGTTTACTCAACTACCACGCAGCACATGACATTGGTCATGCGTTACAAAATATGTCGTTGGTAGGATGCACATCCTTTGCGGCATGGGGCGATAGAACTAGAGATAGTAGCTTGCTCATTGCTCGCAACTTTGATTTTTATGTGGGCGATGATTTTGCTAAGAATAAAATCATTGCCTTTTATAACCCTACCGATGGCCACAAATTTATGATGGTT
>JAYWHU010000090.1:0-41397 GCA_043777495.1 Cyclobacteriaceae bacterium | reverse complement strand
TAGTGCTTACGGCTCGTGGCTTCCAACTACTATGGCCTCTGCTGACTTCTCTTATGCCAACGCGTGGCACAGAGATCTCCCCAGGTAAGAGCCTATTCCTTCTTCCGATGCCTGCGGTATCTACTGAATGAAGTTTGTTGGTCGAGGGAGTTGCAAAGATGTGCTTGCTTACCCACTTCAATCAGCCTCAGTATACCGTTCCTGTTCGTCAGTACCGGAGTTTGTAGTCTCGCTTCCTTCGGTGCTTGCTTCACAGCAAACCACCTTGCGACTTACTAATTGGCTTCACCAACTCGCCAATGAGAGACTTGCACTCTCTGGAATATTCAAGGTATCTTCGATACCTTTGCCCATGCTGGGCGCACACAATGTGTATAAAAACATAGCGGGGTTCGGTGTTGCTTTGTAGTTTTAGTTTCATAATTTCGTTCAGCCGCGTGGGACGGGACGCGGCTTCGTAAGCCCCGCTACGTTTTATACACTCACGTTGTGGCCAATGCGCCCCAACAGAAACGAGTGGACTAAAAGTAGCGGGCGACTAAAAATAAGAAAAGTAAAACCTACGAGATTTTATTAAAAATTTTCAAACTTCACGACAGAATACAGCCTAACCAAAATCACCTATGAAAAAGAAACCAAACCATTATCTCAAATTCCTATTTATCGCTTTTTCATGTCAAGCAATAGTCTCTTGCAGTAGTGACAAATTGCCCTATGAGGAAACCTTTAAAAATAAGATGATTGCAAATGCCAAAATCGAACCTATCGTGGAAATGATAACCATTGAAGCTCGTTTAGACTCTGGAGACCTTAAAAAATACTTTACAAGGGAGCTTAACGACAATAAGGTAGCTGACCTGGCCGAAGCAAAAGCAAAATTAAAAGAGAGACAAAAAGAGTATGACCAGTCTCTGAAGTATGATGGAAAACGTATGGCTGAGGTTGTTTACTTACAACCTCTAAATGAGGCAAAAGAAAATTATGAGCAACTTCAGAGTGGGGCGACAGATTCAGAGAAGTATGAATTTTACTATAATAGGATGAAGTATCCGACTGTTTTTGAGCAGTTAACAATTAAATATAAACTTTCCAAAGATGGACCTTTACTGGTGGAACGCTATCGCACAGACATATTTCAAGGGGACACATCCTTTTACGAGTTAAAGAATGGTAGAACTATCGCAGACTACATCAAATAATTTCTTCTCCGCAGAGTCTCCCGCCTCGGGGACTCTGGCGGAAGACAAGAGTAAGTAAAAGGCAGAGTCAAAATAGATGTAGGGGCAGAGTCCCGAGGTGGAGACTCTGCCAGGAAATAAATAAATCCGTCAGCATATTAACTCCTTCGTTGGCGTGTGTTTGCATCGCCTTCCACTTTACTTGTTGTAAATCAAAAATAATTAGGAAAGCGTTGCAAAAGCGCTCCAGCCAGGCTAAAAATACAGAGAACAAAATGTCAAATGAAATAAACCGATATTTAAGTTTTATAAAATCATTTTGCCCGGAAATATCGAAGCAAGAACTTTACACATTTTCTACTTTTTTAGTTGAAAAGAAATTCAATAAAAAAGACATCATTTTCTCAACGGAGCAAGTTCAAAAAGAAATAGGTTTCATTACCAATGGTTTGGTACGTTCATTTTTTATTGACAAAAAGGGTAACGAAATAACAATTAGGTTTCATTTTGAAAATGCCTTTGTTACACATTACGTAGCTTTTATTACACAGCAACCAAGTAAATATACCTATGTATGCCTTGAACCAACTTCCATTGTTACCTTGTCTTATGATAACATGCACTTGGCGTACAACACATTACCTTCCATTCAAAAATATGGAAGAATGATGGCTGAAGAAATACTCAAAATGCAACAATACCGTATTGAGAGTTTTCTATTTTTAACAGCCGAGGAAAGGTATTTGGATTTTACGAAGCAAAATCCTGATTTATTTAATCGAGTGTCGCTTTCACATCTTAGCAGTTATCTTGGAATAGAGAGACAAACCCTCACTCGTATTCGCCAAAAATTAGCGAGGAAATAGATTTTTTTGACGCATTTGTGTCAGTTTCTTTTTTACTCTATTTACATCTTGCCGTGTATTCTTTTATTGATTGCGTTGAATGCAATGGATAAGAAATATCGATGTCAAAGATCGGGTTCTTCTCATAATTTCAAATTAAAAAAAAATTCCTGCAACCTGTTTGATACTTATTCTGTCTCATGTGAAGAATTAATAATTTTTTAACTAAAATCCATACTCAAAATGAAAAGACAATTGCTAGTATTCTTATCATTGGTAATCGTTACTTGCCACCAAATAGCTAACTGCCAACAAAACATAAAAGCGGACATCACTCAAGAATCTATTAAATTTGAAACGGATAAGATTTTTGACAAGCTCGTAAAAATCAGAAGAACTCTTCACTCTAATCCTGAGTTGGCAGGTAAAGAAAAGCAAACACAAGAAACCATCAAACAATATTTGTTGGACTTGGGACTTGAAGTTAAAACCGACATTTACGGTTATGGCATTGTTGGTATTTTAAAAGGAGCAAGAAAAGGAAAGAGTATTGCCTGGCGAGCCGATATGGATGCATTGCCAAACGACTTTCCTGACAATGTTGACTTCAAATCTATCATAAAAGGTGTGCAGCACGGTTGTGGTCATGATGTACACATGGCCATTGCTTTAGGTATTGCCGAAGTTTTGGCAAAGAATAAACAGACATTACAAGGCACTGTATATTTTATTTTTCAACCACAAGAGGAATCATTTAAAGGAGCAAAGGGCATGGTGGATAATAAACTGTTTTCTAAAATAAATCCAAGTGAAATTTATGGACTTCATATTACCCCATTTCCAGTTGGGCAAATAATGGTGAAGGCAAATGAAATGTATGCTTATCAAAAGGGAATTCGAATTCAGTTCAAGAATAATTTGACTAAAGAAAATCTAACCGAACTCACTTCAAAAATTCGTAGCACACTTACTCGAACTACTAATAATAGTAAACCTTGGGAACTTCAGCATGCTCTTGATCCTACCGATGGGCTTGCCAATCCAAATACCATATTTAAAGATTACTTCATAATGGATCAAAATTTTATAAATTATTCTAAAAATGACACACTGGTTTTAGAAGCAGATGTATATGAAACAGATAAGAATAAATTAATAACTATAATTCCTGCAATAAAAAAAGTGATTGAAAGTCAGGGTTTGTCTTCACAATTAGTTTCAGTAACATTTTTTAAAGAAAACCCAACTATTAACAATAATCCAGAACTCACAAAAATCTCAATTAATACATTGGATAAAATTTATGGCAAAGGAACCGTTACTGTTGATTATGGACAAGTGCCTTTTTCTAATGATGACTTCTCCTATTTTCAACAAAAGATACCTGGTGTATATTTCTTTTTTGGAGGCTCAAATTTTGAGAAAGGAATGATTGCAATGATTCATGCTCCGAATTTTATGGTTGATGAAGAGTGTATAAGGAGTGGAGTGAATATTTTTTCAACATTAATTTTTAAAAGGTTAACCGAAAAATAAAACTACCGCCAATAGCCTTGTAAACTTACCGAAAACTCACGCTATTTGCATTAGTACACACTCACATTCAGTGTCTGTTTGCCCGAGTTAAAGACGATGTTTTTAACTCGGGCAACATAAGTAATAATCACGGCCGGTAGGCAAGGGTGATGTCCATAATTCATAACTTTACATTATTGAGAACAGGATTTGTAATCTTGCGTGTGGAAAGATTAGAATTAGTTATTAACGCGTTGCAAACGCTCTACAGCCTGAGAATTATAGGATCTTTTCTAACTCTTGCTGATAATCGGATTGAAGGTCTTCTGGTAGTTTCGCCAACGCTGCATTAATTTTGTTGAGTTGCTGCCGATAGAGATTGAAGAGCACCGTATTGGTGGCAAACGGTATGCGCGCCTCTTTTACTTTAGAACAAAAATAAATACGCAGCTCCACTTCTGTCTGCTTCACACCAGAGTATTTCAATTGCTTATTTACAAACCGTAGAATTTTACGCAGGGATTTTTTGATCAAGTAAAGGTTTTGTGGAGGCAAAGTGGTGAAGAGTTCATCAATCGTTTCCTTCACCGCTTCAACATACGCCTGCTCATTGTTCGATTCGAAAAGCAAATAGGTTAATAGCTCCTTATTCTCTTTTTTGTATTTCGCCAGGCGCATACACAACCCCAACAAGTTTTCCGATTCGAGGTTTTGCAATTCACTTTTGATCTCCTGGATAGATGCCGTTTTCATCGGCTGAAATTACTGAATTGTTTTAGGATTGCCACATCCTTCCCTTTGTTGATGTTCTTCACCAACAAAGGGAAGGATGTTCAGCGTGCATATGGGTGAAGAACATCAACATGGGAGCAGAGTCTCTCATAGTTGTTGCGGGGTGGCACGATCAGCAACTTCTTTTAAACCTGTCGCTTAAATAGATTTGGCTAAGGACTCAATTTGTAATAAAGAGACCGATAATCAATAGCGCGGATGGCCACACCACGACTGACTCGCTTATATCTTGGCTTTATAAATAATATGGCAGCGCCTGCACCAGCCAAGGCCAATGCGGTTTGATCTGTTTCATCAAAACCACTTTTGGTAGAACCAACCAGCGAATTTGCTTGGTCAATGGCAATGTAAAGCAAGCCACCAAGAAACAACAGTCCGCCCACACCTTGCGATAAGTTTACTCCTCCTTGTTTCTGTATACGAATTTTATCAATGGAGAAAAACGGAATGGTATCCAATCCTGATGTAATCAAAGAAAAGTCATTTAACTCGTAAATGAAGCCTTCCTTTTTTTGGTGGTTCTTCAATTTGAATTTAAAACGATCGCCTTCGGTAAAGCGGGCAATGACATTATCGTGTTGTAAAAAGACCAGTTGCTTTTGGGCAAAGACAAAGGGCGAGGCGAGGAAAAATAAAAAAAATAGTTTAGTCGATGTTGTGTTCACCAATTTCAAAGTAAAGCATTTGATACTTTTTCCATTTCAAAAATTTCGCTTATATAAACTTAAGAAAAATATTCCTTCATTTAGGTTTATCTTCATTCGTGGGCATTGGCGACACCTAGGACACAACCCTAGTCCCAAGTACTAAGCCCTAAAACTACATCCTCGGTTTCCAAGGTGTTTCTTCTACTTTCAATTCATGCGCCATCATTCGGCAGAGAACAAATAGATAATCGGAAAGGCGATTAAGGTATTTGATCACCAATGAATCAATAGCTTCTTGTGCATTCAACGCAATAGTCAAACGCTCGGCTCTGCGGCAAACGGTGCGAGCCATGTGACCAAAGGAGATGGATGGATGGCCACCGGGTAGCACAAAAAATTTCATGGGAGGAAGTTCTGTATCCATCTTGTCCATTTCTTGTTCGAGCAGCACAACATCTTCTTCCAATATATGCGGGATTTTTACTTTGGCGTTGCCAGGCTCGGTGGCGAGGATGGAACCGATAGTGAACAATCTGTCTTGTATCTCAACCAAAATATTTTTCCTTTTTTGATTGATCTCTTGATCGCGCACGAGGCCGATGTGTGAATTCAATTCGTCCACCGTGCCGTAGGTATCGATGCGGAGGTCCGCCTTTGATACGCGCTTGCCTCCGAACAATGAGGTGGTGCCTTGGTCGCCAGTCTTTGTGTAGATTTTCATGAAGAAGAAGTCAGAAGTTAGAATTTAGAAGTCAGAAGTTGGGATACAGAAAAATAATTGCTCTATCAAGGCTTTAACCTTAGTAGAATTTACCTGCCTACCGGCAGGCAGGTTTGTAACTGCGAACTCTAACCTTATTACTTATTACTATTCTAATCGCGTGAAAATGACTAATAAGGTTGAGAGTGGTTTCATTAAAACGATTTTTCTACTAAGGTTAAAGCCTACGCATAAAATTGACGATTAAAATCTTACCTACCCTAAGTAATAGAGTCAAAATTCTTGTTCCAAAATTACGGAATACGCAAAACAATAGCACTAATAAAAAAAGATAAACTACATACTGGCATCGGCCAGGGATAGTAACGGAAAGCCCGAAGTGTGATGGGTTTGCGCGCGGCCGGACTTGTAGCGGATAGCCCGGTGCTCCGCCTAGGCGGACGCCTCGCGTGGCAGGCCGCCCTCCTCCGCTGAAGCTATGGAGGGCAAGCCAAATAAAAAATCTTAAACTTTAATGAGCCACCTCGGCCATAGCGGGGTTGCGTGTGACCTTTTCGTTTCTGCGGTCGGACTCGGTCAGCCCATCGCGGAGGCGGATAATGCGGTGCGCGTAGTGAGCGATGTCGTCTTCGTGGGTGACCAATATAATAGTGTTGCCTTTGTCGTGCAGGTCTTGGAAGAGGTTCATGATGTCATAAGACGTTTTGGTATCCAAGTTACCTGTTGGCTCATCGGCCAAGATGATGGACGGATCGTTGACCAAGGCGCGTGCGATGGCCACACGCTGGCGTTGTCCGCCTGAAAGTTCGTTGGGTTTGTGGTGATAGCGATCTCCAAGGTTTACGCTCTCGAGTGCCATCATGGCTTTTTCATCACGGTCGCTTTTGTTGTAGCCTGCGTAGATCAACGGGAGTGCTACGTTCTCTAGCGCAGAGGCGCGAGGCAATAAATTAAATGTTTGAAATACGAAACCGATCTCTTTGTTGCGGATCATGGCCAAGTCATTCTCAGTCATCTCACTTACCTCGTGACTATTGAGCGAGTAGGTGCCGCTGGTGGGTGAATCGAGGCAGCCAACGATGTTCATTAGCGTGGACTTGCCTGAACCTGATGGCCCCATGAAGGCAACGTACTCGCCTTTGTCGATAGAAATAGAAATGGATTGGAGGGCGTTGACGATGTTGTTGCCCATTTTATAAACTTTGGAGATTTCGCGGGTTTCTATGATTTTGCTCATGCGCTGTGGTTTGAATGTAGATGTTGGTGGTGGTGAAAAAGTTTACTATCCTTTGAACTGGCTAAACGCTATTTGGTTACAAAACAACATGATTTTAATGAAAAAAAGATGGATTTGTTTCTCAAATGTAGCTTTCAGACGGTTAGGAGGTGGAAATGTTACGGTTCAGCTTTGTGCAATTAACAATTTTAAGATTTTTTAAATAACTTTGATTAGTCTAAACTCAAGCTAAGATGATAATAGAAATTAAAAAGCCGATAACGAGGATGAAGGTAGAAAAGGTATTGAGCAAGATAAAAAAGGAAAAAGCACTCCCAAAAAAAACAATTGCCAAACACTTTGGCAAATTGAAGCGCGGGATAGATGGATTGACTTACCAGAAGAACGCACGGCATGAATGGGATTGATTTTTTAGCCGATACGAATATTCTGCTTTATGTGCATGAAGGGAATCCATCCGTTGAACCTTTTCTGAATTTCTCTATTGCTACTTCTTTTGTTACGGAGATTGAACTATTGGGCTGGTACAAAATATCAGAATCAGATAAGAAAAGTTTACGCCTTTTATTAGATGATTGTACCATTATGGAACTTACTCCAGAAATAAAAAATTTAGCAATTGAAATCAAACAGCGGAATAAAATAAAATTACCTGATGCCTTGATTGCTTCCACAGCCATCACCCTGCAAATTCCTCTTGTAACCGCTGACCAAGATTTTAAGAAAGTAAATGGATTGGAGATCATTTGGGTTGATCCTGCTAACCCGTAGTTTTTTCTATCCCGAATTGAAAATCTCTTTCGTCAAATCGGAAATCATTTAAATCATAAACACGCTCGGTAAACTCAACATTGTTTTGTTGATCAATTAAAATAACTGTAGAGCAGCGTGTACCATACCCAGTGGTTTTAATAAACATAGAAGACAAGGCTCGCTCGCGCTCTAGGCCGATGCCTGTTTCGGGAAGTTGATCATCGGATGCACGTTGATCGTCATATAAAAATTGAAACAGTTCAGTTGGTTCAATGGTTGATTGCGCAAGAATGGATTTCAGTTTTTCTTTCCCTCGCTGCACCTTCGGCCAAGGTGTGTCGAGCAAATGGTTGCTCAGGCCGTAAAAGCCTGATTGGATTTTTTCTACTCCTGGTTTGTAATTTGAAAAATAAAAAAGTTCATCTGCATTGCCCGTAATGAGGTTGAAGCCATTGTATTTTTTGTTTGATTGCTCAATCTCTTTTAAATAATTCTCTGGATTTTTTTCACCAAGTAAAAAATCTGTAACCAACTGCCCACGTGATGGAGCATTAGGATCAATATTTTTTGGATCGCGATAGTTGGTGACCATTCCTATTTTTCCTGATTTTGTCATGGCCATCCATGTGCCATGCGCTTCTAAATCGCGACCGCCTAAAATTTGCGGTTGGTCTTTCCAGAAATCAGCAGGGGCGGTTTGGCGATTGTAAAATTCATCGCGATTGGCAGCAATGATAAGCCTATAAGTGGGGTGTTGATTGATGGAGAAGAAGATGAGGCACATGAATTGAGGAATTGTGTTCTGAGTAGTAGATTCTAAATCAAAGCATCCACATGGTAATATAAAATAGCATTCTGCGATAAAGATGGATCGATTCCTTAAGTAAAACCAGTAGCAATATCATTTTAAGTATCGCCCAATACCACTTTTGTTGATAAAATAGAATTTGTGCCCTGATTAGAAAATAGCCTAAGCTAATAGCGGTGACTATTGTGAAAAAATCGTCCGTCAATAAAATTCCAAAATCCATATTAAATTCCTTCCCTAGTTTGATAATGAAAGAAAATAGGTTTGGTAACAGAACCGAGTTGAAGATCAAATTGAAACTATAAAACTCAAACGAAAATAAGAGATGATCAAAAAAGTAGTTTTGCTTGCTATAATTAATAATAGTTAAAGACAATGTGAACGCAAACACAAGCAACACAATCAAAAGCTTGGACAGGTTAGTTGATTGGTTTTGGTATTCTTTCTGAAAATCTTTGATGTCGATTTTTTCCTTTTCTACTTTTTGCTTAACAATTTCTCTGGCTTTGATGCTATGGTTGCCTAATGAATTTAGTTGAGTGTAAAGAGAAGAATTATAGGAATCAAAAACGGGGAATAAGAAATAAAAGAAGTTGGCTACAAAAAATAGCGATACCATTTTCATGTAAGGCACCCGCTTACCATCGGCAATATCTCTTGAAAGTTGACCTGGCCGAGTGACCAATAACTTAAGGCTTTTTAAAAATTTACCATCTAAAAAAGTAAAAGCATTAAGAAGGGTATCAAAAAAATTAAGGATGGATCTCTCATACGGCTCTGTTACCTTCTCGCCACAAACATTGCAATAGCGTCCTTTGAACATGTTACTACAGACTTTGCAGATACGCGAAGTCTCATAATCAAATTCATCAGGTTTCTTTTTTAAAAACGAAAAAGCCATGCAGAAAATTAATCAAATAATTCCAATTGAGAGGGCAATAATTGGAAAGATTTTCGATGGTAGGGTGTAATCCCCAGCAATCGAATGCCGTCTCGATGCTCAAGTGTTGGGTAACCTACATTGGTTGCCCATCCGTAGCCAGGATACTGCAAAGAAAGTTTCTCCATCAACTCATCGCGATAGGTTTTGGCCAATATAGAAGCTGCCGCAATGGAAAGGTATTTGCCATCGCCTTTTATAATACATTCATGTTGAATTTCTCGATAGGGAGTAAACCGATTGCCATCAATCAATAAAAGTTCTGGCTCTACTATCAGTTTATCTAATGCCAAATGCATGGCTTTGAAAGAAGCTTTCAAAATATTGATCTCATCAATTTCTTCATGGCTCACTTCGGCAATTGCCCAAGCGAGTGCATCACGCTTAATCTCTTCTTGCAATTGCTCGCGGTCGGCTCTTTTCAATTGCTTAGAGTCGGTGAGCAGTTTGTGTTTATATCTTTTAGGAAGTATCACCGCAGCGGCCACCACTGGGCCTGCTAAACAACCTCGACCTACTTCATCGCAACCTGCTTCAATTTTGGTTTTTGTAAAAGAGGATTTTAGCATAGTTGGCTGCAAGCTACAAGTCAAATTCATCTCACGCAAAGGCGCAGAGGCGCAAAGTTGCGTTGATTTTCTTTCACTTTGCATCCGTAGCCGCTACCCAAATACAAAAATAACTCTTCGTGCCTTAGTGTCTTAGTGGCAATAAATCTTGAACTTTGAATCTTGATTTTCAACCCATGACAAAACCATTCGCACAAAACCCTTGGAAGACAATCTCTACCGAAGACATTTATGAAAACCCATGGATCAAACTCGAACATCATCAAGTGATCAATCCAGCGGGTGGTAAAGGCATCTATGGAAAAGTGCATTTTAAAAATAAAGCAATTGGTATTATCGCATTAGATGAAAATAAAAACACATGGCTTGTAGGGCAGCATCGCTACACGCTGAATGAATGGAGTTGGGAAATCCCCGAAGGTGGTGGGCCGGTTGGTACTGATCCACTAGAGTCGGCCAAAAGAGAGTTGAAAGAAGAAACAGGATTAACTGCCAAAAAGTGGACTCAAATCATTCGCACTCATTTGTCAAACTCAGTTTCTGATGAAGAGGGTTTTATATTTTTAGCAGAAGAACTCACGCACGGCAAAGCCAAACTGGAAGAAACCGAAGCGGATTTGAAAGTTTGGAAACTACCCTTCGCAGAAGCGCTCGACATGGTGATGACGGGGAAGATTACGGATAGCTTGAGTGTGATGGGGATTTTGGTAGCGCAGAAAATAACAAACAAAAGGCAAAAGCAATAGGCAATTTGTAAGTTTCATTGAAGCCTTTCATTCTACAAATCGAATTTTGCCTCTTGTTACTGCATACTTCTCATTCTCCGTATTTCAACAAAAACTCTGGGTTAATCGCCTTTAATGTAACGCGACCGTTGTTAAAATTCTCGTTCGATAAGATCAAATCTATTTTTTCCATTAGTGGCCTAATCACAATTCCTTCTGCCCATACTTCGGGGTTGACTGCCGATTTGCGCGTGGCAATTGAAATGATTGAATCAATATCATTTGCCAATGCATAATCTGTTGACAAGATGGGAACAGTTTGCAGATTGAGATCAGTAATAGTTTTTACAAAACGTGCGTATGGAAAATACTCAAATCGATCGATGTCAAATATATTGAAAAAATAAACCGTGTGGCCGCGCAGTTTTAGTTTGTTGTCTTGGATATGTTCACCCACCAACTCGCCTTGCAACGCAAAATTTCCATTGAGCGAGCGAAGCTTTGTTTCGATATCCAATTCACGCGCCACTTTCCAAAAAGTGTTTTCACCGTCTTCCAACAAATCTAAATTGCGACTGCATACACCAAATTCATTTTGATAAACATAAAACGTAGCAGAACTGCCATCTAGCTTTTCTGTTAAGTAGCAAGTCTCTCCTTTGTACTTATCCAACAAACGTTGCATCACTTGCACACGCGTCTCATCTGTCTTGGGAATGAACGATGGAAATTTTCCTTTCGCAATGCCGCTCAAGTGCGCTGGCACAGGTGGCTCATACTTCACAATGCCGAGGGCTTCGGTACAGTCAGCATCTTCCACAATGGCAAAGTCGGCAGGCAAAAAAGAAAGCGGAAAACAAATCCCTTGCGAAATCTGTCCGCGTAAGCGAATGGTTTTGACACGCATCTTTCGTGGCCGCAGAAATTCAAACTCTGGCTTATCAGGAAAAAGACTGTCGATCTCACAATAGATGCAAAGATCACCCACTTTAAATTCACCCTTCTTCACCACCAACTGCCAACCGAGAACGGTTGCCCTCTCAATGGCGTCTGCGCCTTCAATCGGATCGAGTGATTTTATTTTTTGGATGCTGGCTAGTTTGCGCATGTTGTATAGTTAGTAGTTGTTGGAAGTCAGAATATGAAAGTTAAAAGTCAGAAGTCAGAAGTCAGAAGTTAAAAGTCAGAAGTCAGAAGTTAAAAGTCAGAAGTAAAAAATAAAAAGTCAGAAGTCAGAACTCAGAAGTTAAAAGTAAGAAGTTAAAAGTCAGAAGTAAAAAGCTAGAATATACAAGTCAGAATTTATTCGCTCCCTAAATTTTGCCATTTGCCAATTGTCCCTTACTTTTTGCCCTTTGCTAATTGCACCTTACGATTCATTTCACAACTATTCACTATTTTCACCGCTTATGCAAGCAAAGTTAACAACTACTAACAGTTCTTACAAAACCCATGTCCGCGAAGGCTTTCATCTCGCCTACCCTGTTATGCTCAGTCAGTTGGGTCATGTGACGATGGGCGTAGCCGATAATATTATGGTAGGCAACTTGGGTGCTGCCAATCTTGCTGGCGCAGGATTAGCGAATGTGGCGTTTAATTTTCTATTATTATTCGGTATTGGTGTTTCGTATGCCATCACTCCGCTAGTTGCTACTGCCGATGGCGAGCGAGACAATTCCAAAATCGCCTCCATCTTAAAACACGGCTTGCTCATCAACGTGTGCAATAGCTTGATTTTAGTCGCCATTGTTTCAGTGGGCATGAATTTGCTCTACCACATCAACCAGCCGCCCGAAGTAGTCGTGCTATCCATTCCATATTTAAGCATCATCACCTTCTCGCTCATTCCAACACTTGTATTCCAAACATTCCGCCAGTTTACCGAAGGCCTCTCGATGACGCGCATTGCCATGATCATTGTCATCGGAAGTAACTTTGTGAACATCGGATTAAATTATTTACTCATCTACGGTCACGGTGGATTTCCTGCACTGGGCTTGAATGGCGCGGGTTACGCCACACTTACTTCGCGCATATTCATGGCCGCAGCATTGGCGGGCTATGTCTATTTCGCTCCAAGATTTAAAAATTATAGAATCGGTTTTTCCATTGGCAATTACTCCAAACAACTCATCAATAAAATGCTGCACATTGGCGTGCCTGCAGGTATGCAATTTATTTTTGAAGTGGCTGCTTTCGATTTTTCATTAGTAATGATGGGTTGGCTCGGCACGAAAGCATTGGCCGCACATCAAATCGCTATCAACTTGGCAACGATCAGTTACATGACCACTTCGGGTTTGGCAGCCGCAGCCACCATTCGCGTAAGTAATTTTTTGGGAAAGAAAGATTTTGTCAATCTGCGGCAAGCAGCCAATGCATTACTCGGTCTAGCAATGATGGTCATGACAGCGTGGGCTATTTTATTTATTGTGGGCAGAGATTTTCTCCCTCATTTTTATGTGAAGGATTTGGATGTGATTGCAATCGCTGGCCCGCTGTTGATCATTGCGGGATTATTTCAGTTGAGCGATGGCGCACAAGTAGTTTGCATTGGCGCTTTGCGCGGATTACAGGATGTAAAAATCCCTTCGGTGCTAATCTTCGTTTCATATTGGATCATCGGCTTACCATTGGGCTACTGTTTTACTTTCGTCTGGGGCTGGGGGCCAGTAGGGATTTGGGTAGGGTTATTAATTGGATTGACGCTAACGGCCACTGCGATGTTTTTGCGATTTAGAAAATTGGCAGGTGAATTGGGACTTAAGGGTTAGGACTTGGGGCTTTGAGAGTTTACAAAAAAAATGGCGGCTTGCCTGGCGCAAGCACACTGGCACAGATTCAGATAACTGCCGTGACTGCCGTGATCGAAGCACCTCTGAAAAAACCGTTCCGAAAAAAAAATTTAAGAACAATCGTGCCATGACTCGCGCGCGGCAGGTATTCAAAATAATAATCGAAGTAGTATATTAGCAGCATGAGAAAATTTTCTGTAGACAAACTCAGTCTGGAAGAAGTGTATGAAAAAGGCTACCAATACTTTCTTCGTCACCTTTCTATTGACTGTGTGATCTTCGGTTTTCATGATGGCCAGTTGAAAGTTTTGTTGCTAAAATGGAAAAATACAGGTGAGTGGTCGCTGCCTGGGGGCTTCATACAACACCAAGAGCCTATTGACGATGCCGCCATTCGCATTGTAAATCAGCGCACGGGGCTGAAAGATATTTACCTCCAACAGTTTCACGCGTTTGGCGAACTAGCAAGGCAGCGCGGAAAAAATAAAACGAAGGTGCCGAGAGGTGTAAAAACAAATTCGTGGATGATGGAACGATTTGTGACGATTGGATATTGGGCGCTGGTTGAATATTCAAAAGTGGTGCCAGTGCCTGATCAACTTTCTTCGGCATGTAGCTGGGTGGATATAAAAAAAGTGCCCTCGCTTATATTAGATCACAATCAAATTTTGCAGAAGGCTTTGCTATCGCTGCGGCTGCATTTGAACGACTATCCTGTGGGGAAAGATTTATTACCCGAAAAATTTACGATGCCCGAGCTGCAACAACTATATGAAACATTGTTGAGCAAAAAGATTGACCGCAGAAACTTCCAAAAGAAAATTTTATCGTTAGAGATATTGGAAAAATTGAAAGAGCAGAAAAAAGGAGGCGCACACAAAGCGCCTTACCTCTACCGATTTGACTCGCGCAAATATTTGAAAGCATTGAAGCAAGGATTAAAATTTGGCATTTGATGAAGCGGAAGGTAGTTGTATTTGGCCTTGTCTTTATCTCTGCCCTATTACTGAGTTACTTTTGGTTCACTCATCATGCAGCAACTACAAAAAAAATGTTATGGGTGGCACCTGATAGTGCTTCCATGCCGAACCAAGAAATACGCTATGGACGAGAGCTCATTGCAAAAACAGCTTATTACTTAGGTCCTAAGGGAGTTGTCGATTCCATTTCCAACGGAATGAATTGCCAAAACTGTCACCTAGAGGCGGGGACAAAACCATTTGGAAATAATTTTGGCTCGGTGGCATCACTCTACCCAAAATTCCGTGCACGGTCAGGCGGATTGGAAAGTTTAGAAAAACGAGTGAACGATTGTATTCAGCGCAGCTTGAATGGCAAGCCGTTGGACTCACTCGCGAAAGAAATGCGGGCGATGGTGGCATACATTTCTTGGCTTGGCAAAGATGTGCCGAAAGGAAAAAAGGCAGAAGGCTCTGGATTGATGGAAATAAAATTTTTGAATCGCGCGGCTGATTCTGTAAACGGAAAGTTGCTGTACGAACAAAAGTGCATAGTATGTCATCAAAAAAACGGGCAAGGAATATTGGCGAGCAATCAAAAAACGTACATCTATTCTCCTCTTTGGGGACAACATAGTTTCAATACAGGCGCAGGTCTCTTCAGGATTTCCAATTTCGCTAAATACATTCGTACCAATATGCCGCAAGGGGCAACGTATGATCAACCTTTGCTTACGGAAGAAGAAGCGTGGGACATCTCTGCTTACGTTGTTTCTCTCCCTCGCCCTAGAAAAGATTTCAGTGGTGATTGGCCAAAGATTGAAACAAAACCTTTTGATCATCCCTTTGGGCCGTATGCTGATGCAATGAGTGAAGAGCAACATAAGTATGGGCCGTGGGGGTTAGATGGGAAGAGGTAAGAGGTAAGAGGTAATCGGTTTGACCAAACTACCACTTACCACCCACCACTTACTATTTACCTCTCCACCCTGGTCCTCGCACAATCCTTCCAGGTTTTTCATTGGTGTGTTCACCATCCTTTAACACCTGCGTTCCATTAACAAATACATGCACCATACCCGTGCTGTACTGATGTGGGTTTTCGAACGTAGCGTGATCTTGAACCTTGGCTGGATCAAAAATAGCAAGGTCAGCATAGTAGCCTGTCTGTAGTAGGCCACGTTTTTTGATTTTCAAATTAGAGGCAGGAAGTGATGTCAACCTGCGGATGACTTCTTCTAATGAAATCACTTTTTCATCTCGCACATATTTGCCAATCAATCTGGAGAAATTTCCATAAGCGCGTGGATGAGTGGGCGTCTTCAAAAAATTTCCTGAAGCCGTAGAAGATTCTGCATCTGAGCCAAAGCTTACATACGGAAGTTGGATCTGGCGTTTCACATTTTCTTCCGTCATCAAAAAATAAGCGGTGCCAACTCTGGTGCCATCGGTGATCACTAAATCCATTGCCGTTTCTTGTGGTGACTTACCATATATTTTGGCGACTTGCCCCAAGGTTTTACCCGTAAAATTTTTACGTAATGAATCATTGGTAAAACCCATCAACAATACTTTATCGAAATCACCCGCCAACATCATCAGGTTTTCCCATTTGTTAGTTGGAGTGCGCATTTCTTGCAATGCTTTTTTCCGCATGACTGGATCTTTCATCCGCTTGATCCATTCTTTGATCCCTCCTTCTTGCAACCAAGGTGGCATGGCCGCATCCAATCCTGTTGCTCCTGCGGTGTAGGTGTACATATCAGCAGTGATTTTCAAACCTTCTTTATTTGCCTTATCAATCTTGGCAATCACGGAATCAATTTTATTCCAATTATCCTTTCCACTAAATTTCAAATGATAAATTTCTGCCGGCAGTTTTGCTTCACGTGCAATGCGAATGGTTTCATCTACCGCCTCAAAAATAGAATTGCCCTCGCTGCGGATGTGCGCGATGTACATGCCGCCATATTCAGAAGCCACTTTGCTCAACTCAATCAACTCTTCGGTACTGGCATAATTGGCGGGTGCATAAATCAACGCAGAAGTGACACCCATCGCACCTTCTTCCATCGCTTGTTTTACTAATGCTTTCATGCGTTCGAGTTCTTCCGCAGAGGGAGCGCGGTTGGCATAACCCAATTCATGCACGCGCACGGTGATAGCACTAACAAACGAAGCAACGTTCGGTGTTATCTTTCTCCGTTCTAAAGATTCAAAATATTCTCCCAGTGTACTCCAATCAATTTTGTATGCCCAATCGGGGTCGTGCTTCATGGCTTCTTCGTCATCTTTTTTCATCGAATCATTCATGGGTCCCATCGATCCCTCACCAAATACTTCCAACGTTACCCCTTGACGGATGTCGCTCTGCGAATTGCCATCGAACAAAAGTGAAACTTCACAGTGACTGAGCATGTTGATAAACCCGGGCGCCACCGCCAAGCCTTTTGCATCTACTTCTTTTTTACCAACGGCATTGGAGAGATCGCCAATGAACGCAACCGTATCGGCATTGATGCCCACATCAGTTGTTACACCAGGTTTGCCAGAGCCATCGTACACCATTCCGCCACGGATAACGACATCGTATTCTTGTTTTTTGCAACTGATTAAAAAGAAAACGAAAAGAGCGAGTGTAACTAATTTTCTCATATATGTTGTGATAAAGTACAGTAAAGTAGCAAAATTGATAGAATTCAGTAAAGAATTCCCCAACAAAATAAGAATTGTGTAGATATATCTCTACATTCTGTGGTGGTTTACGCCTATCAAATATCCTTTTTTTTAGTAAGTGCTAATTGGAGCGAAATTTGGGTTTTGGTCATTGAATGATCTGACTTTAATCCCACTTGTGAAAAAATTCATTTGTTTGATGCTATTGCTACTGGCATATGCATGCGCGTTAGCGCAAAAAAAATCTGTTGTCATCGGCTCAGTGATCACTCGGCCAAACGCTATTTTGATTTTAAATCCTCCAAATGGAGACCAAGGTTTACTGCTCCCGCAGGTAACAACAGCCAATCGACTTTTGATTCAGCCTACATCACCCAATGAAGATGGTTTAGTGGTTTTTGATGTCACCGATAATTCCTTTTATTACTGGAGACTAAATCAGTGGGTGAAAGGATTAGGAAACACCTTGCCACAAACGATAAGCTACAACTCCTCTACTTCCCAACTTTCAATTTCTGGCGGCAATGTGGTAGACCTTACATCGTTAAAAGAAATACCAACCCAGATCGGTGAGGCGGGGAAATATATTACCACCGATGGCACTACGCTATCGTGGGCAACCATCACTAGCTTGGGCGATATCACGGGAATAACAACAGGGGTTGGTTTAACTGGTGGTACTTTGGCAGGCGATGCAACGCTTGCCGTCAATATAGATAACACTACTATTTCAGTCAATGGCGCAAATCAACTGCAACTGAAAGACGCTGCTGTTTCAGTCGCCAAGATTTTGCCTGGCGCAACCAATACCGTGCTTGCTACAGACTTGAGTGGAGTGGTGAAATGGATCGTTACTCCATCAGATAATCAAAATCTTTCTCTTCTTGGAAATTCTCTCAACATCACCAATGGAGCCGCGATCAATCTGAACAATATCTCAACAAGTGGTCAAGTATCAGGCTTGTTAAATAATTTAATCATTGGATCAAATACCGTTTCCTCCGCCATCATTCAAGATGGAGTTATTCAAACCGTGGACCTAGCCAACTTGGCCATCACCGATACGAAGATTGCCAATAGCACTATTACATCCGCCAAGCTTAGCAATTCGGGTGTGGTTGGTGGTACGTATGGCAATGGCACACAAGTGGCACAATTTAATGTGGACGCACAAGGGAGGATTACCAACGCCACCAACATCGCCATCACAGGTGCTTCACCTACCGGAGCTGCGAGTGGTGATTTGACAGGAAATTTTCCTAACCCAACAGTTGCGGCAACAGCAGGAACTAACGTTCTAACTGCCGTGAACAATGCTAGTACTTTAGGCACTATTAACGCCAACCGTTTATTTGCCGGAGTTGTGCTAGATACAGAATCTCCCATTGCTGGCGATGTGAGTGGAACATTCCTTTCTGGGTTGCAGATCAATGTCAATGCGATTACAAGTGCAGAAATTAATAACGGTGCCGTTACCGATGTGAAGATCACCTCAGGCATTACCACTTCCAAGTTAAATCCATCGGTGACAAATGGCCAGGTGCTAACTACTTCTGGCGGAATAACTACATGGGCTAACCTGCCGGCAACAGTAACAAATATTGCATCAGGAACTGGATTAACAGGAGGGCCAATCACTTCCACAGGCACATTGAGTTTGGCTAATACTTTAGTAACGCCCGGTAGTTACGGCACATCCAATCAAGTTTCGCAACTCATAATAGATGCTCAAGGAAGGATCACTGGTGCAACGAATGTTGCGATATCAGGCATTGCTCCATCTGGAACTGCTGGGGGCGACTTATCAAGTACTTATCCTAACCCAACGATTGCGGCTACAGCAGGGAATAATTCTGTACTGGCCATCAACAATGCGGCCACCACTGGAAAGATCAATACCAACAGGCTCAGTACGTCTGTGGTATTGGATACAGAATCTCCTTTATCTGGAAATATTAGTGGAAATTTTATCAGTGGATTGCTGATCAACCCCAGTGCAGTGACTACCACAGAAATTGCAGATGGCACCATTGCAACTATCGACCTCTCGAATCTCGCAGTTACTGATGCAAAGATTGCTGCGGGCATCACTGTTTCAAAATTAAATCCATCTGGCACAAACGGGCAACTGTTGACCACCGTAGCGGGTGTTACTGTTTGGGCTACCCCTCCTGTTTCCGTTACGACTGTCAATTCTGGTTTGGGCCTTAGCGGTGGGCCTATTACCGGAGTGGGCACATTAAGCTTGGCCAATACTGCTGTTACACCCAATACGTATGGCAGTGCTACTTCCTCGGCACAACTTACCGTGGATGCACAAGGTAGAATCACCAATGCAACTAACATCACTATTGCGGGCGTCTCTCCAGGCGGTGTGGCAGGTGGCGATTTAACAGGCACTTATCCAAATCCTACAGTAGCATCCAATGCTATTACCACCAGCAAAATTAGCGATGCCGCAGTAACCTCCGCGAAGTTGACCAACACTGCAGTGACAGCCGGAACCTATGGTTCAGCCACGCAGGTTTCACAGATTAGTGTAGATGCGCAGGGAAGAATTACTTCGGCAGGTAATGTTTCAATAACAGGAGCCGCCCCCACGGGAACAGCGGGGGGAGATCTAATCGGTGCTTATCCAAATCCTACAGTTGCAGAAATACGAGGTAACATAATAAATAATGCAACACTGGGCGGTGGAGACAACGGCAAAGCTCTTGTATGGGATGGCACGCAATGGATTGCCACTGTAGTGGCAGGCATCACACCACAAACCAGTTACTATGCCATAGATCCCGCTGATTTCGCAGTTCTTAAAGGGAATAGCCAGGTTGATAAACACAATCTCACCATATTTGAATCGGACAATACCTTTGTCTCAGTAGGCAAAGATTCGCAAGGAGAGCAAATCATGGCCTCTTTACACCTTCCTCATGGAGCCATCGTAAATCAGGTAATCGTTTACTATTATGATAGTGAGTCTACTGCGATGAATTTCAAACTATTTAGGAAAGATTTTAACGCTTTAACCAATGATACACCAATAATTGACTGGAATTCGACTTCTAGCGTGACAGCGATTCGCACGCAAACATTCGCAATTAGCGAGACCATCTCTAATGAATTCTATACCTATCGTATTGTTGTCAATCTAAATATCAACTCCAATTCTGATAATCCTAGCGAAACCCAGCAAAGAATTTATGGAGTTAGGATCCGCTACCAGCATTGATATTTCTTAGAAAAAAAAATCTAAATGAAGACAAAAAATTTCTTTTTTTTTATAGTTAAAGGCCTGTCTAGAGCATACGGATCATGGATAATTTCTCTATTTGTTGCCCCTGTATGTGCGCAAAACATAAATATTGAAACAAACCTGTTTATACCCTCGGGATTAGAAATGTATACAGGGGGAAATCTAATGAATGCAGGTTTCTTTCAGAACAACGGGAGCTTTTCACTAAAGGGAGATTGGCTTAACCAATCCATCTATCAGGGAACTGGGTTGATAGTATTGGCAGGAGCTGACCAACTTGTCGCCAACAATAACCAACCTATGGAAGAAGTGAGCATTGATGGTGGTGGGGAAAAGACAATCAAAGACAAATTGATCATCAATAAAAAAATAAACTTTAATGACGGAGTAATTCTTGTGGATGACTCGGACACTCTGTGGATGAATACCAATTGCATAGTCATTGGAGGATCAACAAACAGTTATGTAAATGGCGCACTAAGCGCCCAAGGCACTGGGTATAAATTTTTTCCAGTAGGCAAAAATGGCAAGTACCATCCAGTAGAGTTGCTAGAAATAAAAGGGATTAACCCCACCGTAGAAATAGAAGTAGAGGAAATCCTGCCGCCCATTCAAACAAGCTCGGCCGCCATTATTCAACAAGATATTTATTGGACCCGAAAAACCTTGGCTGGCACATTTGAAAATTCCCCCATCGCTTTGGGCTACAACTTCCCTCCTTCTACGCTTTCATCGCGCTTGGTAATTGCAGAAGGGTTACAATTTGGCGTGGAGTTCTCTTTGTACAGTAACCTAACATTTACTACCACCGGACCTATAACTATGATTGGTTCTAGGAAAGCCGTGACAAAAAATATTTTTGCCGTGGGCGAATTGCCCTTAGAACCACCAAGTGCTTATTATTTAAGCACTACGCTTTCCCCTAATGCCACAAACACTGACAACCGAACGATCAAAGTATTTGGTAGCAACCTCACCCCAGTAGATTTTTATTTTCAAGTGTTCAATCGGTGGGGCTTAGTGATTTTTGAAACGCAATCTTATACAGACATGGCCGCAACAGGATGGGACGGTAGGCAAAATGGAAACCTGCTGCCATCTGGAGCTTATCCTTTCAGTATAAAATATATCGACACCGCAGCAAAGTCCATACAACAAACTGGTTTCATAACTATCATCCACTAATGAAATACGCGGTTTTCATGACCCTTGTTTTCACGGCTCTATTTGTAGAATCAAAAGTTTATGGCCAGTCAGCCGTATTCTCACAATATTATGCTAGCGCGCTATACCTAAACCCAGCACTGGCCGGATTAGAAAAAGATACCTACCTCGGAATGAATTACCGGTGGCAATGGAATAACCTCAGCTTGCCATTCACTACTTTTCAATTCAGTTTTATTCAACCCATTACCCAACCAGGTGCCCATAAAAAACACATCGGTGGCATAGGGCTGTCTTTTTTAAATGACGTGGCAGGTGCCAATAAAGAATTTGTTACGCAGGGCATATCGGTGGCCGGTGCTTACAACTATCACTTAAACCGGCACGGAAATAATATTATTGCCACGGCCTTTCAGTTGGGCGCCAGCCAGCAGAGGATCAACTATGACGGACTCCGTTGGTCGTCACAATATTCGTCCTTTAATGGTTTCGATAAGGCACTGCCTGGAGAAGCCAGCTTAACAAACAATCAAGTCTTTCAACCAATCCTCAATGCAGGTGTGGTTTGGTACTATACCAATAAGCAAAGGAACCTCTCTTTCTACAGCACCTCTATTTATAATGGGTTTTCTGTTTCAAATATTCTTCCTGCCAACGGTTTTTATCTGAACAGTGAGAGCAATGCGTCATTGCTCTATAAGCTGCACGGAGGGTTCACCACCACGTGGAGTCGCAACATTGATTTCTCGCCCAATTACTTGTTTCAAGTACAAGACGAAAATTTTCAAGTGAACCTGGGTATGTACGTGGGCTATTCCATCACCCATCCGCGGGGTTCAATTAAAACTGGCAGCACCAAAATTTTGGCAGGTGTGTGGTACCGCTTGCGTGATGCTGTAATCGTCTCCACCGGACTGAGCAATGCCGTGTGGAATATGGGCTTTAGCTATGACAGTAATATTTTTTCCCTGAGCAAGACGTTCGGATATGGAAGTTCGTATGAAGTTTCATTGGCCTATAAAATCCTGAATAAAAATGGTTTTAAAAGATTCTCTTCTCCTTTAATTTGATGAAACCACTAGTTACCTCCTTTTTTTTACTCGCAGCGTTTTTTAGCATTGCACAAACGAGTCAACAGCAAAATTTCTTGAAGCAGGAAGCGGATAAATATTTTAACGAAGAACAATTTAATTTGGCCATTCAATATTATCAAGAACTTTCCAACCTATCTAGCCAAGATGCCGAAGTCAATTTTCAGTTGGCAGAAAGTTATCGGAAATCTTTTAAGTATAAGGAGGCCGAAGCCTACTACCTAAAAACCTATTACCAATCACCCGCGCTTTTTCCTCTATCACTGTATCACTATGCCATGATGTTAAAACTGAATGGTGCATTTGACGAATCCATTACTTATTTTACAGAATTTATTTTTGCCCATCAACACACAAAATCGCTGGAGAATTATATCGAACAAGCAATCGTTGACAGAGCTGGAAGTGAAATGGCCAAAACTGAATTTTCTAAAAGCAACGCTGTTTATGGTTTGTCAACTGAAAATATAAACAGTCGTTTCAATGAATATGCCCCTGCCCTGCTGGACAGCAATACATTGGTGATCACCAGCGGCCGTGTGGAGTCTAGCCGCGAAATCATAGACGAACGTTATGGCGAAGCGTATACTAATAATTTTTATTTCGAGAAAGAAGGGAGTGCGTGGCACGACAAAACAAATCCCACTTTTAGCATCACTAATTCACGCTACAATGATGGCAGCGGCAGCTTTACTGGCAACGGTGACAAATATTATTTTACTGTGTGTGGCAATGAGGGGCCGCATTGCCAGATTTTTCTTTCGGAAAGGAAGGGCGGTAAATGGAAATCTCCAGTTGCGTTAAATGAAAATGTGAACCTAAAAAAATTTGAATCAAAACATCCAGCCATTTCCAAAGGCGGTGATACCTTATTGTTTTCGTCCAACCGTTCCGGTGGGTTTGGTCAGTACGATATCTGGATGAGCATTAGCGCAGGGCAAGACAATTGGGGCCCTGCCATGAATGCAGGAAATGGCATCAACACTAAACTCAACGAATTAGCGCCCGCATTCTCCCGCTTTTCGCATGTTTTCTTTTTAGCTTCAGATGGCCATCAGAATTATGGAGGATTAGACCTATACATGGCCAAGCACTTTTCAAATGGCACCACGGCACTTTACAATCTAGATTATCCCTTTAACTCCACCCGCGATGATTGCTTCCTTACTTTTGGAGAAAATAAAATCTATTTGAGTTCTAACCGAGAAGAGGGAAAAGGTGGGTTCGATATTTATTCAGTAGCAATACCCTCCGTCCTCTCCTTTGTCTCAAAACTGAGCTTGAAAAATAAAGATGCCCGGGGAGATATAAAACTAAATGCACAAAGAGCGCACACTGCCACAAGCCTCGACTTGCTAACTGCGCGCAATGAAGACCGGATTGAATACGAAAACCTAACATACGAAAAGAAAAAGATCGTAGATCAAATGGTACTCAATAAGGCATCTAGCAAGTCTTCTAAAAAGGAAGATTTTGATGGGATTCTGGAGAAGGACTACCAATTGCTTATTAACATTGCCGAAGTCCGTTATAAAAACCAAGAGGTGGAAAAGCGTTTTTCAAAAACTTTTCTAACCCGCGTGCATTCACCGCTCGATGGCAAACAACACTTTTCTGTTTCAGCCGTGCTGAAAGACTCATTGTCTGCCATGCCTCTATCATCTCGCAAAATTCTTTTGATGGATCAATCAGGAGAGGTGCTTAAAATCACCACTACCAATGAGGTCGGAGAATTTCGTTTCACGAATATTGCACCTGACATGCAAGTCTATCTTCGATTGGAAATCCTTCCACGAGAGATTTCTGAAAAGCCGAAGGTGGAATACCTGACCATTGACGCGGACAAAAACCAACAGCGCGATAGGTTTGAAAATATCTATTTCGATTTTGATCTGTACACGCTTAGGCCTGAAGCTAAACTCATTTTGAATGACCTGGCTGTATTTTTAAAAAGTGTACCCTTGGTACAAGTTGAAATACTTGCTTACGCAGACGATGTGGGTGCCGATGACTACAATTTAGCACTGACTCAAAAGCGTGGGCAAACCGTACTTAGTTACTTGACCCATCTGGGGGTAGATCAAACAGCGCTGGCTGTTATTGCCAAAGGCGGACAGAAAAACGCCAACCCAGATATTGAAATACAACGGCAATTCAATAGAAGGATAGAATTTTATCTCAATGGTGCCCAACTAACTTCAGAACAAACTTCCAAAACCTATATTCTCAAAAAGAAAAGTGATTGGGTGTCTATCTCTCTATCAACTAGTGTAAGCATAGAAGAATTAAAAAAACTGAACGGTAGCGATGCCGAAGAACTACTCATTTTTCAGCCAGTGAGGATACCACTGTATGCCAAAGAAATTTCAAATATGTTGTTTTATACCATCCGCTAATCGCCACTCACCAGCACGAAGGCAGCCCATTGCCGCGGGTTTCCTACTTCGCGAAGCCTATCCAACTGCGCACGCTTAAATGCTTCGAGGGTACTCAACTGTTTAGCGAGGTACCCATAAAACCTAACCATCAAATCCTTAGTCATGATGTCTTCCACTTTCCATAGGCTAAGTATGACATTACTGGCACCTGCTTGCAAGAAAGATCTCTGCAATCCATATACCCCTTCCCCGTTTTCTATCTTACCCAGTCCTGTATCGCAGGCTGACAACACGACCAAATCCGTATTGTTCAATTCCAGATTTAACACATCATAGGCAGTCACAATTCCGTCATAATCAAAAGCGTCACTCTCCTTTTTTGCTTCTGCAAAATTGGAAGAAAGAATAATACCCGAATGAAATAGAAAATTATTCTTGGCCTGTTCATTTAAATAAACAACGTCTTCTGAGAAAAAACCGTGCGTAGCAATATGCAGCACCGAGGGAGAATTGATTTCTTTGAGATTTGTTTCATTGGCCGCCTGCCTTAGCAAGATGTCAGGATGGGTTTTGGTAAGCTTTAATATTTCGGCAATGCCATTGACTTCGTCACGGGTGCCAGGCAGCGCATCATACCGCTGCGGGTCAAAGACTGGCTCACCCATCAATACCGCTTTTGAAAAATTTATGGCTTTACGCTCAGTCCTGTTAACTAATTGTGTCCCATTCAATAGTTGATGTAAATCATATTTCTCTAGAACATATTTACCGTTTTTATCATGAATGGCGTTTAGGTTGATTTGGTGATAGATGCCATCGGCTGAAATATAAATTTTTTGTTTGCCCTCGATAGGCCATTCGAGCGGCTTCCAAAACTGCGTATATGAAATGGTATCGTTCATGTCAAATTTCAACGCGTTTTTATAATAACTAGCATAACGCTTTTCTAATGAATTACCATTCTTCAGTAAAACGAGCAAAGGAAAATCTCTTTCCTTTGTGGTAATCAGTGCTGCATAATAAATACTATCGGTAAAGCCGATGTTGATTCGTTGTGAAATGAGATCATTTCGGCTGGCTATCAAATCATATTTCCTAAAACGGATTATGTCGATCAGTGCTTCATTTTCTTTAAGGGATTGATGAATATCTTTCCATTCCAAATTTCGATCTTTATTTTCTTCGTGGTGCATGGCCTGTCGGATTATTTTTTCAAGGCTATCTATTTCATTTTCCTTGGCAGGCAAGGAGAGATGCAAAGAATAAAGTTCGCTCAGTGGCATTTGATAAAAATGCCCAAGTGCCGTCCTTTTAGTCTGTGCAAGGTTCACCAATTTTTGTAAATACGGATCAGCCTTGGCTCGTAGCGAGCTAGCCCTTTTTTTATTGGTAAAAAAAGTAAGAGACTTCAAGAACAATTGATTGTTGAACATGCTCACCAATAACTCTGGCTGCATGTGCGCGTATTGAATAGAAAATGTATTGAACCTTTCAAAGCTTTTTTTATGCTGTTGGTAGAATTGAACTTGTTCTGTTTCTGTAAGGCTAGGGAAAATATATTTGACTTCTCGCATAGATAGCTCTAACGAACGTTGCAATAGGGGGTACGCATCTGCAAACCGGTGCTCTCCCCAATAGGCGATGGCAAGGTTGCCAACTACGTCCAGCAGAATCGGGGAATCTGTTCCGTACAGTTTTTCTTTTACTTTCAATACCTCTTCAAAATATGTAATGGCTTGTGGGTATTGTCCTTTTAATGTGTAGGTCACGGCCATGTTGTTTATTACCGTAGCGGCCAAGTCATTTTGCAAAAGCCCTTTTTTTTCCAACTCTAAATAAATAGCCATGAAGCGTTGGAGTGCCAATTCATATTGACCATTCTGGCGATAGGCCGTTGCCAGATTGTTCAATGCTGTCAGGTAGTTGCTGCTGTTACGTTGTGCAGGAAATTTTTGAAATGCTTGCTCGAATCGTTCATATTCACTGATCGCCTCCTTCATCAATCCTTGTTTAAGATAAATACCTGCCATGTTGCTCTGTATAATCAAACACCCCAGAGAATTATAGCCATAAGTGTCAACACATCGGTTCAACGATTCCTGATAATAGGCTAATGCTTTGTCGTAAACTCCCAGTTTTTCATACACATAGGCAAGCCCGTTGATCAATTGGGTCAGTAGGATCTCGTCTGTCTCCAAAGATTTTTTTGTAGCACGATACACGCTTAAAAGCTCCTGTTCTGCTTTTCCGTACAACCCCATTTCAATATCCATCAGGCACTGCTCTGCCTTAACCGAGTTGATTAATGAGAGCGACTGCAAGGGTAGGCTTATACTTTTGCCAAGCATAGCCAAAACCTGTGTTGCCTCTTCATATTTTTTTAGTTTTCGCAATAAGCGTCCTTCATCCAATTTCAATAGGTAGGCAGACTGTATCGTTGGGTCACTGAACTGAGTCAATAAACTATTTCTTACCAAGACCAATGCTGAATCAAACAATTCATGCGTTTCATACCATCTAACCAGTTCTTTAGAAGCAATCGCGTATATCTTTTCCTCTTGATTTACTAGTGATTTTTGCAATACATCCTGATACATTTTCTTCCCTTGCCCATCATTCCCTGATTTGAAAAAAAAGGCCGCCAAGTTACATTGAGACTGCATCACATGAGCGTCTGTCACCGGATAGATTTCTTGTTGAATAGTGAGGTTTTGTTGCAGGCATATTCCCGCCTTGGTAAAATTTGCTGTTTGTGCATAGGCGAGGCCAAGGTCACTGAGTATAGTCAAATAACTTTCATCATAAATGCCCAGATCGTTGGAGGCCATATGCTCCGCTCGTTGCAAAAAGGGCAATGATTTTTCAAGGTTCTTAGCCCAATAAAACTGTGCGCTGTCATAGTTTAATTTCCACAACGGAATGAGGGAAGGCTGGCTATACGCCATTGTTGGTAAGATCAAAAACAAATAGCGAAGGTATTTAAGCACGATTACTGGATTTGGTTGTAATGAACTGACACATTAAGAATGCCAAACCTAAATTGCCGAACGGTGGATAAATGGAGGGGTTAAATTCTTATGTGTAGAGATTATTCTACATCCATCTGGTGCTTTTCAAAATAACCAGTATCTTCACAAATGAAAAAAATCAAACTTCTATTATTCTCGCTATTAACCTTAATCGCCTTTGCATTCATTGGGCTTTATGCTTTCTACACAATTAAAAATGTGGAAACCAAAACAATGGATGTGCAAGTCAGAAAAAATAGTAGTGGCCAATTCATTGCTTTAACAGATGGAATGACACACTATGAAATCGCTGGTGCGGATACTGCTAAAACAATTATCCTTGTCCATGGCTTTAGCGTGCCAGCGTATATCTGGGGCGCAACATTTGATAGCTTGGTAGAACATGGCTTTAGGGTGGTGCGCTATGATGAGTTTGGCAGAGGATTTTCGGATCGGCCAAGTGTTGACTATACTCCTGCATTTTATAGAAAGCAGTTAGTTGAATTGATTCATTCGTTAAAATTAAAAATACCCGTTCACATGGCAGGTCTATCATTTGGCGGAGCAGTGGTAACTGATTTCGCAGTGCATTATCCATCACTGATTGATAAAATGATTTTGATTGATCCGGTGTACCGTTACAGAAAAATTGATGGAGCAGAAATGATTGTCAACTATTCGATGGCTACTCATCCTGATAAGCAAGCAAATGGACAATTGGAAGATTTTAAATATCCCGAGCGATTTCCAGATTGGGTAGATCAATACAAAGTTCAAATGCAATACAAAGGATTTCGACACGCACTCATTTCCACGTTGATAAATTATCCAGGAGATACCATTGTTGGTAATTATCGCAAGCTAGACTCTTTGCATAAAAAAGTATTATTGATTTGGGGCAAAGAAGATCAAACCGTTACTTTTAATTTTAGTGATTCACTGCGTAAACATTTAAAGGTGGATTTCTTTGCAGTGGATGATGCGCGGCATTTGCCTCATTTGGAAAAACCTTTAGAAGTAAATCAAAAAATTGTTTCGTTTTTGATCGAATAGGAATGTTTAATTGATAGCTGATATTGCGCAAAACAACCCGAGTTGTCAGTTTCAGCTTTTCGAAAACTGGCTATCCGGACTTTAAATAGACTTCTATAAACTCAGTGTAACATTCGTTTAGTTATTTTGCCTAACATCAGTTAATAAAATATAAAATAGCTATACGGAGTCAAGACACTATATAAAACCCTACATCGTATAGAACCTCGCTTTCTTTTAAAAACTTTAACGCGCCCAAAAATCCCCAATCAAAAATCATTACCTTACGAAAGTAAATTGCAACCATTATGGATCTATCAGCTATCATGAAAAAATATGCCGACCAAATTGGCGGCCAATACACCCAATACGACCCTACCCATTCCATTCTTATCATTCCTGTTTCGGGTGGGCGATTTCAAACCGTGCTGGGTACCATCAAAAAAAACGAGCTGTACAATCGTGAGTTGATCACGCTCAACTCCAAAGTTTGTGCCCCCTCTACTTCTATCGACTACAAAATGCTATTGGAACAAACTGCCTTCTTCAATTACTGTAGGTTTGTCATCAATCAAAATTACTTGCAAGTTGAAGCCGTGGCATCCCTCGATAATCTCACGGAAAATACTATCAAAGAAATGCTGCAAGAGGTGGCTAATCTGGCCGATCAATATGAAATGAAGTTAACAGGATCTGACGTGCATTAAAATCATAGAATGGACATTGATACGTTAAGAGGTATCTGCAAAAAGCTTCCTTCTGTAACGGAAGGCATTAAATGGGGCAACGATCTTTGTTTTATGATTGCCGAAAAAATGTTTTGTGTGGCTATGCTTGATGGTTCATTAAAAATTTCCATTAAAGCACCCGGTGAAGAATTTGAAGAACTTTGCAATTCTCCTTCAATTATACCTGCTCCTTATTCAGCTAGATACAAATGGATTTTAGTGGAGAGCCCAAACGTATTCAATAAAAAGCAATGGGAACATTACATTGCCCAATCCTATCAACTGGTGAAGGCCAAACTCCCCAAAAAGAAGTTGGCAGAGTTAGATAAAAAGCTTGCTAAAATCCAACTTTAACAAAAATCTAAATTCCCTCGTACCTTTACAGCAATGCAAGCCGTCCTATCGCCCCGACTTTGTCGGGGAGGAAAGTCCGGGCAACATAGAGCACCGTACTTCCTAACGGGAAGGTCCGTCCCGATAGCTATCGGGAGCGGAACAGAAAGTGCCACAGAAAATAAACTACCTTGACCCGATTCGTTCGGGATGGGGAAAAGGTGAAAAGGCGGGGTAAGAGCCCACCGTGCTGTTGGTAACATCAGTAGCAGGGTAAACCTTACGGGTTGAAAGGCCAAATAAGCCCCGATCAACGGAGCGGCTCGTTCTTATCTGCGCAAGCAGGTATCGGGGTGGGTAGGCTGATGGATCCTGATGGCAACGTCAGGACTAGATAAATGATAGGACTCGACAGAACCCGGCTTACAGGCTTGCATTATTTTTCATTTTAGATTTTAGATATAAGATTTTAGATTTTACTTTCCGATAAGTTGAAACCCTAAATCTCACATCTCACATCTCACATCTTACATCTTAAATTTATTATGCCTAAAGTTTTACTCATCGAAGACGAAGCCAGCATCCGTTCAGTACTAAAGGATATTCTCAAAGATCAAAAAGAACTCGGGCTGCAAGTGGAGGAAGCCAAAGATGGTGCCGAAGGCTTAGCAAAATTAGAAAGCGAACATTATGATTTAGTGCTCTGCGATATTAAAATGCCCAAGATGGATGGCATGGAGGTATTGCACAAAGCGAAAGAGAAAGGAATCACTACTACGTTTGTGATGATCTCTGCACACGGCACCACCGAGCTAGCCGTAGACGCCACCAAAATGGGTGCGTATGATTTCCTACAAAAGCCACCAGACCTCAACAGGCTTTTGATAACCGTGCGCAATGCACTTGATAAAAATAGTCTAGTGAAGGAAACACGATCACTAAAAAAGAAGGTGTCTCAGAAATATGAAATGATTGGAAGTTCATCTGAGTTAGAGGAAATAAAAATAATGATCGAGAAGGTGGCCCCTACCGATGCACGCGTGTTGATCACTGGACCTAATGGATCGGGCAAAGAGCTGGTAGCACGCCAACTTCATGAAAAAAGTGAACGTGCTAAGTTTGAATTTGTAGAAGTAAACTGCGCAGCTATTCCTTCTGAGTTGATCGAAAGCGAATTGTTTGGCCATGAGAAAGGCTCGTTTACCTCGGCTATCAAACAGCGCATTGGCAAGTTTGAACAGGCAGAAGGAGGAACGTTGTTCCTAGATGAAATCGGGGATATGAGTTTATCTGCGCAGGCGAAAGTGCTCCGCGCCTTGCAAGAAAATAAAATAACCCGCGTAGGTGGAGAAAAAGATACGCCTGTGAATGTGCGGATTATCGCTGCTACCAACAAAGACTTGAAAAAAGAAATTGCTGAAAATCGCTTCCGCGAAGATTTGTATCACCGCTTATCAGTTATCGTTATCAAAGTTCCGGCACTTACTAATCGGATTGATGATATTCCCTTGTTAGTAGAAAAATTCCTATCAGATTTGGCTGTGGAAACGGGGGCGAAAAGAAAAAATATTAACCCCGAAGCAATTAAAGAACTTCAGTCCAATCAATGGACAGGGAATATAAGAGAGCTGAGAAATGTAGTAGAAAGGCTGGTGATCATGAGCGACTCAACGATCGACCAAAAAGACGTAAAAAAATACCTCTAAGAATCCTTAGATCCTGTTCTGAGGCACTGATTTCTTCACATCTTTCTTGCTATAAGTAGGGCAAGTATATTGGCTGCAAGCCGATAAGAAAGATACCAATACAATAAACGCTAAAACTTTTTTCATAATTAGTGGATTTTGGGACGCTTAAAAGTACTATTCTTTTCAATTCAAACAAACTATGCAAGCAATAAAATACCGTCTAGCGACTAAAAAGTTCATTCGACCAGAAGGTTACAACCCCTTACATCGCTGTTGTCCATTCTACCAAGTACCTCAAAGTAACCATTTTGGCCTATTTTGCCTAAATCTTGAGTTTCAACAAAGGCACAAGAGTGCGCATTGGCCAAGTCTATGATATTTATTGCGCCTACCCTGCCAAAAAGTAGGTTTTGGTATGGGTCATTGATGTCTCGAATAACAATTTTTATACAGTTGGGAGCTTGATACTCGCCTTCCCCAAATGAGTATGCCTGTGACATTAGTTCAGTCATCCCGTACTCAGAGCCAATTTTTTTCACATTAAAACGCTGGGATAAAAACGCATGTAGCTCTCCCCTCACCCATTCTTTTCGCCTGCCTTTCATCCCCCCTGTTTCGATAATTAGGCAGTGGCTCAGATCGATTTCGAATTTCTCGGCCAAATCGAGTAGTGCAAATGAAACGCCCCATAAGATTACTTTCTTTTTGCTAGCTCGTAGGGCTTCAATTTTCGTGATTAATTCGTCTTGATTGAATAAATAAAAACCAGAATCTACGGATTCACTTTGCTTGATGAAATGCTCTATCATGGCTATCAGCGAAGAACCTTCTCGTTCTAAATAAGAGGGCAGCAAAGCCAAAAAGTGGTAGTCCTTCACCGGGCCATAAAATTGCTCAAAGCTTTTTTTGGCATGAGAAAGATAAAAAGGCAAACTCCAGACCTTGTGTCGGCTTGTGCTGATTCCTGTCGTTCCGCTGCTAGAAAACTCAATTTCTGGCTTCCAATCACCTGAAACAATGGAATGGGTTTTAAAAAAACTAATGGGTAAAAAGGGTATTTGAGAAAGAGAAGCTATCTTTGTATAGTTGATGCCTCTATATTTTAAGTACGAATTGTAAACGGAGTTGTTAACTGCTTGGAATTGGAAAAGTTGCAAGGCAATATCCTCAAAGTTACCATCGTTGATAGTTGGTATTAAAGAAGTGAAATCTTTTAACTTCAAAAGTTCAAAATTTACTCAAAGGTATAAAATGAAGCTGATCAGAAATTTAAGTTTGGGTGTTTTGTTGATGTGGGTAGTGAGTGCGTGTTTTACTGCACCTACTTATCCAGTTGCTCCTCAAATTGAATACATTGATCTTTACTACGGAAAATCAACTGATGGAGGTTTTGATTCCATTGTAGTTGCGCTCAAGTTTAATGATGGCGATGGCGATATTGGCTTAGATGATCGATATGATTCAGATCCAACTTTTAGACTTAAAGATAGTTTCACCTTTCAAAATCAGCCTGTGACTTATAAGACTAAAAGGTTGAACCCAACCCTGAATGGTACCAATGGCAAACCACTCCCCAATTTTGTTACTCCATTTAGTTGCACTAATTGGGAAGTACAAAGGAGCAATAATGTTGTCACCGACACCTTATACATAGAACTCAACCCTAACTATTATAATATTTTTGTGGATTTTTACGTGGATGGAGTGTTCTTTGATCCTACCACGTATTTTATTTACCCAAATTGCTCATCGGCAGGTTATAGCGGTAGGATTCCCGTTTTGTCAACTGATCCCGGAAAAAAAGTACCTCTAGATGGAAAGATTACGTACGCCATTAAAGGCCTTGCACTTGATGCACTTTTTAGTGGCAAGCAACTTGAGTTAAAAATTACGATTCAAGATAGAGCATTGAATAAAAGCAATATCATAACCACAGGCATGTTTGATCTGGTAACTAAAAGAAAGTAGAGAAAACTAATACCTGCTCAAAAATTTATTGGGCATCGCCTCCCTCATCATCTCATACACTTTCTCAAAAATTTCTTCTGGGTTGGGCTTAGAGAAATAATCACCATCAGAACCATAAGCAGGGCGATGTTCTTTTCCTGTGATCGTTAAAGGTGCCGAATCTAAATATTGATAGCCTTTCTGTACTTCCAATACTTGTTGCATCATAAAGGCTGTGCCACCGCTTGGCACATCTTCGTCTGCAAATACAATGCGGTTGGTCTTCTTCAATGATTCTACAATGGCATGATGGATATCAAAGGGCAATAGCGTCTGCACATCTATCACTTCACAAGAAATACCTTTCTCTTCCAGTTCCTCCACGCCTTCCATTACAATGCGACACATGGAACCATACGTAACAATGGTTACATCACTGCCTTCCTTTAAAATTTCAGGCACACCCAGTGGCAACGTAAACTCACCTATGTTCTCTGGTAATTTTTCCTTTAAGCGATAGCCATTCAAGCATTCAATAATCAAAGCAGGATCATCAGATTGCAGAAGTGTATTATAAAATCCTGCGGCTTGCACCATGTTGCGCGGAACGAGAACAAATATTCCGCGTAAGCTATTTAAAATCATGCCCATGGGTGAGCCAGCATGCCACACGCCTTCTAGTCGATGACCGCGCGTGCGCACAATCAATGGAGCTTTCTGCCCGCCTTTCGTTCTGTATTGTAGGTTTGCTAAATCATCACTTAAAATCTGTATCGCGTAAAGCAAATAATCTAAGTACTGCACTTCTGCAATAGGGCGTAATCCGCGCAAAGCGAGACCGATGCCCTGGCCCACAATGGTACATTCACGAATGCCCGTATCAGTTACGCGCAACTCACCAAATTTTTCTTGCAGCCCTGCAAAGCCTTGGTTCACATCGCCAATTTTCCCTACATCTTCACCAAAGGCCAGCACACGCGGGTCTCGCTGCAAAGCTTCCGCAAAACATGCACGCAATACCTCTCTCCCATCCACAAGCGTTGCATTTTCTGAATAGACAGCGGGATTTGATTTCACTTTCAATGCCGACCATTCTGATTGGCTGTGCAAATGAGAACTAAATCGATCTGTGTTTTCGATGGATACTTCTTCCACCCATTTAACAAGTGCTGCCTTCACTGAACAATCTTTTCCAATTAAAAAACGCAGTGTTGCTTTCGCTGCCTTCATGGCATCGTAGCGAACGGGGTTAATCGTCTTGGTGAGTGTACTTAAAATAGATGCCACTTCTGAATGTTCTTGAGAAACGACCTCTAACAATGCGACCAATGATTGTTGATCTTTTTGAATATCACTATTGAACGCGCGCCACGCTTGGTCTTTGATCGACTTGGCCGTTGCCTTTGCTTCTTTTTCTATTTGCGTTAATTCAACGGATGAACTGATGCCTTGCTCAATTATCCACTCACGCATTTTAAGGATGCAATCCTGTTGGCCTTCCCATTGCAAACGCTCTTTGGATTTGTAGCGCTCGTGCGAACCCGAGGTGGAGTGACCTTGCGGTTGCGTCATCTCTACTACATGCACTAATACTGGCACGTGTTCTTCGCGGCAAACTTTTTCGGCCCTTTCATACACATGGCAAAGTTCTTCGTAGTCCCAACCTTTGGCAGTGAAGATTTCATAGCCCTTGTCTTCTTCGTTGCGTTGAAAGCCTGCCAATATTTTTGAGATGCTACCCTTCGTTGTTTGATATTCTTTTGGAACGGAAATTCCGTACTCATCATCCCATACAGAAACCAACATGGGCACCTGCAATACACCTGCTGCATTGATGGCTTCAAAAAACATTCCTTCTGAAGTAGAGGCATTGCCAATCGTGCCAAAGGCAATCTCGTTTCCGTTGTGGCTGAGATTAGTAAATGATTGTAGCCCTGGATTGTTTCTGAAAAGTTTGGATGCGTAAGCCAAACCTACAAGCCGTGGCATCTGTGCGGCCGTAGGTGAAATATCGGCACTGCTATTTTTTAATTCAGAAATATTTTTGAGTGCTCCTTTTTCATCTAACATGCGTGTGGCGAAGTGACCATTCATCAATCGCCCAGCAGAAGCAGGATCTGCCTCTACATTGGTGTGAGCATACAATTGTGCGAAGTAATGATGCAGATTCATCTCGCCAATAGCGAGCATGAAAGTTTGATCGCGGTAATAACCAGCACGGTGATCACCTTTGCGAAAGACTTTGGCCATTGCAATTTGTGCCAACTCTTTGCCATCGCCAAAGATGCCGAACTTGGCTTTGCCCATGAATACTTCTTTGCGCCCGAGAAGACTTGCCTCACGGCTTTCGCACGCCAAGCGGTAGTCGGCCAACACAGTGGCTGCTTTTTTGGCGGAAACGCCAGGGTAATCTGTTTTGGTCTGGCTCAATCGTGTGCAGGTTGAATGTCAAAAGTAAAGAAAAACAAAGCAGGGTTCAAAGCATAAAAAAATATACGAAAGAAAATAGCGACAATTACCTCAACCTCGAAAGAATTTCACCCAGTCGCCTCCAATTACAAGAGGATAATTGGTATTCTTTTCTAATAAATAGATTTTCACAGATTGTTTATCGATCATAATTGCCTCCATGAAGTAACCGTAGCCCAATTCAAGTTCGTCAATTTGCTTTTGTATTTCTACATCGTTGATTTCAAAAATCTCTATTAAAATTTGGTCTTTATCATTATTGGTCTTCACCGCAAAAGGAAATTCACCAAAAGAGTAAAGTTGATAACCTTTGATCCAACAACTAAAATGATAGCGAAGATGTAGTTCAAAACGTTCGTAATTATGCAAGCCCCTGCGCAGGGAACCATAGAAGGCGTAGAGGTGGGCGGTCATTGTTTCGAGTTAGAGTTGGCAAGTTAAAAGTTTCTGGTTACCAGTTGCAGGTTAGAGGCAAGCTTGTAGCCTGTGACCAGTAGCTTGCAGCCTAAATTCTGTCAACATCCACCAATATCCATTATATTTGCGCACTCGTTTGAAAAACCAATAAACAGACACTTTAATCCAATCGATATGATCATCGGAGTACCCAAAGAAATCAAGAACAACGAAAACCGCGTAGCGCTTACGCCTGCGGGCGCGGCAGAACTTTCTAAACGCGGCAACACCGTTTATATGCAGACCAACGCTGGAGAGGGCAGCGGCTTCAGCGATGAAGAATATAAAAACGCGGGCGCGAAAATACTTCCTACCGCGCAAGAAGTTTTTGCCATTGCCGAGATGATCATGAAAGTAAAAGAACCGATTGAGCAAGAGTACAGCTTGATCAAAAAAGATCAATTGGTATTTACGTATTTCCATTTTGCCTCGTATGAGCCATTGCTTCACGCGATGGTGAAGACAGGCGCAGTATGTCTTGCTTATGAAACTGTTGAACGATTAGATGGAAGTTTGCCGTTGCTCATTCCCATGAGCGAAGTAGCGGGCCGCATGTCCATACAAGAAGGAGCAAAATATTTGGAGAAGCCATTGAAGGGTCGCGGGATTTTGTTGGGCGGTGTGCCCGGAGTGATGCCCGCGAAAGTGTTGATATTAGGAGGCGGTGTAGTAGGAACGAATGCAGCGAAGATGGCTGCGGGTATGGGTGCTGATGTGATTATAACAGATGTAAATATTAATCGCTTGCGCTACTTAGATGACGTGATGCCCAAAAATGTGCACACCATGGTATCTAACGAATATGTACTGCGCGAATTGGTAAAAACCCACGACTTGATTATTGGAGGTGTGTTAGTACCTGGTGCGAAAGCCCCTAAACTAATTACTCGCGATATGTTGAAGACCATGCGTCCTGGCACGGTGTTAGTTGACGTGGCAGTTGACCAAGGTGGTTGCATTGAAACGTGTCGCCCTACTACACACGAAGACCCTACTTATATTATTGACGATGTGGTTCACTATTGCGTGGCCAACATGCCGGGTGCAGTGCCTTATACTTCTACGCTTGCATTGACAAATGCCACGTTGCCTTACGCCATTAAATTAGCATCTCAAGGCTGGAAAAAAGCGTGCGCAGAAAACTTGGATTTGAAAAAAGGATTGAATGTGATCAACGGCAAAGTGGTTTACAAAGCGGTGTCGGATGCGTTCAATACGCCTTATACGGACGTGAAGGAGTTTTTGAATTGATTTAATGTCACAGATTCACAGATCAGAAATCTAATCTGTGAATCTGTGGCAATCAGTTACAGCCTTATTGAAATATTAGCTGAAACTGTAGTTGGTGCAATGGGGTTCACACTGTTATCATCGTGCACGTAGTAACTCAACGTATCAAAAATATTTGATACCCTCACTCGTATAGCAAATTTGGCTTGCACATAAGCAACGGTGCCATCTACTTGAATAAAATTCGGAACTGACATAAGCTTGTAGGTATCATTGGGTAGAGTCAATCTAGTGGAGCGGCCTGCCACACGATCTCCCGTATAGAAGATAGTAGCGCCTACTTGAAAGTCTTTCAACCAAGTGCGCTCAGGTAATGTATAATAGAAACTCGCGTTGGCTGTGTGCTGCGGATTGTAACGCAACTTACTCCCCTCCTCAAAGATGGTGCTTCTAGTGTATTTGGTTTCATTAAAACTATAACCAGCAATCACAGAAAGACCTTTATACGTTTTAGTCATCAAATCAACTTCCACTCCTTGACTTGTGACTTCACCCGCTAGCTCTTGAGCATTCACTGGAATATTGTTAGGATTGCCAGCGGTAATAATTACCGTTTGAGAAAGATTACTATTGACAATTTGATAGGCTGTAATATTTGCCGAGAGTAATCCTTTGAACAATTCGTTTTTCACTCCTATTTCATACTGATCTATAAAAGAAGGAGGTAGCGGTTTGCTATTTACATCTATTCCTGCATTTAAATTGAACGAGTTTGCATAACTGGCAAAAAGTGAAGTAGTTGGTATTGGTTGATATACAATACCAAACCGTGGCGTGAAGGCGGCATCGTAATTATTAGTAACTATCAAGGATTCTTTCACAGTTGCAGATGGGTATGTATAAACATCGTTTTTTCTATCGAGGTAGCTGTAGCGAATTCCAGCTAACAGTTTTAGCTTTTGTGTAAACGAGATCAAATCTTGTACATATATGCCCACTCGCTGGGTGGGGCTTTTGGTCAACGTTCGTTTTGAGAGCTCAGGTATATCACTTCTTTGTTTGTAAAGTTCCAAATCAAAGAGATTGATCGAATCATATTTAGCGAGACTATTATAAGTGGTTGTTTGGGTATTGTAACCATCCATGTCAGCTCCAATCAAAAGGGCATGCTGAATTCTCCCGGTATGAAATTGACCCGTTGCATCCACTTGACCGATAAAGTAATTTTCTGAAACTTCACTTCGTTGCAATCCTCTGATCCATTTTCCATCAGGTTTAACGAATTGAGAGATGTTATTCTGACCGGTGGCTCCATTCGGGCGAGTAGTTCCAAACAAATCTGTTTGATAATCTTGGCCTGCACCCATCAACCGAAGTTTCCAGTTTTTGTTGATCTGATGATTGATCGTAACAGTCAAACTTTTTTGTTGTGCTTCGAAGTACGACCACTTCGCGCCTAAAAAACGACTGCGCGGAATGTTAGCAATTGTATAGTTGATTGCTCCTGTTCCGTAATCAAGTGTACGCTTGTCATCTAAGTAATCGGCTTCTATTAGCACATCGGTATACTTGCTCACTTTGGCTAAAAAAGAAGGGTTGATGTAAAACCGTTTTGACTCTACTACATCGCGAAAGCTCTTTGCATTTTCATAGGTAGTATTGACGCGATAAGCTAGATTCTTTTTTTCATTCAGCGATCCATAGAGGTCGATACTTGGTTTGTAAAAATCAAAGCTGCCCATGCGCATAGAAAGCTCACCACCATTTTCAAATTTTGGTTTCTTAGTGACTAAGTTGATGACGCCTCCTGCGGCCACGTTGCCAAACAGAATAGCATTACTGCCTTTCATTACCTCTACTCTTTCTAGTGAACTCATTTCAGGCATTATACCATTATTGAATCTAGATCCGTTCTTGAATGTGTTGCTAGAGTTATACGCAAAACCTCGCCCCGCCAATTCTTCTTGGTTGCCGCCCGTGGTGCCCATCACGTAAAGTCCATTCACATTTCTTAAAGCATCGGACAGACGAAGGGTTTGCTGCTGCTCCAGTACTTCCTTAGAAATCGTCATGATGCTTTGTGGCAAATCAAAAGCTTTGATCCCAACTTTGCCAATCACTGCCACTTGTTCATTAAGGCTTCTTGAGTTAGTCACCGTAACTTCGTCTAATTCAAGTGCACTTTCCGAAAGTTGCAGCTCAATAAAAGTGGTTTTGTTTGCTGTTACAGAAATTTGTTTTTGAATGGTTGAGAATCCGATTGACGAAGCAACCAAGGTGTGGACACCTTCTTTTACATTCTCAATTAAAAAATCACCTCTTTCGTTTGACACTGTCCCTACTCCCAGTTCTTTTAAATAAATATTTACAGAAGAAATAGGAACTCTATCTACTGAAAGAATAGTGCCTTCAATCTTACCTGATTGAGCAACAGACTGCCCAAAGGCAAAAAGCATTGAAGTACTTAAAATCCAAGCATTTATAAATCTTGTCATATTATTTAGAATCATTATTGATAGCCAAAGGTAATCGACTATTTAGAATTAATACAAATAATAAAGTTGATTAATGATTAACTGCTTGACAGTTAAAAACTTAAAAATTAGTTTGAAATTCCGGAAAGGATTCTAAGAAGAGTGGTTCGGCACCGTCTTTGGAGGCCAAGCAACAAAAATGAGCTATACCATTAGTCACTGCTATGTATTTCGCATTGACGGTCATGTTGTAAACGGCCACTTGGTTGAATGCTTTTTGGCTTAAGCGGATGTCGGCAGATTTGCACTCAATCAACATCCAAGGCTTTCCATTGCGATCAAAAATTAAAATGTCAGATCGCTTTTGAAGTTTGTTGTAGGTGAGGCTGCTCTCAATGCGAAAGAGTGATCGGGGATATTTTAATTCTTGAATCAGGTAATGAATAAAGTGCTGGCGTACCCATTCTTCTGGAGTTAGCACAATGTATTTTTTCCGAATCACGTCAAAAATCAATACTTTGCCTTCCTCTTTCTTTAAAGTTGCTTTGATTTCTGGGAGGTTCAGCTTACGCATTGGGCAAAAGAAAGTATTAAATTTATCAAAGATGAAAAACAAAAAGGACATTGTAGAAAATTGGTTACCGAGATATACGGGGCTTAAGCTAGAAGAATTTGGTAGAGATATCTTGCTCACCAACTTCGACAACTATGTAAAAAAATTTGCTGAATGGCATAACGTGGAAATGCGCGGCCATGACAAAGCAATGCTGAATGCCACGGCAGAGGGCATCACCATTATTAATTTTGGAATGGGCAGCCCTAATGCGGCTACCATCATGGATTGCCTCACAGCTATCATGCCACAAGCAGTTTTGTTTTTGGGCAAGTGCGGAGGATTGAAAGCGAAGAATAATATAGGTGATTTGATTTTGCCTATCGCGGCCATACGCGGAGAGGGTACATCAAATGATTATTTTCCTCCTGAG
>JAYWHU010000089.1:0-11701 GCA_043777495.1 Cyclobacteriaceae bacterium | reverse complement strand
GGTAGGGATTAGCGTGCCATAGGTGAAATTGTTAGAAGCAGAAAGTTTTTTGGCACGCAAAGCGAGAACTTGTTCAACAAAAAAGTTAAAAGCGATTTCCCTAGGGCGGAGTCAAGTGCACTAAAAATGACAAAAGGTCATTCACAATGGTCAATTATTTCATTCCCCCTTCAAATTATCTACTGGATTAACAAATACAGCGCGCCAAGTTTGTGAGCCAATCGTTAAGCCACTGAAAAGGATCAAAGCCACTACTCCTACTAGAATGGTGAGTACATCCACCGAAACGTGATAGGCCAATTGTTCCAACCATAAGTTGTTGATGAAGTAAGCTGCTGGTACGGCCAATACAATTGCGATGAGCAAAATACTGACGAAGCCTTTTGACAATAAATAAACCAATGAACCATTGCTGCTGCCCAATACTTTGCGGATGGATATCTCTTTCAAACGGGTTTCAGTACTATAAGTAGCCATACCGAGCAAGCCCAAACAAGAAATGGTAATCGCGAGAAAAGAAATCACGCCCAACAAACCCACTAAATCACCAAACAGAATATCATAGAGTTTGTGCACCTCTCCAGAGAAATCTTTGTAATCAACTTTCAAGGTAGGATTTACCTTCGCCCAAGCTATTTCAACACTTTTGCCTGCTTCTTCATAGGTGCCTGAATACTTTATTTGTAGCAGTTGGTATTCTTCTGGGTTATGAATCAAAGCCATTGGCCCCATTTTGTCCATTATCATTTGGTGATTGTAATTCTTCACCACACCAATGATTTGCTTGCGCGATGAATCTTTTTGTATAATGATTTCTTGTCCAATCGCATCTACAGGCGAATCGAAATGAAAACTTTCAACTGCTTTTTCATTAAGCACTATAAGATTTTTGTTGGATGCTCCATCTGCGTCCTTAAAATACCTTCCGGCCACCATAGGGACTTCCAAATTCTTGAGATAATCTTCATCGGTAGAGTAGTAACTTAAATTTGTCCAATCTTTATCATCCAGCGATTTTTTATAACTATCACCATAGGTAGAGCCGGCAGCTAACACATGCGAGACAGCTGTTACACTTTCGATGTTGCTGTATTTCAACAGTTCAGTCTTTAGTGCCGATGCAGAAGCACTGCTCATCCCAACCACAATTTTCTTTTCCATATTAAATCCATGATCTGCACGGAGGAACAACTGTAATTGATTGTATACTACAATAACCGAAAGAATAAAGATGAGTGAGAACGTGAACTGCGTTACCAATAATGTTTTGCGCAAGCGCATGCCAGAAAAAAGTTTCATGGAGCTTAACCCCTTCAGCACTTTCACAGGCTGAAAACTGCTCAACACCACTGCGGGGAAAATTCCAGCAAGAATGCCCACTACAATAGCGAAAACGAAAAACAATGCGTACACAACATAGTTAGCTTCTAAATCCCAACGTAGCATGCGCGCCAGGCTCAATTGAAGCATCAATGGCCTCAACGCAACTAACATCACCAAAGCCAACCCTAGGGCGAGTAAGGCAACCATCACAGATTCTGATAAGAACTGAATAAACACCTGACTGCGTAGGGCGCCTGTTACCTTGCGTACGCCAATCTCACGCGCACGTGTCAATGATCGCGCGATGGATAAATTGGTAAAATTAAAACAGGATGTAAGCATCACCACACCCGCCAAGCCAATGAAGAAGTACACAAAAATCCACGGGAGAAATGGCCCAATCATGTTGTTGAGAAAAGGGCCAGGTGTAATGTTCATCAATTGCTGAAGATTGTATTTTACTTTTTGTTGGGTATCGGGTTTAGTGAGCGTGGCAAAATGCTTTTGTTCGATTTTTGTGAGTGCAGCTTGAATGTCTTGTGGCTGCTTGCCTTTTTCAAGTAACACATACACCCAGCCTGCTGTATAGTTATACCAATTGTCGAGGTTTTTACCCCGCTTACTTTGTGCCTCCAAACTTTTTACTGAACTAATACTTGCCAGTGCTTCAAAGGGAATGTGTGATTTATTTTTTGTCTCCTTCAACACACCTGTTACTTTGTAAGGGCCTTCTTCGCCCACTTTAAAAATTTCACCGATTGGGTTCTCTTGCTTGAATAATTTCTTTGCGGCTTTTTTGGTAAGCACTACAGAGTATGGGTCTACCAATGCCGTCTGGGAGTCTCCATACTCCAACTCGTATTCAAACACATCCAATATCTCTGGGTCTGCATAATATCCTGCGATAGGGATGTTCACATTCTGCTCCATCTCTAGCCACAAGTTGCCGAAGCCGCGCATGATGCGCACCGCTTTTTCCACACCCGTATAGTTGTCGAGAAGCTCTTGCTTCAGCGGCAATGTAGTGGTGGCGTATTCATTTAACGTTTCTCCATTTGACCCCTGAGGAATAGTGTTAAGCCGATAGATCCGATCGCGTTTGGTGTTGTATCGATCATACGTCATCTGATCTGCCACCAGCATGATGATGACCATGGATAAAGCCATGGCGACAGCCAAGCCAAAAATATTGATGGCAGAAAAAAAGCGGTGGCGAAGTAAACTTCGTAAGGCCGTTTTGAGATAGTTTTGGAACATGGTATTGAATTTATGGAATCAGAAAAAGCGTGATGTAGAGCAGACGGCTAGCAATCCACTTTGTTACTTATCTGTTGACTGTTTGACTATAAAAAAGTAAATCAAGAAACCAACAGAGACTGAAACAGCGAACAATCCATAGGGAAGTGGAGAGTACGAATCAAATGGAATATATTCCATGAGAATCAAAGAAAGTCCGGCAAAGAGTGTAATCAACCCCCATTTTAGAGATGAATATTTGTTAGTTATGGCAGAAGCATGTTGCTTAAAAATGGCTTGCGTCTCATCATTCACAAAACCTTTATCGATCATTTTCTTTTTGAGCATATAATCGGTCATTACTTTGGTGAAGAAGTAAATGGAAAGGCCTAGGCTGCCTAAGATAGAAACGGGCATTAACAATTCATTGGTATTCATATGGTAGTTTTTTAATTTTTTCTTGTTTGGGGGTGAGACAGGGATTGAGGACTGAATGTTGCAGGTTGGTGTAAAAAGTTTTCCCGATAGGGTAACAGATTAGCAACCGTAGAGCCGTGATGAACTAGAAAACTCAGCCTGGTCCACTCAAAGAATTTTTACAAAACCATCAATAAGATAAGCAAATGGCTTTTTTCCCTATCTTAGCTCTTTCAAACTCATTTTTTTGACAGGCAACGAAACAAATAAGAAGTCCTACAAGAGATCAGCCGGCAGGTTGTTGTGGCTTGCCTTTGCTTTTTTTATCAGTCTATCAGCTTTTTCGCAAAATACAAAAGGTGATAAACCTGGCCGGCAATTGCCCCGCATCACACAGAAATCAAAGCCATCAAAAACAAAGAAAGTTAGATCTGTTACTAAAGATATTTCTGGCCGCAGGCTGCGCACGAAAAATAAATCTACAGCGGCAAGGGCTATTGAGCGTGCGCCTTCCCCTTATGTAGGAAAAAGAAACCGAGGTGATCGCGCAAGTAAACCAGTCAATGGGTCGTTGGGAATCCGATCTTCTTCAGCAAAAGCTGCGCGTAATAATGTTTACCCTAACAACCGCGGGCCTTACATCAACAATCCTTCGCGCAAGCCGCGCAATAATCAAAAGTCATTTTCAAATAGTGGAGCACTGGCGCGTGCGTCCAGCCTAGGATCTAAGCCTCCGCCCTTCCGAAACAAAAGAAGAGTAGCTCCGCGATCAGGCTCTCGATCATTTGTGACGCGCGGAAAAAAGAATGTCTATTGGGGAAAATTTTCCAAAGGCGAAAAAGCATTTACGAAAGACATCACAGGGCGGCCGTTGCGCACGAAAAACTTTCGAACTCCGTCACCGGGGCTCATCCCGCAAGGTGATACATACCGTGGAAGAAAAAGAACCGGTGACAGGCCTTATAAAGGAACCTTTAAATCCGGATTTGCCACGGCATCTAAGCCTAGTGAAAGAGCTTGGCGCGGAGATGTTTCTGGACGACCGATCAGAAATAACTCATCCAAAAAAAGAATTGAAAATGCGGGCAAGATGTTTTTTCCTCGCAAGCTTTCTATCAGCGGAAAAAGACAACAACGTGCAGGCAGACCTTTGCCAGGCAGCGGCTATCAATCGCGAACAGGAAAGGGTAGAAATAATAGGCCGCTGGCCGTAAAAATCCCATCTGGCGGTGCAGGCGTGGCAAGCTATAGTGGTACATTTAAACGTTCTCAACTAGTGCCAGGATTTACCAAACAAGGCATAGGCTTTACTGGATATTTAAAAAGAAGAAGAGCCGAAAAGGGTGGTGGAAGCATTAGTGGTCGATCAAAAAATAATGGAGGCAATGCTATTGCCGTGCGCACACCCCAGACTGGCGCAGCTCGGGCAGGAACATATAGTGGAAACCTGAAAGTCAATAGAAACCGAGGTTATCGCGATCAAGGCGAAGGATTTGGTGGCTTCATTAAAGCAAGAAGACCTCAAAGTGGCGGAGGAAGTATTAGCGGAAGATCAAAAAGCAATGGGGGAAATCCGATCTCAGTAAGAATACCCCCTTCAGGTTCTGCCCGAGCAGGAACTTATACTGGAAACTTAAAGGCATCGAAGATTTTCAATTATCGAGATCAAGGAGAGGAGTTTACAGGATTTAGTAAAACGAGAAAGCCTATAAAAGGAGGTGGCAGCATAAGTGGCAGACCAAGAAGCAATGGAGGAAGACCTTTGAATGTGCGCCAACCTTCATCTAGTGCCGCCCGAGCGGGAAATTATACAGGAAACTTAAAGGCGTCAAAGATTTTCAATTACAGAGATCAAGGGGAGGAATTTACGGGCTTCATAAAAGCGAGAAGGCCTGTGAAGGGAGGAGGCAGTGTGAGCGGAAAACTCTGGAACAACAAAGAGAAGCCTATTGATGTGCGTACTCCGCTTTCGCGGGATGCAAAGGGTGCCAATTATACCGGAAGGATTAAAAGAGATTACGGATATGTGCGAAACCCAAAAGCCAATAAAAACGCATTGAAGAAAAAAGAGCCAGATGATGATGTGTTTGCTGTTGAAGGGCTACAAGTGAAGGTAAAGCGTAATTTCGATTACATTCAAAACCCCAAGGCGGCCAAGGCATCATTGAAAAAGAAAGAGCCCACTGATAATGCCTTTGCAGTAGCAGGATTGCAGGTGAAAGTAAAGCGTGGTAGCTACATACAAAATCCAAGAGCGGCCAAAGCATCACTCAAGAAAAAAGAACCCGATGATGGAGCTTTTGCTGTCACCGGCCTGCAAATTAAAGTGAAACAGAAAAAGTACGAAAAGAGGCCTCACTCAAAGCCGGGTGTGCTGTTAGGGATAGGGCCGCAATCTGCCACCGTAAAAGCGAGCGAATACCAAGGGCGCATGAAAGTAATTTGGGATTATAAGCATAACCCCAGTAGTGCCAAGGCAGCTTTAAATACCATCAGCCCCAATCGGGCATTTGCAAAAGGGAATAACTTTCAAGGGCGGACTAGATTGACCAAAAACTATCGCCACAACCCTAAAACCGATAAAGATGCTCTTAAAGTAATTGCTCCTGGCAGAGCGTATGCGCGAATCAACAATTACCAAGGCAATATGAAAATGAGCAAGCCGCATGGAAGCAAGCTACACCCCGATGCTAAATTTGCCCATGACCACAATGATAATGTAAAAAGCGAACGAACTATTTTGACTAACGTGAGGTTGTGGTGGTCTAAATTATTTAAGAAGAACGATATCCAACCTACAGCTGTTAAAGAAAAAGTAAGAAGGCCGAGGTATGATAAGAAGGAGAAGGATCTTTGGAAGGATCTCTATGATTAAGGAAAGGGACTTAAGCAGTAGGACTTAGGGCAATGTACTTCAACAGATAGAGGTAGTAAATTAAAGTTTGGAGTAGAAAAATATGAATTGGATTGAATTGAACTCAGAAGAGAAGTTGGCAGAAGCAAAAGCGGCTTCTAATGATAAACCTGTTGTGCTATTCAAGCATAGCACCACCTGCTCCATCAGCAAAACCGCGCTCAATCGATTAGAAAGAAATTGGAAAGACGAGGACTTGGCAGGAACAAAAGCGTATTACCTGGACTTACTTTCTCACCGTAACATCTCTCGCGAAATTGCCGACCAGTTTAATGTGGAGCATCAATCGCCACAGGTGCTGATCATTCAAAATGAAAAGTCTGTTTACGATACTTCGCATTTTGATATTGATTACGCCTCTATCAAAAAAGAAATCGAAAGAATTTCTAAGGCTTAATAACTGGACTTACGCAAAACAAATAGAATTGTCAGTTTGAGCTTGTCGAAAACTGACAATTCCAGCTCCGAATTGACTTCGACAAACTCAGTCTGACACTTGTTTCGTTGTTTTGCATAAAGTCCAGTAAATAAAAATAAATTAGAAATCAAACGAGATAGTCTGAATTAGATTTTCAGAAAGGCTCAACGCCACAGGGCAAGTGCGTGCAGCATTTTTCAATTTTTGTTTCTGAACCTCCGTGGCCACCAAATTGGGATGTGAAAAATTGATTTTGATCTCGGCAATCTTGCGCGGATTTGCGCTCATCACTTTTATTACTTCAGAACGCATCCCTTTCAAGTCAATCCCTTCTCGGTCTGCCAACATACCCATGATGGTCATCATACAACTGCTAAGGGCAGCGCTCACCAAATCCGTAGGGCTAAATGCCTCGCCTTTACCATTATTGTCAGTGGGGGCATCGGTGGTTACTGCGTTTCCAGACTTTAAATGGGTCGCTTTTGTTCTTAACTCACCCAAATACTCAGTTGTGGCCATTACTGTTTCCATACTATAAACTTTACTTAGCTTTTTTCGTTAGGCTAATTACTCTAAATTTCGGAATAGTTTAATGAATATGAGAGGTAAACTGAAAATAAGTTGGTTAGTATTCATAAGCGCATTCATGGCTTCCAGCTTTAGCTATGGCCAAACTCAAGATAGCTATGAATACAATTCTGAATTCACCTGGGGGATAAACAAAAATTCTGCTGGAGGATTGATTGGAGGATTTACTTTCAAGAAAGCACGTAGGCTCAACGAACGTATTTTTGAAACGTATGGCCTCGAAATCATGAATGTGAAAAATCCACAAGAAGTGAGAGTGCAGGCACAAGCAACGGGAAATTTCTTCATCTTCGGAAAATCAAATTATTTATATGCTTTTCGTTTTCAATACGGAAGGGATTTTATTCTTTTTACCAAAGCGCCACAACAAGGGGTTGAAATCAAAGCTGTGTTTGCCGTTGGGCCTTCAATTGGAATAGTTGCTCCTTATTACATACAAAGAGGAGATGGGAGTCAAACTAAGTCAGTGAATGAACAATACAATCCCGCTAACGTGAATCATAAGATTGAAAATATTTATGGCACCGGTGATCTATTTGAGGGGATCGAAAAATCAGATATACAGTTTGGCGCAAACGCCAAATTTGGACTCAACTTTGAGTTGGGCATAGTCAAGAGTCAAGTCACCGGGTTTGAAGTGGGAGTTTTGGTTGATGCCTACTTTAAAGAAGTGGTTTTAATGCCGACCGCGCCCAATAGAGCAGTCTTTCCTACTGTGTATTTCACGCTTTTCTACGGCAGCAGAAAATAAATCTGCTGTTTTGCGCAACAAAATAAAAGACTCTTTTTCAAACCTTCTCTCAGCGAAACCGTAACTAAGTCCAGTTTACAATTTAAAACTGGAATTTCATGGAACTGAAAAAAACAAAAAGAGCTGATCTTGCCGACAAGAAAGGTCTTTTCTTTAGCATCGGATTAGCCTTTGCTCTTTCTCTATTGCTTATGGCTTTTGAATGGAAAAGCTATGATGGCAAATTAGATCTGCTCACTGCAAAAAGCACGAATACTTTTGAGGAAATGCTAGAGGTACCCACCACGCAACAACCACCCCCAGCCGCACCCGTTATTCAGCAGCCTCAAATAATAGAAGTACCTGACGAGGAGGAGATCAAAGAAGATTTGAATATTAATTTAGATAACGAAGCCCCTCGAATTGAAGTAGCTGCGCCCGTAGCAACTGAAGAACACGCAGAGGAAGTAGACGAAATTTTTACCATCGTAGAAGAATCTGCTTCGCCCGCAGGCGGAATGACCTCATTCTACAAATACTTGGTGGATAATATGAAGTACCCCGCTCAAGCACGTAGGCTTGGCATAGAAGGAAAGGTAACGCTCAGCTTTGTGGTTGATAAAAATGGGAATATTAGCGATGTGGCGGTGCTGAGAGGAATTGGCTCAGGTTGTGATGAGGAGGCAACCCGCGTGATGCGCAACGCACCCCCATGGCATCCGGGCAAACAGCGCGGAAAACCAGTAAAACAGCGTTGTATCATGCCTATTAGCTTTAAAATGTAATCAGTTCTCGGTATTTGCCCCTCGATTTCTAATTGACTTTGTATAACCGATAGCCAAGTACCGATTGCTTTTTCCCCTTCTTAATCCTTCCATTCTAAAAAAAAACTAAAAAAAGTTTTCGGCTTTTGGTGACTTGATAGGCGCAAATGGATTCTATTCCTATATTTGAAATCCTAAACTGCAAATTGTATGGAAGCGAAAAAGTCAGACAAAGCCGATTTAACAAAGAAAACAGGCTTATTTTTTAGTATTGGATTGCTGTTCACCCTTGCCTTAACAGTAATGGCATTTGAATGGAAAAGCTACGACAGCAAATTGGATTTGCTGACAAACAAAAGCACCAACACATTTGAAGAAATGTTGGAAGTGCCACCTACTGAGCAACCACCTCCAGTAGCTCCGATTATTCAGCAACCTCAAATTATTGAGGTGCCTGATGAAGAAGAAATCAAAGAAGACCTTAACATTAAGTTTGACGTAGAGGTAACAGAAGATACGAAAGTGGAAGCTGTTACGGTTGTAGCTGAAGAACCGAAAGAAGAAGTTGAGGAGATTTTCTCTGTGGTAGAAGAAACGGCTACACCAAAAGGAGGACTACCTGCATTTTATAAGTTCGTTGGCGAAAAAATGAAATACCCTGCCCAAGCAAGAAGGATGGGTGTGGAAGGAAAAGTTTTCGTTCAATTTGTAATTGGCAAAGACGGCTCTATCAACGATGTGAAAATCATTAAAGGGATTGGCGCAGGTTGCGATGAAGAAGCCGCTCGTGTGATGCAAAGTGCCCCATCTTGGAATCCTGGTAAGCAACGTGGCAAGCCAGTAAAGCAACGTTATACTTTGCCTATCATTTTCAAGTTAGGATAATATAAAAATTCAAAATATTGAAAGACCCTGTCTATGTCGGCAGGGTTTTTTTATTTAATAAGGAATCCTAAAGCCAGCCCAACCAAGATTGCTGCCCAGGATGGTAGCTTGGTAAAGGCCATCAAGCAAAAGGTGCCAATGGTAAAGGCAATGTTAAGAACAGTATTTTCCAAAGGCTGGAACAATAGAATGGCGCCAGCGGCCACGAGTCCTGCACTAGCCGCATTGATGCCCTCTAATGAAGCGCGTATGGGGCGGAATGCTTTCAAACTCGCCCAAAGGCGAATCATAAAAAAAATTAAGAATGTGCCCGGCAAGAATATACCGCCCGCGGACATAATCGCCCCCAAAATTTTACCCCCCACTCCAAACTCGCGCATGGATAACGCACCAATGTAAGCACTGAATGAAAATACGGGGCCGGGAAGCGATTGAGCCAATGCATATCCTGACAAAAATTCTTCATTACTCAAATATTGCTTGGGTGCATACTGCACAAATTCTGTGTACAATAAAGGGGTGAGTACTTGCCCGCCTCCAAAAATCAAACTTCCGTTTCGATAAAAATTTTCGAAGAGACGGATGGGTAGGAACGAAGGCATGTCCCTAGTGAAACTTCCTAACACGGCAGCTAAAACCAATACACCAATCCACAGAGAAAAATTGGCCCACGTTACATCAATTTTCTTTTTGGGCTCACGTGGGTGTGCTTTATAATTAAATGCAGTAATCGCTCCCGCAATTAAAAGTGTAATAGGAAAAACAAAAGGTGTTTTGATTAAATAAGATGCTAAGCCTGCAGCAATCATAATAGCCACCGCGCGCCACGTAGTCACCATTCTTAAACTAATGGTGTATGCTGCATACGCCACAAAACCAACGGCCATCGGTTGAATAAAGCGAGTGAAGGCAAGTGATATTTGTTTCGATTCAAAACTGCTGATCAATATTCCGGCAGCAGTCATGATGGCCACGGATGGAAGCATCCAAATTAAAAGAGTGAGATATGCAAGCCCTGGGCCACCTAATTTGTAACCGACTGCGGTGAGTGTTTGCGTAGAGGTGGGGCCTGGCAAAACTTGGCAAAGGGCGTTGAATTCTATCAACTCTTCTTCGGTAACATAATTTCTTTTTTTTGCGAGTAAGTTTTGAAAATGACCAAGATGAGCCTGCGGCCCACCGAAACTGGTGACAGAAAGATAGAACACATCTTTCAGGAACTTGCTATTTTTAAAAGGCTGCGTCAATTTATTTTTTCAAGCCGATTTCGCGGAGGCGCTGGTTCAAAAAATTGCCAGCGGTAATATCATCCCACAGTTTAGGTTGATCGGTACTGACACAACCAGGCAAAGCGGCCAAATTCATTTCCGAACGAGGGTGCATAAAAAAGGGAATGGAGTAGCGCGGTTTGTTCATCAAGGCACGCGGTGGGTTCACCACGCGATGAATAGTTGATTTTAATTTTTTGTTGGTGAGGCGTTCAAGCATGTCGCCTACGTTCACCACTAGTTGCTCAGGCAAGGCAGTGATAGGAATCCATTTGCCGTCACGCCTCAGTACCTGCAAGCCATCGGCACTGGCGCCCATGAGCAAGGTGATTAAATTAATATCACCATGCTCGGCAGCGCGCACAGCATCGGCAGGCACAGAGTCTGGGTTTTCTATAGGGAAGTAGTGGATGGGCCGAAGGATACTGTTGCCATGTTTTACTCTTTTATCAAAATAATCTTCGGGTAGTTGAAGATACAGCGCGATGGCCTTTAGCATTTGTACGCCTGTGCTTTCCAATCTTTTGTAAACTTCCAAAGCCACACCTTCAAGCTCGGGTAATTCTTTTGGCCAAATATTATCGGGATATTCTTTTTTGATGGGATCGTTATCCAAAACTTCTTGCCCTACGTGGTAAAATTCTTTCAGGTCACCTGTGTTGCGGCCTTTGGCGTGTTCTTTTCCTTTGCCAATGTAGCCACGTTGTCCTGCTATTTCAGCAATTTCGTATTGTTTTTTTTGTTCGTCAGAAAGCGCAAAAAAGGCTTTTACGTCTGTATAAAGTTTTTCTGTAAGTGAATCAGAAAGTCCGTGATTTTTTATAGCCACAAAACCAATACTGTTGTAGGCTTCACCTAATTTTCGTACAAATTCCGCTTTTTTTTGCGCATCATTGGAGGTAAAATCAGCCAAATCAAGCGAGGGAACATTATCAAAAAGAATATCCATTTTGAGTTATGAATTATGAGTTATAAGTTATGAGTTACTACCAACTTTCCAAAAGTTTAAGACTTTTGGAAAGTTGGAAATTTAGCAAATATACAAATATTTTTATTTTGTGTACCTAATTTCCTTAAATTCCTACAGTTATCAAGAAAAATTCTTTGCCTTTTTTTCCAATGTAATATTTTCCGTTTATTTGTTGAAAATCTGCTAAT
>JAYWHU010000088.1:0-11808 GCA_043777495.1 Cyclobacteriaceae bacterium | reverse complement strand
TCTTTCTTGCCTTCTTTCACTTTGTTCACAATCACAGAACCTTCTTGACCTGCGTTCTCAGCAATGGTTCTCAAAGGTGACTCTAATGCGAGACGGATAATGTTTACACCAGTTGCTTGATCATCGTTATCAGTAACTACATTTTTCAATGCATCGATCGCGCGGATGTAAGCAACACCACCACCGGGGATGATACCTTCTTGCACCGCAGCACGTGTAGCATGCAATGCATCGTCTACACGGTCTTTCTTCTCTTTCATTTCTACTTCAGTAGCTGCTCCAATGTAAAGGATCGCTACACCACCAGAAATTTTAGCTAAGCGCTCTTGTAATTTTTCTTTGTCGTAATCAGACGTGGTTACGTCAATTTGTGCTTTGATTTGCGCAATGCGGCCATTGATCTCAGCTTTTTTGCCCGCACCATTTACGATAGTCGTATTGTCTTTGTCGATGTTGATTTTCTCAGCTTTTCCAAGATATTCCAACTTCGCATCTTCCAACTTCATACCTGTCTCTTCGCTGATCACTTTTCCGCCAGTCAAAATCGCGATGTCTTCCAACATTGCTTTTCTGCGGTCACCAAAGCCTGGAGCTTTCACAGCAGCTACACGGAGTGCGCCACGGATCTTGTTCACTACCAACGTAGCCAACGCTTCTCCTTCTACTTCTTCGGCAATAATCAACAAAGGCTTGCCAGTTTGAGCAGTAGCTTCCAAAATAGGAAGAAGCTCTTTCATAGATGATACTTTCTTATCGTAGATCAAAATGTAAGGACTTTCTAAATCCGCTTCCATTTTCTCTGTGTTGGTCACGAAGTAAGGAGAAAGATATCCGCGATCGAACTGCATACCTTCTACGGTCTTTACTTCGGTCTCAGTTCCTTTTGCTTCCTCTACAGTGATCACACCGTCTTTACCAACTTTCTCCATCGCAGTGGCAATCATTTTGCCAATTTCATGGTCATTGTTAGATGAGATAGTAGCTACTTGAGTGATTTCTTGTGAGCCTTTGATTGGCTTAGATTGTTTTTTCAAGCTTTCAACAACAGCTTCAACAGCTTTGTCTATACCGCGCTTCAAGTCCATTGGGTTGGCACCTGATGCTACGTTTTTAATTCCGTGTCCGTAGATGGACTGAGCCAAAACAGTTGCGGTGGTGGTACCGTCACCTGCTGCATCGGCAGTTTTAGAAGCTACTTCTTTCACAAGCTGTGCGCCCATGTTTTCGATAGCATCTTTCAATTCAATGTCTTTGGCAACAGACACACCGTCTTTTGTAACGGTAGGTGCGCCAAATTTTTTGTCTAGGATTACGTTGCGGCCTTTAGGGCCAAGGGTAACTTTTACTGCGTTAGCCAATTTATCCACACCCTTTTTTATTCTGTCGCGGGCTGCGGTATCAAATGTTATTTCTTTTGCCATGATGTTAGTGTGTTTTAGTTAATGTGTTGAAATGAAAAATCTTTTAATGATTTAGACGATCCCGAAAATATCGGAGTTACGCATGATCAAATACTCTTTGCCATCAATGGTCAACTCCGTGCCAGAATATTTTCCGTAAAGCACGTTATCGCCAACCTTCACGGTCACAGGCTTGTCTTTTAAGCCATCGCCAATCGCGATCACTTTTCCTTTCTGCGGTTTTTCTTTTGCGGTGTCAGGGATGAAAAGGCCTGATGCTGTTTTCACTTCTGCAGGTGCAGCTTCTACCAACACTCTGTCTTCGTTGGGTTTAAAATTGATTTTCGCCATATTGGTTTTTGTTTTTTTGGTTAAACTATTGATGATTTAAACAGTTCGGTTGCCACTGCACGATTTCTATGCCACTCAACTTTTTTAAGGCTTTTTGACACATTTTCCTGCAACGGGGCTGCAAATATGGAAAAAATTGTCGGTACTGTCAGGGTTGGAGAGAGAAATGGCAGATTGGCAGGGGAGGGCTGGTTTCAAGTTACCAGTTTCTAGCTAGGGTCTTGCCTTTAAATGTCACGCAAAGGAGCAAGGGCGCAAAGGTCTGGACATCAGAATTCATAGCGAAATAGCCAAGTTTCTAGTATCTACTATTCGGTGCTTCGACTTGATGAACAGATACTAACTAAGTTAAGCTTGTGTTCAATTAAGGCTTGATTTGCTAATCATTGACTGGCAGGTTCTTCAATGCAGATATCACACAAAGCTTGGCATGATGCAATGAACTTCTTTGCGCCTTTGCGCCATTGCGTGAGACTTGAGCTTATAAACAGACTCCTAATTTGTAAATTGTTTGTTGATGCTTTACCTTGGAGAACTGGAAACCAACTGAAACATGGGCAACTTAAAAGACAATTGGCTTACCGAAGGATTGATCGACTTTGAGTACAAAAAGTATTTACTGCTCGCCTATTTCACACAAGTGAAAGAATCCTTTGGCAGAGTAGAACTGTACCCATTCTTGTCCGACTTGGTTTTTCATTACCGAAACTTGTTGACACTAAAAGAAAATAAATTATTGATCCGTGAATCTTTCCCTCAAGAACTTTCCCTTGAGAATCTGAATAACCTTGAAATCAACTATAAAAAAATAATCGAAGACGATGCCGTGATGCAAGAGATAGAAACCATTATGGAATTTGCATTGCCTCATTTCAAATCTTCGCTTGATGAGGGCTCTTTCATTTACGAACACGTACAATCACATTGCGAGATTGTGCCCGTAGGGCTTGCTTCGCTATACACCAAAGAAGGGTATTTGTTTGTGGCACAACCGCCAGAAAAGGAAACGTATGTCTATCGCTATCAAGTAACTTTTTTTGAACAAAGCAATGAAGCGATGAGAGGGATACAAACCGAACACGTGCTGACTACCGAAAGAAATTTGAGCAATACCTATGAAAACATTAAGCTTCAATTGATTCGTGAGCGCACCGATTTGCCCAATCCATCTACGTACCTAGTACTATCAAAAAAGAAATTCCCGCACATACAGACATTGATGCCTGTGGCAAAGAGGTTGTTGGTGAAGGAGATTGGGAAGGTGGGAGACGGTAATCGGTAATCGGTAGTTGGTAATCAGTAATCAGTGTTCAGCTCTCGTCACCGATTACCGAATACTATTTACCGACTACTTCTTCGTGCTATCCGCAGAAGGAGTTGCCTTCTTAATATCAAGTGCAGGTGCACCTTGTTGTTCCTTTGCACGCTCTAAAATCTCGTCAGTAGCTGCGGCAGTATTGGGCGTTGTGAAATTAGTTGCCAAAGAAAAAACCATAATGGCAATGGCAAAGCCCCAAGTCAATCGCTCAAGCACATCGCCCGTTTTCTTTACACCAATCAAATTGCTGGCACCAGAGCCACCAAAATTGCTAGATAACCCGCCTCCTTTGGAGTTTTGGGCCAATACAACCAATACTAATAATACTGCGCTAATGATAGCAAGGATGATAAATAACGTATACCACATAACTTATTTTTTCAGCTCTTCAATTTGGGCTGCAAAGTAAGCCTTTTTTTGTGGAAACTTCCAAATCAGTTTTTTCAACATTTCTACGGCCTTCTCCTTTTTGCCCTGTTTCAAAAGGATTTCCACCAATGTTTCGGAGACAATATTTTCTCCATAGATGTCCACTTTCTCTGTCAAGTCTTCGGTAGTGCTTGCCATTGGCTTTGGCTTGCTGATGGTAGGCTGGGTCTTGATAAACTGATCGATGATTTCGATTTGCTCTTTCTGCTTTGGCCCATCTGGCTTTATCTTCTTCTTCGAGTTTTTGATTTCTTCGATCAACCCATCTTCGGGTACTGGGCTTTTGATTTCGTTCTCGACTGAATTTTTCGATGTTGTGGAAAGAGGAACGGGTCTATTCTTTTCCAATGCTTCTACCACTTCTTCAAAATGATGCCTCGACTTATTCAACTGAGCCAAGTCTCGCGTTACTTGCGAATATAGATCTTCGTCACTTGCCGTTTCTTCTTGTTTGATTATGGCAACAGGTTCTTTGCCAGAATGGATGGCAAAGGGCGGTTGATATGCTGGTGCAATTTCTTCGACAATCTTAGTTGGATTAATCCTTTCGGTCGTTAAAGCAGTGATGATCGACTTCAATACGGAACGGTCTGTAGAATAGATGGCACTTTCATGGAGGAAATGATCTTTGTTAGAAAGATCGAGATCATGCGCTGCCTTGGCTACCAGATTATGAATTACCTGACTGTATGGATACTCTTTTTGAAGGCCAATCAATTCATCTGCTTCGGCCTTTTCTAGGCAAGCAAAGTTTTGGATGAGCAGATGGAATTTCTCTTGGTTCACAGGTTTGGTAAATGAGGTGATTGTAAATGTAAAAGAAAAAGCTGTGGTAAGCAAAATAGTTTGATTTATGACCAATTCCCCTACGGAAACGCAACCCACCGCCCTTACCATCACCATTTCTTCCCAATCAGCAACTCGTCACTATTTGCATAGAGAAGGTATATTTTCCTTTCATCTTTAGCTTATGGAAATGAAGCAAGAGAAGGACGAACGTTCCTTTCTTTCACCATTGCGCAATAAAGTAATAGCCGCCTTTTTATTGGCAGTGGTTGCCATTGCATTGGCGGCAGGCACTACTTATTTTAGTTTCAATAATTTGCTCACCGAGGTAGATGAACTTTCGGCACCCAATGAAAAACTATTGAAGATCAACCACCTTTTTGAATCTATTACACAACTGGATCAGCGGCAGCGAGCGGAAGCCATTCGTAATCCATTACAACCTTACCGCCAGTTTCTTCGCCAATCAAAAGCTCTAACAAGTAGTGTGGATTCATTGCTGCTCTATACATGGGCGAGTAATCAACAAACTCAGCGCATTCAAACCATGAAGCAAATTTTAAATAGGCGCGATTATTATTTGATTGAATACCTGAAACTGCGATCCGTCATTTATAGCAATAATAATCAACGGCAATTTGATTCCCTTGCAAATGCGCTACTCACAGCCTTGCCCCCTGCAGACAGCAGCGTAACCACCTCCCAACAGAAAACAATTACCACCACCTATTTGACGGAGCCGCCCAAGAAGCCCAATTTCTTCTCGCGATTATTTGGTGGAAAGAAAAAAGAAATACCTACTCCGCTTGCCGAAGTCAAGGAAGAATTAAAAGTTACCGTAGATACATTGGCCATCCGCCAATCGGATAGTACGGTGCAAGAACTGGGTAGGCTTATGAAAACGATGGAGCAAACCAAGCAACTTCAAAGCAAGCAATTGCTCCAGCGCGAGTTGGAGTTGATCAATACCAACATGGTGCTCATGAACCACCTGCTCTCTATTTTGCAAGAAGTAGAGAATGAAGAAATACTGGCCGTAGAGCGAAATAATGCAGACGCAGTTTCCTTAGTGAAGTTCAGCTCGCGCAATATTGGTATCATCATCACTGTCTTTTTTCTCTTAGCAGCAGTATTAATTTTTTTAATTTTAGTCGATATTTCCAAGAGCAACTATTATCGATTACAATTAGTGGAGGCCAAGAAGGAAGCAGAACGGTTAGGGCAAGTGAAGCAGCGCTTCTTGAGCAACATGAGCCATGAAATACGCTCGCCTTTGCAAAGCATTATTGGCTATAGCGAACAATTGACTGCGCAAAACAATGATGAATCTTCTGTACGTGCCATCCAAGATGCTTCCAAGCACTTGCTACAAATTGCCAACGAGGTATTGGACTACAATCGTTTGGATTCCAATACATTTTCTTTGGAATTGATTCCATTTCGATTGACAGAAGTGATTGCTGAAGTAGCTGCCTCTACGCAAATATTGGCTGACCAAAAGAAAATTGTTTTTGAGTGGCACAATGAATCACTGCCTGATTTTCTATTGATTGGTGATCCATTCAGATTGAAACAATTGCTTTACAATCTGTTGAGCAACGCGATCAAGTTTACTACTGAGGGCAAAGTGACTCTCCTCACAAAAGCACAATTCGATTTGTATATCACCTGCACTTTTTCAGTATTGGATACAGGCATTGGTATGGATGCCACAGAAGTAACGAGAATCTTTGGGGAATTTGAACAGGCTCATCCACGTATCCATGAAAAATTTGGCGGTAGCGGATTAGGCCTTGCCATCGTAAAAAAATTGGTCACGCTGTTGAATGGTGAAATTTCAGTGACAAGTGAACTTGGTGGAGGAAGTGAATTTACTGTAGAACTAAAATTTGAACGTGCAACGGCAAACGCACTTCCTTTTTTGCAACCAGAAGATAAAGAAATCGCACAAGATCAACCGAACATTGTATTGATCGATGATGATCAACTGATTCTTAATTTATGTGGAATCATTTTGCGAAAAAATCAAATTCCTTTTGTTGCGCTCGCCCAACCAAAGCTTGCATTGACGCACAATTATAGCAACGCAACCATTGTCTTTATTGACATCCGAATGCCCGAGATCAACGGAGCGACAGTGGCACAAGAGCTTCGAAAGAAATATCCTGCTTTAAAACTGGTGGCATTCACTGCTCATGCTTTGCCTGAAGAGCAAAAAGAATTGCTTGCTAATGGATTTGATCAACTTCTTCTCAAGCCTTTTTTGGAAAAGGATTTTCTTCGCATCATTCATGGTCGATCAAATTCATCTAAAGCGAATGCTCCGATTGCTAGTTTTGACCTCAATGGGTTGAAAAAAATGGTTGACTATGATAAAGTATTATTTCAATCCATCATCACTGATTTTTGCACGGAGAGTAAAGAAGACGCAGAAATAATTCAGTCAGCCATGTCACTAAATGATCCTGTGCAAGTCCGTGAATCCATTCACAAGCTCGTAAGCCGAACTGGTCAGTTGGGTTTAAATGAACTAAGTGAAAAATTGCAATCAATAGAAATAAGGCTAGCACAAAACATTTCTCTTGATTCTCTAAAAATAGATGTAGAAAAAATCCAAAAGATGCTTGAAGAGTCAATCAGTAGATTAGAATCTGAATACTTATCTTCTCTTGCCACGGATGCACGAATGTACACGAATCAAAGCCTTAAAAAATTGGCGCTATGAATTAGGGAGGGTATATTTTATTGCCAAATTTATGCGTAGGTCTTAACCTTAGTAGAAAGCCATTTTTTCAAACCACTCTTGACCAAACAAGGCCTTCACTGTCTACAAAATCTATCCGTCATAGAGATAAAAAATTAGTGCAAATTCGTGCATTCGTGGCAACTATTTAGAAACACTGCCTTGGTTCGTGTCCTCATGAACCAATCTTTCAATCAATCCTATACTTTTCCATTTTCAAGTAAAGCGTTTTCCTGTCAATATTCAACAAGCGCGCAGCTTTCGATTTATTGTACTTCACTTCGTGCAGCGTTTTGGCAATCAGTTCTCGTTCTTGTGTTTCGCTCAAGGCTTTCAAGTCGTAAGCACTTACACTTGTACTCGGTACGCGATTAATAGCAGCCACCATTTCCGCGGGCAATACCTCTGCTCTAATAGAGTCGCCTTTGGCCAGCAACACTGCGCGCCTTACCACATTCCTAAGTTCGCGCAAGTTGCCGGGCCAATCATACCGATTCATGATTGCCATAAATCCTTCTGAAAATGGTATCACCGCTTTTGATAACTCTTCACAAGCTTGTCGCTGAAAAAAATAAATGAATTCGTCAGTGTCCTCCTGTCGTTCACGCAGTGCAGGTACTTTCAGCTTGAATTCATTCAGGCGATGGTACAAATCCTCACGGAACAATCCAGACGAAACTTTTTCTACTAACGAGTCATTTGTAGCGGTAATAATGCGCACATCTACCTTTATTTCTTTGTTGCTTCCCACTGGCTGAACGATACGCTCTTGAATGGCTCGTAGTAATTTAATTTGTATGTCATACGAAAGGTTGCCCACCTCATCGAGAAAGAGCGTGCCTTCATTGGCAAACTCGAATTGACCGAGCTTGTCTGCTATCGCGCCAGTGAATGCGCCCTTTGCGTGACCAAATAATTCTGATGCTGCTAGTTCTTTAGAAAACGCACCGCAGTCGATGGCCACAAAAGACTTGTCTCCACGTTTGCTCAGTTGATGAATCGTGCGCGCCACATTTTCTTTGCCCGTGCCGCTTTCACCTTCAATGATCACCGTGAAGTCCGTGGGTGCCACAATCTGAATGTACTCATACAATTGTTTAGAAGCAGTACTTTTCCCCTGTACCCATTCGCTTGCATTGACAATTTTCTTTTTCTTGGGAGTGTTTACCGAGAAAGGTTCGTTCAACATTCCCCTCAACATCAACAAAAGTTCATCCGAGTTGACGGGCTTGGTGATGTACTCTCGTGCGCCCAACTTTATGGCAGCCACAGCAGTTCGTATATCAGAAAATCCCGTCATGATAATCACTGGAAGCTGTGGATTGACATCCCGAATTTTTTCAAGTACTTCTAGCCCTGTGGTGTCGGGCAAACGATAATCCAGCAGTACGGCATCGCACGAGTAATTTTTTAGCGACCTCAGTCCGTCCTTTCCATCTGCGCACACGTTACTTTAAATCCATTTTTTATCAAAAAACCTTCTAGTATGCGCCCAAAGGTTTTGTCGTCTTCAATAATGAGTATAGCTGCCATTCGGCATTAAAATAAAAAGAAAAAGCCAGATTGCTCTGGCTTTTAAGTTAGATGGCACCGAATGGTTACTCAACTGCCTTACCGTCCTTTGAAATTTTTAAGGTTCTTTTCTCAGTTCCTTTTTTTACTTCAATTTCGTAGTGGTCTTTGGTTTTGTTAAGATAAACTGTCTCCGCTTTCCATCCGTTGTAAGGCTCGGTAGTCAGCGTAGTTTTCACCGCCTCGGGCAAGTCCTCCATTTTCATTTTCACTTTTTCATCGGCTTGTTCTGTCAATACTACCAAGTGAGTATCCATAGCCTGCACCATTGGAAGTACACCACTTCCCACTACCAACATCGCTACTGCAACAATTAACTTTTTCATAATAGTTTTTTTTAGTTGAACATAAATTTTATAATTCACCTATGAGTCATATTCGTGCCAAACCAAGAGTGCATTGATAGACAGTGCGTTACTAATTTCACATTCTTTTCATGTGTTGACATACACCACACATTGTTGAGAACGTTTCTACAGTTTGTTAAGACATTGTAGAATATATTTTTTTCTTGGCGGCATGTCCGCGCGAGGCGCAGCGGCCACCGGGCTATCCATTCCAAGTCCGTCCGCGCACGAATCCATCTCACTTCGGGCTTTCCACTTCTATCCCTTGCCGACTATCGAGCTAATTTTTTCTGAACTTCAAGGTTTGAATCTCTATTCACTCTTTTACAACTTCTATAAGATCATTTGGTATTTTGACTCTGCGAATCTTTGCATGTATTCCTCTGCACTCGTTGTGTTAGAATTGACTCTATTATAGATAGGTAGTGAAAACCCAATTTGGAAGGCACTATTTGTGCAAGGCTTTTAACCTTAGTAGAAATTATTTGTAACTGTGAACTCTAACCTTATTACCTTATTTTACTCCGCAATGACGGAATAATAAGTAATAAGGTTGGGCTTAATTTCATAAAACAATTCTCTACTAAGGTTAGGCCTGCTCATAAGATCAGCAATTAAAAATTTAGCATGCTAACATTATCAAATTTTTAGTCACTCACAAAATCAAATGATAAAAAAAGGGACAGTACATCAATTTTGCATTGTTAGACGAACCCCAGAGGGGTTCACTGTTAGTAGCCTCGGGTTTTAACCCCGCGGATAAAACAAGCGAGGTATTAAAGCGTGCCACAAGTAAACTCAATCGAGATGAATCTTTATTGGCACGCAGCCGATGCTCTTGATTAGTACCCATAGGCTTAGTATCGTTTGTGTTTAACCGTAAAGTTGTCGCACATCCATAGAAAAAAAGTCATTGGGCAATTGCCCAATGACTTTCAATAGTTTCACTTTTACTACACAACTTATGACTAACTCAATACCTTCTCCAACTTCTCAATGCGCTCCTTCGAATCCATCTTACCAAGCGAATATGCACGTCTGTATAACTCCAAGGCTTCACGCTGAGTTTCTTTCTTTTTGCGTGGCGCAAACTTGGTACGAGCCGCAGCCAACTCAAGAGCTTGGCCTTGTGCGTAATACAAGTCGGCCTGCGCGTTGGTCGAGCTTTGATTTATTTCTTGCACTTTCAACTCCATGCTCGCCACATTTTGCTCTTTTACTTTGATCACCTCGGCATTCACGGTTAGCAGCGAATCTTTTTGAGTGAGCGTACGTGTAAGCATCACATTGTTTTCGCGTGCCTTTCCAACTTCCAATTCCAAGGCAGCAATTTGTTGCTTTGATCCTTCCAACTCAGCCTTCAACTTGCTAACCAATGATGTGTACATAGAAGAGTTCGCATTGCTTTTTTTCACCTCGTTCTCCAATTTGCTCAGCTTAGTTTGGGTAGTTTCGATGTACTCATTCAAGTCTTTCAACCGATGAGAGTAGTCGCTATACTTCGTGCCTTCCACTACACCCGAGCGCAAGATCATCCGATCCGACTCAATGGAATCCAACATCACGCCCACCTCGTCCAACATGGCGAGCGTTTTCGTGTTGGCAACCACAACTTGATTAAGAGAATCTACCTTGCCCAGAAGCATGGCGTTCTCTTTTGCGTGACAGCCCCACAATAACCCCGCTACCGTGATGGCTAAAATGATTCTTTGTTTCATAAATTTTAAAATTGGTTATGCGGTGGTATTAGCAAAAAGGAAGTGACATAATCCAAGCACCGCCAAGCAGTAGATAATGACGATCAGTGGCCGCTAATGCCGAAGAACGAAAAAACTAACTTCAACTTTTTTTAGAAACTGTGGAAAAACTCCACAGGTTGGGGTGTGGAAACAATGACGACAGGTAGTTCGTCATTACTTGTCAGGTGATTTTACTCCACGTTTTGTCAACTGCCTTTTGCCTACTGCCAACTGGTTTGTTATGGAAACCTTGGGAACTTAGAAAAATCCGGCTCTCGCTTTTCCAAAAAGGCATTCTTACCTTCCTTCGCTTCATCACTTAAATAATAAAGCAGCGTGGCATTGCCTGCAAGTTCTTGTATGCCCGCTTGCCCATCCAACTCAGCATTGAATGCACACTTGAGCATACGTATCGCCAGCGGACTCTTCTTTAAAATTTTATTTGCCCACTCCACGTATGTCTCTTCTAATTTTTCGAGCGGTACAACTTTATTTACCAATCCCATCTCCAATGCTTCGGCCGCGTCATACTGATCGCACAAATACCAAATCTCACGCGCTTTCTTTTGGCCAACAATCCGCGCGAGGTAGGATGCGCCAAAGCCGCCATCGAAACTACCGACTATCGGTCCAGTCTGGCCAAAGCGTGCATTGTCTGCGGCAATAGTAAGATCACATACAACATGCAACACATGGCCACCACCAATTGCCCAACCTGCTACAGCAGCAATGACAGGCTTAGAAATAGAACGAATTATTTTTTGTAGATCGAGCACATTCAACCGAGGCACGGTGTCTTGACCAACATACCCGCCATGCCCGCGCACGCTTTGGTCACCACCACTGCAAAATGCTTTGCCTCCTTCGCCTGTTAAAATAATCACGCCCACCTCTTGGTCTTCGCGACAAAGGTTCATGGCATCGATCATTTCATTCACAGTGAGAGGTGTGAACGCATTGTGTACGCGCGGTCGGTTGATGCTGATGCGCGCAATGCCGTTGTATTTGTGGAATAAAATTTCTTGGTATTCTTTAACCGGTTTCCAATCGTACTTGAGTGTCATAATTTTTTTTTCTTTTTGGTTGAGGGTGAGAGTCGTGCCACCGCTTTGAGCGGTGGCAC
>JAYWHU010000087.1:0-44036 GCA_043777495.1 Cyclobacteriaceae bacterium | reverse complement strand
GCGGAGGATTGAAAGCGAAGAATAATATAGGTGATTTGATTTTGCCTATCGCGGCCATACGCGGAGAGGGTACATCAAATGATTATTTTCCTCCTGAGGTTCCATCGTTACCCGCATTCGCTTTGCAAAAAGCAATCTCCACCACCATTCGTGATTACAATCAAGATTACTGGAGCGGCACCGTTTACACCACCAACCGCAGGGTGTGGGAGTGGGACGAAGATTTTAAAAATTATTTAATTAAAGTTCGGGCGATGGCCATTGATATGGAAACCGCCACTATTTTTTCTACAGCTTTCTACAATGAAATCCCGGCAGGCGCATTGTTGCTAGTCTCTGATTCGCCCATGACACCAGATGGTGTAAAGACGGAAGCGAGTGATAAGGTGGTCACTTCTAATTATGTTGACCTTCATCTTAAAATCGGGATTGACTCGTTGAAGCAGTTGATCAACAAAGGAATGACGGTGAAGCATTTGCAGTATTGACCTCACCCCTGCCCTCTCCAGAGGAGAGGGTAACTCTCGATCAGAGTTTTCCACTTTATCACTTTAATTCATTTTCTTAAATGGATTGAGGCTCCTCAATTCTCTGAAGAACGGATGCGAAAGGTGTAGCCTAATAAAATTCCATATGAGAAAAATTCTGCTGTGGTACTCACCTTTTGCCCTAGTAAAAATGTTTGTTCCGTGGGATTTTCAAAATTGGCAAATTGCTTTATCGCTCCCTTATCTGCCCAACTAAAATTAATGCCGATACTCAAGTCTCTTCGCTCTTTCTTAAATGTTCCGCCTACTACTACGTGATACATATTCCACGATGAGATATCTAAATTAAGAGGATTGTTGTTTACGTTCTTTTTATTTCTGTCAGTAATGCGATCGTCAAATACTCGATCATAAAAAGAATTGTTGGTTCTAAAACCCGAGCTGATACTTACTTTCTCATTCAGCTCGTGCTCAATACCAATGGCAAAATTAGTAACGGATTTATTAGAGGCATTCAATTCCAAAAATTTCTGGCTGTCCACCGTAACACTAGCGGGTCTTTTGAAAGGAGCTCCTGTGGGCGACATAACATTATACAGTGCCACATTATCAAACCATTCTGCCGATGCGGCAATAATGGTATTGCGTGATTTGTAAGCAAACCCAGCTGATATTGATAACGGGCTTTTGTAGGTGGTGGTTAGCTTAGTTTGTCGATCGTTAATAGCAAAGCTAAATGGAATGCGAGTTTTTGTGACATCAGGTTGTACATTCAGGTTGTTCGCTACCACGTCTCGGGCTATTGTTCCGCTACCTGTAATACTTAAGCTTGCAAAGTTGATGGCCAAGCCAGCAGACCAACTCCCTGATGCAAACGCAAAACCCAACTTAGGTGCGTATCTTAAGTTGGCATATTCAACACTCTGAGCTTCGCTGGTGCTTACCAACGTGTTTATAAGTTTGCCTGTGCTGGGCACAAAATCATTTAAAATCATTCGGCTCAATTCATTCTTGGCATAATTGTGAGACCTATAAATGAATTGATTAGTGAGCCCGACTGACCAGTGGTCATTGATTTTATATGCCACGGCAAAGGCTCCTTGATTTTCGGATAAGCGTGTGTTGATGGAGAACTGCCCCACGTAATCTTCTGCCCCAGGGCTTTGCGCATCATTTATGGATTGGTCAATATTTTTAAAACCATCTTCGCGGGCAGATGCTTTGAAAGTAAACTCAGTGGGCACAATAATCGCATAGCCCAATGTCCAGCGAGATGGCCTTTTCTTTTTTATCAAACCAGAAACGGTAACAGGTACGGCAGAAAACTGATTGCTGGTAACGTCTTGACCAGACCCAGCACCATCTTTCACTGTGATGTTTACCACTTGATAGACGTTTGAATTGATCGATACTGAAGTACTCTTTACTAAACTAAGCAATGCGGGATTATAAATTACCGAACTGTTGTCTTCCAATCCACCCACGGCAGGGCCGCCCATTAACACGGCTCTCGTTCCGTAGCGATATGTCCAGTAATGTGTGTCTTGCGCAAAAGATTGTACAGTAGTGAACACAAATAAGAGAGCGACAGCAAGCCTCATAAAAAATTTGGTTAGCGGTAAACCCTCAAGATAGTCCAAAATCAAGGTTTTAAAAATATTTTTAGATTTTTAACCCAGTACTTGGCCATACATAGTACTTCTGGCGTATAAGTTGCCAAGAAGAGATAAAACGTGCTGTATGAACCTAGAGAACACACAAATTCAAATGAGGAAAGGGATTTTAGAATTCTGCATCCTTCATATTATTTCGCGGGGTGAAGTATATGCGTCTACTATGCTTGATGAGTTAACTTCGGCCAAAATGATTGTGGTGGAAGGCACACTTTATCCACTGCTCACGCGCTTGAAGAATGCAGGCTTGCTTGAATACAAATGGGTGGAATCCAAATCGGGGCCACCAAGGAAATACTATAAGCTAACAGAGGAAGGCACTGATTTTTTAAAAGGTCTTACTGAAACGTGGGATGATTTGGTGCAGTCTACTGAAGAGGTGAGGGGCAGGCAGGTGGTTGGGTAAGTAGTAAAAAAGGTGAGTGTATTCGGTATTCTGTAAATGATTGTATATCTGATAAAGTTTAAAAATGAAAAGTAAAAAAATTAATAGTGCGAGCTCTCCCAAATTCTATATTCTAACTTCTGACTTCTAACTTCTATATTGTACCTTCTATATTCTATTCAACCATGAAAAAGAACATTAGCATCAACATCAGCGGCATCATCTTTCACATTGAAGATGACGGGTATGATTCTCTGCGCAAGTACTTAGACTCCATCAATCAATACTTTGGTTCGTTTGAAGATAGTAGCGAAATCTTGGCCGATATTGAAAACCGCATAGCCGAAATATTTTTATCGAAGTTGAACGAAGGCAAACAGGTGATCACGCTGGAAGATGTAAATAGCTTGGTTGCCACAATGGGTAATGTGAGCGATTTCAAAGCTGCCGAGGAGCAAGAGTTTGTGGCCAGCGAACCGAAGGCGGAAAGAAAAGATGAATCAAAATCATCGGCTTATTCTCAAACATCGCCCAACAAAAAATTATTTCGCGATCAGAAAAGAAAAATATTGGGAGGTGTGTGTGCAGGGTTGGGACATTACTTCAGCATAGACCCTGTGTGGCCCCGCGTGTTGTTTGCATTACTGGTACTTGGCAGCTATGGCGGTTTGTTACTACTCTACATAATCTTATGGATCGCCTTACCAGCCTCTGAAGAATTGGATGATGAAGTGTCTGTAAAGAAAATGTACCGCGATACGGAGAAAAAAGTATTAGGTGGTGTGGCCAGTGGGCTTGCCGCTTTTTTCGGAGCCGACATTACGCTTATCCGTTTATTGTTTGTGGTGTTCAGTTTTATTGGAGGCTTGGGTCTTCTCTTGTATATTATCTTATGGATCGCCTTGCCACAGGCCAAGACCATTACTGAAAAAATGGAAATGCAAGGAGAGCCTGTTACGTTGAGCAACATTGAATCATCTGTAAAGAAAAGTTTGAATGAGAAGGATGAAGAAGAAAGCACATTAGCAAAAATCATCCTCTTCCCTTTCCGCGCTATTGCGGCTGTGCTTACTGCACTCGGCAATGCGTTAGGCCCAATTGTAAAATTATTTTTCGAATTACTTCGCGTGGTAATTGGGTTAGCTATTCTGGCAACTGGGTTAGCTTTCTTAGTGAGCATCGTTATTACGTTTGGAATTTTTCTTGGACTTTTCAGTACTTCTATCCTACCTGAGTACTGGGGCAGCGATATTCAAGGGTTGGCCTTCCCGATGGACGCAATCCGAAATACGTTTCCCGTTTGGAGCATGATTGCTGCACTCGTAGTAGTTCTCATTCCTAGCCTTGGAATCCTATTCTCTGGTGCTTCCATCTTAGCAAAGCGTTCGTTCTTTAAATCGGCTGTGGGCTGGAGTATGTTGGGATTATTTATATTGGGTGTGTTGGTGCTAAGTTTTACTGTACCCAAAATGATTTACTCTTTCAAAGAAGACGGTGAGTATAAAACAGAAAGAGTTTTTGACTTGAATGGAAAAACGCCCGTCCTTAAAATGAGCGAAGTAGGATTGGATGACTACAACATGACCGACCTGACCATAAAAGGATATGATGGAAAAGAAATAAAATTAGTGCAACGCTTCCGTGCGCAAGGAACAACCAGAAAGAATGGAGCAGAGAACGCGCAGATGGTTGACTACAAAGTGGTGCAACAAGATAGTGTGATCACATTTGACTCGAACATGACCTTCAAAAAAGAGGCTAAGTTTCGCGCACAGCGATTGGACATGGAGCTTTTTATTCCCATTGGTCAAACATTTGTGATCGAAGAAGATTTATGGCGATTGATCGACAATAATCATTGGGACTACGATGGCTACCGCGATTCTAATTTCAACAAGACATGGAAAATGACGGAACAAGGTTTTCAGTGTGTAAACTGCACCGAGCCAACAGAAACGAAGGCCATGCAACTGAAAGATCAATATGGTCTCAACGACTTTAATGAAATAGAAATGACGGGCATCTTCGATTTGCTCATTCAGCAAGGCGATGTGTACTCAGTGCAATTGGATGGCGATGAGCGCGAGAAAAAGAAATATGAAGTATCAAGCTCGGGAGAAACGCTGGAGATCAGGTACCGATCACGCAACAAAAACTTTTGGGACAAAGATTTTAACACCGATGACAAAGTGAAAATTACCATCACCATGCCCAACTTACATAAACTAAAGGTGAAGGGCGCAGGCGAACTAAGAGTTCGTGGCTTTGATGAAGAAAACATGGAAATTGAATTATTTGGCGCTCTGGTGGGAGACGCAGATATCAAAGCACGTAACCTCACCATCGACTTAGCCGGGCCGATGGTTTTTGAATTGGATGGCGAAGGAAATTTTTTACAAGCCGAAGTGACCAAGATGTCGCAATTGAAGGCGAGCCAATACCAAGTGGAACATGCCGTGGTGGAAGCCAAGGAAATGGGCCGCGCCCGCGTGAACGCTAGCAACACGGTAGAGATCGATACAGATGTAGTGAGCTCAGTGAAATATCAAGGAAGTCCTGAAGTGATTAGGAAGAATTAATAAGAACACATCTAAAGCAGGGAGTTTTGCTGGTAGGTCAAAATACCATTCGCCAAAACTCCCTAGAATTTGTTACAAATAATTTGCTACTTTGTTAAGGAAAAATTTGGTTGATTTGTAATCAATCAACAACTTTTTTCTTTTTGACCATGAACATTTTTTGTGGTTCGCTTAAATTTTAAAACCATTGAACGAAACGGAGTTGGATGCCGCGCCATTGTAATGAAGCCTGCTAACCCGAAAGTGGAATAGATTTAAGATTTGGAATTTAAGGTTTAAGATTTTGGATTGAATAAGAGCGGAGGCTCGCCTTTGCTCTTTTATTTTTTACAATAGTGATTGGTTTGTGGGGACACGAACCAAGGAGAAGTTCATGGGCATGCGAACCAAGTAGAGGATAGGGACACGAACCAAGGGGTGACTACAAAACATTCGAAATGGAAGAATCAACTAGTTTTTCAGCAAAGAAAATTGGCTTCGTGGGCGGGCCACTGCTTTTCGTTCTTTCTTTATTTTTAATTGACCAGAATTTTATTTCTCCTGGTGCTAACAAAGTGCTGGGCCTCGCGATTTGGATTATAGTTTGGTGGATTACCGAGGCCGTACCGATTTCAATCACGGCCTTTTTACCGTTGGTGTTATTCCCCTTCATGGGCGTGATGAAGATGAGTGAGGCGGCTGCGCCTTATGCGAACCCGATCGTGTTTCTTTTCATGGGTGGATTTTTGATTGCGCTCGCATTGGAGAAGCATCGGCTGCATGAGCGCATTGCATTGAACTTGGTGAAAGTGACGGGCACATCGGGCAATGGGATTATCTTAGGCTTCATGTTGGCCACGGCTTTTATCAGCATGTGGATCAGCAACACGGCCACGGCCATGATGATGTTGCCCATTGCTGTGTCGGTGATCAATTTGTTGAAGAGTGATCCGAAAAGTTCTAACGAAGATTTGCCAAAAGGCGAAAAGAATTTTGCCATAGGCCTGATGCTGATGGTGGGCTATGCTTCAAGTATTGGTGGCGTTGCTACCATCATTGGCACACCACCCAATGTGGTGTTTGCCGGATTGCTCGATCAATTTTATCATCGCAAACTGGATTTTGGAAAATGGATGTTGGTGGGATTACCGTTAATGACACTCATTCTTATAGCCACCTACATTATCATTACTAAAATTCTTTTCCCCAATGGAATAAAAAAAGTGCGCGGCTCTGATCAGTTGATCAACGAAAAGCTTCATCAACTCGGTAAGCTGCGGAGAGAAGAAAAATTTGTGATGGCCATTTTTGTAGTCACTTGTTTACTATGGGTATTTCAGCAGCCTATCAATTTACTTTTGGGCAAGGACATGCTGAACGATACGAACGTGGCGATGACGGGTGGACTTCTCATGTTTGTCGTGCCCGTTAATTGGCGCAAGATGCAGTTCATCCTGCAATGGCAAGACACAGAGAGAATGGCATGGGGTATTTTGTTTTTGTTTGGTGGTGGCTTATGTTTGGCACAAGGGCTTTCCAATGCGGGCATCATTCAAGTAGTGGGCGCAAAAATTGCCGAGCAAAGTTCTTCTACGCAGTGGTTGATTTTTGGATTGATCACGGCTTCGGTTTTTATTACAGAGTTGATGAGCAACGTGGCCTTGGTTCAAATATTTATTCCCGTTGTTTTTGGTATTGCTAATAGCTTGGGTGTCGATCCACTTTTACTCGGTATGCCCGTAACGATTGGCGCAAGTATGGCCTTTATGTTTCCCGTTGCTACTCCGCCTAATGCTATTGTATTCTCGAGCGGCCACATGAAAGTGAAGCACATGATGAAGGCTGGCATTTTGCTCAACATCGTTTCTATTATTTTGATTTACCTGGCTTCGGTGACGTTGATCAAGTGGGTGTATGGGGGGTGATTCCCTACTAAGCAATTGGCCACAAGCCGCAGGCTATCTGCTACAAGCTGGTACGGAACTTTTGTAAGGTGTCACCCGCCCACAAAACAAACCCCGAAATATCAAAATGTCATTTTACTATTTCGGGGTTTAAGATTATCAATTTCTACAATTTTAATAAATACTTCTTTAAAAAATCCATCAGCGAACAGAACCTGACACCTTGCCCATTGGTATAGTCTTCGGAGGCAGGGGTGATGACAAATCCAGTTTTACATTTAAGATCTTCTAGGCCAATGTAAAACCCTTTTGAAAGTGTAGGTGCGTTACTAAATTTGATTTCGATACAAGCCACCACTTTATTCCCTTTCTCAAGAACCACATCCGTCTCTGCTCCATCGTGTGTTCTGTAATAATACATCCGCAAGTGATCTGGCTTGGTGTTAAGCAATTGCTCAATCACATATCCCTCCCACGAATTGCCAACGATCACGTTCGATTTCAAATCTTCTATATTGGCAAAGTGAGAGAGCCGATGCAATACGCCTGAATCTCTCAAGTAAATCTTAGGCGATTTGACCAGTCTTTTTTTGGAGTTGTGTGAATAAGCGGGCAACCGATGAATGATGAATGCACCTTCCAGAAAATCAAAGTACCGCGCGGCCGTGGGGCCTGTGACGGCCAATGAACGAGCAAAATTTTCTGACTGTAAAATGTTGCCATGAAAATGCGCGATCATAGTCCACATTTTTTGCATGGTGCTTTTGGTGAAGTTGATATTGTAAATCATATTTAGATCTCTTTCCAAATAAGATTTAATAAAAAAATCTAACCACCGCATGGAGCCATCGGCACGCTTTGATAAATAGGAAGACGGGAAGCCACCCCTGAACCAATGTTTTTCTAGCATTGGTTTGCTTCCTGTTTCCAATAATGTAAAAGGTGATAGCTCTACATATCCAATTCTTCCTGCTAATGATTCTGAAACACCTTTTATCAATTCAGGAGAGGCAGAGCCCGTCAACAAAAACCGTCCAGGCACTCGCTTGTCATCAATCAGCGGCCTAAGCACTTGAAAGAGACTTGGCATAAATTGTACTTCGTCTATGATCACGCACTTATCTGTATGTTGCGCCAAATACGACTCGGCATCTTGAAGCTTGAGCCGATCGGCTGGCCGCTCTAAGTCCAAATAAAGCACAGGCTTCTTTACAGTTTGTGCCAACCGTTTCGCCAAGGTGGTTTTGCCTACTTGCCGTGGCCCCAATACGCAAACCGCAGGAAACTGTTGGATCAACTGCTTTAATTGCTTTTCTATTTTCCTCTTGATCATGCTGCAAAGATAAATAATCAACCCCGAAATATCAAAATGGCATTTTGATATTTCGGGGTTGATTAATTCCTACATTTTATAAGAGTAAGAAGAGTTAGCTACGGAATAAACATCTTATTCTGCGCCAAGCAACCACTCAACTGCCGATAGGTTTTCTTGATGGCTTCCAGAGAATGATCTCCGTTCAATGATTTGATGATGCGGTCGGAGAGTGTGCCCTCCCTTAGGATGGTAGATAACTCTGGCTTCCATTTTTCTAACGCGGTGTTACCAGAAGCGATTAATTTATCAATAATCTTTTGCCAAGCATCACCTGCCGTGCAAGGTGAAGTGATGCCAAAAGCAGTAAGGTATTCAATAGAATCGATTTGAGTTTTTTGACCTTGCACAATGGCCTTATCAAAAATTTGAACCAATCCATCCGTTTTATATTTCATCTGCTCGGGCAATGAAATAAATTTTTCGTTCACCAAAGCTTTGATGGCTTCTATTACCAATTCAATAATGGCCATATCTGCCGAAGGGCATTCTTGAATATCCATCACACGGATTTCAATAGAACCCCTATCGAAGCGCGGGATTGCGCCACGCGAGTTCACCCAAATAGGATTTAAAATGTTTCCCGCATCGTGTACGCTAATGTCTGATTTTATTTTCTCATACACTTGGTTCAAATAATTGCGCTTAGAGAAAATCGCTTCGGGAATTACTTTACCCGTGATGGATGGAATTCTTGCTTGGTTGGTTTTGTAAAAATTCAATCGAGTATCGAGTACACCAGTAAGCTTGCCATCTAGGATAGGTGAACTCGCACACAATGCAGGAAGGATTGGTAAGATCAATCGAACAGCAGCGTGTAGCTTGGCAAATTCTTCGTCATCATAAAAAGGCAAGTTCAAATGGGTGCTTTGCAAATTCGACCAGCCGTGGCCTTTGGTGTTGAAAATTTTATCATACAATTCATACACTTCGTTGCTATCATGCGGCCACAGTTTGGTTTCGGTCAGTGGATCCATGAATGGGTGCGCAGCCGTTGGCATGAGCATGGCATTGTGCTTATCTAAAATAGCATTGATGCGTTTGATGTCATCCGCGAAAGCGTTTTCTAACGCATTGAAGTTTGACTCAGGGCGTGTAGATTTTAGCTCGATAACGTGTAGCACCAATTCATTCGACCATGTAACGATCCCGTTCTCAAAATCACTTCCGTACTGACCTAGTTCGTGCTTTAACAATTCATCCGTCACGGGCTTTACAGCCAAGGTATCTTTATCTACCAACATGTATTCCAGCTCTATGCCGAAGCCTTGGAACAAATGGATGCGTGTGGGTTGGTTCATTTCTCTGCTTTGATTTTACTCAAAAATACCTCCATTATGGTATCATACAATTTATCTTTCAATATTTTATCTTCAATGCCTGCATCAATATTGGGATTATCGTTGATCTCGATCACATAAAATTTATCACCAATCTCCTTCATATCCACCCCGTAAAGTCCTTTGCCAATAAGGGATGTCGCTTTGATCGCTGTCTTTAAAAGCCCAGAGGGAGCTTGGTCAATAGGGATACACTCCACTTCACCATCTCGCGATTTCACTTTGTTGGCATTCCAGTTGATGATCTGCCAGTGCTTGGTGGCCATAAAATATTTGCACACATAGAGCACTTGTCCGTCAATAATACCTATTCGCCAGTCAAAGGGCGTTGGCAAAAATTCTTGCGCGATCAACAAATCGGATTTCTCAAACATACTTTCTCTCACCTTTTTGAATTGCTCTAATGACTCGATTTTAAAAACACCCTTGGAAAAAGCACCATCGGGTTGTTTTAAAATAAATGGGAAAGCCATTTTAGCAGGGAGCGATTCGCAGCTTTCTTCAGTGATTACAAACGATTTTGGAGTTAAAATTTTATTCGTGCTAAGCAATTCGTGCAAATATACTTTGTTGGTGCATTTCAAGATTGACTGCGGATCGTCCATCACTACCAAGCCAAGCGAAGCAGCTTTCTTGGCAAAACGGAATGTATGATGGTTTACATTCGTGGTCTCTCGAATGAAGAGCGCATCATATTGAATGAGTTGGTCAAAATCATTTTTGGTAATGAACTCCGTATTGAAACCAGCTTCCAAGGCCGCTTTATAAAAACGCTTCAACGCACGATCATCCGAAGGTGGATTTTTGTCGTCTGGATTTACCAATATGGCAAGGTCATATTTCTTTTTATCTGGTTTGTAATCGCGTCTTCGATGCAGGTATTTTTCTAATGCCTGTACCAGTAATGGCTTATCCATCTCCGGCACTTCGTTGATGCTGATAGGTTTGATGGTGTGCAAAACCCATTTCTGTTTTCGGGCAAAAGATGCCCGTAAAGAAGGTGCTTGCACCAATTGAAAAAGCTGAAGAGCCAATTTATTGAGATGCTCAGATTGCGTAGTACCAAAATAAATATTAAACTCTATATGATTGTAAGGCTCACCTTTAAATGTATTCTGAATCAACTCGTCAAAATCTTGAGAGTCTTCTCGCAAAATGGATGGGAAACGAAAATCTTGAATGGTCGAAACACCTGGCAGCACCTTATGGCTACGTGCCTCAGCTAATAGCGAAACATAATACCCTTCGCTTTGATACTGATACGATTTGCAAAGGTTCAGTACTTTCAAATTTTTTACCGATTGATACACCTCTTCTGAAATATATTTCTCAGGCGTGATCACATCCACATCCTCCAGATTGAATTTCCAGGTTTCAGGTTTCTCAACTACGATTAACTTAGGCATCAACTAAATTTGAAAATGAAACAATTTGAAAATTTGAAAATGGAAGCGGGTTATGTGGAGCATCATTTTTAAATTATATTTTTTTATTCAATCAATAAATGGATCAATTTGAAAGTTAAAATATGAGTGCGTTTTGCATCATTTTCAAATTAACACATTTTCAAATCTTCAAATTGATACATTTTCAAATTACTTTTTAGGTTCTATCACTAACAAGTTCGCATCATACGTCACTATCCCCAGCATAATGCTATTGATAAGCCGATCAAAAGTTACACTATAATGTTGACTTTTAAGCGGGTTTGCATTCATTGGGTCGGCTAAGTAAACAATGTTGGTGGCCTCATCATAGCCATTGATGATTACAAAATGTCCAACGGGTTCGCCCTTGATACTATCAAATTTATTGCTCGCTGGTATTTCCCGCTGTGTGCCGTAGAGATACGTAGCGCTCAGCCCCGTAAGTATCGGTGTCGATTGCTTCAAATAGTTTTTGATCAAGTGTTCGTCTAACTCCGTCTGCTGCACAATACCGCCCGCCTCAATAAATTTAATATACGCCTTCGAGGCTACTTGTAGTTTTTTGCTGCGGAATTTATACCGCATTTGTTTTTTCAAGTTCGCAATCATTTTATTTTGCGAGAGTGAAAACCAAGTCGGGTCAAACACGTTCAAGTTGTACGTATATATTTTTGCTTTGTATCCCTTTTGTAAGGCATGATTGCCCAACATTACCGCCAGCGTACCACCGCTCTTCAAACTCTTTACTTCCTTCACTACATCCTTCAACGAAATATCATCATTGTAATATTGATAAATGGAATGAAGGCACGTAGGGCCGCACGTAATATCATCAGGTTGCACTTTAATATCGAAATTGAGAAAGAGAGCTTGGCGATGCGACATGTTACTTCAAGAGTTTAGTGATCAGCAAATCAAAAACTTCCACCAAGATCAACACAATAATGATCCATTCTAAAATACTGCTTTCGCGCTGATTCGATATCTCGCGGAACACACTCAAGTTATCTTCAATGATGCGCAGCGTGTATTCAATTTCGCTAAAGCGCACACGCAAATCAAAATGCTTCATCAGCCCTTTGTGCAGCTTGTCCAAATATTCATCGTCCCACACTTGCTCAGGCGCATCAAAAATATAAATATTATCCGCAATGTCGTTTTGTGTATTCAATGCCTTGCCAATGAACTTGATCATGTCCCTTCTATTGATGCTAAGCTTTCCCGTGCGCTCCAAGTGGCGCGTAAATCCTTTTATTTCTGTGAGCAAGTTTTCTGTTACATCGTGGTAGTAATCCAACGCCACCGACTGCGCCAAGTTGAACATCGCAATGCGAATAACTTTTAAGTCCAAACGATCTACAATCAATTGATCAAACTCAAACTCCAATTCTCCTTCTCGCACACTGATCGTATGATCATCGCGCAACCAATTGTTGTTCGGGTCTTTCAGGGACGGTTGAATGCTTTTTACTGCAATCTTAATTTCCTCCTCCGAGTGCCCCGCAAAAACAATGACGCCATAATTGAAATAATATTGAAAGCGGTCGTTGCCAAAACTGTAAAGCAATTCCGTAGAAGTTTCAGAGGCCGTCTTCACTTCCAAGAATGCCTTAATGCCTTTGATGTCTAATTGGTTGGCCACCAAGAGGGCCGATAATTTCACTGTCTTTTCCATTGTCGTCTTTCAAAGTTAGCACGATTTATTTAACCACGCAGATTGTAGATACTGATAACAAAGAACTTTTTTTGCGGGCTGGCCAAGCGAAACGCAAGGCCACCGGGCTATCCGTTGCAATCCCCGCCATGTTGCTCTTGACTTATAGGCGGGGATTTCCGCTACTATCCCTGCCTGATGCCAGCACGTAACCTATCACTTGATAACAATTTTTATCTCGTGAGTAACTCCCAAGATATTTTCAAACTCTGGCTCTATGACGGATAGAGTGGGTAAGATTTAATCGTCAATTTTATGTATAGGCTTTAACCTTAGTAGAAAAATCGTTTTTTGAAAATACTCTCAACCTTATTACCCTATTTTTTCGCGATCAGAATAAGGTAATAAGATTAGAGTTCACAATTACAAATAATTTCTACTAAGGTTAAAGCCCCCGCCTCACGCCCCACGCCTTGGTTCGTGTCCTCACGAACCAACAAGCATATCGAACTATTGCCACAGAGGCACTGAAAAATGCAATTAGAGAATTATGTTGTAGTCTTGCGAAAGTAGAACTGCGACAAAGGAAAAATGTGACAAGAGAAAACCTTCCGTGTCTCCATGGCAATGTATTTTTATTTTAAAATCCCCATCTTTGAGCTATAAATTATTCTCATGAAAAAATTCACCCTTTCCTTCCTGCTCTGTGGCTTCATTATTACAAACTCTTTCGGGTGGGGCGTTACCGGCCACCGCGCCATTGGGCTCATTGCAGAGAAACATCTTTCCGCGAAAGCGAAAAAGAAATTGAAAAAGTTGCTCGGCCAAGAATCCCTCGCCATCACCAGCACATGGATGGACGAAATCCGCTCGGACTCCACCTACAACTACACGGCCGATTGGCATTGGGTAACCATCGAAACAGGAAAGTCGTATGAAGAATCACCAAAAAATCCCAATGGTGATGTGATCATGACCTTAGAAAGAATGATTGCAGAATTGAAAACCCATAAGCTCGACAAGAAAAAAGAAATTGAATACATCAAGATGATCGTGCATCTGATTGGCGACATCCACCAACCATTGCACGTAGGCTGCTGTGGCGACAAAGGTGGCAACGATATAAAAGTAAAATGGTTCCGCAGCGAAACCAATCTGCATAGCGTGTGGGACAGCAACATGATTGATGACACAAAATTAAGTTACACTGAAACAGCGCTAGCACTTGGCGAACCAACAAAGACAGAGTTATCCCAATGGCAAAAAGCCACCGTGCGTGAGTGGGCGAAAGAATCCATGACTTATCGCAAGCAAGTGTATGCCGTGGGGGAAGGGAACTTAGGCTATAAATATTCTTACAAAAATTTAGATACAGTGAAGCATCGCTTATTACAAGCTGGGATTAGATTGGCGGGAGTTTTTAATGAGATTTATAAGTAGGCAATATGAAAAAAAGTAGCTTCCTCTTAACAATCTTAGTACACTTATCTGTCTGGAGCACGGCTCAGTCGATCAGCACAGAACAAATTATTCTCAATCTCTCCAAAAAGAAATTTGATTGGATGGTAATCAAGAATATCGATTCACTCAAAAATGTTTTAGATGATCGATTGAAGTACGTTCACTCCAATGGATGGACACAATCGAAACAAGAAGTAGTAGATGACTTCATGAGTGGAAAATTGGATTACCAGAAGATTGAAATTACTGAGGCTTCTGCACGAATTTATGACAACACTGCCATCGTTATTGGAAAAGGAAAGTTTAGTGGTCAAGTAAGTAAAAATCCATTCGCTCTTGATCTTCTATACACAGAAGTTTACATACGCAAGATTGGCCGATGGATATTGGCGTCTAGACAATCTAGTAAGCTACTGTAAATTAGAAAGTGCAGAAATCTGACCAACTACTGATTGCCACTATTGTGATGAAATAATATAATTTCCTAGCTTTCTACCTGTAAATCTACCCTATGCCCACCACCCTCGACAAACTTCTCAACATCGACTACCCGATCATCGTAGCCCCCATGTTCTTGATCTCAAATACCAAAATGGTGAAGGCTGCGTTGGCGAACGGAGTATCTGCTGCTTTTCCCGCACTTAATTATAGAACAGATGCCGAGTTGCGAAAAGCAATCGAAGAAATAAAAAACTTTTCACACAAAGCGTTTGGCATCAATTTGATTGTGAATAAATCAAACCCCAAGTACAAAGGTCAACTAGAGACTTTGCTTGAATTAAAAGTGCCATACATCATTACTTCGCTAGGGAGCCCGAAAGAAGTAATTGAAAAATGTAAACCACTTGGCATTAAAGTGTTTTGTGATGTAGTGGATTTGACCTACGCAAAAAAAGTAGAAGAGATGGGTGCCGATGCCGTGATCGCTGTGAACTCGCGCGCGGGCGGCCATGCCGGAAATATTTCACCCAAAGATTTGATCACAGAGCTAAAAGATAATTGTGGGTTGCCTATTATTTCCGCAGGCGGAGTTGCGTATGGCCAAGATGTGAAGCAAGCAATGGATTGGGGCGCAGCCGGAGTTTCGGTCGGCACTATTTTCATTGCCTGCGATGAAGCACCCATTTCGCAAGAGTACAAACAAGCAATGGTGGACTATGGTGAAAAAGATATTGTGCGCACCAACAAACTTTCTGGTTCGCCTCTCACGGTCATCAACACTCCGTATGTTCAACAACTCGGCACGAAGGCCAATTGGCTAGAATGGATATTGAACAATAATAAAACATTAAAAAAATACGCTAAGATGATTATCGCTTTGCGCGGAATGAAAGCCGTGGAGAAAGCTGCCTTCAGTGCGACATATAAAACCGTATGGTGCGCAGGCCCTGCTATTGAGCATGTGAAAAGTATTCGACCAATGGCAGATATTGTTAAGACATTGACCAAGGAGTATGATCTAGCAAAAGCATCATCTTGAGCCAAAATTTCAATTTCGTTTGACTGGCTACCCCTAAAGGTGATTTCCAATTTGTGTTATGAAACAATTCAAAAAGATTGTGAGTGCCTTCGCGCTCTTACTTGCCATCATACTCACTGGTGTTGGATTCTATCTTTTTATTGATAGCCCATTCCCCAGCTATAGTACCGCTGGATTAACTAAAACAGAAAGCAACCAAATTGCTACGATCAAAACCGTAGAGGTGTTAGGCGATACACTAAACAAAAATATTTCAAGCAAAGGTCAATGGTTTGTAGACCGCAGTGGCCGAGTGATGATCTTGCACGGCATTAATGTGGGCGGCAGTTCTAAACTTCCTTACACTCCGCTTATCGCAAGTCATCAAAAAGAAAATTTTTATGAAAGTGTTTATACTGTGTCATCTGTCGGTAGGCCGTTTCCCCTCAATCAAGCAGATGAACATTTTAGCAGACTGTATCAATGGGGTTATCGGTTCATTCGATTGGTGATTACGTGGGAGGCTATTGAACATTCTGGGCCAGACAAATACGATGAAGAGTACTTGGATTACTTGCAAGCTCTTGTAAAAAAAGCAGGTGAACATAACATCAATATTTTCATAGACCCACATCAAGATGTATGGAGCCGGTTCACAGGTGGTGATGGCGCACCCTATTGGACGTTGGATAAAATAGGGTTCGATCCATTAAAGTTTACAGAGACAGGCTCGGCTGTCATCCATAATGTAAAAGGATATTCATTTCCTAGAATGATTTGGCCCACCAACTACAACAAGTTGGGCACAGCTACCATGTTCACATTGTTTTTTGGTGGAAATGATTTTGCCCCACAACTAAAAGTAGATAGCCTTAGCGCGCAAGATTATTTGCAATCGCACTATATCAATGCTATGAAGCAACTAGCCATAAAACTAAAAGACTTACCCAATGTGGTGGGCTTTGATACTTTTAACGAACCGGGCGTTGGCTATATCGGCATGAGTAATTTGGATGAGTATGGGATTATAAAAAACGGTACCATGCCTACTCCTTTTGAAGGCATGGTGCTAGGCGATGGCAATTCATTGGAAGTAAGTCGATATGAGTTTGCATTGACAGGAGCTCAAGAAACAGGAAAAATTTTAGTGAACCCCAATAAATTCTCAGCATGGAAAAATGGTGGTCATGATATTTGGAAGGAAGCAGGCGTGTGGAGCTATGATGCGCAGCAAAGACCTGAATTGCTCAAGCCCGATTATTTCAAAATCGTGAATGGGAGGAAGGTTAATTTTTCGGAAGACTATTTCAAGCCATTTGCAAAAAAATATAGAGAAGTTATTTATTCGGTTAACAGCGACTGGCTGATTTTTGCCGAAGCCGCGTTGCTTCATGAGCTGCCAAAATTTTCGGAAACAGAATCTTCTCAAATGGTGAACGCTGGGCATTGGCATGACCTAGCTACGTTGCTCACAAAAGAGTACTCATCTTGGCATGGGATAGATGTGTTAAAGCGTACCTCTGTTTTTGGAAAAAGTGCTATTCGCAAATTATTTCATGCTGACATAAAGAAAAAGAAAGAAGAGACAATCAATGCACTTGGCAACAAGCCTACACTGATTGGCGAGTTTGGTATTCCGTTTGACCTGAATGAAAAGGCTGCCTATAAAACAGGAAACTTCTCTGATCAGGAAGCTTGCCTTGATCGCTCCTTCCGAGCTATGGAATCTAATCTGGTCAGCTATGCCGTGTGGAACTACACGAGTGATAACAATAACCTTCATGGTGATCAATGGAACGATGAAGACTTTTCTATTTTCAGCAAATCACAACAGAAGAACGCGAGAGATGCAAACTCGGGAGGGCGCGCATTGAAGGCAGCCATCCGAGCATACCCTTACAAAATAGCTGGCGAACCCATCGAATATTTTTTTGATATGAAAGGGAAAGAGTTCTATTTAAAATTCAAAAGTGATAAATCCATTGCTGCCCCCACAGAAATTTTTATTCCAACATTTCATTTTTCTAAAGGCTTTGAAGTATTGAGTTCACCAGGAAAATTAGAGTTTGACAAAGAGAATCAATTGTTGCTTTTCTATGCCGAAGAAGAAGGTGAGCAAACGGTGGTGGTAAGGGCTAAGCGTAATTGATTTTGATCATCATCAATTTGTTATATTTGAAGTCGTTGAAAAAAATAGCTCCCACTAAATTCAACTATGCATCGCTTACTTAAACTTCTCATTACGGTTGTCTCTTTCGCGATGAGTCAAAATTGCAATGCACAAAAACCAGACACCACTTTAGTAAGAAGTCTCAATAAAAAAGGGGTAGATTTTCTCTCTACATATCCAGATTCACTCTTGTTTTACCGCGACTCGTCTTTTAGATTGGCTGTGGCTATCAATGACCAGGTTGGTATATCAGGCAGCTATACGTTGTTGGGTATTTATCATTGGGGAAAAGGAGATTATGCGAATGCCATTCACGCCTATGATACCTCCAATCAAATCTTGGATAAGATACCAGATCGTGCAGATAAGAAGATGAAGAACCTCTCAAATCTGGGCATGGTTTATTCCAAATTGGGGGACTATCCCAAGGCCATCCGTTATCTTCTGGAAGCACTGAGGTTAGCCGAAAAGAGCGGAGCAAAAAGCGCGGAAGCAAGTATTTATAACAGTTTGGGAGTTGCCTATAAAAACAATAACAGCTTAGCCAGTGCAACGGAAGCTTACAACAAAGCGTTGGCTATTTACACGGAAATAAATAAACCCGAAAGCATTGCAGGGTGCTACGTAAACATTGGCAACGTCTTCATGCTTAAAAAGGAAAATGAAAAGGCACTTGAATTTCACCAAAAAGCCTTTGCTGTTTTTGATTCCTTAAAAATTTATAAAGGCATAATTGTCTGCTACAACAACATTGGTTCGGTTTACCTGGAAATGAAAAAGTCAGAGCCTGCACTACAGTACGGCCAACGTGCACTTGCCCTCAGTCGGGCGAAGGGCTTTTTTACAAGTGAAGTTTCTGCGATGCTTGGAATAGGAATGGCACAAACTGAACTGAAGAATTACAAAGAAGCAGAACGTAGCTTTTTAGAAGCCATCGCATTGGCAAAGAAAAAGAACTATCGTTCTGAACTTAATAAATTGTACAAAGGGTTATCAGCCTGCTATAAGGCAATGGGAAAAAGCTCAGAAGCATTGCAATACTATGAGAAGTATTCTTTGCTGAATGATTCACTTTTCAATCAAAACAGTTTAACTACAATATCCAATCTGCAACTTTCATACGATCTGGAAAAGAAAGAGGCATCTATTCAACTCTTGCAAAAGGATAATGAAATAAAAAGACTTTCCATAAACAGGATTGTATTAGGGGTTGTGGTATTGTTTCTGTTGGTAGGGTTAGTCGTTGTTCGTCAACAGTTGAAAATTAAAAGAGATAAAATTCTTGCAGAGCAGCAAAGCAAATTACATGATACTGAGCGTGCATTGATTCAATCGGAACTGAAAATCGCGCAAGTCAAAGAAGCAGAATTGACGAAAGAAATCGAATACAAAAATAAATCGCTCACCACCTATGCCCTTAGCATGGTGCAAAAAAATGAGATATTGGAAGAAGTGCGCGAAAGCGTGGAACTGATTTTGACAAAGCCCGATAACCACGAAGAGCATTTTAAAAAACTGAGAAAAGTGGTGGACTACAGTTTTACGCTTGAAAAAGATTGGGATGAGTTCAAGATTTATTTTGAAGATGTGCATAGCGATTTCTTTGTGAAACTAAGGGAGCGATTCCCAGACTTGGGCGGGGCTGACCTCAAACTCTGCTCTCTCATTCGATTAAATTTGAATATGAAACAATCGGCAGCCATTTTGCGCATTTCTCCAGATAGCGTAAAAATTGCCCGCCACCGCCTGCGCAAAAAATTCAATATGCAAACGGAGGATAACCTGAATGGGTTTATCATGGCACTTTAGTTCAGGACTTTTTGTGCAATCCCGCATTTCCATTCTGGTTTCGCACTCTTTCCCTTTTTGTTAACCTAATGTAAACCCTGCTATTGGGCGTTGCTAACCTTTGGTAACGGTTCAAGCACCTCACCTTTCCATTGATAGATGGAATTTAGCCTCAGTAATAAACTAAATACCAATTATGAAAAAAGAACCATTTCCATCAATCATTTTAGTAATGCAAAAAGTACTAACACTCATTATTGTCAGTGCATTGCTCTTCGCTGTCGCTTGCAAGAAAGAAGAGACCTGCCGTGCAGCTTCCACTGCCAATGCAGGCCCTGACCAAGGCGTATCTGGTACTTCTACAACCTTGGCTGGCAATAAACCCGATTCTGGCACTGGTACTTGGAGTATTGTTTCAGGAGCAGGCGGAACAATTGCAGATGCCTCAAGCTCATCTTCAAAATTCAATGGTGCGATTGGAACAACCTATGAGTTAAAGTGGGCCATCACAGGCTGCCCTACTAGTGAAGACATTGTAAAGATTGTTTTTGCTTGTGCGAGCATAGCTAATGCAGGCCCCGATCAAAATGTAAGTTCTGGAGTTACTACTGCATTGGCGGCCAACGCAGCCGCTAGTGGTTCAGGTGTATGGAATATCGTTTCAGGCACAGGTGGCAACATTGCTACTCCATCAAGTCCTACTTCGCAATTCTCGGGAGTACTAGGTTCAACGTATGTATTGCGGTGGACAGTAGCTTGCTCTAGTACACAAGATGATGTGTCTATCACTTTTGTCAATACTAACCCTCAATTAATTAGCGTGGATAAAACATCGGTGATCAACGGTGAGATCATCACTATTACAGGTCTAAACTTCTCAGCCAATTTTAATGGAGGTTCTCAAATAGCTATAGTTAAAAATGAGGAGCCCAATAAAGACACCCAAGCTTTCATCGAAATCATTTCACGAACAGCCACAGAAATTAAAGCGGTGATGAAAGGGTTAGATGGCGCACTAGGATCATACCAGCTACTATACCGTAAAAAACCAGATGCTAATCCAGAGAAAGTATTTCCTAGTAATCTAACTGTGAGCGTTACCAGTCCTGCCGTAAATCAATTCTTTACTTCTAGTGTCTATACACTAAACCAAGTAACCCTTGGAAAAGAGGCCTCTTTTGGTGTTAAAAACGGAAGTCTAATAGCAAGTGATTATGCTGTCAAAATAATAGACTATAACTTTGTCACTGGGATTTCAAACGAAATTACAGCTAAAATAAATGGTGTCACGGCCAATGACTTCAGCGGTGGCTTTCTGGGCAGCGGGATGGATAGAATAGTATTCACCGTCCCAGCTTCATTGGTTGTAGGAAATACCTATTACGTCAAAGTCACATATGGAGCCAATACGCTATTTGTAGGATGGAATGAATTATTGATTGTTCAATAGTTTATAGATTCCTTTAATCTCAAAAGCTCCACTTAATTTGTGGAGCTTTTGTTTTTATAACATTGTGTCAACTCCCCCTTACGAACGTTCTATCTACTAACTATTCTTAAAAATTGGTTGCAACTTTTCTTTACTCTAACTTTATTTATTAAAACCTCCCTCTATCTTTACGCCCTTCAAAAAAGATAGAGATATGTTAGTAGTAAAATTTGGTGGTACTTCCGTGGGCAAGCCCGAGCGGATGAAGAAGATTGCAGAACTGGTGTTGGGTATGCCCGGTAAAAAAATTGTGGTTCTTTCTGCCCTGAGCGGAACCACGAACGCACTTGTTCGCATTGGCGAACATTTGTTCGCACAACAACAAACAGGGGCGCAGCAAGAGATTGCCGAATTAGAAAAACATTATTCACAATTCATTAAAGAATTATATTCTTCATCGGCCTACCAAGCTGTGGGGCAAGAAATAGTGAGCCGGTATTTCAGTCTCTTTCGTTTATTGGCTGCTGGCAAGTTTGATGATCGCAGCTACCGCGAGCTATTGGCACAAGGCGAGTTGATTTCTACTGAACTGTTTTATCATCATTTGCAAGAGAGAAAAATCAGTGCGCGGTTGTTACCTGCCCTTCACTTCATGTCGATTGACGAAAACAATGAGCCTGAGCTAGAAAAAATTGGTGAGCGCCTACGCCCGATTTTAGAAACCATGCCAGCGGATATTATTGTCACGCAAGGTTATATATGCCGCAACCACAAAAATGAAATTGACAACTTAAAACGTGGCGGTAGCGATTATACTGCCTCATTGATTGGTGCTGCCATCCGCGCAGAAGAAATCCAAATCTGGACGGACATAGATGGGATGCATAACAACGATCCGCGCATCGTGAAGAAAACGATGCCCATTGCCGAGCTTACTTTTGATGAAGCCTCGGAGTTGGCTTATTTTGGAGCGAAAATTTTACATCCCTCCACCATTGTGCCTGCGCAAAAGTATTCCGTTCCCGTGAGGCTGAAGAACACAATGGACGAAAAAGCGCCAGGTACTATCATCAGTGATAAAGGTTCGCGTGGGCAATTCAAAGCCATTGCTGCCAAAGATGGCATCACAGCTATCAATGTAAAATCTTCACGGATGTTATTGGCCTACGGATTTTTACGAAAAGTATTCGAGGTATTTGAAAAACATAAAACCTCTATTGACATGATCTCCACTTCCGAGGTGGCGGTTTCTGTTACCATTGACGAGAGCAAGCACCTAGATGAAATTGTGACCGAGCTACAAAGTTTTGGAACTATTGAAGTAGATAAAAACCAAACAATCATCTGCATCGTGGGCAACGCCTTGGCAGAAAAAGAGGCTGTGCTGAAAGAAGTTTTCCAAGCCTTAGGCCCTATCAAAACCCGCATGGTCTCTTTTGGTGGCAGCCACAATAATATCTCCATCTTGGTCGATACCACGCAGAAAGATAAAGCATTGAATTTGCTCAACGAGGGGCTTTTTAATTTGTAAGCTTCGATTTTTTTTACCACAGAGTACACGGAGGGGCACAGAGGGGTTTTTTCTTGCTTTTCTCTGTGTATCTCCGTGTTCCCGGTGGTAGATTGCATTACTCGAAAATGAAATTTCAGACACACCCATTTGGATTTTGATTTTTCCGCCTATATTTACTTTAGACCAAAACTTATAGGGCTATGGAAATCGCAGTCATTATTGTCTTCGTGCTTGGCTATATCGCCATCGCCATGGAGCACCCAATTAAAATAAATAAGACTGCCTCTGCCCTACTCACGGGTGTCGTCTGTTGGACAATTCATGCAGTCACTTCGGGAGATAAAGCCGCAGTGACTACCGATCTCTCACATCATCTCGCCAGCATCTCTGAGATACTTTTCTTCTTAATGGGTGCCATGACCATTGTAGAATTGGTTGATGCCTACCAAGGTTTCCGCATCATCACCGATCGCATCAATACCAAAAACCCAAAAATACTTTTGTGGCTCATCTGCTTCGTTACGTTTTTCCTTTCTTCCATTTTAGATAACCTCACCACAGCCATTGTCATGATTTCTTTGATAAGGAAGTTAATTCCCAACAAAGAGATGCGGATGTTCTTTGCTGGCATGATCATCATTGCGGCCAACGCGGGCGGTGCATGGACTCCCATTGGTGATGTAACCACAACCATGTTATGGATCGGTGGACAGATTTCTACTTTCAATATCATGAAGGTGCTGTTCATCCCAAGTGTTTTGTGCTTATTGGTGCCTTTGATTTATTTAAGTTTTACTTTGAAAGGAGAGTTGGGCGAACACCAACACACCGCACACATGCACACGCATGGCAACGGTGATAACGGTCACGTAAAAGGCAGCACGGCCATGCTTATGTTAGGAGTGGGTGCATTGGTATTCGTTCCTATTTTTAAAACAATCACTCACTTACCTCCTTACATTGGCATGTTGATGGGCTTAGGTGTGTTGTGGGTAGTATCTGAGTTGATCAACCCACATGCCGATGAAGCCGCAAGAAGACCTTTCACTGCAGCAGGGGCGCTTTCGCGGATCGATTCTTCCAGTGTTTTATTTTTCCTCGGAATATTATTAGCAGTGGGCGCGTTGGAGTCCATGCACATACTCACACACTTTGCCGAGTTGCTCAGTTCTGCCTTTGGCGACAACAGGATTATTGTAACGCTCATTGGATTGCTCTCTGCCGTAGTTGATAACGTACCACTGGTAGCAGCCAGCATGGGTATGTATAGTTTGGAAACTTACCCAATGGATCATTTGATTTGGGAATACCTCGCCTATTGTGCCGGCACAGGTGGAAGTATTTTGATCATCGGCTCCGCAGCGGGTGTAGCCGTGATGGGCATGGAGAAAATCGATTTCATCTGGTACTTGAAAAAAATCAGTCTCATTGCCATGCTGGGTTATTTTGCTGGGGCGGCAGCGTACTTGGCTATTGAATATTTTTTGTTGGGGGCGTAGTCTTAGGACTTGGGCATTGTGGCTTGGTCACTATGAGCTAATGATGCTCTTGGGGTTTATTAATTAATTCATATCCCAATCTCAATTCCTGTGCTTGTTTAGCCAAGATTTTCAAGCTTTTATTTCTTTGCATTTTTAATTTTCCGCCATGCTTTACATTAGACACAGGCTTCATGGCAAATTTTTGTTTTTCCTCGGAAGCCATTCTTGATACTGTCTTCATATATTCTTCATCAAGCCAAATATAAATAAAGAACACAAATTTTTTCCCTAAGTCCTAAGTCCCAAGCCCCAATGCCCAAGTCCTAATCAAACCAACTGCCTCAACGCAATCTCAAAAGAAGCCTGCGCAATTTTTGTCTTAGCAGGATTCACTTTCTTGGTTTTCTCCATCGCTAGGCGAATGATTCTTGAAATGTCGTTAAAGATAGAAGCATCATCCATTGCCACTTCGCTTTGCATAAAATAAGCGAACACACGAGCCATGCCACAGTTGGCAATGAAATCAGGGATGATGGAAAATTTCTCATCGGCATATAAGCCTGTAGGGCCGAAAAATATTTCGGGGTCTGAGAAAGGTACGTTGGCTCCACAGGAAAATACTTCCACTTTGGAAGCAATCATTCTGTCCACCTGATCTTTATTTACAAGTCTTGAAGCTGCCGCAGGAATAAACACTTCAAATTCCAAATCCCAAATCTTTTGGTTCACCGTTTCAAAAGAAAGAAGTTCATTCGTAACCAAGCGATTTCCTTCACGGTCGACCACCAGCTTGCAAATCTCCTCATGCGAAAATCCTTTTTGATTGATCAGTCCTCCCTCGCGAGTGAGTATGCCCACTATCTTAGCGCCTTGCTGCGATAGATAAAATCCTGCCGCTGCACCTACGTTGCCCCAGCCTTGCACCACTACGCGTTTACCTTTTACATTCCCTCCCCACAATTCATAATAATGCTTTACCGCCTCAGCCACACCATAGCCCGTACACATATCGGCAATCGTATATTTTTTAGAAAGCGTAGGCGTGAATTTTTCATCTTCAATCACCTTCACTACACCTTGCCTTAGCTGACCAATGCGATTTACTTTTTGAGGCTCCGTTGGTTTGAAGTGCCCAGTAAAAACTCCTTCTTGCGGATGCCAGATGCCCACATCTTCGGTATGTGGGATCACTTCATGTATTTCATCCACATTCAAATCTCCACCCGTGCCGTAATAATATTTTAAGAGCGGCATCACAGCCGTGTACCAACGGTGAAGTACGCCCTCCTTACGTGGATCGTTCGGATCAAAATTGATCCCCGACTTTGCCCCACCAATGGGCGGGCCGCTCACCGTAAATTTTATTTCCATTGTTTTGGCCAGCGATTCCACTTCGCGCTTATCCAACCCTAACCTCATGCGTGTGCCACCACCTGCTGCGCCTCCGCGCAAGGAATTAATTACTACCCAGCCTTCCGCCTCGGTTTCAGCATCTTTCCACTCAAAAACAATTTCAGGGCGTTTGTTTTCAAACTTTTGTAACAAATTTTGCATCGTATTAAAATTAACGGTACAAGATTACGAATAAAACAATTTCAAGTTCGTAGTGAACCCCAATTAGAAATCAGTATCACAAACTAGAAACCAGTATCAAGAAGACTAAATTTGTAGCAAATTACTTACAACAAATGAACGCAGTCATTGACGCTGGCAACACTCGGGCAAAAGCAGGGATATTTTCTGGAAGGGAATTGAAAGAAAAATTTGCGTTTGATTCGATCGATCAGCTAAAAGATTTTCTCACTAAAAATACATTTGATAACGTATTGATCAGTTCCGTTGGCATATCAGCCATTGAGCTAGCAGAAAGTGCGAATGTGATCGATATGAGCATAACGCTTTCTCACGTGTTGCCATTGCCCATTAAAATTCTTTATGCCACTCCACATACGCTAGGGGTAGATCGAATCGCTGCTGCCTGTGGGGCGATAGAACTTTTCCCAGAGCAAAATACTCTTGTGATAGATGCGGGAACGTGCATAAACTATGAATTTGTAGATGCTCAGTCTAATTACCACGGTGGTGCCATTTCCCCAGGCATCGAAATGCGATTTAAAGCCATGAATACGTTTACTGCTCGCCTACCGTTAGTGTCTTTAAATAAAGAAGTGGATTTAATTGGGAACAGTACTGAAAGTTGCATTCAAAGCGGGGTGATGAATGGGGTATTGGGTGAGATAGATGGAATGATCCAACGTTACAAAGAAAAATATCCTGAATTGAATGTAGTTCTTTGCGGTGGCGATGCCCCGCTTTTTGAAAACAGGCTGAAACCAACCATATTTGCAGCCCCCGATTTGGTTTTAATGGGTTTGAACAGGATTTTACGCTACAATGCTTCATAAAAATAGATTTCTACTTACTTCGCTATCAGTTTTGGCCTTAGCCTTTAGTTCTTTTGGCCAAGTTGCCAAAAGTCCCTATTCCACTTTTGGTTTAGGTGATACCTACGGAAACTCATTAGCCCAAAATCAAGGCATGGGAGGTGTGGGTATTAGTAACCCTAGCCCGTGGTATATCAGCAACCAAAATCCAGCGCTACTCACTGCTAATTATGTTACTTCTTTTCAAGCGGGATTAATTTTAGAAAGCCGTACCGTAAATGACGGAAGCTCCTCTTTGAAGAATGGAAGCGGCAACTTGAATTATCTTGTGATGGCTTTTCCTATCAAACCAGGAAAATGGACCACCTCGCTCGGGTTGATGCCCTACTCAAGTGTAAACTATAAACTCAGTCAGGTACTTCCCGTTGAGGGCAGCAATACAAGTACTTATTTGGATCAAAAGACTGGTTCTGGTGGTATCAATCAATTCTATTGGGCAAACGGAGTAAAGATTCACAAATACGTTTCTTTGGGGGTGCGGGCAAGTTATCTCTTTAGCTCTATCATCAATGAAGAAGTCAACGTATTAAATCAACCCGACAATAGGTTAGTTGCCTACTATGCATCTAAGTATGAACGAAACTATGTAAAAGACCTGAGCTTTTCCGTAGGTTCCTATTTTCATTTAGATTCTCTTTTCAAAAAGAATTATCGCTTCAATGTTGGGTTAGTATATGGGTTTAAATCTTCGCTAAGCACGCAGCGCACTTTGCGGCAAGAAGAAAGATCAATTCGTGGCTCCATTGTAGATTCAGTCACACTTATTAATAATGAACCGGGAAGCATCACGTTGCCCCAAACGCTAGGGTTGGGTATTTCATTTGGCAGAGTAAACCATTGGACGGTAGGTGCCGATTTGAATCTACTGGATTACAATCAGTTCAAAGGTTTTACGGGAGCCTCCTCTTCTCCTGCTACAACTGGTGTTAAGTCTGCTTTGGGCTTTGAATATATTCCAGACCCCACGGGTATTGGCAACTATTTAAAAAGAATGACTTACCGAACAGGTGTAAGTTACGAAAGGTATCCTTATTTGGTGGGCGGCAACCAAGTAAAGGATTTAGGTGTTAATTTTGGGGTTTCTTTGCCAGTTGGTAGGCTATCTACATTAGATTTGTCACTTAAAATTGGAAAAAGAGGTGTCGCCAGCGAAAATATTATTGAAGAGAATTATTTTAAGCTTTATTTTGGCATGACTTTTAATGATCAATGGTTTATTAAGAGGAAGTTTGACTAAGAAATTTGATTAAGATAGAAATGAAAACAACTATGAAAATGAATTTGAAAAACACAGCCCTTGGCTTGGTATTCATTGCGCTAACTGCTACCACTGCTTTTTCGCAATCACTATGTAAAGAAGTAAAATGGCCAGAGGATAAAACCAAGGCAGAGCAGCAAGTGGCCATTTTTGGTGATGCTGTAAGGCAACAAAATTTCCGAGGAGCCACCGCAGCTATTCATTGGATGCTCGTAAATGCCCCTAACTGGAACACTAAATTATACGTAGATGCAGCCACCGCATACGATGGCCTAGCCGCTAAAGAAACTGATGCAGCCAAGAAAAAAGTGTTGGTAGATTCATTGATGATCATTTATGATATGAGAATCAAGTTCTGTCCAAGTGACGAGATCAATGTATTAAACCGTAAGGCAGCCTCTAATGCGAAGTATAACATCAACAACAAAGAAAAATCAGAAGAGCTATTGACCATGTTTGACCGCGTTTACGAAATCAGTGGAAATAATGTGAACGACAACAACCTTGAGGCATACATGTCTGTGATCTTTGCCAACTTTATTAAACAAAAGCCATTGCCAGATGCACAGAAGACTTTAAAAGAAGATCAAATCTTGAATCGCTATGATAAGCTATCGGGTGTGATTGATGCGAAGTTGAAAAAAGCCCAAGCTGAAAATAAAACTGGCGATGTAGATAAATACAAACAAATCAAAGCCAATGTGGATGACAAGCTTGCCAAGATGGTAACGATCAACTGCAAATTTGTAAAGGAAAAATTAGAGCCACGCTTTAAACAAAATCCTACGGATATTGCGATGGCAAAAAAGATTTTCCAATTCATGCTTAACGACAAATGTACGGATGATCCTTTGTGGTTTGAAGCTGCTGAACTGGTTCACAAAACCACTCCTGATTTTGGTTTGGCAAAAGTGCTAGGGGCAAAATACTTGCAAGCTAAAAATTTCGATAAGGCATTGCCTTTGTTGAACGAAGCCCTTGCGCTTGGTAAAACTCCCTCTGAAAAAGCTGACATTAACATCCTCTTGGGTGACAATGAAAATCAGCGCGGCACTAAAGCATCCGCAAGGGATTTCTATAGAAAAGCATTGGCGGCAGATCCTTCTAATAAAGAAGGCTATGAGAAAATTGGTGACCTGTACTATTTCTCATTCCAAGAATGTTCTAAAAAACAAAGCTTGGCAGAAGATCGCTTGGTGTACATAGCGGCTTATGAGATGTATGCAAAATCAGGCAATCAAGAAAAAATGAGATCTGCCCGTGGCCAGTTCCCTTCTGTAACGGAATTGTTTGAATTGAACTGGAAGGAAGGGGAATCAAAAACTATCAAGTGTTGGGTAGGTGAAACCGTTACGCTTAAGACCAGAGGTAAAGAATAATAAAATAGGTATAGATATTGCAAGAAGGCCGGCCGCAAAGCTGGCCTTCTTTGTTTAAACTGAATTAGAAATTGAAAATCGTAAACACATCTAAAGCTTTCCTTCAGCACTTGCTAGCAGGGCTATTGGTTTTATCTCTAATTCCTCTCCTATTTCTTTCCTCTTGCAAAACAAAAGAAACGGCCAAAGCTAATGTCTATGAGGGGCCATTGCAGGAAGCGGAAAATGTTTTGATTCACCATACCGAAAATGATAGAGTAAAAGCTATTTTGAAAGCCAAGAAAGTATTTGAGTTTCAAAATGGCGATCGGGAATTCCCTGACGGTATCTACATCGAGTTTTTTGATAAAACTGGAAAGCTAACCTCAACACTCAGTGCCAACACTGCTTTTTATTTTAAAAGCGAAAACAAGTGGCGCGGGCGGGGCAAAGTGGAAGTGAAAAACATAGAAAAAAATCAACATCTCAATTCTGAAGAGCTTTTTTGGATGCCCGCAACAAAAAAAATCTTTACCAACAAATTTGTTACCATCACTACTGAAAGCGATGTGGTGTACGGAACAGAATTGGATGCCGCTGAAGACATGTCCATCTATACGCTAAAGAACCCAACAGGCACAACAGAGATAAAGGATTAGGCGGATTTGGCTACAAGCTGCAAGCCTCAAGCTACTTGGGGTATGTATCAATGACCTTTTCGATTATTACCAATTACCCGTTACCTCTTGCTTTTTGCTTCTTGCTTTTTGCCTCTTGCTTATTGCCTCTTGCTTATTGCCTCTTACCCATTCCACCTACCGTTTTACCAATTACTGCTTACTCGTCACCACGTTTTACCTATTCCCTTCTAATCCATTATCTTTGCGTCACAATGAAATTAGTAGACATGCTATTGCTGTCACTGGCAGCGGTTTTTGTTATCATAGGTATTTATGAAGTCATGACACTTGGCTTTGGCCACGCCTACTGGGCCATCATGCTTTCTTTTGGTTTCTTTTTTATTTACACTTATCGTAAAAAGAAGTAATCGATGGAGACGGGCCCGTACTTAATGATTGCTATCACACTGGTTTTTTCTTTTTTCTTTTCGGGGATAGAAATCGCTTTCTTATCGGCCAATAAGTTGCAGATAGAGCTGCAAGGCAAGCAAGGCGTATTGTGGGGAAGGATCATGTCCTACTTCATCAAAAGACAATCGTGGTTTATAGGCACAACGTTGATAGGGAATACACTCGCGCTTGTATTGTTCGGTATTTACATGGCAGAGTTGATAGAGCCTTGGTTAGCAGCCAACCTGCCAGAAAGCATCAATGACGAAGTGTTTGTTCTGATCTTTCAAACATTGATCTCCACCTTGCTGATTTTATTCACCGCAGAGTTTTTGCCCAAGAGTTTATTCTTAATCAATCCTAATTTGATGCTGGCTGCGTTGGCTGTGCCGTTTAGGATCATCTACATCATTTTAGCTCCGCTTACTTTCTCCATTGTGTATTTATCTAAATTGGTAATTGTTCATGTGCTACGGATCGAGTACTCTGAAGAGAAGCCTGTCTTTGCCCTTACAGACCTCAACAACTATTTGAAAAGTATGTTGAAGGTGCGGCATGAAGATGAGGACATTGAACTCGACAAAAAGATTTTTCACAATGCACTAGAATTTAAAACAGTACGCATCCGCGATTGTATGATCCCACGCACAGAGGTAACGTCCATTGATGTGGAAGACGGTATTGAAAAATTAAAAGAGACATTTGTGCAAAGCGGTCACTCCAAGATTTTGATTTACAAAGACACCATTGACAATGTAATTGGGTATTGCCATTCGTCTGCACTTTTTAAAAAGCCGCAGCGAATTGAGGAAATACTTACGCCCATCAACATTGTGCAAGAGACCATGATGGCCAATCACCTGATGGTGCAACTGATCAAAGAGCGAAAGAGTATTGCCCTGGTGGTAGATGAATTTGGTGGCACCTCGGGCATTGTGAGCATGGAAGATGTGATAGAAGAAATTTTTGGGGAGATAGAGGATGAACACGATGACGATGATTTAATAGAACAGAAAATAGACGATCATACTTTTATCGTGAGTGCACGATTGGAAGTGGATTACCTCAATGATCATTTTAAATGGCAATTGCCCACAGGCGATTATGAAACATTGGGCGGTTTGATCTTATCCTACACGGAAGATTTCCCCAAACAAGGCGACACCATTTCGATTCCTCCTTTTTCATTCATCATTCAAAAAACCGATAACAAGCTGATCAATACAGTGAAAGTGGTGGTGGATGCGGATGGGGCGGAGAGGTAACTTAGTGAAAAATCCTACGCTAATTTCGTATTATTCATTTCACTATTTGATCTTCAATTGCTTTAATAAAATCAACTGTAGGAAGATATAACTTTAAAACAGCTTGCTCATCAAAGTCAAAAAAATCGTTGTAATCTCCTTTTTGTCTTTTCTCAAATAGCTCTGAATAATGTTTTCCCAGTTCTTTGCTCATTAATCCTGTGTGAATGAATAGTTGTCCAAATTTTTGACGGCTACCTGAATGGCTTGATGTCTCAAATCCATTCTTTATCAATAATGCTCCGACTGCATAAAAAGAAGCGTAATACATTCTATTAACGGCTGTATTCCAGAGTTTATTTTCGATCAAAATCTTTATCTCTGAAATGAGATCATTAGCTCTTTGTAGTCGATATCTGATGTAATCGTCTCGTTGGAAATCAGTCATAATAATTTCCCTTCTCTGACAACATTCAAATAAAAAGGTGTAACGCTATATTTTGAATTCCATTCTTTTTCAGAATAGACCATTGGACTAATTACCTCCCCAATTTCAAATTCTAAATCATAGAGTGGGGATGTTACATTTCGCTCTATTTCATCTGTGATTTTGTCCTCATTCAATAATATCAATAAATCCCAGTCCGAATCAGATTTCATGGTTCCTTTTGCTCTTGATCCGTACAAATACACTTTTGCAGAGGAGTCTTTGGCTAAGACTATACTTTTTATTCGATCAAGAATACTTTGTTGATTTGTCATAGTTCAAATTTATCAATTTTTTAGGTAATCGAGTAGCTACAAACCCCCGTGCTGGCATCGGGCAGGGATAGCAGCCCCGCTTGAGGCGGGATAAATTCCAAGCCCACAGCGAAGGGTTTGGATTTTGAGCGTTGGGGCGAGGACTTGTAACGGATAGCCCGGTGCTCCGCCTAGGCGGACGCCTCGCATGGCAGCCCGCCTACTTTAATCATGCCCCAAGGCCATCTACCCTCTTAATTGCCTGAAAATCAATACTATTATTTACCAATCTGTCTTTGCTGAATAAATATATCGGGCTAAATTTGCCGTTCTTTAAAATGGCGTGGTCGGCCTTACCGACTTTAACTCTTAATTAATCTTTTTATGGCATTGATTGGAACGTTGCGAGATAAAATGACCAAGTGGGTGGTGGGATTCATAACAGTGGCTATCCTCGCATTTATTTTAAATGATTTATTCGGAAACGGCCCTAAGTCTGTTTTTGGCGGCAGTGATGATGAGGTGGGCGAAATTGCTGGCACTTCTATTTCGCGCGAGCAATACCAAGCGTTTGTGCAAGAGCGAGAGAATAACTACATCATGAGCATGGGGCGCCAACCGGGCGAGCGCGAGCGGCCTACGCTACAAAGTCAAGCATGGGAGCTGCTAGTGGTGGAACATGCCATTAAACCACAGTTTGAAAAAACAGGTGTGGAAGTAACTGGCGATGAGGTGTGGGATATGGTGCAAGGAAAAAATGTGGACGAGAATGTGAAGCAATCGTTTCAAGATTCTGCGGGCAACTTTGACCGCAAGAGAGTGGTGCAATACATCAATAATTTCAATTCGCCTGCACCTGTTGGAAATCCACAAATGCTAGCGCAATGGCAAGAAGGAAAGTACCGTTGGGCTACTTTCCAAAAAGATTTGGGTTTAGGTCGCGAACGCATCAAGTATGAAAACCTGTTAATCAAAACGAACTATGTGACAGAAGCAGAATCTGAGCGCGACTATCATTTGCAAAACGATGTGGCCGAAGTGAAATATTTGTACGTGCCGTTCTTCGCCATTAGCGATTCATTGGTGAAACCTACGGATAGCCAATTGCGCGATTATTACAACGCGAACAAAGAGAAATACAAAGCAAAAGAAACACGCAACTTGAGTTACGTTACTTTCCCAGTGGTGCCTTCATCTACTGACTCCTTGAAGTTGAAGGAAGAGGCAACCAAGATCGCTTCTGATTTTAGAACAGTCTCTGATGATTCTGTTTTTGCTGTGACCAACACAGAGGGCACAACGCCTTATTCAAAATATACTATTGCAACGCTGCCAACTTTATTGAGCAACGATCCATCTAGCATCAAGGCAGGAAACTTAATCGGCCCGTTCTTGGAGGGTGGTAATTATAAAATTGTAAAGGTTGTAAAGGTCGGCACCGACACTACCTATAATGCAAAGGCCAGCCATATCTTGATCAAGTGGGAGAACGAAACTGCCGAAGCAAAAAAAGCCGCGAAAGAGAAAGCAGCTAAAATACTGAAGGATATAAAAGGTGGTGCAAGTTTCGCAGATAAAGCGCGTGAGTTTGGTACGGACGGCACGGCATCACGCGGTGGCGATTTGGGTTGGTTTCCTTCTGGCCAAATGGTGAAGCCTTTTCAAAATGCGGTATTCAATGCAAAGAAAACAGGCTTGCTTGGCGACTTGGTTGAAACACAATTTGGTTACCACATCATTGACGTGACCAACGTGAAGGATAACGCGAGCTACACCGTGGCATCTATTGAATTAACCATCACACCAAGTGATGAAACACAAAATGCGGCTTTCTTGAAAGCGCAAACTTTTGCAGCCGACCTGAAAGGCGTAGAGACCTTCAAAGAAAAAGCAAAAAAGGAAAACCTGAATGTGCAAGATGCCAACGACCTAGGCACTGCCGAAAGAAGGATTGGGAACCTGGGCGATGCAAGGCAAATGGTAACATGGGTTTATCGCGATGGTAAAATCGGAAAAGTATCTGATGTATTTGATTTAGAAGACAACTATGTAGTAGCCGTGATGACTGGCGAAACAGAAGAAGGCTACAAAGCTTTTGATAAAATAAAAGAGGAGATCACACCCGTTGTAAAGAATCAATTGAAAGGCGAAAAGATCATTGAAAAACTGAATGCGCAAAAAGGCACGTTGGATGAAATAGCAAAAGCTTTTGGAACGGATGCTTCTGTGAATTCTTCTAGCGATTTGAAATTGAATTCTAATTCATTGCCTTCTGTGGGTTTGGATGCGAAAGCGGTAGGTGTTGCCTTCTCGTTAGAAAATGGAAAGCGCAGCAAAGCCTTTGCAGGTGAAAATGGCGTATTGATCATTGAAGCGCAAAACAAAACTGTAGCACCTGCTGTGGGTGATTACACGATGTTTAAAAACCAATTGCTGCAAGGCTTGAATGGTAAATCGAGCTATGCCATTGTGCAGGCAATCAAAGAAGTTTCAAAGATTGAAGACAAGCGTTATAAATTCTTTTAGTTCTTAAATTTTTAATGGAAGTCGGCTTTCTTTTATTGAGAGCCGATTTTTTTTTGCTCTCCCAGCATTGTCTCTCGCCTCGGGGACGATACTTTTCATGGCACTACGTTTGGGTATCTAAGCGTATCGTCCCCGAGGCGGGAGAAGATGACAACTGAACTTTTTTTATGGAAGCAGACTGGACAAATTCACTCAAAGAAAAGCTTGATCAGCACTACGCCTGGCCAGCACTTTATACCTTCAAGTTTATTGTACCGAAGGGAAAAGAAATTGAAGTCACTTCGTTATTCCCGAATCATACAGCTACTGAGCGAATCTCTAAGAACGGAAATTATACGAGTATAACCTTACAGATGATGATGCCCTCTAGCGATGCGGTGGTAGAAGTGTATGTGGCCACATATAATGTGGAAGGTATTATTGCCCTGTAATAGTAGGGATGCTGTGGCAACGGCAAGCAAATGTGCCAACGTTGCGTGTTTGCGAAGGACGGGGCATAAAAACCCACAACAAATAAAAATCCGCTTGAAATGATGATGATTTTTTACTCAAAACATGAACGCTGCTTCCATGGGGATGGTTTTCTCTTAAAAAATTGCTTGACGATCTACAATGTCGGCAGATCGGTCCGCAACCAATCCACACGCAGCTCAATTAAAATCCCATAGGGGAAACTACCGAAGCCTCAGTTCAACAGAGGCTTACAACGAACCCCAGCCAAACACGTGATTTACTCCGTAGCGGGTTTGGTGCGCTGGGCTTCGTTTAAGCCTTATATGTTGGAAGTAGTAGTGGATATTGATTCAATGTAATATAAACAAATTTACACATGCTGAAATTGGTTTATCTTCAAAAATAGGCACGGCTGGTGACGCGCTTTTGAGTATCGTACTGAACATTCACTCGGCTGATGTTTTACGTAAGTCACTTCGTGTGATTTTTAAAAGTGAGAACGCTAGTTCTTATTTTTAAAAATATTATCGAGAAGCCAATTGTAAACAACGGTTCTCGATACACTTTTTACTCCATTGCTTTGCGTAAAAAGCACTCGAACTGACGTGAGTGAGTGGTCGTCAGTTCGAGTTTTTTCTTTAAATCATTACTTTGAAATTTCCTCTAATGTCTTTATGTTATCGTCCGGAATCCTGTCGATCATTTTGTTATACGGGTCGATACCTGCTTTGATTGGCAGTTTCTTTGTGATAAATGTATAAGTAGATTTTCCTGGTTTCACCCAAACTTTCTTTATAACTAAAGGTGCCTTGATAGTCATACCTTGTTTGTTTTTAGTGTCATTATCAAATACGGCAATTTCCAATAAGTTTGGTTTAGTGCCTGTCGACAACAACTTACCATTACCATCATAAAAGCTTTTCGAGCTTTCAACTTCGAGAGTTACTTCATAGTTGCCGTTAGCTACTTTTTTATAGGAGGCATTTGTAATCTTGTTAGAATATAATGTAATCTTTTTGAAACTATCTTCTATGTAATACTGTAACTCGGCTGGTGTTGCTGCCTTCATAAAGTCATACCATTCTAATGTAGTAGTGAAAGGGGCTTTTTGTCTGAAACGTGCCGCCTCTACATAGGCTTTGAAAGCATTATTTAAGTTCTTTTCACCAATTAAGTCTTGAAGACCATAAAGTACCAAACTACCTTTTTCATACCACACATATGCCTGATTATCATTGTCCATCAATGTTTTTTCAAACTTACTTTCGTTGGCTCTACTTCTTAAATATCGATCCAATTCTTCTTTTAAAAATTTTTGCATGGCGTCAACCCCATATTCTTTTTTCATGACCATCAACGAAGAATACTCCGCCATAGATTCTGAAATTTGATTGGCGCCACGAGTTGCAGAAGGCATAACTTGATGACTCCACCATTGATGAGCAACTTCATGTGCGGTTACTTTATAAACGTTACCCAAATCATTTGGATCACTAACCCAGCCAAAACTTTCTGTAAACGGAACCGTATTCGGAAAGGATTGTGCAAAACTGGCATAACGAGGAAATTCGAGTATCCGCATTTGAGTGTACTGGTAAGGACCATAATTCTCTGAATAATAATCCATCGAGTGTTTTACACTTTTTACAAAACACTCAATATTATAGGTATGTGTTGGATGATGGTATATTTCTATATTTACTTTTTCGCCTGCTTTGCCTTGCCAAACTTCTTTATGAACAGCATATTTAGCTGATGAAATGTTATAGAAAAAGTCTAACTTATCATTCATTTTATAAGTATAATACATTCTGCCATTGGCTTTCCATTTTTTCTGTAAGTAGCCTGGCATAATAGCAATTTGATCGGGTGCTGTACTCACTGTTCCTTCAAAAGAGATTAAATCACCATCATCGTTAAATAATAGATTACTCAATCCCCAGGCATCGGTTTGTGTTGGTTCCTGATAGTCTTTAATAGGCAGCTTGTATTTCTTTCTATCCTGGTCACTTGTTAGCTCGCCTTGGGTATCATAACCAAACGAAGGCATGAAGTTGTTGTTTAAAAATGTACCGTTGTGTACAATATCGGAACCCGATCCATCATTAGGAAACCCTTTATAGAAACCAGTAACTTGTAAAACCATTGTAATGGTATCCTTAGGTTGTAATGGTTTGTTGAAAGCATAAATTTCATAACCAAAATCTTTGTACTTTTCAATAAGTTTTGGCGTTTTACCTTCAATAGTAAAGGTATTTACTTCTTTTTTTAGTACGCCTTCCGGACCCCAATTCAAATGTAAAGTGCTAATAACTTCATTAGATTTATTTACCATTTTATAAGTTACCTTAATTTTGGCTGACCTGTTTTCTGGAAATAAATCTGCGTTTACTTTTACATCAATAACTTTTGGCTGCGCAATTTTATCATACTTGCTCAATTGTTTTTCAAATTCGGCAGAAGCAATAACTTTTTCATTTTCTGTTTTGTAGTTGTTTAGAATTTTGGTATTGTAATAAATAAAGCCACCCGAACCCATAAAAATGCAAAGCAAAATAAAGAATGCTGAAATCGTTCTGGCATTCAATCGCTCTCTTACTATTTGCCAACGTGCTTTTCTGCCTGAGTCGGTACCACGTTTCCAGAATAGATATCCAATAATCAGTAAAACGCCACCACAAGCCAACCAATAGGTTCTGAACCAAAATAGCACCTCGGCAAAATGCCCAAATCCATTCATATCAGATAACGTATAGTTTGGTGAGTAACTATATAAGTATAAATTGTTGTCTATATTGGCAAATTGATTCAATCCAAAAATGAATACCCAAATCGCAATAGCAATAACGTGTCCCATAAACTTTTTGGTCACTAACGAATGCACAAAAAAAGCCAATAAAACGAAAATAATGTATTTAGGAAATTCAATTAAATACAAATCAGTGAGGTACATATCAAATTTGAAATTGAAATACCCTTTCATGATTTGGATAAGTACACCGTTAAACATAATGATGTTAACTAAGACAAAACTAACCAGCACTATCGATAAAAACTTAGCCCCATATACCAGGCGATTCGGTAACGGAAGCGCACCAAATATCTGATCATAGTTAACGTTGCGTTCTCGATGTAATACTTCACCTGTTATAAACACGATAAGGACAAAGATGAGAATCATATACGTGTCATTTTTTATCTCTAGCATATTGTAGGTCGTTGGTAACGAAGGTGTTCCGTATAAAGGATTGCCAAGCCATGCATCGAAAAACAGAGCTAAGACAGCAGCCATTAGAATGGCTATAAAGAAGTTATCTTTAATGATGTTCTTGAATTCCATAAAGGCTAAATCAATCAATAATCGAATACTTAAGCTTCTGGAAAACACTTTTGAAACCTTGGGAATTTTAGTAAAGGCAGCAGTTAGACTGGCTTCATCCAAGTTGTCATTTTTCTTTTTTGAAATATAATTTTTCTTTAAAAAGTTCATGAAGTCAAATCGGAATAATGCAAAAAGCAAAGTTGACACACCCAAGCCAACCCAGATAAGACGATTCCAAATAAGCATTCCTTGAAACGGAACCGTCATCGAGTTTTGTTCTTGTGGCGTCCAATATCGAATAATATTCAGATACGTTCCTAAACCAAAAGGGTCTAGTAAGCTTGCTAAGTTTTCCTTTTCAATATCTTTCGTTAAAGTTATCGTAATTATATACGTAATAAATAAAATGGCGCCACCTGTATAGGCCAACATCACCCTTTTTGTCAAACTAACCAACGCAAAGAAAATACATCCTGCAAAGAATAAATTTGTCCAATACAGCATGAAAGTTGGCTGCAAATAATACCAAAGATTAAAGCTTGTAAAGCGTTCAGGTTCCTCATAACCCGCATAAGGGCCAATCATAAAACCTATAATTAATCCCAACTGCAATCCCACACTTACCATAAGCAGTATTGTCATGGAACCAAAAAAGCGGCCTAACAAATAGCCTTTTTCAGTAATGGGATAGGAAAAAAAGTAATTCTCGGTTTTATGCTCAATTTCTCTATACACGGGAACGCCCATAATAGCACTGGCCAGCATAATACCAAAAATGCTAAAGGTTGATATAATAGTGGCAATGGCGATAGGAGAGTTCACAAACACCTTCTCTGAATTTGGACCCTTTCCACCAATAGCCATAATTATTCCAAACAACAGTAGTATACCAAAGTAGGACCAGGTAGCGGGTCTATTTAATCTATATCTGATTTCGAATAGGAATATTTCTTTTAACATAATTGAAGATTTTTATGCGATTGGATTAAACAATTATGCTAAAGTACTATCGATGCGTGAAGTGATTTCAGCAAAATACACATCTTCTAAATTGGCTGTAAAGGCTTCAAAAGAAGCATCAGGTTTGTTATCGCTCAAGACATGAATGACGGTTTTCCCAGCTTTCAAATGCGTAGAAATAACTTGTAAATCGGTTCTATAGTTTGCCAACTGATCTTTTTCAATGGCTTTGGTCCATATTCTGCCTTTAACGCCTTCGGTTAATTCATTTGGATTTCCCTTGGCCACAACTTCACCCAAACAAATAATCGCCATGTTGGTACATAAGTTAGAAATATCTTCTACTATATGCGTTGATAAAATAACAATCGTATTTTCTCCAATTTCACATAATAAATTATGAAAACGATTTCTTTCAGCAGGATCTAAACCAGCGGTAGGCTCATCCACAATAACTAATTTTGGATCGCCAATTAAGGCTTGTGCAATACCAAAACGTTGCTTCATTCCACCAGAATAGGTTCCCAAACTTTTATTTCGAACATTCCATAAATTTGTTTTGCTTAAAAGCGACTGTACTAAATCTTTGCGTTCGCCCTTATTTGAAATACCTTTCAAGGAAGCTATATGATCAAGCATAGTATAAGAACTAACTTTAGGATACACCCCAAAGTCTTGTGGAAGGTATCCTAGAATTTTTCGAACTTCGGCTTTATCTTTTAAAATATCTAAATCACCTAAGATAGCTGAGCCGGAATCAGCTTGTTGCAAAGTAGCGAGCGTTCTCATTAAGGATGATTTCCCCGCTCCGTTAGGTCCTAAAAGACCAAACATACCTAGTGGTATGTCTAATGTGATACCTTTCAATGCATGAACACCGTTTGAATAGATCTTGCTTAAATTCTTGATTTTTAATTCCATAATTTTATTGATCTTTTGATTGGTTAATGTTTTAACAATAGTTGTTTTTTTGAAAATGTAGGGATTGTCAGATAAGATGATAATGCTGTTTTTTAGTCCTACTATTCCAAAATAGATTACAGGTTTAGATCCTTAAGATTATAAGCATTAGCGATTCCCAGTACAAAACATCGTTACCAGGTTTCACGGCTGTTGCTGATTGAGGAAGCCAAAACTTTCGGTTTTGCACTGACTTTAAGGAAAGAAAACAAACTTCAAAGTTTGCCTAAAACTCAATTGTGCCGAACCATTGTTGAGCAATGTTTTTTACTTTTGTTGAATTGAATTAATAAACTCTACTTCATCTTCACTTAATGGAAATACATTATTTCTTTTCCAAAATTTGTCGGTAAAACTATTTCCTGCTTGAAATAATGTTTTTTTACTATATCCGTTTTCAGGAATTTCAACATTACTTTTAAATTCATAAACAAATAAATCACTCGCAAAATCAAAATTGTGATCAACTCTCTTTCCCATTTTTATATACATTCCAACCTGCCTTTTATTGTAAATCAGAATATACTGATTATTAATTATTTTAAACTTTGACCAAACTAAAAGTTTAGTGCGTTTTCCTTTTGCAATTAGAAAATTTCGAGTTTTTGCATTTTTTAAATGTTTTTCAGATGTGTAAATTTTAAATTCCAAAATACTTTTTGCTTTTGGGTCAATAATTACATAACCTGTGTTTAACATTTCATCACTTTCTTCATCTGGTATAATTCCGATATATTCATATTCATCTCCAGTTGCTTCTTTCTTAATTATCCTTTCAAACTCATAATCATCACTTTCTAATAACTTTTCAATTGTTTCAAGATTATAAGCATTTTTCACATAATCTTTAACGTTTATTGGAGAATTATCATTACCAATACTTTCATCATCTTCATTACTTAGATTATTACTTTTCAATGCTCGATGTTGACCTAAAACTAAAGTTGCTTTTCCGTTACCTTTTCTTATATAATAGTCGACTAATGCATCTGAAAATTTAGTGTATTCATTATTTACTTTTACAATTTCTCTGCAATAACCCTTTAATAGAGTGTTTCTATCTATTTTGTTTTTTGATAAATTAATTATTTTCTTCAAATAGTCTTTCGTCTTTTCGTTTGAAATTACTATTTCACCTAAAACATAATTTCTAGGTTTCAATAAAATCTCATTTAAGTTTCCGTCTGATTCTATAGAAAAAGATTCATAATTTATATGGCTAAATACAATTTCTGATTTATTATTTATTATGGTAAATTCTCCGTTTTCGTTTGAAATTGAACCTGTAGAATTATTTTTTAATTCATATTCACTATAAATATGTACATATGGAATGGGTTGTAATGTTTCGGAATCTTTAATTACTCCTTTGATTTTATTGTTTTGACTCCAGGTTTGGTTGCTAATGAGTAAAAGGAGAATGCAAACTCTTTTCATATTTAGTTTTTTAAATTTTTCTGGTAAAACAACACCCAACGTTCCAGGCTTTACGGCCGTTGCGGAGCGTAAAACCTGTATTAGCTGTTTGGCTTTACTTTTCTTTTCTAAGGTATTTTTATCAATACTTTTGCTCGTCAATTGATTTTGTAATTGGAGATTTAACTTTTCCAGTATGTTCCGTTGTTTTTGATTCAATAAGCATAATTAAACATTCCTCTTCTGAAGAAACTCTGTGATTGATTCCCTTTTTCACAACAAAGAAGTCATCTTTTCGCATAATTAAATCTTCCTGATTTTCAATTTCCATCAACAGCGAACCTTCCACTATGAAAAATAATTCGTCTTCGTTTTCGTGATTATGCCAGGGCACTTCCTGCCCCTTTATTTTGACCACTTTAATGTATTGGTCATTTACTTCGCCAATAATCTTTGGTGAATAATAGTCGACCATGCTCAAAAACGCATCATTTACATTCATCTTCTAAACAGTTTACTTTTTACAATTTTGCCTCTCTTTTTGCCATGGTTTTAATACAAAGTTTTGAATTACTACGAATAGTGAAAAGCAAACGACAATGCCTACGATAATTTTAGTAATTGGAAAGAACAATACTCTTTTGACGGATGCATTCATATTTTTTTGATTTATATTTCCTGTGATCCGGAAATGGCTGATCATGTTACACAGAATCTCTAGTGTTTAAAGTTCTTGTAAATAGAAATACATAATATCTTTGTAACAAGTACATACAAGAATGTACCTTACATACCAGAACTATACTATTGTTGATTGTCAACACTTTAAAAATTTCAAGAAAATGAAAAAAAAATCGAGTAAAGCATATTGCGCAGTGGATTACGCCTTTCAACGAATTGGAGGAAAGTATAAAGGGAGAATTTTGTGGGTCTTGAAAGATGGCCTTTTACGTTATGGAGAGTTGAAAAGAGCAGTGGTGGGGATAACGCCAAAAATGCTTACCCAGACTCTAAAAGAGCTGGAAGGTGACGAGCTGATTACAAGAAAAGTCTATCTGGAGGTTCCGCCAAAAGTGGAGTACGCACTTACTTCTACCGGGAAGGAGTTGATTCCGTTCATTAAGCAAATGCGCGCCTGGGGTGAAAGGCAAATGTCTTTAAAGTGAATGGATATAAACTCCATGTGCATCGTCAATCATGTCACTTGATACGAAGCCATTGCATCGTCCATGTTCTTGCCTGGGGTGGTAGTCTGGTCAACACAACGCGTCAACCCAGCTTGACGCAAATACATTGTAGGTAGTAGTTTTTTTTAAATCAGTCAGTTATTTTTTTTAAAATACCTCTGTCCACACTTTCGTTTATTAAATTCTCGGCATAGTCCCAAATTGATGTCGAACCGTTTTTAATTGCTTTTTTCTTGTCATAAACTTTTTGATATGGTACATTAAATTCTGCCCAAGTCCCACCATTATTTGAAGCGTTTTGTAGCAAAGGTTCAAATCTGTCCATTGATTTTGCGAATTTCGCTTCATCAGTCATGCTTTCTTCAAATTCTTTCCAAATTGCAATAAATTCTTCTGCTTGTTCTGTCGGTAAAAGTCCAAAAATTCGTCTAGCTGCAATAAGTTCTTCTTCTGTATTCGTGTGATCTTTTGTAGAGTCGTAAATAAAAGTGTCGCCTGCGTCAATTTCTACAATGTCATGGATTAAAACCATTTTCAAAACTTTAAGAACGTCTATTGGTTTGTCCGAATGTTCCGCCAATACAATTGTCATCATTGCTAAATGCCAACTGTGTTCAGCGTCATTCTCTGGTCTGTCACTATTGAATAATTTAGTCTTACGTTGAATGTATTTTAATTTGTCAATCTCTTTTATGAAACTTATTTGTTTTAATAAATTGTCAGTCTGCATTGGCCTATGAAGTTTTGTGAGTTATTTGATGTCTGTCAAAAAATTGCTACCGTTTGTGTCTCTTCAGTGGTGCGCTTGCGAAGTCGCGTCCTGTCCCACGAAACCAAACGTTGAACGAAGATAAAACTTTAAACCAACTCGTCACGGCACCATTGCAGAAACATGCTGTTGAACTAAACCTTCGGTAGTTTCCGTCCTCCGATCATGGTTCATCTGTAATTTATCATCTTATCACCTTTGGAGCTCAAACCAAACATATAAAATT
>JAYWHU010000086.1:0-44339 GCA_043777495.1 Cyclobacteriaceae bacterium | reverse complement strand
TACTGCCCAAGCATGTTCGGCCTTCAGACTCCCTTGTTGTTACTTGGCCTGATAATCAGACCCAGTTAATAACCAAAATTAAAGCGGATGCACTTTTAGAAATTGATTATAAAAACGCATCTGCTACAAAGCGAATCTTAACTCCAGTTCCTCCAATTCCACTTTTTGTGGAAGCGCAAGAGCAGACTAAGCTATTCTATAAGCATATCGAAAACGAATTCATCGACTTTAAGCGCGAGCCCTTGCTACCGCATAAATTCTCTCAAGCTGGCCCCTTTATTTCTGTGGCAGATGTTAATGGCGATGGTCTTGACGATTTTTTTATTGGCGGTGCAGCGTTCTCTGCTGGTGCACTTTTTATTCAACAAAAAAATTCAACTTTCTTAAAAACCATGCAGAAAGAAATAGAGGCTGATTCGATTTATGAAGATATGCAATCCGTTTTTTTTGATGCTGATAAAGATGGCGACCAAGATTTATACGTGGTAAGTGGAGGAAGCGAGTTCGATCAAGGTTCGGTCAATTATCAAGACAGGCTTTATATCAATGATGGGCATGGTGTTTTTAAGCGTGAAGCCAACCGCTTGCCTTTGGAAACAGAAAGTGGGTCTTGTGTGCGTGCAAGTGATTTTGACCATGATGGTGACCTCGATCTTTTTGTGGGCGGCAGGGTGGTGCCGGGTCGCTACCCAGAAGCACCAAAAAGTTTTATCCTGCAAAACAATAACGGTAATTTTAAAAATATCACAGAGCAAGTGTCTCTAAAATTATCAAGCATAGGACTTGTTACCGATGCCCAATGGGCAGATTTAGACAAAGATGGTTTTGATGATTTGGTGGTAGTTGGCGAATGGATGCCGATAACCATTTTTAAAAATGAAGGTGGAAGGACATTGGGCGAAGCAACGAAACAATTCAATCTCTCCACTACAAAAGGCTGGTGGAATTCAGTAACTGCGGTAGATATCGATGGCGATTCTGATTTGGATATCGTAGCAGGTAATCTCGGGCTCAATAGCCACTTAACGGCAAGTGCCTCACAACCATTAACGATTTACGCGGCAGATTTTGATGGCAACAAAAGCATAGAGGCAATTCTTTGTTATTACAACCAGGGCAAACAATGGCCGTGGGCGCGAAAGGAAATATTGGCTCAGCAAATGCCATCCATCAATAAAAAATTTGTGAAGTTTCAAAAATATGCTTCTTCATCGGTAGAAGAAGTTTTTGATAAAGATAAGTTGGGTAATGCGTTGCACTTAGAAGCCACCACGTTAGCCACTTCTCTTTTTATAAATGAAGCTGGAAAATTTAAACAACAAAGCCTTCCTCTTCTTGCACAAGTGTCTCCTGTAAACGGTATCATCGTAAATGACTTTGACCATGATAAGATCAACGACCTCTTGCTAGCGGGCAACAATTTTTCTTCGTCAGTGGAGTTGGGTCGCTATGATGCGGGCAACGGATTATTTTTGAAAGGATCATCGGGAAATAAATATCTTCCCATTCCTCCTGCGCAAAGTGGTATTTCTGCACCTGGCGATGTGAAAGATATTAAGTTAATAAGATTGGCCAATGGCAAGACTGCTCTGTTAGTGGCCAATAACAATGATCGGCTTCAGGTTTTTATGGTTGCTAAATGACTGGGCGAATATCTTCCATCAATAGTTTAGTAAAGACCTGCTCAAGTTTTTTATCGCTTGCCGTGCTTTTGTCAGCTTGTGAATTAAATAATAAGCCCTTATTCAAGAAGATTGATTCGGATAAATCCAACATCCAATTCTCCAATACCCTCATAGAAGATAATGAGTTTAATGTCTCGCGCTTTGAATATGTGTACAATGGCGGGGGTGTAGCCGTTGGCGATATTAATAATGATGGCCTTGAAGATATTTTTTTTACTGGCAACACCGTGTCATCGGCTCTTTATCTCAATAAAGGAAAGTTGCTATTTGAAGATATAACTAAAACAGGTGGCGTTAGTACCAAGCAGTGGTGCACAGGTGTTACCATGACAGATATTAACTACGATGGATTTCTTGACATCTATGTTTGCGTTTCGGGGCATACCGATTCGCTTAAAAGAAGAAACCTACTTTTTGTAAATAATCAAAACAATACTTTTTCTGAGCAGGCCGCAAAATATGGTTTGGCCGATGGAGGTTATTCAACGCAGGCTCTTTTTTTTGATTATGATAAAGACGGTGATTTGGATATGTACTTGCTCAATCACTCCAATGGAGATCGAGATGCCAATACCATCACTCCTATTTTACGCAATGGCTTAGGGCATAGCACCGATAAACTTTTTGAGCGAGAAGGTGATGTTTTTAAAGATGTTTCAAAGAAAGCGGGCATTACCGTAGAGGGCTATGGATTGGGTATTGGCATCGGTGATTTTAACAATGATAGCTGGCCGGATATTTATGTGGCCAATGATTATATCTATAACGACTTGCTTTACATCAATAATAAAAACGGTACTTTTTCGGAAGAGACCAGGTTGTGGTTGCCACAGACAAGTCAGTTCTCAATGGGCACGGATGTAACAGACATCAATGATGATGGGTTGGCAGATGTGCTGGTGATTGACATGCTTCCGCCTGATAATGAAAGACAAAAATTGCTGAGTGGCCCGATGGCTTATGAGCGATTTAAACTTGCCGATCAGATGGGCTACATACCACAATTCATGCGCAATACCGTGCAAATCAATACAGGTTTAAACTCTTTCAGCGAAGTAGGGCGCATGGCAAATCTTCATCAAACAGATTGGAGTTGGTCGGTGCTGGCAGTTGATTTTAATAATGACACCAAGAAAGATATTTATGTTACAAATGGATATTTAAAAAACATTACCGATCGTGATTTTGCACTCTATACTTATCACAACCGGCAAGGGCGTGTGCGAGAGGGCAATGAACGATTGGCTATCAACAAAGCACTGGAAGAGTTGCCCGGTGCTAAACTGAGCAATGTACTTTTTGTACAGGGCAATGGATTTACTTTTAGTGATGGGTCAAAAAAATCCGGGCTTGATTACCCCAGCTATTCCAATGGTGCTGCTGTGGCCGATCTGGATAATGATGGGGACTATGATCTATTGGTTAATAATCTAAACGATAAAGCATTTCTTTTCGAAAATCAGTCTAGGCACCAAGCCAAAAACAATCACTATTTAAAATTATCACTTAAGGGCGATGCAAAAAATCCATTCGGAGAGGGAGCAAAACTAAAAATAGAAACGGAGCAGGGAACTCAATACTATGAAAAACATTCGGTAAGAGGATATCTTTCTTCCAGTTCGCAATCAATAGTAGTTGGCCTCGGCAAAAGTGATACTGTAAAAATAGTAGAAGTAATTTGGCCAAATGATAAAAGACAGATTTTAGAGAATGTACCAGTAGATCAATCGCTAACTCTTGAACTAACCAATGCTAATTTATTTTCTGATCCATCTAGGATGCAAGCTTCTGAATGGATAGATATTGCCGATAGCCTCCACATCACTTACACCCATCAAGAAAAAGAATATTCTGATTTTAGTTTTCAGCCGTTGCTGCCGTGGAAATATTCTGATACCGGACCAATGATTTCCGTAGGCGATGCAAACAAAGACTCATTGGATGATTTTTTGATTGGGGGAAGTGTTGGCCATTCAGCCATTCTGTTTCTACAAGAGCCAAGCGGTAGTTTTACAAAAAGGGAAATGCCTTTTTCTGAATCTGATTTTGAAGACACCGATGCTGTTTTCTTTGATGCCGATAGCGATGGCGATAATGATTTGATCGTGGCGAGTGGAAGCAATGAATTTTTCCCCGGTATGCCAGTCTATCAGCCAAGGCTGTACTTGAATGATGGCATCGGAAATTTTACTAGGTCTTTCAATGGTTGGCCATCCATTCAAACCAACGCAAGCTGCGTGGCCGTAGCCGATTACGACAAAGATGGCGACCAAGACATTTTTATTGGCGGCAGTATTTACCCAGGCAGGTATCCGTTGCCTGATAAAAGTTTCTTGCTGCAAAATGAAGGAGGAAAATTTAGGGAGACTACCACAGATGTAACTGGGCTTTCAACGAGTGGGATCGTGCGAGATGCTGTTTGGGAAGACGTTAATAATGACGCTTGGCCAGACCTAACCATCACGGGCGATTGGATGGGCATTATTACGTTTATCAATAAGAATGGAAAACTAACTAAAACAAAAAACGGATTACAGGACAAACGTGGCTTTTGGAATGTGATAGAGCCAACAGATTTTGATAAAGACGGTGATATCGATTTTTTGGTTGGCAACTTAGGCACTAACACATCGCTGAAAATTGATAAAGATTCTCCTGCTATATTGATAGCAGATGATTTCGATCAGAACGGTAGTTTCGATCCTATCCTGTTCAATCCTATCCAAGGCAAACTATATCCAGTGGCCTCACGAGATATGTTACTAGACCAGCTTCCTTTTATGAAAAAGAGATTTACTACCTACAAAGATTTTTCTAAGGCTGGGCTGGAAGAAACGTTGACCAAAAAGGAAAGAGAGGGTGCTTATAGACTAGTGGCAAATGAAACAGCTTCTGGAATATGCTATAACGATGGTGATGGTTTTTTTCAATTCACCCTGTTCCCTCCATCACTTCAGGTTGCCCCAATACAAACTATTCAGTCATGGAATAGTGGAAGAGACAACAAGTATTTAATGGGAGGCAATCGCTTGAGTACAGAAGTAGCGAGTGGCCAATATGATGCTTTTGCGGGCTTATTGATTTATGGCAACGATAAATTGAAAGTTCAGCCATTGCCTCAAATCAAAAAATCTAATCTAAAAGCACAAACATATCCACATCCAGAAATCAAATCCATAAAAAGGATAAACCTAGGTGGCAATCAAAAGGGGGTACTTGTAGGATCAGTTCGGGGAAAGCTTAGCCTATTTATTAAGGCAAAAAGATAGTGCGGTTGCTATCTATGCGTATAAACCCTTCATTTTAGCTCATTTTATAGATAGCAATCGATTGAAGAAGAAATTACATTTGGAATAAATTTAATTCTCTGTCTATGGCAAGATTTCTACTTCTTTATCTGCTGTTCTCCACTCTATTAATATCCCAAAGTCTTGCTCAGGCCGTAACTGTCAAGGGTAAGGTGACTGATAGTCAAAAATCGAGCATACCCGGATTGAACATTATTGTGAAGGGAACTACTCGGGGCACCATTACAGATGTTGATGGCGACTATTCAATTATTTGCGATCCGAAGGATATTCTGATATTCAGTTTTGTAGGTTATAAATCCAATGAGCAAGAAATAGGCGGGAGAACAACCATTGACGTGACGATGCGGGAAGATTTAACGAAATTAGACGAAGTAGTTGTTCTTGGTTATAACACAGAGCAATCTAAAAGAGATATTTCAACTTCTATTTCGGTCATTAGTTCAGAGGATATTCAAAGAATACCAGTGGCCAGTTTAGATCAAGCATTACAAGGTAGAGCTGCGGGTGTACAGGTTGTTAAAAATACGGGTGCACCGGGTGGCGGGGTTTCTGTTCGTATTAGAGGTACCGCCTCTGTATTGGGCAACCAAGAGCCTCTTTATGTAATTGATGGCATACCTATCAATAATACATTTTCTGGCAATACTGGTCCACCAGAGACTAGTGCCGGAAGCCGTGCGGGCAATGAAGTGGTGAACGGAATGGCAGGTATTAATACCGAAGACATCGAATCGATCACCATTTTAAAAGATGCTGCCTCTGCAAGTATCTACGGTGCCAGGGCAGCAAATGGAGTAGTGGTTATCACTACCAAACGAGGAAGGACGGGTCATCAAACATTGAATTTTGATTTTTACTATGGTGTCCAAGATTTACCAAAAAGATATGATCTTTTAAATGCCACCCAATTTGCCTCTGTCGTTAATGAAGGAATGATTCGCTTCAAGCCACCCGTTCCTTCTTTTATAACAGAAACCCCTTATAGTACCGATTGGCAAAATGAAATCTTTCAAGTAGCCCCTCAATTGCGTGCGCAACTTTCTACGTCTGGTGGGAGCGAAAAAATACAATACTTTGTGTCTGCTTCCTACCTTGCTCAACAAGGCATTGTTATCAACTCCGGTTTTGACCGATTTAGTTATAGAACTAATCTTGATTACAAAGTAAGTGACAAAATAAAGGTAGGCACTAACATCTCTTTTAGCCTAAGCAATAACATCAGGCTTAGAAATAACGGTGGTGCAAATGTTCAAGATACCTTTAATGGAAATTCGAGTTTTGGCCCTAGCATCATTGGTTCGGCTCTTGTGTCCAGCCCTCTTATACCCGTGTATAAGCCCGATGGCTCTGGCTATGCTAGCGATTCATTATCAGCTATTCAAAATCCCGTAGCTCTTGCTAATCTTGGCAAAATTAATACCTCTGGCATTCGGATGGTCGGAAATATTTTCGCGGAATTCCAAATCGCAAAAGGCTTAAGTTTTAGAACAGTTTGGGGTGCAGATGTAAGAGATGAAAACGAAACTAATTTGGTAGCACCCGCCCCTGGAGCCCCTACAGCTAGTGGCGGTTCTTTGACAAAAAGAAGTTTTAGGGAATTGATTTGGACTACCAGCAATGTGCTAAGTTATAAACCGAATCTTTCTAATACTAAACATACCCTCAGTACGCAAGCCGGTTTTGAGTTGTCCTCTTCAAAGAATGATGGCTATTGGGTGGGTGTGGCAGGTGTTACCGTACAAGGTTATGAAACATTGGGAGCGGGCACGCGGGTAAATGTCCCTTACTCTGATCCAGACAACTCGTGGGGTATGAGGTCTTTTTTTGGTAGGGCTTTTTATAACTATGACAACCGATATTTTGTAACAGGGGCTGCTCGAGTAGATGGGTCTTCGCGTTTTGGGCCTAACAATAGATATGGATTTTTCCCCTCTGCCTCGGTAGCTTGGACTATCTCTAATGAGAAATTTTTTCCTGCCAGCCGATTAATTAAAGACCTTAAGATCCGAACTAGTTACGGTACCACGGGAAACGATCAGATAGATGCCTTTGGATGGAGAGCTGCCGCCCAACTTCGGGCAACCAATTATATTGGATACAATGGTATCGTTCCTATTTCAATCCAAAATGAAAATTATTCTTGGGAAAGTACTACGCAATTGGATGTGGGGCTTGATATGAGAATAGCGGATAAATTTAATTTTACATTTGATTATTATAACAGACAATCCAACGATCTTCTGCTTCGTGTAAATTTGCCGCGCACTTCGGGTTTTGAATCTGCACTAAGAAATGCAGGTAGGTTTGAAAATAAAGGAATTGAGTTTGCCCTGTCTGGTGATGCCCTAAAGACAAATAGATTTACTTGGATAACCAGTTTCAATGTTTCTTTCAATGAAGTTAAATCAGTTGATGTAAATTTTAATTCAGGGATTTATGGCTACTCGCACATTGCCCGACCCGGCCAACCCATTTCAATACAACTTTATCAGCTAGAGAAAACGGTTGATCCAACCACTGGGCATCGAAGAGTAAAAGACTTAGACGGAAATGGTAAACGAGATGATGGTGACCTTAAAGTAATAGGCTCACCTTTTCCCAAGCATACAGGCGGTTTCACCAATAATTTAATATACAAAAATTTTGAGCTTAGTGTTTTCTTTCAATGGTCTTATGGCAATATGATTATCAATAATACCAGGGGCTCCATACAAGATGTCGGAAAGTCTGGCATTAGTAGAATTGGAACCAATCTTTCAACTGAAGCGCTAGGCAGATGGACAAAGCCCGGTGACATTGCTGCTTTTCCTGGCATTGATTATAGCAATAATGGAGATGTATCTGAAGGGTTAGCTGCGGGTGGTGTGCCTACCGATCAAAACTTAGAAGATGGTTCCTACTTGCGTTTAAAAAATGTGAATTTTAATTACAACCTTCCAACTGCTTGGCTGAAAAAGCATAAGTTAAATTCTGCTCGACTTTATTTGACCCTCAATAACGTATTAACTTTTACAAAATATTCTGGGTACGATCCAGAGGTGAGTCACTCTGGTAACTCTACCAACATTGGTGTAGGAATAGATGACGGTACTTACCCTAATCAACGGTCATTCATTGTTGGAATCAATATTGGTTTATAAAACAGTTATTTATTTTTAAGGATATGAAAAAAAACAAAATGAAGAAAAGCGTATTCGCTCTTATTTTACTCTTTTCACTTTCTACGTGTAACGTAATTGATCTTGCCCCTAACGATCGAATTGATTTAGATAAATTTTATTCTTCGGCAAGTGATGCAGAGTCAGGTCTTATAGGCGCCTACATCAACACATTTAGTGGTCCGGCCGTTAATTTTATTTTTTATAATAATCGATCATCCGATGATCTAACTGCACCAATAGATGGCCGCCAGAGCGATAATCTCATGTTCCGCCCCAACTTAATCGAGAACAATGGAGATGCGGGCGGCTTATGGAGCGATTGCTATCGTTCTATTGCATACCTTAATTTATTGATCGAAAGAGTGCCTGCAATAAATGAAAAATCTTTCGCCAAAACAGTAATGGGTAAAGAAAACCGTAAGTATCAAATCTTAGGCGAAGCAAAATTTTTAAGAGCCTACATCTACTATAATCTCACGCAATTTTTTGGAGACGTGCCTCTTATTACAAAGTTCCCCACTAGCTCTGACCCCGAAAAAAATAAGGCAGCACGCACATTCAAAGCGCAAGTAATGGATACGGTGATGAACGATTTAGCCTATGCCGATAAATACCTGCCTTGGGAACATGAAGATTTGGCAACCGTTGCCGATGATATAGTTATCCAATCAAAAGGAAGAGCCACCAAGGCGGCTGCCAAGTTATTGATGGCTCGTATTTATTTAAAGAATAGAGATTGGCAAAAAGCTATAGATAAGTGTAAAGAAATTCTAGCTAGCGGCCAGTTTACATTAACAACCCGATGGACTAGGATATTCTCATCTAGTAATGAAGATGCACAAAATTCGTCTGAATCTATATTAGAAATACAAACCAAAAAAGGAGCAGGAGAATTTAATAACACAGGGGGGTACTCATGGTTTCATCAAGATGGCGCCCCGAGAAGAGGGGCAACACTCGATGCTTTCAATCTTTTTGAAGGCGATAAGAATACCAAAAAAGACGTTCGAAAAGAATCCACTTTGTCGCAAGTAAGTAATGCGCCTACCCAAATCTATGCCCTAAAGTATGCTAACTCCTACCCTTGGTGGGATCCTTCTAATCCATTTAACTTCATCCCGATGAGATTAACAGAGTGCTACTTGATATTAGCAGAAGCACTCAACGAAATTAGCTACCCGAATACTGATGCGTTAAACTATATCAATATCATTCGCAATCGTGCTAGGGATGCCAATTACATAGGAGGTTCAACAGCAGGAATTGCTCCTTATTCGCTTACCACATTCAATACCCAGTTAAAATTCAGACAAGGTATTCGCGATGAGCGCAGACGTGAATTAATGTTTGAAGGCCAACGGTGGTTTGATCTATTGCGCTATGACGAAATGGATGGCACTACAAAAGCACAAGAAGCTGTTGGCCTTACAAGCCCAGAAAAAATTCTTTTCCCTATACCTCAAGATGAAATCGTGAGAAATGCGCCATTGCTGATACAAAATCCAGGCTATAATTAATATACATTATACATGAAGTCACAAATCCTTAACTACGCTTTAGTTTTTTCTCTTATTGTATTGATCAGTGCCTGTAAGAGTGACATTGCCGACCCAGATCCTGGGCCTCTGCCAACCTCAGAATTTATTTATCAAGTACAGACTAGCATTCCAGCAGATGCACCTTATGCAGCAGCAGTAAATTTTGCAGCCACCTCAAAAAATGCTAGTAGCTATGTATGGGATTTTGGCAATAAGACCTATGCCTATACGGCAAATGCAGAAGGTCAATATTTAGCGTATGGTACTTATAAAGTCAGCCTAACATCGATAAATAAAGCTGGCATCACTACAAAAACCGAATCAATAGTTGTAACAGGTCCGCCAATACCAAAACTGCAATTCATCATATCCTTTGAAGGCGTTTCGAGCAGTCTGCAAATAAAACTTCAAAATACGTCAACCGATGCGGCAAGGTATGAATGGGATTTTGGCGATGGGCAGACATCCACTTCATCCAACCCAGCTTCGCATACCTATGTGACGTCTGGCTCTTTTAGAATAAGCTTGACAGCCTATAACGCGAATGACTCAAAGAGCAACACTTCTAGAGCCACTGTCACTGTTTTAGATAATCGTCTTTTGTATGGTAATGTTGCCAGTGGCAAAGCTTGGATTTTTGGAACAGGTACTTACCTATCACCTGCGTTCGCTGGTGCACAAGGTGCCTATTATGTAGTTAGGGGCGGGACGATATCTTATACATCGACATTGCAGAATTGTGAGCTGAATGATATTTATACATTCAAACCAAGCGGAGAATATGTTAACGATAACAAGGCAGATGCACGAATAATAGAATCAGGTAATGAATGTAGGTCATATGTTGCACAAGATCCATCTCTTTGGAAACTGATCCGGGTATCACTCACAGAATTTAAATTAGACTTAGGCAACTCGTATATCGGAGATATAAAGACCGCAGAAAACGGTGCTATCTATGATCTGGTAGAGTTAAAAAGCACAGCCATTGTGTTAAAGTATGACCGTGCCAGTACTGTTCAGGCTGGCTCTTTAGAAACCGTTGTAATGGTTTTCTATCCGCAATAGTAGGAAAGCCGCAGTGTCGCCAAAAAAAAGATTGCCCCTATTACTCTTAAAATCCGTATAATTAACACTTGATACCTCTCAAGTGTTAATTATTTCATGTTGCCCTCCATCCGATTAACCGAAATAAGCAAAGATTCCATAAGGACTTACTTGATAGAGAAGGAGTTGATAAGTGTAAAGGAGTTTGTGCAAAATTACTCTGCCGTTGCAAAAAACGAGTTTAATAGTGTCTATCGCCTATCTACCAATAAAAACAGTCTCTTGCTTAAGCAGCCCAAGAAATGGAATGCCTCCAATAATTTTTTAAGCCCTCCGCCACTAGAAACCTTGAAGCAAGAGGCGAGTTTTTACGAACTCATTCGGTCTTATGATTATTTATCGCGCTTCATGCCTTCGTTTTATCTTTTCGATGAGGAGAATCAATTACTAATACTAGAAGACATTAGCGATGCGGAAAACTATTATCCCATTTACAAGAAGCACCATATCAACAACGAAGAATTACAGCAGCTTGTAAAATGGCTTAACCACCTCCACCGGGTGCGCTTGCAACCAAAAGAAAAAGCATTGCTGGAGCAGAAAAATATACAGACTTATTATGTATCCTCCTTCTTCGACTTCCCCGATAAAATAAAATGCGGACCCGATCACGCCCTTGCCGCAGAGTTGAAACAGATAACAGATAATTCTCACGTTCTTGATGCCATCCAATCATTAAAAAATAATTACCAGCAAGGCGGCTTCACGCTGCTTCATGGAGATTATCAATCAGGAAACTGGTTGATATCAGATGGCGGAGTTTATATTATAGATCCTAAATTTTCCACTTTTGGAAGGCCAGAGATTGATCTTGGGAGTTTAGTTGGGCACTTACTATTAGCTTCTTTGCCAGCAACAAAGATTGAAATGGTTTTTGGTAGCTACGAAGATAAATCCATAGACAAAGAACTTGTGTTTCGGTTTGCAGGGCTTGAGATGATCCGAAGGCTGATCGGGGTGTATCCCATTAATTTCCCTGGTACCACCACACAGAAAAAAAGCAAGTTGAATGATGCCATTCAGCTTTTAAAAGGAAGGCAGACAGTTTGAGACTACTGGCGGTAGATTATTGTTCCTCCTTTTTTGATTACTAAAGATCGTTGCTCGCTGGTTAACTATGATAGAAAAGGAAATAAAATTTCTTTTGTTTATTCCAAATATCTATTTGGCTACGATTGAAAAACTAGGCTCTATGATGTTTGGAGTGGGTAAATTTTTTAATGACAGATTTTATGCGTAGGCTTTAACCTTAGTAGTGGCAAATTACTGAAATAGTACCCAACCTTATCACCTTATTATTCTGGTAATTGTGGAGTAAAATAAGGTAATAAGGTTGGGGGTCACGGATACAAATAATTTCTACTAAGGTTAAAGCCTTGCACAAATTGTGCCTGTCGAATAGGGCTTTCACTACCTACCACCTCTATTCGTCATAGAGCCAAAAACTAACTCTCGTCTAACAGTTGCGCCTCGTCCATCTCAGCCTCAGATGGTTTTGCCTTTAATTGCTCAATCAAAATGGAGTCCCAACCATTTTCCCACGCATTCTTTTTAGCGCGGATAGCCTCATTCACTTTTTGCATGAACGACCAACAGGTACTTTGTCTGATTTTTAATTTTTCGGCCATGCTAACTGATGTGGTTTTCCCTCTGCTGGAGAATATCAGAAAGATGGCATAAAAAGCTTTGTCCAATGGTATCTTGCATTTATGCAGTAACGTAAAGGCCGTGGCCGATTCTTCATATCTGCACTTGGTGCAGCGTCTTGAAAAGGGTGTTCTGCCTGCACAATGAATGGTATTGCCGCACTTCCTACAAGCATATCCGCCAGGCCATTTCTTCTCAGATAAAAATTTCAAACAGGTATCTTGATCTGGGTAGAGCTTGCTAAACTCTAGATAATCTACTCCTTTTGATAATATGCGGGCTTCGGTAATACTTTTGATATTGCCTTTCAGTGCCCAGTTATCAAGATCCAATTTCTCATTGAGCTTACTGATTTTATCGCCTTGATCTAACAATTTTTCATTCGCCCGTTGCAGCTCTTTGTTTTGTAGTGCAATAATGGCGTTTTGATCAATTATTTTCTGAGAGCGCTTTTGCACCTCCTGCTCCAGTTCATTGTTCAATTGATCTTTGAGCCGTTGATTTTCTTCTAATTGCGTCACTAATTTTCGTTGCGCCTCTTGCCGAGATTTCAGTTGCTGCAATAATTTTTCTTGGGCTTTGATGCGCAGTGTTTTAAATTCATGGATTCGCTCACCCAAAGCATAAGAAAGGATGGCAATCTGAATCACAAACCCCATATTTAAACTAAAAAATGTAAAGGGCGTGTCGAGTATGTGGATGCCCGCTTTTCGGAATATCAAAAAAATAATTCCAATAATTACAAATGAATGCGCCACTACGAAGTAACGAGCCCCTCGAACCCCCATTTTCCATAAGTAGATGCCTGCTCCGTAGAGGGTGATGAACGGAAGAATGTAAAAACGATAGTCTGCGGGTGAATTTGTGGTAGTGATTTTTACTAAAAAATAGATTGCACAAAGCATGATAATGCCGAAAAAATATTTTTTGGCTGCTGGGAAATAGTTTCCGATTCGAAGAAACCTGTTAGCATAAAGATAAAATGAAAACAAAAGCAAGATCGGTGAATAGGTATTGATAAATTTATTCACCAATGGAAAAGAGGGCCAGAGGTATTCAAAACCAAGCGTATCCTCGCTCAAGAACAATAATGAGCAACTGATCAAGTAGAGAACGTAATACAGATAAACCCGCTCTAAAAGGAAGAGGAAAAGAATCAAATTGGTAATGATGGTGATCAAGATGATCCCATAAAAAACACCCAAAAAATAGTACTCGTTTTTGGCGGAGGATATAAAATCAATATCTGATCGAAACTTAAAGACAAAACTTGTTTTACTGGTAGATCGTACGCGGAGTAAAAAGGTACTGTTCCCATGATCATTGGGCTCTATTGGAAAGAGAAAGTTTTTATATTGATAGTTTTTTAAAAAAAACGAATGATCCATTCCCATCGGTCGCCACTTTTTTATCAATGAATCGTTGCGGTATCGAAAAGCTTCTATCGAATTGGTATGGGCATCCAAAAATTCAAGAAACCACTTTTCGCTAGTGGTTTTGTTTACCGTCATGCAAATCCAATGGGTAACTTCCGTGTCTTCAATATTAAGATTACTCCTTGCTTTGGTGAGATACCGAACAGTAGTTGGGGTATAGTTGATGCTGTCCGTAGTTGCAATAAATACCTCATATTGGTCGGATTTAATAATTTGATTGTTGATCTCTTGGGTTAGTTGTATAACGGGAGTTTGAGACAATACTGACGCTACAGCAAATAGAGTTAATACAATACAAATTCCCATTCCCTTTCGCATAGCCGTCATAATTACGAATATAGTGTGAGGTAGGCGAATAAAAGCTCTTTTTAATAGAAGCAACTCCATCCTTTACACTGTTTCATTGGCCTAAATTTACTCCAACAAAATCTACCTATGAAATTACTCATACTTTATCTCAGCTTTTCTTTTGTCTTCGTGGCGTCTAAATGGAATACGCCAACTAGAAAGCTCGTATGGTCAGACGAATTTTCTTTGACAGGCAAGCCAGACTCCGTCAAATGGAACTATGACCTAGGAGATGGATGCCACTCTACTTGTGGATGGGGTAATAATGAGCTTCAATATTATACACAAGACCTCGATAATGTGCGGGTGGAAAATGATTTATTGATTATTGAGGCATTGCCAAAGAAGGTTAAATCAAGTCAATTCACTTCAGCCCGTATAGTTAGCAAGGGCAAGGGTGATTGGCTTTACGGGCGCTTTGAAATACGGGCTAAGTTACCAAAAGGAAAGGGTACATGGCCTGCTATTTGGATGCTCTCTACGGATTGGAAATATGGTGGCTGGCCGGAAAGTGGTGAAATTGATATTATGGAACATGTTGGCTTCGACCAGGGCACAGTGCACAGCACTATCCATACAGAAGCCTACAACCACATGAAAAACACACAGGTAGGAAAGCAGATTTCGGTCGCCAATTGTTCTGAAAGTTTTCACGTTTACGCGCTAGAATGGAAAGAAAATCAATTAGATTTTTTTATCGATAATCAGTTGGCCCTAACCATCACAAGGAAACAGACAGACACATTTAAAGAATGGCCCTTTGATCAACCATTTCATTTAATTATGAACTTGGCAGTGGGCGGAAATTGGGGAGGCAAACAAGGGGTAGATGCGTCAATATGGCCACAGCGGATGGAGATAGATTATGTGAGGGTCTACCAGTGAGTGATATTTTTTAGGCTCACTAATCCTATGGCATAGGTAGTCCAACCTTTTGTCGGCTAAAGGTGTCTAAAGGAGAAGTGATAAAGATATTATTTATGGATTCAAATAGGAATCTGAAAAGAGTCCAGTATTTATTTTTAGTCTCTTGTCTATTTTTTACTTGCAGCAGTGCCGATTCGCTAAACTACAAGTCGGTAGGATTTATAATAGGCCCTGATTACAGTTAAAGTCCTTGCGCTGGAGGTTGGAAGATTAAAATTGATAATAAAACATATAATTTTGAAATGCCTAGCAATTCTGATATTACAGAGACCAATACTAAATTTCCGCTTAGGGTAAAGTTGAATTGGGAATTAGACAAAGGCTCTTGCAACTGGATCAGCGTAAGTAAAATAAAAAAGATTTGATAGTGAACGTTACTTTACACTGTGTAGTTAAAATCTCTATTACCAGTGTTACAAAGGGGTTGGCTGCGAAATAAATTTGATATTGAAGCCAATCCACTCTTTTTCAAATCTTTCCAATGAAAATAAAAAGGGCAAAACAAAAATAATTTCGATTTGCCCGCTTGGGTGACCCCGGTAGGAATCGAACCTACATCTTCAGAATCGGAATCTGAAATACTATCCATTGTACTACGGAGCCAAATAATACTAATGACAAAAGTACGCAAAGGTTGTTGATGCTAAAAGAGAATTTCAAGGATCAAGCTTTTGCCTACTTCTTATTGCTTACTGTCTACTTTTTGAGGTCAATCAAATATGCTCCTTGCTATTCTTCACCAAGTCGTACATCAACTCTCGCGCACGGTGCAGTTGCGCTTTTACGGTGCCGAGGGGAGCTTCTATTTCCGCAGCAATCTCTTCGTAACTTAACTCATGAAAATAGCGCAAGCGAACCAGCTTCTGATATTTGGGAGGAAGCATGTTCACCACCTCTTGCATAATCTGCTCCTTTTGCACGCCAATAAATTCTTCTTGAGGATTCAAGTTGCCCTTGTCTTCTATATCGATTGATACTGAACCTCCATCATCATCTGTGTAAGTGTTTTCAATGCTGAGCGTGTTGATTTTTTTTCTGCGGATGAAATCAATGGTATTATTAGTTGCGATGCGAAACAACCATGTGCTGAAGGTAAAATCTTTTTTAAAGCGATGCAGGCTGCGGAATGCCTTAGAAAAAGACTCCATCATCAAATCTTCTGCATCGTCTACATTGCGCACCATTTTTAAGATCACGTGATACACAGGTCGTCTGTAGCGTTGCAATAATTTCGCATACGCCTTGTCATCACCACCCACAGCCATATCCACCAGCCGGAAATCTTCCAGCGCCTTGGATGAAAACCTACTCTCGTCTAATTCCTCTTCCATTGTATTCTTTTGGCCGTAATGGCGGCAACACCGGCAACAAGATAATAAAAGGCATAAACAAAATCTAAAAACGGCACTTTCCAGCTCTCAAAAGCATCACCGAGTTTGCGCGAAGCGATATGAAACAATACCGAAAGCAGCACCCATCTCAATAAAAGCCCACCTAACAACCAGAAAACCAACGGGCTAAAAAAGGTCACTGGGACCACTAAAAACCATGTAAATAGCCACGTTAAAGCAAATAAGGCCAAGATCAGTCTATCTAAAAATTTATAATGAACGCCAACAGACAAGTGCCTCAACTTTTGGTAGTAAAAATCTGCCCAAGTCGTTTTTGGCTTAGAAAAGGTGAGCGACTCTGCCCCTATCTGCACTATTGTATTCTTCTTAATGGCATGTTGATTTACAAACAAATCGTCATCACCACCTATCACGCCCAAGTGTGTATTGAAACCTTTGTTATCTAAAAATAATGATTTGTGATACGCCAAATTTCTCCCTACACCCATGTACGGCTTACCCAACAAAGCCAGCCCAATAAATTGAATCCCAACAAGGAAAGACTCAAACCGAATAAACGCATTCAGCAAACCGGGTGATTTTATGTAAGGCGAAAACCCAAGTACCAATCTCGTATCAGTATAATATTTTTCTGTCATGTGCTTAATCCAACTATTGCTTGCTGGCCTACAATCTGCATCGGTAAATAATACCCAATCGTACTTCGCGGCTTTGATGCCCAGCGTTAAGCCAAATTTTTTTCCATGTATATGTTCGGGCTTGTTTACCACACGCACCATTTTCAATTGCTCGTGTTCTTTCGTGGCTTGAAGCAAATAATCAAACGTGCCATCATTGCAACGGTCTTCCACCACAATTATTTCAAACTGAGGGTGATCTTGTTGTAAAAGCAACGGCACCAGTTCCTTTAAATTATCTTCTTCATCATGCGCACACACAATCACCGACACGGGTCGCTGCTGTTGTGGTGATTCCCTCCTCTCCTTGCCAAAAGCAACAAGAAACAAAATCAAATAAATCAGTTGAATGGCGAGAATGGAAAAGCAAATGACCGTGAGAGCAAACAAGCAGGTAGAAGTTATAAGGTAAAAAACGTACAAAGATAGCAAGAGGTGTGATATTAGGCTGCATGAATTATGAAGAGATTGGCGGTGGAAATTGATCATTTACCAGATCACTAGTATAAAGGTGGTAATAAAACATATTTCTATTGAGTTATATCTTCTCCACCAATCTTGTATAAAAACCACATGCCTCTATAATCTGCTTTACTTCACAGCTTTCATTGCACATGTGTGCCATCTTAAAATCGCCTGGGCCAAAGCCAATAGTGGGAATGCCCATGCTGACGGGCGTTATTGCATTGGTGCTGAAATCCCAGAACTCAAAGCGAGTAGGTTGGCTCTCAAAATTTTCTGCATAGGCTGCTATGCATGCTTGCGTGAGTGGATGATGCAAATCAATTCTCCAAGCTGTATGAAACGGCTCATAATTAATCTGTAAGCCCGTCCAACTTTTTCTGTGAAGGCTGCCTACTTGCCAACTAGCATTTTTGTTTTTGATGAGTTCATCCATCTCTTTTTTAATATCTTCATTCGCTTCGCCAGGAATGGTTCTGCGATCAATATACACTTCACATTCTGAGGGGACGGCATTGAGTGAAGCGGCCACGCTAGAGATTTTAGAAAGAACCATCGTGCCATGCACTTCTCCCATCTTTATTAACTCCAGATTTTTTTTCTCCACTCGCTGAATGATTTCGGCCATTTCATAAATAGCATTCACTCCTTTTTCAGGAGAGGCCCCGTGAGCAGAAATGCCCTGTGTCTTAATGGCGATTTGCGCCTTACCTTTGTGGCCGAGTGCAATGATATTGTTGGATGGTTCGCAGATGACTACAAAGTTTGGCCGCAGCTTTCGTTCTTTAAACAAGTGTTTTAAATTTTCACCATCGCAATCTTCTTCAAACACAGTGACTGAGACATAAACTGTTTTGCCTTCGGTGAAACCAAGCTTCATTGCCAAAGCTGCTGCATAAACAGAAGCCGCAACAGATGACTTCATGTCTACTGACCCACGGCCATGCAATCGTCCATTCAAAACAGTTCCGTTAAAAGGTGGCACTTCCCACTCATTGTAATCAGTCACTTCTACGGTGTCTACATGAGAGTCGAACAAAATAGATTTTGGGCCATTGCCAATTCTGCCCAGCACATTGCCCATTTCATCAATGATCACTTCATCATAGCCAAGGGCAATCATTTTCTTTTCCACAAGTTTGATGGCTTCTTCTTCTTGACCAGAATAGCTTTTTATTCTAACCAAGCTTTGAGCAAATTCGACTATGTCAGTTTTAAGTTGTGTTGCAAATAATTCGGATGTACTCATCGTCTATTTGGAGATTTATAAAAAATAATTGATGCTACGCAAAATAATTAAAAACACAACCTTTTCTGGTTTATCCCATTCTCAAAAGCAAACCCCTCGCATCTTTAACAGATACGAGGGGCTCAATTTATAAAACACAAATACTTTCTAGATCGCTTTTGCTTCTCTTCTATCAATTGCCTTCTCATCACCAATCGAATACCGTTGCAAAAACTGCTTCTTAAAATCCCTATACGTAGAGATACCACCGATTTTATGCAAGCAATAAATATAAATCCATGCCAAATCAATTTGATAAGGAAGAAAACCTGCGCGGGCACTGTCTGGATACAGATGGTGATTGTTGTGCCACTCGCCTGAGAACCAACCTGGGCGCGATTGATTGATGGATAAATTACTTCTGTCGAAATCAATGCCCTCCACATGCTTTACTTTGCCGCTGCCGTGACCCGTATAGTTGAAGGCACGCACCAACACAAACCAAAATAACGCTCCGCTAAATAATGCACACGCCAAGCCGTGGCCGCCCATTAAATAAAACATACCGTACCAAAATGACCAATTCAAAATCCAAATGCCCACCGTGTAGAGTGGTGTGGCAATAGAACCCCATTTCAAATACTGTGCATAGCTATTCATTTGCACACCTGTGTGACTAATAAAATAAGAAACCTTTTTGTATTCTTCTTCTGTCAAATCTTTTGCAATGGCCTGATGATTTACATCTGACAACATGCAGTACATCAAACCAGCGTGAGCGTTATACGGATCGCCTGGTTTTTCTACTTTCAAGTGATGCACGTGGTGCGATACCACGTACACTTCTTCAGGAAAAGTGCGAAGGGTCAAATTCTGTGTGATGAACCGCCAGATAGGATGGCTAAAAGTAAAGGCTCGGTGCGTACTGTATCTGTGAAACCAAACGGTGGCCACGGAACTCATGATCACCATGCTGTACAAAATAAAGGCGAGCAACAATGGCCAAGAAAAATACTTAAACAAAAAGAAATAAAGGAAGGGCAACATGGTAATAGCCATGAACCAGTTGATGAACGGTATCCAGTTCTTTTTAGTCTTAAAAATATTGATGCGCGAAAACGCTTCTGAATAAAGTCTGCCAACGGAGGGAGTCACTAATTTACCATCTTTGTCTGCCCAGCCATACGAGGGCACTTGAAGTACATTGTCGATAAAAGCCATAGAACAGGTTAAGGTGATTTTTTTAGAAATTAATAATCTACAAAGGTAAGGTAAATGACATTCTATCCAATAAAAATTTATTGGGAGAGAAAAAATCAGTGATGCACAGTTTTGGTAGCGGCATCGGCAGGATGGAAGCGGATACCCCGTACCCCGATGGAAAGTGTGGTAGGAATGCGCGAATCGGGGGAGGAGTATGAGCGGACAGCCTGGTGGTCCGCCTAGGCGGACGTCTCGCTTGGCCAGGCCGCCAATCATTTAAAATCGAACAGGAGCGAAAATCAATTTTCCTTTTTTGAAAAATCAAAGTTGTATGCACACTGAATTAATATGCCAATATTATTTTCCTGTTTTGTGCCATTGTTTTTAATAAGTGCTTGATAGAACGCACCACCTTGAAGACTCATGCTCTTATTCAACTGATAGCCAATGGCTGCATAAATCCTATTTTGATCGGGCTCAGAAAAAGTTATTGTACTACCCCAACTATAGAAAACCTCATCAAAAACTACAGCAAACAGAGCTCCCGGCTCAATTTTTTCCCTGTTCAATGGAAACTGAACTTGCAATCGGTAACGGATGCGGCTCAAATAGGTATCAAACCCGTCATTAACAACCATACCCGATGCATCTGTATAACGCTTTTCAATAAATCGCTCTTCCATGCGAAAGCGATGGGAGAATGAAAATTTGCTGATACTATGCCGATACAATACCTGTTGCCAAATCCGTTGCTCATTGTTGGCATAGGTAGATGGCTGCTCTCCGTAGCGAAAATTCCAAACGTACATATAACCAATTGGCACAATTGATAACTTAGGGGTGATATAAATCTCCAGTCCGTTCCGCAAAAAATGTTGAGCGTTTTCCAAACCTCTAACAAAACGGAGCTGACCATCAAAAGTGAATCCAATTCTTTTATGGAGCTTTATAGTAGAGTTCAAGACAAACCATTCAGTAGATTGGTTTACGACTGGACTCTGTTGGGCGCGCAATCGACAGCCAAAAGAAAACCAAAAGACAAGTAAAAAGAAATAGAGTTTCAGTTTAATCAATTTAAATTTCACCTAATATTAACAAATTAATGCTTCCATATAACCTGTTTAACTTTGAAAATTGAACAAATAAAGGTTGGCAACGTGCTACTGTAAAGTCTAATGCATAACTTTAACCCTCATCGTATTAACCAATAGCTCATTGTGCTTACTATCTCTCAAATAAGAAAAGAATACGGCTCGCATCTTATCCTAAATATTCCTGATTTAAAATTTGATAGTGGCCTGTTTTGGGTGAAGGGCGCGAACGGCTCTGGCAAATCTACACTGCTGAAAATAGTGGCTGGCATGATTCCCTTTGAAGGTGAAGTAGAGATAGATTCCGTTAATTTAAGAAAGGAACCTACTGAATATAGAAGGCTTGTGAACTATGTAGAGGCGGAGCCACTTTATCCACCATTTCTTACTGGCCTTGATCTGATTTCTTTTTTCTCTGCTACTCGAAAGGCGAAGAAAGAAGAGGTAGATAAGTTTGTTCAAAAATTCGATATTGATTCGTTCATCAGAAATCCTATTGGCACGTATTCCAGTGGCATGTTGAAAAAAGTTTCACTGGTGCTGGCATTCATTGGGAAACCAAAATATATATTATTGGATGAGCCGTTGGTGACAATAGATAAAGACACGGTACCCATTCTTTACAGTTTGATAGAAGAATACACTATAAAAGGTGTCAGTTTCATTTTCACTTCACACCAAGCGTTTGACATACCTTCCCTTCCGCACAAAGAACTGATTGTAAAAGATCATCAAGTATGTTACCTATAAGCAAAGTTCTAGCAAAGGTTTTAGTGACGAAGTTCTACGAGCGCAATGCGGGGCTGTTCCTTTTTGTCTTCTTTTTGATGTTTGGGATTGTTGAGTCCACACAAATTGTGAACTATCATCTGTCATTGATTTACGGTACGCTCACCTCCCCTATTTTTCTATTGATCGTGGCGGGTGTTTGGTTGCTCTATATTTTGAAATGCGTACAGTTCATTTCTCGCCAATTGACAAGGCCAGAAAATAATTTTCTTTTTCAGCTTGCGCGAATAGAAAGAAGCAAGCAGTTTGCGAATATTCTTCTGGTCATGTTAGCGGTAGATGCTCCTGTACTTATCTACACATCGTTCATTATTGCCATCGGGATTCAAAAGAATCTGTATGCGCCCGTTGTTGAGATTATCGTGTTTCACTTATTTCTACTTATTGCTTCTTCTAGCTGGATAGTCTATCAACTAAACACTCCACATCGCCAACTAAAATTATTCAATTTACCAAGCTTGCAATGGAAGTGGCCTAAACCTTTTCCTGTTTTTCATTTAGGTCATTTGGTTACGCAACTGCCCACCGTACTCTTTTTCGCCAAGGCATTTTCTATTTTCGCGATTTATGGTTTTTTACAAATCCCGCTGGATCAATACGAAAAACGAGTTGTTCTGCTTGGGCTACTATTTGGGTTGGCCGCACACTCGGTCATTGTGTTTGAATTTAGGAAATTTGAAGAGCGGTATCTCCTCTTTTTAAGAACATTGCCGATGACTTCATTAAAAAGATTTTTGTACCTCGCTGCGATCTACCTATTGTTATTGTTACCCGAAATGACAATGCTCACGGTCAACCATATTCATTTTAAAGATTTAATAGGCATCTATTTGTTTGGCGCAGGGTTTTTGATAGTGAGTCACTGCCGCCTTTATATTGAATTGAACAACGACAAACATCTTCAATGGACGCTCGGGTTTTTTTTGGTTTCGTTTATGCTCGTATTGTTCAAAATATATTGGGTGGAGTTGATAATTATGTGGGCGTTGGCGTTTTATTATTTCAACAGAAATTTCTATCAGTTTGAGTTGAAACCTGAATAATAGTTGGCAGCAAAAAATTTGAACCACACCTGCCTAGCCGACAGGCAAGGTAGGCACATTAGAAACATAGAAATATACACATAGTAACTATGTGAAACCCCTCTGTAGCTATGTTTCTATGCAGTTCAAAAACATTATCACTTTTTTAGTGTTTCACATGTAAAGCCATTATTATGTTCTCCTTATTCAAAAAAGATCCCGTCAAAGAACTAACCATTAAGCATAAAAAGTTATTAGAAGAAGCCATGCACGTGCAACGCTCTGGCGACTTAAAACTATATGCTGTGAAAATGGAGGCTATCGATAAATTAGAAAAAGAACTAGATGCCCTTCAATCCGGAAAAAGCTGAGAATTTAATTTCCAAAAGCACCACATTGTTTTGGTTCAGGCGCGATTTACGCTTGCAAGACAACGCAGGGCTTTATCATGCTTTAAAAGAAAACAACGAAGTCCTTCCCATTTTCATCTTTGATTCCGAAATCTTAGATAAACTTGAAGATAAAAGCGACTTGCGTGTAGCATTCATCCATCAATCTCTTACGCTAATGCAAAAGCAGTTGGAGGAGATAGGAAGTTCACTGCTAGTACTTCATGGTAATCCCGTAGAAATTTTCAAGCAACTGAATCCCAAAGCAGTTTATACAAATCACGATTATGAACCATACGCACGGCATCGCGATGGCTTGGTGAAAAAGATATTGGAAGAAAAAGGGATTGCCTTCAAAACATTCAAAGACCAAGTCATTTTTGAAAAAGACGAAGTAGTAAAAGACGATGGCAAGCCTTACACGGTCTTCACGCCCTACAGTCGCAAGTGGAAAAGCAAATTGGAAGATTCAACATTAAAGAGCTATCCTACTGAAAAACATTTCGATAGCTTTAAAAGAGTAACTCCTCTCCCACTCCCATCTCTTTCAGAAATTGGTTTCCAAGAAACTAACTTTTCTTTTCCAGAGCGATTGGTCAAACAATCCATTGTGGAGCAATACGATAAGCAGAGAAACTTTCCTGCGATTGCTGGAACTACCAAGTTGAGTGTTCACTTAAGATTTGGCACAGTGAGCATTCGCAAGCTGGCGCAAGTGGCGTTGAAGAAAAACGAAACATGGTTGAATGAATTAATCTGGCGAGATTTTTATCATACTATTTTGTGGCACTTCCCACAAGTACAAACAAAAGCATTCAAACCTGCTTACGATAAAATAGAGTGGCGCAACAACGAAAAAGAATTTGCGGCATGGTGCGAAGGCAAAACAGGCTACCCGATTGTAGATGCAGGAATGCGTGAACTGAATACCACAGGCTTTATGCACAACCGCGTACGCATGATAACCGCGAGCTTTCTCACCAAACATTTATTAATTGATTGGCGGTGGGGTGAAGCATACTTTGCTAAAAAATTATTGGACTTTGATTTAGCTGCCAACAACGGTGGTTGGCAATGGGCAGCCAGTTCGGGCTGCGATGCCGCTCCGTACTTCCGTGTATTCAATCCACAACTCCAAACAGAAAAATTCGACCCGAAATTAGAGTACATCAAAAAATGGGTGCCTGAATTTGGTACAACCTCTTATCCAAAACCGATTGTCGAGCATAAGTTTGCGAGAGAACGGGTGCTGAAAGTTTATAAGGAAGGTTTAGAAAGTACCCTCTAATTACCATCCTATTAATCCAAACTGCCATTGCTACTTGACTTTCGTCACGAAAAGTGTAGCACGTAACAATTATTCGTACGAAAAAGTGTGACAAAACACATTTATTCGTATGAAAAAGTGTAATTTTGATCTTAAGTCAATAAATGTCGTTGATTATGAACAGATTATACTTTGAAAAATTGAAAGAGTGGAAGGAAAGCAAAAAGAGGAAACCCCTTATTATACAAGGTGCCAGACAGGTAGGCAAAACCTGGTTGATGAAAGAGTTTGGCAAACGTGAATTTGAAATGGTTGTCTATTTGAATTTTGAAAGCAGCAGCCGATTAAAAGAATTGTTTGTTGCAGATTTTAATATCGAACGAATCATTGCCAGCATCGAGATAGAGGCAAATCAAAAAATCATCGCAAGCAAAACGTTGCTTCTCTTTGATGAAGTGCAAGAGGCCGAAAAGGGACTCACCGCTTTAAAATATTTTTATGAGCAAGCACCCGAATACTACATCATAGCAGCAGGTTCGTTGCTAGGTATCTCTATGCAAAAGAAAAATTCCTTTCCAGTAGGCAAAGTAGATTTTATAAAACTGTATCCATTAAGTTTTAGCGAATTCTTGCTAAACCTTGGCGAAGAAAAACTTTACGCACAGTTGGTCGCGAATAATTTAGAGATTCTGGCCCTATTTCATTTGAAGCTAGTAGAGTATCTACGCCTGTATTACTTTATTGGTGGTATGCCAGAAGTGGTTGCGCACTACATCGAACATAAAAATATAGAAGCTGCTCGGGACATTCAGCAAAAAATATTAATTGGATATGAAAATGATTTTGCCAAACATGCGCCTCACGAAATCATACCTAGAATAAAACTGGTTTGGAACTCTATTTTGAGTCAATTGGCGATGGAGAACAGAAAATTTATCTATGGGCAAATAAAAAAAGGGGCACGGGCCAAAGACTTCGAAATGGCCATTAACTGGTTGGTAGATGCAGGGCTCATTTTAAAAGTAAACAGAATAGCAAAGCCAACATTACCACTGAATGCATACATGGATATTGATGCATTCAAATTATTTTTTGTTGACATTGGTCTGCTGAATGCAATGGGCAACTTAGATTCTAAAATATTATTAGAAAAAAATAACATCTTGACAGAGTACAAGGGAGCATTGACGGAACAATTTGTTTGCCAACAACTAACAATAACACACCAATTATTTTATTGGACGGCAGAAGTAGCTACCGCTGAAATTGACTTTGTTTTACAGAACAAAAATCAGGTAATACCTATTGAAGTAAAAGCAGAAGAAAACCTGAAAGCCAAAAGCCTAAAACTATTTGTAGAAAAATTCAAAATCAAAACTGCAATCAGAACCTCAATGAGTAAGTATAGAAAGGAAGAATGGCTGACTAATATTCCATTGTATGCGGTCGAGGGAATCTCGGGCTAACAAATAAATTCTATATGGAGCATATCTTTCATTTCCGAATTATAGACTCTGACATTGACTAACAGAATAAAACAGATACATTAGCTAACACAAACCTAAATTCAACGTTATGAAAAATAAAATCCTTCTCATTCTAAGTATTCTCTTCGGAGTTTTTTTCATCAATGCAGGGCTAGATAAGTTTCTTCATTACATGCCCATACCCCCTGATGAAAATATGATGAAATTAATGGGGGCATTTGCTACCATTGGCTGGATTATGCCGTTGGTGGGGGCTGCTGAGATTATTGGCGGGGCCTTAATTGCTATTCCTAAAACGAGAGCTCTCGGGGCAATTGTTGTGTTTCCAGTTATTGTTGGAATTCTACTTACCAATATTGTTAATGTCCCAGCTGGTCTGCCAATTGCTGTTATATTCTTCGCCATCAATGCATGGGTAATCTATGAGAACCGTGAAAAATATATGCCGATGATACGATAAAATCTAAGGTTACCTACAAACAAATTGAGCGTTCTGCGGTTTGTAGTGTATGAATCTTTTAATCATTGGCGCTTCATCAGGCATCGGCTCATCACTCGCGAAACAACTGATTGCCGAAGGGCATCAGGTTTACGGAACATTCAATAAAACCACAGCTTCCACAGATGGCTTTGCAAAACTGCAACCACTCAATGTGTTGGATGATAACCCCGATTTCAGTTTTCTGCCTGATGTAATTGATGGGTTGGTCTACTGCCCTGGGGCTGTCAATCTAAAGCCATTTGCCCGCATCAAACCAGAAGATTTTATTTCTGATTATCAACTTCAATTGGTGGGCGCAGTAAAAGTAATTCAGGCTTGCTTGCCAAAACTAAAAAATGCAATCAACCCATCCATCGTTTTATTTTCTACCGTGGCGGTGCAAACAGGTTTCAATTTTCATTCGCTGGTAGCATCATCCAAGGGAGCGGTGGAAGGATTGACAAAAGCCTTGGCCGCAGAGTTTGCGCCTAAGATTCGAGTGAATTGTATTGCGCCCTCTATTACTGATACCCCACTAGCTGGTACACTTCTCAACACAGACGAAAAGAAAGAAGCCAACGCACAGCGTCACCCGTTAAAAAAAATTGGAAAACCCGAAGACTTGGCCAACCTTGCTGCATTCTTGCTTTCAGAAAAATCAAGTTGGATTACAGGGCAAGTGCTCCATGCCGATGGCGGCATGTCGAGCCTGAAAGTGTAGGCGCATGAAGCGTCCATGGAATTTAGCAGACCTGCCCATTTACAGTCTCGCCACTTATGATGGGAATAAGGTGAACATGAATATCTGCACCTACGTATCTGCCGTAAGCATGAAACCCAAACGATACATGATAGCGGTGTATCACAATACCCAATCACTCGACAACATTCTTAAAAGCAAAACAGCAGTACTTCAACTGTTGGGCAAGCAGCATGTTTTAGTGGTAAATGTGTTGGGCAAGAAAAGCGGTAAGCAATATGATAAAGAAAATTATCTCGCTCGCAAAAAGCAAATAGAGATATGGAACGATAAGAAAGTTTTATCAGGTTGTGCTGGACTAATGGAACTTGAAAAACTTTGGAGCAAAGAGGCAGGCGACCACATGATGTTTCTATTTGATGTAAAACGATTTCAAACCAATCATGAAAATATTTTGATGATGAATGATTTAAGGGAGAAGAAGCTGGTACGGATTTAAAAATACAATAGCCGCAGATTCACAGATTTTTAAATAGTAGCTTAACCAATCTGTGAATCTGTGGCAAAAAAAAACATGAACAAAAAACAAAACTTACCAACTAAAATCTGCACCGTATGTGGCCGACCTTTTGCTTGGCGCAAGAAGTGGGAAAAGGTTTGGGAAGAAGTAAAGTATTGCAGCGACCGCTGTAGGAGCAATCGAAATAAAACCGAGTCGATTCAAAGAAACTAAATTTTGTAGTCAGCTTATTGCGTTGGGGCTAATTAATCCAAACTATGAAACAAAGCGAGAAAATAGCTGTTCTCCTATAAATAACAAATGATAAAAATGGAAACAATGAACCAAATTGGACTCGACAAGGTAAAAAGCAAATCACTTTCAGATGGGCTCAATAAATTATTAGCTGATTACATGATGTTTTATCAAAATACCAGAGGCTTACATTGGAACATTAAAGGCGAAAAGTTTTTTGAACTGCACTTAAAGTTTGAAGAACTCTATACTGATCTCCTAGTTAAAGTAGATGAGGTGGCGGAACGCATACTGACACTAGGTGCTGTGCCACTTCATACATTCGATGATTACAAAACTACAGCAGAGATTGTACTGGTGAAAGATATTTCGGATGGCAAACAAGGCGTTCAAACGATTTTAGCAGCATTTGAAATTATAATTGTTGAGCAACGAGAATTGTTAAGACTTTCTGCTGATGCAGGGGATGAAGGAACGAACGCCTTAATGAGTGACTACATTCGTGAACAGGAAAAATTAGTCTGGATGTATTCATCCTATTTAAAGTAATAGTAAGTAGAAAAGATAAGGTCATTGTTTTCAGTAAATGCCAACACGGAAATGTCATCACAAAATAAGTTTTTCCTACTACTTGTCTCGGTTCTAATGATCAACACCTCTTTTCAAGATTTTACACCTAGAAAACTACTTTTATTTGGCAAAGGGCAACTCGCGTTTCAGACACAACTACAATGGCTTGAAATAGAAAGCCTTGAAGTAACTGAAAGAGACCTTAAAATTGAAGCGGTAGAGTTCAATAGTGAACTGGCGAAAAGATTTCACATAAAATCAGGTCAGTTCACAATATTACTTATCGGCAGGGATGGTGGCGAAAAATACAGAACTCACGAGCCCGTTACAACCAAGAGACTATTCGGTATCATAGACGCAATGCCCATGCGGCAATCAGAAATTCAACATAAGAGAGGCTCGAGGTAAATGATGTTGTGACTAAGTTCACAGAGATGCAGTCTATAAAACAAAAAAGAAAGATTGGAAATTGTTAGCACACCGTTAAGATTTTAAATAATATCAGTTTGGGTTTATATTTCTGCGAGGCCATGGCTTTCAAAAGCACGAGTCGCAGAATTCAATATTTCTGCCTTTGGTGGGAAGCTTTACCAAAATCAAGTTAGTTGGCAAGTCGTTTTTCAATTTTAGTCCACAGCGGTAATTTAGTGTACGACATTTTTGTAAAGTATTACATCGGGTAAGGCGAGGGCAAGGGATTGAAGCGAAAAGCCCGAAGTGCTGAAGATGCGAGTGTTGGTCGGACCTGAAGCGCAAAGCCCGGTGGCCTTGCGTTTCGCTTGGCTATGCCCCCAGAATTGCGAAACTGTAGTGTGCTCAGCTATTCTTTTCAAAATGGCAAAACCTCATTTTTAAAGAAATTTAGATGTTTTGGACAAGATATTTGCTTTTATTTAGAATGATTCTAAATTTGCAAATATTTCTAAACAACACGTAAAATGTTACCACTAAAAGAAGCCACGAGCGAAAAACACAAAATTGCCGAACGAATGCCCTTTAACTCAAGGATGTTTCGGGGTTTATTAACGAAGGAGCAATATTTGCTATACCTCAACCAACAGTTGCAAATCTTTAAAGCAATTGAACAGATCGGGTTGCCACACAGTAGCCTAAAAAGAGCGGATCATGTTCAAGCCGACATGGAAGAGCTAAAGGCTCAAGGGCATTCTGCGGATTTAATTCTAGACAGCACGAAAGCATACGCGGATTACCTTAGCTCACTTTCCTACGAAGAGGTTTTGCCTCACGTTTACTTGAACTACATGGCCCTTATTTTTGGTGGCCAGATGATTAAGAAGTCGGTTCCTTCAACAGGTCGCATGTATACTTTTGATGATATGCAGGATGTCGTTCAGGCGATACGAGCTGTTCAAAGCGACAATTGGGCTGACGAGGTAAACAAAGGATTTGATTTTAACATCTCAATATTCGAAGAATTGGAGGCGCAGTGTGTGGTCGAAAATTAAATTTTTCTTTTTATGGAATTCATAAAAGACATTGGAATAGCCGGATTTCTCTTCTTCCTGATAAAAGGACTTGTTTGGATTGTTTTATTTGTCCTTGTGTATTTTGGGTTGATTGACAAAGAAAGAGTTAGAGCGCTAAAGGCGAAAATGAGTTTCTGGAAGAAAAATAGAGGCAGTACGTAATAGTTGAATTCGTGGCACGCCCAATATAGCCACCCTGAGGTACAGCCAGTGGTAACTTAATTTCGAATTGTGTGTTTCATAACAAACCGACTGATTTGCCTTGAAACAATCTGTATCTCTTATTTTTCCTCATCAACTTTTCGAAAGCAATCCAGCACTGCTAAAAGGACGGTCAATCTATTTGATTGAAGAGATTCTCTTTTTCAAACAATATAATTTCCACAAACAAAAATTAGCCTTTCATCGCGCGAGCATGAAGGCATACCAGCAGTACTTGAAGGGAAAGGGTTATCAAGTAACCTACATCGAGGCCAATGAAAAAATGGCTGATATCAGAAATCTGTTACCCTATCTCCAACAAAATGGTATTTCAGAAATTCACCACTCCGATGAAACTGATTACTTATTGAAGAAGAGGATAACGGATCAGGCAACTAAGCTAAAGATGAAAGTCAGTAGGTATGATTCCCCTCTATTCTTACTTACAGCCCTGCAGGTGGACGAATATTTTGCAGGGAAGGAACGCTTCTTTCAAACCGACTTCTACACCAAGCAACGCAAGCATTTTAAAATCTTAGTCGATGAAAAGCTGCAACCAGAAGGAGGAAAGTGGACGTTTGATACTGAGAACCGATTGAAATATCCCAAAGGGAAAAAACCACCAGAAGTAAAATTCCCCAAACCAAACGACCATTGGACAGAAGCTATCACTTACGTGGAAAAGAACTTCTCCTCCAACTATGGCGAGATAAATAATTCATTTATCTATCCAACTACTTTTGCAGAGAGTCGTATTTGGCTAAAGCAATTCTTAACTCAGCGCTTCGCAGAATTCGGTGAATACGAAGATGCCTTGGTGAATAATGAAAACATTTTGCACCACAGTGTACTCACACCTATGATGAATGTGGGCCTGTTAACCCCGAAAGAAATTATTGACGAAGCCATCTCATACGCAAATAAAGATAGTGTGCCGCTTAATTCGCTCGAAGGATTTATCAGGCAAATTCTTGGCTGGCGCGAATTCATCAGAGGCGTGTATGAAGCCAAAGGCACGCAAGAGCGGACTACCAACTATTGGAAGTTCAAACGAAAAATTCCTACCTCCTTTTGGAATGGTACTACCGGAATCCCCCCGATTGATAGCACCATCAAAAAAGTGTTGGCCACTGGATACTGTCATCACATTGAACGGCTGATGGTGCTGGGTAATTTTATGTTGCTCTGCGAGTTTGACCCGGATGAAGTTTATAAATGGTTTATGGAGCTCTTCATTGACTCGTACGATTGGGTGATGGTGCCCAACGTGTATGGCATGAGTCAGTTTGCGGATGGCGGATTGATGGCCACCAAGCCCTACATCAGCGGCAGCAATTACTTAATGAAGATGAGCGACTACCCAAAAGGAAATTGGCAACCGATATGGGATGGTTTGTTCTGGCGATTCATGCACACGCACAGAGATTTCTTTTTGAAAAACCCGAGGCTCGGTATGCTGGTAAAGATTTTTGATAAGATGCCGAAAGAGAAACAGCAAGGGCACATTCAGCAAGCAGAAAAAATTTTGAAATCATTATCAAGCAAGTAAAGTGGATAAACCGTCCATTAATATTATCTGGTTTAAGCGAGACTTACGATTGAGCGACCACCAACCTTTGTTGCGGGCATCAGAAGATAGTCTTCCAGTACTGATGATTTATTTTTATGAGCCTTCGGTGATGGGTTGCGCAGATAGCGATGAACGGCACTGGCGATTTGCGCAACAATCGATTGATGAACTGAACAAAGTACTTGCCGGGTATGGTCATCGCATCCACACCATCCACGGTGAAGCATTACCAAGTTTGCAAAAAATAGCGGAAATTTTTGAAGTACATGCCATCTTCTCACATGAAGAAATTGGAAATCACCTCACCTATCAGCGCGACCAATCGGTAGCGAAGTTCTGTAAAGAAAAAAATATCTTATGGAAAGAATATCCCACCAACGGAATCATTAGAGGACTTGGAAATCGAAAATCATTTAACCAAAGATGGATGCAGACGATGAGTGCGCCCATGTACTCGGCCAACTTAAGTAATCTGCAGTGCGTTCCATTACCCGCCCACCCGCTCCCCCTCTTCACCAACCCTTATCCAATCAATAATCAATTTCAACCCGGTGGCCCTTCATCTGCAAATCAATACCTAAGAAGTTTCTTATATCAACGAAAAGCGGGTTATAGCAAATATATTTCTAAGCCAGAAGAGAGCCGAAGAAGTTGCAGCAGATTATCACCTTATTTGGCATGGGGCAATCTTAGTATGAAGCAGGTGTATCAGGCCACTTTAGAAGCGATCTCAGAAACTGGTGACAAAAGAAACCTTGGATTTTTTATTAATCGACTACACTGGCATTGTCATTTCATTCAAAAATTTGAAAGTGAGTGCCGAATGGAATTTGAAAATTTAAACAAAGGGTTCAACGAAATCAGAAATCAAACCAACGTTGAATTGGTAACTGCTTGGGAAACGGGTAGAACAGGCTATCCATTGATAGATGCGTGTATCAACTGTGTAAAAACCACGGGGTACTTAAATTTCAGAATGCGCAGCTTGCTAGTCTCTTTTTTTACACATCACCTATGGCAACCTTGGCAAGCAGGTGCTCACTTTTTAGCAAGACAGTTCTTGGATTACGAACCAGGCATTCACTACCCGCAATTTCAAATGCAAGCAGGTACTATGGGTGTAAACACCATCCGTATCTATAACCCCGTCAAGCAAAGCATCGACCACGACCCCGAAGGAAATTTTATTAGAAAATGGGTACCTGCACTTAAAGATATCCCAACAGAATTTATTCATCAACCTTGGTTGATGCCGATAGAAGATCAATTCAAAATTAATATTAAAATAGGCGAAGACTATCCGCAACCCATTGTTGATATACAACAAACCGCACGCTATGCACGGGAGCATTTGTGGAAAACAAAAAAAACTCCAACCGTACAAAAAGAAAACCAGGGTATTTTAAAAAAGCATACCAAGCGCAAAACAGAAAAAGAAGATCCATCACAGTTAGCTATAGCCCTTGTTACTCAAAAGTGAAGGCCTGCCCACTACCCAAATGCAGCATAGAAAATATAGGCATTCAATACCATGAATGAAAAGGCGGGCAATGAAACCCAGAGGCTATCTTTTACGCGAGCCCTTGCCACTAAACCCAAGAACATCAATAACGCTAATCCTCCAGAAGAAATTAAAAGGATGGGAGCAGAGATAAATCCAACCAGCAAGCCAATAGCTCCTACTATTTCTAAAAGTGCCGTTAGTGTTCCAAACTTTTTGAGTCCAAAACGCTCGAACTCCTTTTTCATTTGAGGAGAATAGAAATAAGAAATTCCATAAATTAAAAATGACACACTTGAAAAAAGTGTAAGAAGTAGCAGCAAATTCATTTCTAAAATGGTCTTTCAGATACAACTGCCAGAAAGACACAGAGGAGGAGCAAAAAGAAGGAAGGAATGTATTTGTTTATTGGATTTTTTACTTTGAAATGAAAGTACTGAGCAGATACCATCAGGAAACCCATGAAGAGAGAAGGAATAAACACTAAAGCTGGGTACCAAATGCCCGTAACAATCAAAGTTGCCAATGATATTTTGGCTGCACCCACAGCCGAGCGGACAAGGTCACTTAACTCGTATTGTTTAAATTCAACTATGATATTATCAAAACGGAATACCCACACATAAATGATGGACACAGCGATAATGAGTTGAGCGATAATGGCGAATGTATTCATAGCAATATTAAATTTATAGTTTGTTCATAGTTGCACTTTTCTCTAAACAGTTAAATAACTGGACTTACACTTATATCAAACGACAATATACTTAAAAAGTGTCAGACACCTAGGAAACCGATAGGTTGTGCACGGCTTTCTTATAAAAATAAAAGGTGTAGCGCACCTTAAATATTTGTAAGTAAAAATGATCAAAGTAAAATTTTAAAGGTGCAGCGCACCGTAATATTAAATATGTCGGTGCGCTGCACCTTCTAAAATGGTGTAAAACATATATTCTACAGGTGTTTCGCGGCTCTGCCGCTACCCAATCATTTTCGGAAACCCAATCTTAAGTTTTCTTTAATTCACTTATTGATTTGGATTGCATGGGCGAGTCGTTCTGAAAAACTATCAAGATGAAAATTGCTATTTCAGTGGTGCTTGGGCTTATCTATTTCCTAACGTGAGTGCATAAAGCGTGGCGGTTTTCGAAGCCGCGTCCTGTCCCACTTGACCGAACGAAATTAAGAAAACCAAACTACAAATTTACACTGCACCCCAGTTTTATACATTTTGTTGGTAGTGGTAGAGTCCTTCTCCTCTCGTTGGTCGTAGCCATGTCTTTTGTCCTTCGCTAATTAACACCAATCTTTTTTAGTAAGTCACACGGTGGGCATTTTTCATTTATAACTTTTCCGCTTATATTAACCTTAGCATACTATTTGGTACTATTTGGCTGGCTTTGAACGTGGGTTGTTTTGTTATATATTTTTGCGGGTGTGACCTTAAGTGGAAACAGCATAAAACTGCTTACGGTATTCGGAAGGGCTAATTCCTTTATACTTTCTAAAAATCCGGTTGAGATGACTCTCATCAGTGAAACTAAGTTCGTGGGCAATTTCATTGATGCGCATGTCGGTATTTACTAAACGTATTTCGATTAGTCGTACTTTGTATTTGCCGATATACTCTTGCAAGGTTTCGCCTGTTTGTTTTTTGAAGTAGCGCCCTAAATAGCTCAAAGAAATATTGAGTTCTTGGCTAATTTCTTTTGCTTTTAGTTTATCAGGATTTTGAATGTGCTGCTGGATATAGTGGAGAATGTTAAGCACTTCTTCGCCTGTATTTTCTTTAATGTTTTTAGGTAGTTTCAAGGCAATGTTTCGAGCGACAATAACAATAATGGTATTAACGAGTTGTTGGATTATTTTATAAAAATACAATTGTTGATTTTGCTGTTCGCGGATGATGTTTTCAACCAGCGAGGCTATAATGGGTTTGTCGGCTTGGTTTTTTAAAATGCAGCCGGGCCGGTGGCTGGCATTGTTTAGGATAAACTCAATACGCTCTGTCCAGTCACGATCCTTAACGATATTAACATAGAGCGCTGTGAAACGTAGAAAGAAGAATTGGGTTGTAGTTGTTATTTCAAAGGAGTTACGGTCTTGGGGTGTTAGCAGGAAGAGGTTCCCCTTCCGATAATTGAAGCGATTGTTGTTGGTGTACTGCACACCCGTCCCCTCTACAATGTAAATAAGTTCAAAAAAATTATTCTGACGAGCCGTATGGCGGAATTTCTCCAATGTAAGGTGTTCAATTTCAAATGGCTGATGTAGATTCACTTGAGGCATGTCCTAAAAGTACAGATTTAGTGAAAGAATGTACAGAAAAGTAATGGCAAACTTTGCCTACACTTGCAATAAAATAACACTAAAAATTATGAAAAATACTTTTGCTCTACTCTTTTTGTTTTGCAGCATGTCTATACTCTATGCTCAAAAGAATAAATCCTCCGAAGGGAGTTTAAAACAAAACATTGTTGGAACTTGGATACTTGTTTCAGTTACCAATATATACCCCGATGGTAGCAAGGTGTATCCATATGGTGATAATCCACAAGGAATGTTGATGGTGGACAAAGCTGGTCATTACGCTATCCAGATTTTAAAAGCCAAACGACCCAAAGTAGCTTCTGGTGATAAAAATGTATGCACACCAGAAGAGAATGCCGCCTTGGTGCAAGGAAGCAACTCACACTTTGGTCAGTATTCAATGGATGAAAAGAATAAAACAATTACGTTTAATATTGAACATGCTTCTTTTCCTAACTGGGAGGATACACAACAAAATCGCTCCTATACCTTCGTTAACAATGTGTTGACCTATGTAGTAACACATACAACGCAGGGCGGTCAATCAGTTATTGCTGAAGTAGCCTGGCGAAAATTATAGGAAACAAAAACGAAATAGTAGACTAATAAATAATTAAATGATACATTTATAATTGACTGCTCAGAGAGTGGGAACGTTTCCCTTGCCCAACAACAAGCCGCTTGAATATAAAACCGCTACCAAAAAAATGATGGGAACGCTGACCTATTGTCCAACAAAAGAAAATCTAGGTGAAATGATGTTGGCGCTTTGCGCAAAATATAAATCCTGCTTTCAGGCGGATGGTTTCCTCTTTGAAAAATACTTGACGATCTACAATGTCAGCAGATCGGTTCGCAACCAATCCACACCCAACTCAATTAAAATCCCATAGGGGAAACTACCGAAGCCTCAGTTCAACAGAGGCTTACAACGAACCCCAGCCAAACAAGCGGGCTTCTCCGTAGCGGGCTTCGTGCGTGGCTGGGCTTCGTTTAAGCCTTATATGTTGGTGGCTGTGTGGCCTTCTCATAACCTCATTCGTAAGTCATCTCGCCAGTCTTTATTCAACCGTCTTTCTATTTCTCAGTCAGCCTTGGTGAATTTACTAAAATACATGTACCAATTCCATTCCCAAGTTTTACCGTTGTCGTCCGAAAATGCTTGACTCCAAATTGGGTTTTCCTTGTCTTTAACGTCCCAACGAAACACAACTAATATTTTGCGGTCGTTAAACGTGTCCTTTGTAAAGAAATGAGCAACATTATTGTCAAATGAACCTACAACTGGGGGTTGCAATACACCTTCACTGGAGTCGGCCCAATAAATGCTCCATAGCTTTGTCTTTGGGTTAAACAGTCTAATGGACATTCCCTCGAATGGGACACCGTCAAATGTTGCAAGATAGTTGTCAATATTCCCTGTGCCATTTAATACTTTATACATTTCTTGAGTTGATTCAAATTCTGTCCATTCTGTGCTGTTATTTAAACGTATTTTTAATTTTTTATTAAGAAGTTTCCATTTGCCCTGATAAAAATCAAAGTCGTGCTTTGAAGAATTCGGTGAAGCTGTAATTACCAACTCTCCTTTACTGTCAAAGTTTATTTTAGGTATCTCCAAACTTTCTTGATTGGTCATGTTTTTCGATTGTGAGTACGTGTCAATAAAAAAGAAAAGTAATAAAATTGTCGATAGAGGTCTCATATATTTATTCCACAGTCCCAAGTTCTCTTGAATTATTTCTGTTGTCCCCCTTTGTCCCCGTTGGAAAACTCGATAAGTAGAGTGTCAACAGTTAGTTGGCTTTCTCGTCCGGCCACATTGCCACCAACGTCTCGTGGCTTGCGGAAGTTGGGGATTTGGTAAGCCTAAACTTTCGGTTAATCACGAAATTCAAAAGCACAAAACTATGTTTAAATTCAAGACCAAAACCCCAATTTTTTCAAACCGCTGTTAGGCATTTATTTATAATAATTTCTATTGTTTTACAGAGATAAAAGTTTCTACTTCGGCATTTTCTCCGTCATAATATTTTTTTCCGTGAATAGTAAAATCATATTTATAAGATCGGTTTAGGTTTTTATTTTGCCATATTTCCATCCAAGTATTAAAAACTGCTTCTGGCATTTTACCTTTTGATACAAATTTTTGATACTCTGCTTTTTCAATTGTTATTCCAACAAAACCTTTTGGAATATCTTTTAATGAATTCACTTGCAATCCAACAATTGTTGTGTATGGTCCGTTAAAGTCGGTTTCGTAATCTGTGTAAACTGCATAAATATCTTCGTTTACTTTATTCGGTATTTGTTTTTGTGTTTCTTCTCCCCAGAATTTTCCCCATAACTTTTCAATGTCTTTTGCAGATTGTCCATTTTCATTGGTTGTTCTTGTTGATATTCCAATTACGTAAAATTTTTGAATGATTTGATTGTTCATTTTTTTAGCTGTTTTTGTTTGTACTTGTGATTGAGTTATGAATGTTAATAATATAAATGTGAGTAACATTAAATTATGAAAGTTTTTCATGGTTATAATTTTTATTTTTAGTTCTCATTTTTGTTTATTTTTTCCTTAATTGCTTGTTACAGTTCCGTTCTTGTGGCATAACGCCTAACGTTTTGCAGCTTGCCGAAGGTGGCGATTTTATGCACAAACTTTCATACGAATCACTAAATTTATATACCCACAAAACTGTCCTACGAAGCACGAAACCGCCACTTTTGACAAGGTGTTCTTAGTGGCAGTTTTTATTCGTCAAAGTCAGCTTCTTTTATTAACGAAGGGAATCCATTTTTGTATAAAAATGAGATTCTAGATTGAGGTCTTTCTCTGCATTGGCGTTTCATTAATTGGTGAATTTCTGTCTTAAAATTTAATCTCGGATATTTTTCGATGGCTTTGGTCAAAAAATCAGGGTTAAAAATTTTTAAATTTTGTCCAATTACGTCAACTGCAGCACCTTTGTTTAGCAAATATGCTTCGGGCATATCTGTCGAGATTTTAATATTCAAATGTAGTGAAATAGCATCTTGAATGATTTTTATTTTGTCTTTCGCTACATTTTGATTTTCAAGAAAAAGCCCTGTTGCAATGGCTCCTTCAATAGCAAAACAGTTGCAATTGCTATGTTTAAACTGATGACTTCTCACAAGCCCAAAATCGTGCATTAATGATGCAATTGTAAATATTTCTTTATCAAATTTAATAAATTCATTCTGCCCAATAATATTACCAAACAGATATGTTCTAATACAATGATTTATCAAAAATTCTTGTTGCGTATCTTTTAAAAACTCAATAGTTTGATTTATTAATGAGGAATTTGGAATAGTAAAATCATTTTCGTTGTAAGCGAAAGTGGTAGCTTTTGCATTTTTTGAATTCTGTTTTACTTTAATTGCTTCGTAGGCAAAATAAATTTTAGCCATTAAGTTTAAATTTCCTTTGGTTTTTAAACCCCATTTGTAATCGCCTATCATAACTTTATTGTTTGTTTAGTGCCTCTTTTAAGCCAAAGAATTTTGTCTTTAATAGAAGATTGATTTAGTTCTTTTTTCATTTTTTCTATGGGCTCTTTAAAATGCCACCATCCTTCATAATGAATGGGTATTACTTGCTTGCAAGCTACTATTTCAGCGGTTTGTATGGCTTCTTCGGCATTCATTGTAACTCGTAATTTGGGCTTTAAATAAGGAAATGCACCTGCTCCTAAATGAAGTATTGCTGTTTTGATTTTAAATTTTTCAGAAATTTCAGAAATTCCTTCAAACAAAACCGTGTCGCCTGAAATATATAACGCGCCATTTTCTTGATTGTCCCATTCAATAACAAATCCGATAACGTGTCCAACTGCATAAATCAATCTTTTAATATTGGTATGCTGTGCAGGAACAGCGGTTATTTTTAAACCTTTCACCAATGGCGTTTCAATACTATGTGTTTCCCACGGATTTAAACCGATTACGTTTAATTTTTGTAATCGTTTTTCTGCGCCTTTTGTAGATAAAATTGTTGGCACATTTTCTAATAGTTTTTTACCTGAATTATCCAAATTATCACCGTGTTGGTCGTGGCTAATCAATGCTAAATCAATAGGCGTACTTAGTTCTCCTATTAATGGGTTCATTGTTTTTTTTGAGAATATAAAAGGGTTGCCCACCAATTTTGGAAAAAAACCTGTTTTATTGTCAAGTGCAGGGTCGGTTATTATGCGAAAACCACCAACGTTGATTAGGACACAAGCGGTATCGATATATGTTATTTCTATTTCCATTTTTTTTATGCAAAAGTGGAAATAAGAAAATCATTTGTCGTTGACTTTAGTCAAGAAAGGCGTTTTCGTATTCTACTTAATGTTTCTGGAACAATTCCCAAATAAGTGGCTAAATATTTTTGAGGAATATGTTGAAATAGTTTTGGTTGCTCTTTTAAAAGGTTTAAATATCTTTCTTTGGGTGAATGTGTAAGTAAAGACAATTCTCGTTTAACTTTTTTTTCCAACAGTTTTTCAACGGCAATTCTTGATAAATCTTTTGCGAATTCACAGGTTTTAAACAAAGAAGTTAAATCGTCAAAATGAATGGTGTATATTTCAATATCAGTCAATGCTTCCGAATTAAATCGAGTTGGTTTTCTGCTATAAAATGAATCGTAATGGCAATAAAATGAATTGGGAGAAATAAAATCAAATGTCAATTCTTTGCCGTCATTATTTACAAAATAACGAATAAGTCCGCTTTTCAAAAAAGAAAGATAGTTGTCCGTTTGTCCGTTTTGCAGAATAGTGTCGCCACTCTTATACGTTTTCACTTTAAGAAGTTTTAGAAATTGTTCAAGGTCTTTTTTGTCAATTCCTATTTGGCTGAAATAGGTTACGATGTCTGTCATAAAATTGCCACTAACTCTTAAATATACGTAACTTTCACTCTTACGAAAAAGCGCGTATAGTTTCTAACTCACTTAAAATCAGCCACAATGCAAAAAAGCGCAATCGCGTAGGCGATTGCGGTAATAGATCTCACGCACTTACTTTAACTGATTTAATTTGAAGACTTTTTGAATCGAGATATGCCGGGCAGGGAGGCAGTAACTCTACGCGAACTTCTTCTTCAAGAGCGAATGTTGCGAAAGCATATTTTGATAACTGTCGGGCTGAACAGATACCATATTTTGCAGCGCCTTTAACGAACTGACCGCAGAAGTAATTCGATCTCTACTCGGGTCGCTCGTGAGACCAATGTATTCAGCCACTTCATTGCCCAGGTAATACCGAATTTGCGAAGGCACCAGCTCTGCCTGAGAAGAAGGAACACTCAATTTGTAATAACTCAATAACTCAGAAGTAAGTTGAATGCCCTCTTCCGTCTTTTTGAAATTGCGCTTCTTAATCAAGTTGGCCAAGCCACCTGCTTCTTTAAACGATGCAGGCAACAAATCTTCTTGTATGCATAGTTGATAGCCAATGTATCGCCACACAAAAAGAAAGTCTTCTTTCTCTTTTTCTGACAACACAAAACCAGATTGCTGCATCCCCAATAAAATCACATAAGAGAAAGCCAAGTTGGTACCCGCCATATCTTCTTGGTTGATGGGCAGCCCCCACGCCATATCCCAAGTAGGTTGCTTTTTTAAATAGTATCTTGATAGTGCGTGGATGAGTCGTACCTTATTAATATGAACACTACCAAGCCCAATCTCTTCTAAACTTCCTTGACTTAAAACAGCGATAACAAATGATGCCGTATCCATCAGTCGCTTGCCCGGAGACTTGCGCATCTTATCAGAAAGGTAGAGTGCTTTATTTCCTGGCGAGGCTGCATAGCAATACGGCAACGACATTGCGCCAAGCAAAGTCATTATTTCCATCGCATACTTTTTAAATAATCGCTGTCCGTTTTGCAATTGCCTTTGATTGTACCACGCTGGTTTTTTCTTGCGCGAAATCATAAAATCTCTGATAGATGAAGCGGGCTGTTGGCTAATGTCCTTTCCTTCTAGTTGAAGTAATCCATACAAAACAGTTTGTTGTTGTCTTGAAAAGATGGCTTCAATGAGCGAATCAGCTTCTACATCGCCCACTAGGCGTTGCTTGTCCAAATAATTGTTGGTGGCTTGCATGATCTTTACTTAGTAAGAACAAACGTTTAGTCAATATGTTAGAAAATTATTTAATCTCTTTAGCAACGAGCGCTAAACTTTATAATAAAAGGCATCTCTAAAAAACCTTGTCAGGTTGAGCCTGTCGAAACCAACTGGTGGCTTTTCGCATACTAAAATGACTTAGACAAGCTCAGTCTGACAATCAATTTAGGTTTTTAGAAATACTCTAAAACTATTTTATAACAATGCAAGGATTGGCCTGTTCAACTGATGTATTATAAACTAAATTAAAAAAAACGTATGCAAAACATTGTAGAAATTGCCGCAGGCAATGAAAATTTCACCACACTAGTAGCTGCGGTTACTGCTGCTGGCTTAGTTGAAACACTAAGTGGTAAAGGTCCTTTCACTGTTTTTGCACCGACCAATGCAGCCTTTGCCAAACTTCCTGCTGGCACAGTAGAAGAATTGGTAAAACCTGAGAACAAAGCTAAGTTGGCCGCCATCTTAACGTACCACGTGGTAGCGGCAAAGGTGATGTCAACTGATTTGACAGAAGGACAAAAAGCTGCTACGGTAAACGGGCAAGAGATTACCGTTAGCTTAGTAGGCGGAGCAAGTATCAATGGCGCCAAAGTAGTAACGGCTGACTTGGAAGCTTCCAATGGTGTGATCCACGTGATCGACACAGTTATTTTACCGAAATAATTTCTTCGAAAACTAAAAGGCTGCTCTCATTTCTGAGAGCAGTTTTTTTTCTTTGTTGTCTCCTCATTAATTTAATTCAAACTTCTCACCTATGTTTAAAAAATTCACCATCACCGATTTTTTATTGCTGATTTCCGCTTTTCTTTCTCTCGTGTTCTCTGAATTTCTATGGTTCAAAGGTGAACACGATTCAGCCATCTTTATTGGCCTGTGGGTGCCGTCTATCCTCGGCTTCGGCATCTATTTGAAACTTTTAAATTTTGGAAAGCATGAATGATCTGATTCCTTATTTTGCTGCGTTGATCACACTGCTTTTCAGCACCGGATTTTATTTGAGTTTACAAGAAATGAAAAAAAATAAATAGACTTCCAATAAGGAAGCCCATTTTCATGAATTGAAACTTATTTTATTTCTTTTCCAATCAACTTCTACACTAGATCCTTCTGCAAGAAATACTGAATCTGGCTCTGTGAAATTTAGAAATCCAAATTCGCTACCGTACATTTTTGCGAAGTCGCAATGGATTCGGTAATTAATAATTTTATTCACTTTCCAGCGTGGATGTCTAATTTGATATTCCTCAGTAGTGTGGTCATCTATTTTGGTGTAACCAAAGTAATGCTCTAAAATAAACTCCTCAAAACTCCCATTGCTCATCACTTCAGTTATAGTTAAGGCTTCCACAGAGAGACTGTCCCATTGGCCACTAATATTCCATTGATATTCTATGAATTTTGTTTCTTTTTCAACATTCCATTTATGCTTAGTAGCAATGGCCGTATAATGCTCTTTGTATAGTTTGTTGGCTACCCACGCCACTGCTTTGTATGGAATAGTTTCATTGATAAATACAACCCCTCTTTTTAATGTAGTATCTTCTTTTCTGATTACATAAAATCGGAGATTGATTTCTTCAAACGTGCCCAGCCAAGGAATTGTCACTTGAAACAACTTTGTATTTTTAAACATAAACCCAACTAAGCTTACGTAAGCCGTGTCGTTGTAAAGATCAATTTCAACTCCCCGCGGTATAAATGGTTTTAGAGTTTCTATTGGCACAGCATAGTTGGCCATGATAATATTTTCCCAGTTAGCTTTTAAAAAATTAGACATGGATAAAATTTGAGTTAATGGTATCTATAAGTTCTTGTTTCGACAGGCTCAACCTGACAAAGTCTTTAGAAATACTCTGACTTTTAACCCCTTCAACATCCTTTTGTTTAACATTCTTTTCATAATCAACAGAGAACATTAATTAGAAACTGATGTTACGCAAAATAGCTAAACGAATGCCAGACTGAGTTTATCGAACTGACAACACGAAATATTTTGCGTAGCATCAGTTAGAAATAGGCATAATAATTTAGTAACAATTTTATTTTAAACTTATTTGAAACTAAATGAACTATCTGATGTTCTACCATCAAACAAATTAAAAAACATTATGAAAAAATTATTTTTTGTCCTCTTCGCTTTAGTTGCTTCGGTATCGTCATTTAGTCAATCCAACGATGTGGTTGATATTGCCATCAGTTCAAAAGATCACACTACTTTGGTAGCTGCCGTAAAAGCTGCTGATTTAGTAACTACTTTAAAAAGCAAAGGTCCGTTCACGGTGTTTGCTCCTACCAACGCAGCTTTTGATAAGTTGCCCGCTGGTACAGTAGCTTCATTATTGAAGCCAGAGAATAAAGCGCAATTGGCTAAAATCTTAACGTACCATGTGGTAAGTGGAAATCTTGATGCAGCGGCAGTAATTGCTGCCATCAAAGCAGGTAACGGATCCGCTGTATTGACAACAGTAAGCGGAGGTAAATTAACAGGCT
>JAYWHU010000085.1:0-3535 GCA_043777495.1 Cyclobacteriaceae bacterium | reverse complement strand
GGCAACGGGTGCTTACCATGAAAGATTGGCCTATTTTTTAGAAGGGGGAGGACATGATGTGAGTATCGTGCTGCCCAACAAGATCAGCAACTACTTCCGCACGTTGGATGTGAAAACGGTCACCGACAAGACAGCCTCAGAGGCCATAGCGAGGTTCGGGCTTGAAAGGAAACTGGACAACTGGCAACGTCCCAAGGAAATCTTCAGGGAGCTAAAGCAATTGACCCGTGAACGCGACCAGGTTGTGGAAGACAGGACGGTGTCCAAAAACCAGTTGCATGCCGAGGAAACACAAGCGTTCCCCAACAAGAAAAGCGTGGCCAGGGTGAATGCACGGATCAGGCTGCTCAATAAGCAAGAGGCTGAGATCAAAGCGGAGATAGCCGCTCTGGTGAAAGGGGAAAAACAAGTGGCCAAGTCCATTGAGCTCATTTGCACCATACCCGGTGTGGGGCTGTTGACCGCGGCCACGGTGCTGGCAGAAACCAACGGGTTTGAATTGATCCGAAGTAAACGGCAGTTGACAAGCTATGCGGGGCTGGACGTGCAAGAAAAACAATCGGGCACATCGGTAAAGGGCAAAGCAAAAATATCCAAGAAGGGGAACAGGCACTTGCGAAAGGCCTTGCACATGCCCGCCCTGTCGGCCATACGCAACGAAGAAAGGTTCGCAACAATATTTGCAAGGTTGGTGTCAAAGCACGGTGTGAAAATGAAAGCGGCCGTGGCCGTCCAAAGGAAATTGTTGGAGTTGATCTACACCCTTTACAAAACAAACAAACCCTATGATAAGGATTTCCTTAAAAATGAAACCGATAAAGGGGAGCAAAAGATGGCAGCCTGAAAACGGAAGAGCGGTCATTAAACCAATAACGACCGCCCCTCTTTCCTGGCTGGCACAAGGCCGCCTTGGGGCAAAGGTAAAAAATAAATACATGGACAAAACGCAAGCAACAAAACCGCCAAGCACAAAGGCCAAGGCTGTCACGTTTTTTTGGAGGGCAAGTGCGCATGCGCAAAACGCCTTCGCTGCGCACCATACCACCAGCGCACTTGGACTTCAAAAAAATGATGCAAGCCAACCACTGCCAATATTCAGGGGGATGGACTTCCATGGCGCGCTAAGAAAAAAACAAAAAAACGTTTGGGATTCATCACAGAATCTCTGCGCTTCTCATTCTATCTTTGCAACGTATCCAACCTGCTCAGTAATTCCTCAGATTCCCCGAGGCGGGAGACTCTGAGGAGAACCAAAGTTCTGCAAGATTTTTTTACTTCTTCGCAGTGTCTCCCGCTTCGGGGACTCTGCGTTTCTCATTTTACCACTGGATCATATCTCAACCAATTTAGTGCTTCCTCAGAGTCCCCGAGACGGGAGACTCTGAGGAGAATCAAAGTTCCGCAAGATTTTTTTACTTCCTCGCAGAGTCTCTCGCCTCGGAGACTCTGCGCTTCTCATTTTACCACTGGATCATATCTCAACCAATTCAGTGCTTCCTCAGAGTCCCCGAGACGGGAGACTCTGAGGAGAACCAGACTTAATTTCAATTCGATTTACAAACCTTTCTTTCAATCGTTGGTCATGTGTGGCCACCAACAGGGTTGATTTATTTTGATTTGCCAAGGAAAGCAATAAGTCAATCACCCGCTGGCAATTTTTATCATCCAGCGAAGAGGTTGGCTCATCGGCCAAAATCAATGCAGGCTTATTTATCATCGCTCGTGCAATAGCCACTCGCTGAGCTTGCCCTTGGCTTAGTTCGGTCACTTTAGAATTATACTTGGATGACAAACCCAATTCACCTAGCACTTCTTCTATTCTGCCAAAATCTTGTTTCTTCCCAGCTAAAAAAGGAGCCATCAATAGATTCTGCTTCACTGTCAATGCAGAGATTAAATGGTTTTTTTGAAAAATAAATCCAAGATGTCTTGCCCTGAATTGATCGAGTTCAGTTTCTGATAACAGAGCAATATCTTCCTCTACTATTTCTATTTTACCATGAGAAGGCCGCAATAATCCGCCCAACAAGTGGAGCAACGTAGTCTTGCCACTCCCCGATTCGCCCAATAAAAGACAATGGTCGCCTTGGGGCAACGAAAAATCGGGGAAAGAAATTTTTTCATTATCTGACCCCGAATAAGAATATGACAATCCTTCAACTTTGATCATGCCTACTTTGAATAGCCGAGCTCCTCACATTTGTTAACAATACCAGGCCAATAACAAAAAAAGATCCAATGGCTAAATTGCCGTTGCGCATGCTGCCTGTAAAATCTTCTATGAAGCCATAACTAAAAGTGCCCACCACAATTGAAAGATTGAAGGCCGCATCGAAAAAACTAAAATAAGAAGCATGATCGATAGAATTGGAAGGGATCAGCTTGGCGTACGTAGCTCGCGACAATGATTGTATCCCACCCATTACCAATCCCACGGCAGTGGCCAAAAAATAAAACTGATATTCGGTGGTAACAAAGTAAGCGGCAATACAAATGACGATCCAAAAGCAAATCATATAAATGAGTGTGAGTTTATTGCCAATGTTGCGAGAAAGGCGCGCAAAAAGGAATGCACCTAATGCTGCCACTAGCTGAATCAACAGCACCGTGGCAATCAATTTGGAATCTTCCAACTTCAATTCTTTTGAGCCGAATGTAGCTGCCATGTACATCACGGTCTGCACCCCCATATTAAAAAAGAAATAAGCGATGATATACCACTTCAAATCTCTATCCACCTTGAGGCTATTCCAGACTTTTTTTAATTCTTCATATCCTTTTAAAAAATTCTTTTGGCCTTTTTTGCCAGTGGAAATTTCAGGCAATAATCGTAATGGGATTTGCGCAAAGCCAATCCACCAAACACCAACCAGTAAAAAAGAAAACCGAACTGCATCGCCTTCACTCTTGAAAAAGAAAAGCTCGTGCTTTTCAATCAATACTAAATTGACAATGAGCAGTACTACTCCGCCATAGTAGCCCCATGAATAACCTTTGGCACTTATCTTATCAAATTGATCGCGTGATGAAATCTCTGGCAAGAAGGCATCGTAAAATACGAGACTGCCAGAGTAACCAATACTGGCAAGCACGACACAAAATATTCCCCACTCGAGAGTAGATGCTTTAAAGAAATACATACCCATACAGGCTGTTCCACCCAAGTAGCAAAAGAAACGCATGAATGCTTTTTTGCTCCCTGCATAATCGGCAATGCCAGAGAGCAGGGGAAGTAATGGTGTAATCAATAAAAATGAAAATGAAAGTGCATAAGAATACAAAACAGAATTAGTGATCTGCCTACCAAAAAAATCGACTTGATCACTTCCAGTCGCTGACGTGGTTATAGATTGATAATAAATAGGAAAGATGGCTGAGGTAATGACCAACGAATAGACAGAATTTGCCCAATCATACGCACACCAGGCACGAATTGTTTTTGGATTGTTAAGTTCTATTGCAGTATTGGTCATGCTACTTCAGTGATTGCGTTTAGATTACAAAAATGCTGACTCACCCCCGACCTCGCTGCGCG
>JAYWHU010000084.1:0-12631 GCA_043777495.1 Cyclobacteriaceae bacterium | reverse complement strand
CCTCCCGCCAAAGTGATCGGGTAAGAACCCACATTGCTCAAGGGAGTGGCCGTGGTTGAGATAGTAGGAACCGTTATAGAAGACGGGCTATCGGAATTCAAAAAACCTGTATAGGAGATAGTCAAGGTTGGATTGGCCAACCCATATTGCCGCGATTGATCATCAGCCTTCGCGGTGAGCGGTGCCTTAGTTACAGCTATAGTTCCATCTTGTAATGTTAATATGTAGTTTGCTGCAGAGCCCCCCGACAAGGTGATCGGGTAAGAACCCACATTGCTCAAGGGAGTGGCCGTAGTTGAAATAGTGGGGACCGTTATAGAAGACGGGCTATCTGAATTTAAAAATCCTGTGTAGGAAATAGTCAACGAAGGATTGGCCAACCCATATTGCCGAGATTGGTCATCTGCCTTCGCGGTGAGTGGTGCCTTGGCAATGATCAAAGTACCCGTTTCGGTACCAGAAAAATTTACATCATTAACCGTTGCAACTATTGCATAACTTCCAGCAGAACTAGGTTGGGTGGCAACACCATTATAAGTTACATCTACTGATAACCCTGTTGGAGTAGTGGTGATAGTTGGAGACTTAGGCGTTCCATCATAAATAGGATTAAGATTAGAAAGAACTATCACCGCAGGTGCCTTCGCCACCGTAATTATGAATGACTGAGCCTCCTTCATTGAGTTGTCGGCTATCTCTTGCACTGTGAGTTCGATAGGGAAACTTCCTGTTTCCATCACAGTTCCTGAAAGTTGAGCCGTCCCATCCCCATTGTCAACCAATAATAAACCAATTGGCAGAGGACCAGAAGTTAATACAATCTCCCGAGCATCGCTTTCCACATCATCAGATTTGATCGAATACGTGTACAGCGCACTATAAGTAGCCGCTATTACGGGAGTACTCGTAAAAGTTGGAGGGGTTTGGGCATACCCTAAATGAGCTAGTAGAAACGCCAGTGCAAACCACGCCCCATATACATGATGCTTTTTGAAGCCTATCTTAATCATTGCCAACTAATTGAAAGAAAAAAACTACAGAATCACAAAATTACTAAGCTTAGCGATATTTTTACCTTAAATTTTTAATCTATTATGAATATCGCTTTTTGGATCAGTCTGCTACTTATCAGCTACACTTATATAGGATATCCCATTCTTCTTTTTTGTTTTGTGACCATCAAAAAGAAGTTTTCAGAAAAGAAAATATCATATTTTAATAATGACGAAGTGCCCGAAGTGAGTTTAATCGTAGCTTGTTTTAACGAGGCTGACATCCTTAAGGAGAAAATAGAGAATACACTTCAACTTGATTACCCAGTAAATAAGATAACCCTGTATTTTGTAACTGATGGATCTACCGATAATAGTGTGGAAATTATTAATCAATATCCTCGAGTCCAATTATTCCACGAAAAAGAGCGAAAAGGGAAGAATGCAGCAGTTAACCGAGTAATGGGGCAGGTGAATACTCCCATCACAATTCTCTCAGATGCTAATACCTTTTTGAATCCGCAGGCCATCCGTCTTTTAACAAGGCATTACAAAAATGAAAATGTGGGAGCCGTAGCAGGAGAGAAACGAGTTTTTCAAAGCAAAGAAGAAAATGCGGCCGCCTCTGGTGAAGGGGCTTACTGGAAATATGAATCTAAACTTAAAACATGGGATTCGGAATTAAAAACCGTGGTGGGGGCCGCAGGCGAACTTTTTTCTATGAGAACTTCGCTTTACGAAAAAGTACCTTCAGGAGTACTTATCGAAGACTTTAGAGTCTCTATGAATATTGCAAAAAAAGGCTATCAAGTAGTGTATGAACCAGAGGCTTACGCCATGGAATCAGGCTCGCTTTCTATGGAAGAGGAGAACAAAAGAAAAGTTAGAATCTCTGCTGGCGGCCTTATTGAGGTTTGGTATTTTTTAGATCTGCTCAATTTCTTTAAGTATGGCATTCTTAGTTTTCAATATATCTCACACCGCATGATGCGATGGACCGTGGCCCCACTAGCCCTCTTGCTCGTTTTCATTTCAAATATTTTTCTTGCCCTAAATGACACTGGTTTTTATACCGTCACATTACTTGCCCAACTACTCTTTTACATAATCGCACTCATTGGTTATTCATTACGAAATCGGAAGATAAGTTTTGGGTTAATCTTCGTTCCCTATTATTTTGTGTTTATGAATTTGTCAGTCTATCAAGGATTGATGCTATTGATTCGTAAAAAACAGTCAGCAGTTTGGGAAAAGGCAAAGAGAAGTGCAATGGAAAAATAAATCACTCAATAAAAAAATCAAAAACTATCAATCACCTTGTAAATCTCTTTAACAGAATTTTCCCACGTGTGTGATCTTGCCAAAGCAATTCTTTTTTGTTTTAAGTTTTCATCTTTTTCAAGCAATGCAGTTTCAATTGCTCTGATGAAACCATTAGTATCTTTTGCTAGATAAGTGCACTCCTTAAATACTTCCATTGCCTTGGTAGCCGTAGCAACCGTGGGCTTTCCCATCGCCAAGTATTCATCTACTTTACGTGGGTAGTTGCCAATGGTCAATTGATTAATTTCTTGCGGGTTGATACAAACATCAAAACCTTTCACATACGCTGGTAGTTGAGCGGGCTCTCTCCTACCTAAGAAGTGGACGTTTTTTAACTGATGCAGTTTTGATTTTTGAAAATCGCTATCTTCTGGCCCCACCAAAACCAGATTCCAATTTTCATTATGCTCTGCAATCTCGATCAACAACTCAATACTTAAACGCATGGATGTTAAAAACCCAATGTATCCGATTATGGGTGATGAAATACTCTTTAAATCTAAAGGAATGCTGTCAATAAGTTCCTCATTAAATAATTCCACCTCACAGCCTTGGCCAACATCAAACGATTTTTTGTTAAACTGCTCTCCATATTCCTTTAAATAGAGCGAGTTTGCTAACACAGCGTCCGACTTTTTCATAAGCTCTGGCTCTGCGGAAGTTCCATGCTTTTTAAAGTAAGGTTGAATGGTAAGAAAATCTCTTACATAGTACAAATACAGCTTCGGGTTCAGAATCTCTTTAATATAAAGACCGTTGAACATATAGTTATCATTAAAAATAATAACATCTGTCATGCCCAAACTAACTGTGGCCTCTTGGATGCTTCTAGCAAATCTCCTATTATTCCATTTATTAAGAAACCGATAGAGAATGCCCGGGTTCATCCAGTTAATGGATGCGGAAGCATACCTTGGAGAAAAATTCCAAATATTTTTTTCCATCTGCTTTAGCCCATCTCCTGCAAAGCGCTGGAAATACTTCCGGTTTTTCCAATTGTTTAAAAGCGTATTCCAATCATTAGGAGGGTTTACATAAACCACCCTATTATTCTTTGCAAACTCTTGAGCAATATTTCTTGCGTTACTGCCAATTTCGTAATGCCACGGTTGTGGGGCAATGATAACAATGTTTTGCTTTTTCATGCTTCTAAAGTATTTGGCCTGCAATTATAGGTGCGCGGCATCAATAAAGTTCTAAAATGGGAAAAAAAAATCCAAAACAAGAAAATCTATGACTTAAGAATACCTTGAAGCAACCAGCACTATCCGTACTTAGTTCTGTTTTTTTGAAATTCTATACCGAGATAGTTATTTTTTTGACGCAAACGGTTTCATGTAATAATTAATTAATTAATGTAAATTTCATAGACAAAAACCAGATAAAATGGTAGCTTTAAATGTTCAATTGCTGATTTAAACCGTTTCGTCTAATAGTCAAAGCACTGTTATACAGCTTTTAATTGTGATCAACAAGACCATCCATTCATTAGAAAGAAAAAGTTTGGCACTGAACGTGTAATGAAGTAGATATGAAACATAGTATATTAGTAGTTGAAGACGATGAGTCGCTTTGCTTCCTGCTTGGGCGGATTTTGCAAGAAAAGTTTGAAGTAACCATCAAAAGCGATTCGCTCTCGTCTATGGCATGGCTATCTAAGGGTAACATACCCAGCTTAATTCTATGTGATTATGACCTGCCTGCCATAACAGGGCTTGATTTTCTCCAAAATCTGCAAAGAAGTGGAGCTTATAATCAAATACCACTGATCATGCTCTCTGGCATGACAGATAATAAGGTAAAAGAAAAGTGCCTAGCTTCTGGAGCGAGTGAATACTTGGAAAAACCCTTTAATCCCCCTCAACTGATAGAAGTTATATCTAAAGTTTTAAAAAAAGCAGAAATTTATGTCTGATACAAAGGAAACCTCAATGAAGAAACATTTACTTTACTTAGGCACACCTAGCGACATGGACGTTTTGAGAAAAACATTTCCAGATAGCGTTGTGTCTTCATTCTTTGCTTTCGAAGGGAATAAAAAATTGCCATTGTCGATGCCGCCTGATGCCGTTGTGCTAATTGCACACGAAATCAATGAAGCCTTTCTTCAGCAATTACAATCTTTAAGAGCAAAATTGGAGCCTGCTTCCATCCCACTGCTAGTGATGGGCGATAATCTAAGCAATGAAACTAAAAAACTTTTAATAGATAACGGAGCAGATGATTGGTTCAACTCTAACCCTAATCTTGAAGGACTAGATAGGTGGATTGATTTTCTTAAACTTTCAAAAAAGGTAGCCAACGAAAAACAGGCAAGCCAGATGGAAATAAACGCAGCGAAGATACCTTTGGGTAAACGGGTATTTGATATCGTTAGCTCATTCATTGCTTTGCTGCTCCTAAGCCCAATCATGTTGTTGGTTGCACTTTTAATCAAGCTAGAGTCGAAAGGGCCTGTCATTTATTCTTCTAAGAGAGCAGGAAGCGGGTACAAAGTCTTTGATTTTCTTAAATTCAGATCGATGTATGTTGGGGCTGATGCAGAATTGATCAAACTAAAACATTTGAACCAATACAGCGGGGGCGATTCTAATTCAGTGTTTTTCAAAATCAAAGATGATCCACGCATCACTCGTGTAGGTAATTTTTTAAGGAATACAAGTTTGGATGAGTTGCCTCAATTGATCAATGTATTAAAAGGTGACATGTCTATTGTGGGCAACCGGCCACTGCCATTGTATGAGGCGCAAATGCTTACGAAAGATCATGCCGCCATGAGATTTATGGCGCCTGCGGGAATTACCGGATTATGGCAGGTAACCAAAAGAGGTAAAAAAGATTTATCGGAAGATGAGCGTATTGAATTGGATATTGAGTACGCTACTAACCACTCACTTAAAAATGATTTATTGATAGTTGTAAAAACCATCCCGGCACTAAGCCAAGAAGTTGCAGTGTAATAATTTCTAAGCACCGTAAACTATGTGGATTGAACTTTTACTGTTTTCTTATTTCTGTTTTGTTGTTGGGTATAGTCTACTTTTTTCCATTGCCGGTTTATTTTATCGTAGCCCTACTATCGGTACTTCTCTCGATCGCAAGAACAATCGAATTGCGGTTTTAATCCCTTCTTACAAAGAGGATGGTGTGATTGTCAACGTTGCCAAACAAGCACTTCTACAATCTTACTCAAATAGTTATTATAAAGTAATTGTAATTGCCGACTCCCTTCGTCCGAATACGCTAGATGAGCTACGGAAACTTGATATTATCACCCACGAAGTCCATTTTGAAAATAGCACCAAAGTAAAATCACTTCAAAACGCGCTTGATGCCTATGCCGGACAATTTGATATTGCAGTAATACTGGATGCTGACAATGTGATGGAATACGATTTCCTTACTAAAATAAATTACTGTTATACTAATGGATGGCATGCCATACAGGGGCAACGCACAGCTAAAAACAAAAATACTTCTTTTGCTATATTAGATGGCTTGAGTGAAGTAATCGCCAACCATATTAATAGACAAGGGGCTTACGCACTCGGCTTATCTTCTCCCCTCATTGGGTCTGGCATGGCGTTTCAATTTAGTTTACTGCGCAGTATTGTTAATGAGATTGACCCAAACTGCGTAGCCGAAGATAAAGAACTCCAGATTGCCATATTAAAAAAATCAGAGAGAATTCATTATTTGAAAAGCGCCATTGTTTTTGATGAGAAGGTAGATAGTGTAGAGGTGTTTCAAAATCAACGCAAAAGATGGATGCGCAGCCACTATGATTATGCGAAAAAACTCTTTTTCCCTGGCTTGAAGGCATTGCTAAAAGGTCAGCTATCCATTTTCAACATTTCTATTCTTTTAAATATTCAATTACCGCGATTAATGAATCTAGGACTGTTGAGCTTCCTCACTTTTACAAGTCTTATACTTCATAACATTACATTTCTGCCATTCTGGTGGTGGTGTTTAGCTTGGCTTGGCTATGCCCTTAGCTTTATTTTGGCAATACCAAGATCTTGGTATGATAAAGCATTCTTTGCTTCTTTGCTTTCGGCTCCTAAAGCACTTTTAGCCATGCTCCTACTGCACTTTAAGTTGAAGGGCTCTTCAAAAAAATTCATTCACACCCCGCATAAACACAATTAAGTGCCTGCCTTGCCCCCGTTGGTATCAATCATAAGCATTAATTTTAATCAGCTTAAAATTACATGCGAACTGCTTCGTTCACTCACCCAATTAAGCTATCAAAGGTATGAAGTGATTTTAATTGATAACGCTTCTGATGAGGACCCCACTGAACACATCCACTCTTCCTTTCCGAATGTGCGATTTTTCAGAAGCACAAAAAACCTAGGCTTTACAGGTGGAAATAACTTAGGAATGAAAATGGCCTTAGGTGATTATATTTTCCTATTGAATAATGACACAGAAATTAGAGATGTTAATTTATTGGAAAAACTGATTGAACCTTTTACGAAAGATTCATCCGTTGGCATGGTAAGCCCAAAAATAAGATACTTCGACCAACCTCAGGTAATTCAATTTGCTGGCTACAATAAAATAAACCCATTCACCGGAAGGAATACCATCATTGGAGACCGAGAAGTTGACAAAGGGCAATATGACTCTTCTCACTTTACCAACTATGTGCATGGTGCGGCTATGATGGTAAAAAGAGAAGTGATAGAAAAAGTAGGTGTCCTTACAGATCATTTTTTCTTGTGTTATGAAGAGTTGGATTGGTCTGCGCAAGCTGTAAAAGCCGGATTTAAAATATATTACCAAAGCCAAGTGTTCATACTTCATAAAGAATCCATGTCAATAGGAAAAACATCTGCCTTAAAAGTGTATTTTAATAATCGGAACAGAATCATGTTCATGAGAAGAAATACCAATTCATTTGAATTAACTTGTTTCTTATTTTATCTCACTTTATTTACGATACCAAAAAATGTTCTTGTTTTTACCTTGAAAGGGAAATTCGATCACTTAAAAGCATTTCTCAAGGCCATCTATTGGAATATTCAAAACATCTCTATTTATAAAAAAATACCTTTTCACACTTCGCTAGATCAAGTTATGCTTGATAGCCTAACGCAAAGAACAACCATACCTATAAAATGAGCAGGCCAATTAAAATTCTTCTTACCATTAGACAAGGGAAAATTGGAGGTGGGGAATCCCATGTACTAGACCTCATTCGCCACCTAGACAAAACGAAGTTTGAGCCAATTGTTTTATCTTTTACAGATGGACCCATGGTAGACACCCTTAAAAGTTGGGGGGTAAAAACCGAAGTGATCTATACCGAGAAGGCCTTCGATTTCTTGGTTTGGAAAAAAGTCAAACGCTTCATAAAGAGTGAAGGTGTAAAACTAGTGCACGCTCATGGCACACGTGCCCACTCAAATATTTTCTGGGCTGCCAAGAGTTTAGGTTTACCTATTTTGTATACTGTTCACGGATGGTCTTTCCATCAAGATCAAGGTGGTTTTATAAAAAAGATAAGAGAGACTGGCGAAAAATTTTTGATCAGCCAAGCCAATCTTACCATTTGTGTTTCAAAAAGCAATTATGAAGATGGAAAAAACAGAGTTGGCCTGAAGAAGCATGTAATCATTAATTACGGGATTGATTTGGAAAAGTTCAACCCGAATAAAACTTACAATAATCTAAAAAATGAACTGAAGGTGGCCGCAGACGAGACCTTAGTAGGTTATATTGCGCGCATAACCATTCAAAAAGATCCTTACACCTTAATGCAGGCTATCAGAGAAGTTTTTAACAAAACAGATAAGGTGAAATTTTTAGTGGTAGGAAATGGCGATCTAAAAGACAACATGATTGCCCTTGCCAAAAAGCTCAATATAGAAAGTCAAATTATTTTTCAAGATTTTCGGCAAGATACACCCAATGTGCTGTCGGGCATTGATATTTATTGTTTACCTAGCTTATGGGAAGGTCTTCCTATTGGCCTTTTAGAAGCTATGGCAATGAAAAAGGCGGTAGTGGCAACCCCTGTGGATGGTACGAAAGAAGCGGTAACAAATGAATTTTCTGGTATACTCATCCCACAGCAATCCCCTGTTGAACTTTCCGAAGCAATACTCCGCCTACATGAAAATAAGAATTTAATTGATTTTTACGGAGCAAATGCGCGGAAAACAATCGAAGATAACTTTGAAGTGAAACGAATGGTGAAAGAGGTAGAAAACGTTTACGATGACCTGCTTAAGTAAGCAGAAAAAAGCACCTTTTTAAGATACTGCATTAATGAGAATTGGAATCGAAGCCCAACGGCTGTTCAGAAAGAAAAAACACGGACTTGAAATCGTGGCGCTGGAGGTCATACGCCACTTGCAATTAATTGATACCGAAAATGAGTATGTGATTTTTGTGAGAAAAGATGTTGATAGTGATTGCATTCAGGAAACAGCTAATTTTAAAATAAGGCAAATCTCTGCTAATTCATTTCCCGAATGGGAACAAATAAAACTTCCCTTAGCAGTAAAAAAAGAAAAAATTGATCTCTTGCACTGCACCGCAAATACAGCTCCGCTATTTCCGTCTGTGCCTATCATCCTAACGCTTCATGACATCATCTTTTTGGAGGAGACTAAGTTTAGAGGAAATTATTACCAAAATATAGGCAACATCTACCGAAGGCTGATTTTAAATTGGGTAATAAAAAAAATAAAAAAAGTAGTAACGGTTTCTAATTCTGAAAAAGATCAAATACTAAAGCATCTGCCAATCCAACCTTCTGACTTGAGCGTGGTGTACAATGCAGCCGATCAATCATTTAAGAAAATGACTACCGCAGAGACGGATCAGATTAAAAATAAATATAATCTTCCAGATAAATTCATTCTTTTTTTTGGGAATTCGGCAAAAAAGAAAAACACAACAGAGACGCTTAAGGGGTACATTGAATACTTTCAATCTAACCAATCAAAATTGCCATTGGTTATTGCGGGGGCATTTGAAGAATACATCAATGATGAGCTTAATGCGCTGAATCTATCAGCGGAAGTAAAGTCAAATATATTTGTCATTGGATACATCCCTTTTAATGAACAGCCTGCTCTTTACAACTTGGCAAGCCTTTTTTTGTACACTTCAAAAAGAGAAAGTTTCGGGTTACCCATTATTGAATCAATGGCCTGTGGAACGGCCGTGATAACTTCACAAACCTCCTCTATGCCCGAAGTGGCAGGTGGCGCAGCCGTATTAATTGACCCCTCAAATAAGACAAGCATTAGCGAGGGTATTTCGAAGGTACTTACAGATGATACCTACCGCCAAGGCTTGATAGAATCAGGCTTTGCAAGAGCGAGCGCATTTAGCTGGGAAAATACGGCCCGCGAACTTTTGAAAATCTATGAAGAAACGTTTGCTCAAAGCAGACTTCAATAAAACAAAAAATGAGAAGGACGGTTCCTTTTTTCACCTTTGTATACCTTATCTCGGCTTCGCTGTGGGCGCAAACCATCGATACCGTTGATTGCGAACTAAAAATGCTCGTCACCCTTCCTAAATCTGCGACAGAGATTTCAGGAATGGCATTTACCAAACAAGGGTTTTGGATACATAACGACAGTGATAATGGCCCAGTTATCATGCTCATAAACGAGAAAGGAATAGTCAGTTCGGTGAAGAAAATTAGCAATGCAACCAACTATGATTGGGAAGACATTACCACCGGCAAAGACGGAGAATTATTCATTGGAGATATTGGCAACAATTTCAATACAAGACGCACGCTTCAAATTTATAAAATTGATAACCCCAGCCAGACAGAAGAATTAAAAGTAGAAGCGAAAACGATAGAATTCACTTACCCAGATCAAACTTCTTTCCCACCAAAAAATGCTTCTTTGATCTACGATGCGGAGGCCCTCCTCTACTTCAATGACTCTCTTTATGTCTTTAATAAAAATAGATCGGTCCCTTTTGATGGGATGCTTCGCGTTTATAAAATCCCGGCTAAACCAGGTAAATACATAGCAGCGCTTGCCGATAGCATTTACCTTGGCGGAAAAAGTAGTATGAACAATTGGATAACCGCGGCTGATATATCTAGAGATGGAAAAAGAGTAGCGCTTTTATCTTCTGACAAAGTATGGGTTTTTGAAAATTTTAAGGGATCAAATTTCTTTAAGGGATCGATCAAGCTTATTCGATTGAACCATTTTTCTCAAAAAGAGGCCATTTGCTTTGATAATGAAGATAATCTCTTTGTGGCTGATGAATTGTTTGAGCGGATTTTAGGCGGAAATTTGTATCGAATAGCTTGCGGAAAATAACCGTTAGCCTGCTAACCAATATATATAGGATAATCTATTGATAACGAGGGAAAAGAGATTATGTTTGGAGTTGTTTTTTGAATTAAAGAAAACATACAGAATGAAAAAGCACAATTTTTCGACCCTTTTGTTTTTGAGCCTGATGGGGGCATGTAGCCTTGGATATTCACAGCAAACGGCCAAAATGACGAACGGTGGAAATGGCTACCTGGAAAAGCTACCACCCGATTATGCTACCAGCCCTACAAAAAAATACCCAGTTCTGTTTTTCCTTCATGGGCTAGGTGAAAGAGGGGATGGATCACCCGCCCAACTACAAAGAGTGAAAGCCCATGGCCCTCCATTGTTAATAGAAAATGGTAGCACCATGTGTTTTACAAACCCATCGACAGGGGTATATGAATGCTTTATCGTGATTTCACCCCAATTGAAATCTTTTCAAGGAGGTTGGTGGCCAGGTGTTTTAAACGATGTATTCGATTACGTATTAAATGGGCCGCAAAATTATCGTATTGATAAAAACAGGGTTTACCTAACCGGGTTGAGCTTAGGTGGGCAGGGCGTTTACATAGGAGTTGGCGATTCCAGTGTGCCAGATATTTTCGCAGCCGCAGCACCCGTATGTGGTTTTGGTAATGGTAATGGTTGTACCATTTCCGCAAGGAAGGTGCCCATGTGGGGATTTCACGGCACAAGCGATGGAACTATAAACTACCCTACTGGGCTTGCAAATTTTGATGCTATCAGAACTTGCACTACTCCAATCCCAGTGGCTGAATATAAATGGACGAGCTATTCTGGCCTAGGTCATAATATATGGGAAAATTATGCTTATCGCACGGATAATAACCTTCATACCCCAAATCTCTACGAATGGCTCTTAACCAAATCAAAGAGTAGCCCCCCGATTGCCATTGCAGGGCTTGATATTGTTTTGACACTACCTACCAACAGCACTTCAATTGTTGGAACTGGCACAGACCCAGGTGGTTCAATTACTTCTTATGCATGGACGCAGGTGAGCGGTGCGGCAGCAACCCTCACCAACGATCAAACTTCTACCTTATCGGTTTCTAATTTAGCATCTGGAACTTATGTTTTTAGGCTTACCGTTACTGATAATGATACCAATACTGCGTATGACGATGTTACTGTAACTGTGACATCCCTGCCAACTATTATAATCACCAACCCCACGCCTGCTTGTTCGCCCGCCACAACAGATATAACCAATGCCTCCATTACAGCTGGTTCTACATCACCGCTTACCTACACCTATTGGTCAGATGCTGCAGCCTCCACACCCCTTGCTACACCTACTGCCGTTGGGGCTGGTACTTATTATATTAAAGGAACAACCGTTGCGGGTGGAAGTGCTATCAAATCCGTTGTTGTCACCAATTATGCTAGTCCAACTGTAGTGATCACAAACCCTTCTTCCATTTGCCCAACTGCTACTACCAATTTAACATTGGCTGCCGTTACCGCTGGTTCTACAGTAGGCATAACTTATACTTACTGGACAAATGCCTTGGCAACTGTATCACTAGGAACCCCAACAGCCGCTGCGCCCGGAACTTATTATATCAAAGGCTCTAATCTATCTGGTTGTAGCGCCATCAAGCAGGTGGTCATTAACTCAAACCCGACTCCAACGGTGGCAATTACTAATCCCTCGGCAGTTTGCTCCCCTTCCGCTGTAGACATCACAACAGCACCCATTACTGCTGGGTCTTCTTCAGGGCTAACTTTTACATATTGGACAAACATTGGAGCTACTACTTCATTGACAACCCCTACAGCCACAGGTAATGGAACTTATTACATAAAAGGAACTAATTCATTTGGCTGCTCTGATATCAAGTCTGTATCGGTCACTGTCAATACTTCCCCTAACCTGCTCATTACAAACCCAACGGCAGTGTGCGCACCTGCAACCATAGATTTGACTCAACCATCCGTCACTACTGGTTCAACCTCAGGGCTCACTTACAGCTATTGGAC
>JAYWHU010000083.1:0-46716 GCA_043777495.1 Cyclobacteriaceae bacterium | reverse complement strand
TGCCACCACTCCAAGTGGTGGCACGACTTACACCTCAGTCTTAATTATGCTGCTCTTTATCTACCTTCAACGGCTTCTCATACCCAAAGAGTTCATCTAATGTAACTTCTTTCACCTCGCCATACTTTTTCAAATCTTTCAAGTTTAGTTTTGCTTTGTCTCCCACCAACACCACATTGAATTTCCTGCCTTTGATGTATTCTTTTTGAAAGTTGGCCACATCTTCAATGGTCATATTCTGAATTTGCTCGTACACATCTTTGCGCACATCATGATCCATTCCTTTCTCTTTAGCCGATTCATAATTAAATAAAATATTTGTTTTGGTAATGCGTTCGCTTTCCAATTGGTTCATGAGCGAGTTACGCGCTACTTCAAACCCACCATCCGATCGTGGAAAGTTTTGAATCAGGTCTGTCATCGCTTTCATCGACTCTGCTTGCTTATCGGCTTGTGTGCCGATGTAGCCAAAGAAGCGGTCGTTCTCATTTTTCTTCTGGCCAATGCCGTATGAAGCAAACGCTGCATAGGCAAGCCCTTGTGCTTCTCTTAATTCTTGAAACACAGGAGAACTCATATTGCCTCCAAAATATTCATTGAACATTCGGGATGCAGGGATTCTCGCTGCATCGAAGGCATCACCTTTGGAAAGAAAAATAATCTCTGCTTGCACCATGTCATAGTTTGCCCAATAGACTGCTGGCTTATCCATATTTTGAATGCTGTAATTAACAGGCGTAGGCACAGGCAACAATTGATCTGGAAGTTGATGGCCTTTGTTTAGTGAAACGAGCAAATCACTTTCAGATTTTGGGCCAAAATATAAAACGCGGTGCTGTGTCTTGGTAAATCCTTTAATGATGTCAACCAACTCGGTGGCTTTTAACTCGCGAAGTTCTTTGTTGGTCAATACATTGGTGAAGGGTGAGCGTTGGCCATACAGTCCATAGTTCATCAATCCTTCCCATAAAATTGCGCCCTTGTCTTTTTTAATATCATCACGCTTTTTAAATGTGCCGTCAATCATTTTTTTCAATGCTTCATCATCTGCTTTCGGGTCGGCCAATAGTTTTTCAAACAATTGAATGGCCTTGTCCATATTTTCATTTAATCCATTGAGATAGACATACGTCTTATCATCATCAGCAAAAACGCCAAAGTTGCAACCGATCTTAAAGAATTCTTTTTTCACCTCCTCGGCTGGCAACTCGCTGGTGCCAATGTATTGAAGGTACTCCACAGCCGATTTCATTTTCGCATTGTTGTTCGTGCCTACATCAGATAAATAATAGAGAGTGAACAATTCATTTTCAGAATTCTTAGTGTATAACACTTCCACATCCTTGTTCATTTTCAACTTTTGAATATCCTTTTCATAATCCAAAAACTTTGGCGCGATCTTATCTACTTTGTTCGCCAATACTTTCTCATGGAAGGGAGATTTGACTTCTTTGTTCAACGATACTTTAGTAATAGATGGCTTCGTCACTTTCTTTTGATTTACATCTTTGCCATTGCGCTTATATACTGCTATGTAATTGTCTTTGTAATGATCATTGGCAAATTTGACGATGTCTTCTTTCTTGATTTTTTTGAGATCATCTGTTTTTGAAATGTAATCCTTCCACGGAATATTATTGGTGAAAGCCATCACCTGATCATTTGCCCGCGACCAATTATACTGCGATTGGTTGATTGCATTCTTTTTCAAATCATTGATAGAAGCTTCCATCAACCAATCATCAAACTGGCCTTTCTTAACCAAGTCGATTTGCTCTAGCAATAATTTCTTCACGTCTTCTAATGTTTGCCCTTCTCTTGGTTTGCCAGTAAAAGTGTGCAATGAAAAATCATTCAATCCATCTACATAAGTTCCTGGCTCAAGCACTTTTTGTTGTTGCTTTAAATTTAGGTCAATCAAACCCGCTTGTGAGTTGGATAAAATCATGTCGGTCAATCGCAACAATTTTGCATCTTCTGAATTAGTGCCTTTAAAGCGGAAGGCCAAGTTGAGCCACTCTGCATCAGGGCCGTAAACATTCACTTCTCTTGGCTTAACAATTTCTTCCTCAGCAATTGGCTCCCACGCTTTCAACTCGGGGTTAGGTTCCCAACTTCCAAAATGTTTATCAATGAGTGCAATGGTTTTATCGAAATCTAAATCGCCACTTAAGCAAATGGCCACGTTGTTGGGACGATAATATTTATAGAAATATTTTTTAATTTCGGTGATGGATGGATTTTTTAAATGATCAATAGTGCCAATTACCGTTTGCGTTCCGTAAGGGTGCTTGGTGAATGCCGCAGCATACATGGCTTCATACGTTTTCCAATAATCATTGTCCAAGCTTCTGTTCTTCTCTTCATACACCGCTTCCAATTCTGTGTGGAACAACCGAGGCACTACTTGACGAAAGCGATTTGATTCAATTGTCAACCAGTTTTCCATTTGATTAGCAGGGATGTCATTCACATAGACCGTTCTATCTTCTGTTGTGTACGCGTTGGTTCCCTTCGCCCCTATTTCAGAAACCATTTTATCATATTCATTAGCAATGGCCAACTTAGAAGCTTCGTTAGAAACTTGATCAATCAATTTATAATAGTTCATTCTCGCAATAGAATCCGTCAATGTGCGGTAGTGCTCAAACATATTTTCAATGCTATCCATGAAGACTTTTTCTTTATCCCAAGCTTGTGTGCCAAAGTCGGCTGTGCCTTTGAAAACAATATGCTCCAAATAGTGCGCAAGCCCCGTGGCATCGGCAGGATCAAACTTGCCGCCTGCCTTCACTGCAATCGAAGTCATGATGCGCGGCTCTGCTTGGTATTGACTTAAATAAACTTTAAGACCATTTTTAAGCGTATAGATCCGAACGTTTAGCGGATCGTTGGTAACATACTCATACGAGTACCCATTGCTCTCGGCTATTTTGGTTTCATACTTTTCTTTTTCCTTGCATCCATAAACAACTGCGATAAGAATCACAAAAGCGAAAATGTTTTTTGACTTCATATTTTTTTGGTTTTGAGAATTTGAAGGTAGGTGTAATTATTAATAATTTTTAGTTACGCACTAATTTTAAATTATTTCATTTCAATTATGCCCAATAAGGAACATAGGTCGAAAACTTCTTTGAAAAACTCAATGGATCTGATGGTCTTATAAGTTTTGCTTCCATGGTTTCAGATATTATTTTTGAAGCCATTGGATAATTATTCTTGGCAATAGAAAATCGCTTTCTAATTGATTGATTATTTACGATTTGATTGTTTACGTATTGAAGAGAAGTATGCTGGTAGCAAGCCCTTATTCTGTCTTCTTTATCCATCTTTGACAATGACTTTGGCGCATATATGATTACTTGCGTGTAGTCATCGCCTCTAATAAATTTAGGGGCAGGAAGTTGGTAAATTTCAATAGCTTCGATGGCTCTATCAACTCCGCTCCCCCTTTCTTCACAAATGTTTAATCTCCTCATCAAAGATGCCAACATTTCATTTCTTGATCGTGGTGGTGTATCGATAAAGCGATTGGTATCTACCAAAGGAATCCCTGGATTGGTAATCTCTATTCTATCAATAAAAATTTCTACCATTACGCTCATCCCTGTTACGGCCATGTCCTGATGGATAATTGCATTGGCAACAAATTCGCGGATTGCCTTTTCAGGATAGATCTTTACCTGATGTCTCAATGCATTCTCAATTACTTCATTAGTTGGAAGCTGATCCAAGATATATTGGATTAATCCCTCAAATCCGCAAGCATAGCCTTTCTTTTCGTCTTGTTCTTTAATTGTTTCGACCCTTCCTGTTGCTTTATAAACAATCACTCGAGTTGCTTTTCTTCTAATGTCTTTAAAAACAGTAATGTCTCTAGCAAATAAAAGTGCGCCTAAGTTGGTGATGTTCCAAAGTGAGTTACTTTTTACTATCAGTTCATCACTTTCCAGCATTTGCAAGATACCCTGTTTTTTTTCAGGCAGTCTTTTATCTTGAAGTCTAAAATAACTATCGTGATCTAAAATTTTTAATATTTCATCCTCATTCAAATCTCTTTGTGCAATTTGTGATTCAAATGATAACCCTGTAGAGTGTGCGATCAATTGCTTCGCTTCTGGCCTTGTCAATTTTACAGTTTGGCCTGCCGACCGTTTATAACTTTCAAAAACATCGCCACTCCTTAAATGAACTGGTTTATCATGATATTCGGGTATGTGGATAAATAGTATGGCTTGATTTTCAAATTCCAGCACGGCATGGTCTACACCTATTGGTTGAGCTAAATTATTTCGTGCAATGTTTCCAATCTTAGTAACTACCTCGTCCATTTCTTCTTTCGTTAGTGGATGGATGATTCCATCATTGGTAATCCCAAAGGCCATAAAGCCACCACCCGAATAATTTGCGAACGCAGAAATATGTTGGGCAAGCCGTTCAGATTTATCGGAAAGCCCGCTCTTCCAATCCAATTCATTTAACTCCAGTGGAATGGGCCGTAAACTTTGCGCCAATAGTTCTAATGCTCGTGAATACCAATGGTTCATGCGCGAATAGGGATATTCTAATTACATAAGATTGAGCTCATAATCAGTAAGTTACAGCAGTTACGGTCAGAAATGTCTATGCCGATTACATAAGATTTATCCTCAAATCTCTACACAATTTCATTCTACATTGTTCCTGGTCAATCAGAGTCCGGTTGACAATTAGTCACCGAAGTCTGTTAGTAAAGTTACTCTTCTTCCATTCAACTGTTGCGAAGCAAATTACGGAATAGGGTTGATGTGTCCTATATTGAAATAATCCGTAGGCCGCAGCTCAAAGCGGTGGCACGACTCTTGATAACCACCATGAATTCTTTGTTAACTTTCAATACTAAATGAAACCTCATTCGCCCAATTCGTATCTTGGGATTATATGAAAAAACTCTTGATCATAGTTGTAGTCGGCTACTTGCTGCTTTTGGCATCCTGTAAAAAAGATGATCCGAAGACCACACCAGCCACGCCCACTACACGCACTTATCGCATAGGCTTTCAAAATTCCGCCCCGCGATTTGACAATTTTGATTTGTTCATTCAATCATTAACTATTTGGACAACGCGTGCCGATGCCGCAATCATCTCTGTAGAAGTTCCGTGGGATAGTTTATACGCAGGAAAACCTTTGAAGCAATATGTATTGAATCATTTCAAAGGCTTAGTCGATTATTATCGAGCCAAAAAATTTAAAGTTTGGCTTTACATAGATCCAGCAAACGGGCTCAATCGCGGTTCGGATGCGCGTGAGTTAATAGCCCTTGGCAAAAGCATGACTCAAGATGATGCACAAAAACTCTATCGTAGGTTTGCTGTAGTGATGGATAGCATTCTTCGCCCCGAGCATTTAGGGCTGGCACTTGAAACAAATTTATTGAGGGCCGCCTCCCCTGCTTCGCTATATAATGGAATAAAAAAAGCAGTGAATGATGCAGCCGCAGATGTGCGGGTCGTTGACAAAACTGTAAAGCTAAGTGTGAGCGCGCAAGCAGATTTCGCTTGGGGGAGATTGTTAGGCAACGGAGTGTATGTGGGTATTGCACAAGATTTTGTTGACTTTCCATTTATAGAAGAGTTAGGCATATCCGCTTATCCCTATTTCGGTTTTGCAAAGCCAGAAGATATTCCGCTAGATTATTATTCTAAACTGGTAGATGGAAAATCGTTGCCCGTTTTTGTTTGTGAGGGTGGGTGGCCATCACAGAGTTTTACCATTACAGGAGCCAATCAAAAAACAATCACGAGTGATGTAACGGTGCAGCAAAATTACTTCACACGTCAAAGCCAACTGCTTGATAACGCAAAGGCAATTGGGTTCTTTCAATTAGTCGTTACAGATATTGACGCTAGTAGTCTGCCCTCCAACGTTGACCCCAACATCAACAACTTTATTTACTTGGGCGTACTGGATGTGAATCTGAAGCCCAAGCCGAGCCTCACCACCTGGGATGGATTATTCAAGAGAACGCTGCAAGAAAAATAAATTGAGATAATTCTTTCAAAAATTCTGTCCACACAATGCTACTCTACCCTCTCAAATAAAAACTCCATTGATTTTCCATCTCCAGAAATAAGAGCCTTTATCTTATTGCCCTCAAGTTGATATGAAATCTTTTTAGGGAAATCGTGCTTTGCATTCTCACAAACAAAACTGTGATCGGTCAGTTCTGTAAACTTAAAAAGTACTTCGCTTTTGTTTTCTGGCACATCGGCCACATAATAAATACTGCCCTCTTTAGCAATCAATTTTAATTTTTCTACAAAAAGAGTGTCCGTTCCTCTTAGTGTAACGCCTTTGCCTTTCCACTCAGTGGCAGAGATTTTCTTCCACATTTCGCTGGCACTCTTTCCTGGTTTTACATTGGTACGTATCCATTTACCTTCTAGCCAGTTCAATCTACTAAAGTCATTACTGGATGGTTGTGCCAATGCATGGCTAGAGAAAAAAGTCAAAAGGGTCAAAAAAATCAAATTTTTCATATCGTGATGTATTTTTAAGTATAGCTCAAAACTAGCTTGATGCAAATACTTCGTATTGTACAAAACCGCAATCTCATTTCTTTTTCAAAAAGAAGTTGGCCATGTTCCGTTCATCAAAAGCATAATCAGTTGGGTTTTCGCCAGTAAAGCTTTTGAAATTGCGAATAAAATGAGATTGATCGTAATAGGCTGCTTCGTAAGCCAGATCACTCCAGTTTTGTTTATTCTCATTCACGAGTTCAAAAATATAATTGAACCGGATCATACGCGTAAAAAACTTTGGCGGCAGTCCAACCCATTCCTTGAAAAGATTTTCCAGTTGACGTTCTTTAACACTTGCCACCTCACACAAAGCTGCCATCGTTACCATACCGTGTTCTTTCCTAATTAAATCTATCGCCCTATCCACTGCGTGAGTCTCCTTTTTTATATCTCCTGCAATCCCTCTGAAGTAATTGTTTAGAGTTGTAATTCTTTCCGAGTGCTGCGTAGCAGAGCGAATGGATTGCTCCACCTCATGAAACTTTCTGCCAAGGACTTCATGTATATCCACTACATCATCGGTTAGTCCACTCATATTTAACTTATACAAATGAGTGAGGGCGGTGGGTTTTAATTTAATACCAATAATGATTGAAGCCCCCGTATTTTCTAAGAAAAAGCACTTGCGTATTTGCCCAGCCAGCAAGCTCCTCGATTGAAGTTGCCAAGAGCCATTCAAACAAATCCGATAAGGATCGGCCAAGTGAAAAATAATTTCCGTGAACCCGTCTGGGATAATTTTCTGTTTTCTTATTTCCGTAGACGCATCTTCTACAATCCAATAGCATTCAATAAAGTCAGCAAGTTGTGGGTCTGGGGCAATGCGCTCAAATAGCATATAATGTGTTTTAGTCGTGCCACCGCTTTGAGCAGTGGCACGACTGGCATACTGCAACCAAGTTGATTGCCGATATAAGGAGAGGCTTGCAGTGCATAGAATAAATGTAGTGATCTCCATTAAAACAACAAAGGCGCAAGCCCTGTGTTTGTCACACCTGACTTGCGCCTTACTGTTTTGATCAATGAGAATTACTTCACGTGGTTGTTCACGATCTTAGCCAACTCAAACATAGAGATCTGTTTTTTACCAGCGAAAACTACTTTTAGTTTTTCGTCAGCATTGATCATTCTTCTGTTTTTGCTGTCTTGAAGTTTGTTCTTCTTGATGTAATCCCAGATTTTTTTGATGATTTCAGTTCTAGGAACTGGCTTGCTACCAATTACTGCTGCCAAAGAATCGCTCAATGTAAGCGGTGCCATGAAGGCTGCATTGGATTTGCGTGCTGCTTTCTTAGCAGCCTTTTTTGGGGCTGCTTTTTTAGCGGCCTTCTTAGGGGCGGCTTTCTTAACTGCTTTTTTTGCCATAGCGTTTTATTGTTTTTTAATCGGTGCGAATTAAAGTTAAAAATATGAGTTATCCCAAATTCTCATAGGGAAATCACGTTTTGTAGCGTGTCACCAAAATCAGTTTCCCCTATGAAAACAGTAAGCAAAAGTAGTTAGCAGAGAATGCGACTTACATTTTTTTCATAGGTAAGTAAGAGGTTAACAGCTACTTCGCTCACTTATGCTAAAGCTTAAGAAAAAGTAGAAGAATACCCTTTTCCCCTAGGGAAAATCGTTTTTGAAGCACATTTACACAGCAAAAATAAATTCAAAATAAATGGAGTTCTCCTATGGAAAACGGAGTAATCCGGCATCTCAGAAACAACTCACCTAACCAATTCTCCTATGAAAAACGACTTTACTCTCTCTGTACCGAGCCCTTGTCATGAACGATGGAGCGAATTTATCCCAACTGAAAAGGGTCGCTTTTGTGGCTCTTGCCAAAAGGAAGTGATCGACTTTACGCAATGGAACGAAGACCAAATCAAGCGCTACTTCGCCCAAACCACTAAATCAACTTGTGGCCGTTTTCATGCAAAACAACTTACTCGTTATCATGAACCCGAAAAGGCAACCCTCTCTTGGTTGAGTGCTTCCATCCTTGCACTTCTGTTGTTGATTATGAGCCGACCTACGGAAGCACAATCGAAGAGGAAGATGCTACGGCAAGAGCAAGTGGAAAAGAAATTTCCTGCCCAACAATCCGATACAATCATCACTAAAGCAACTATTCGTGGAGTGGTGCGCGATGCTTCAGATGGAAGTATGTTGCCAGGGGTGAATATAATTAGAAAAGGAACGAGCGAAGGAATAGTAAGTGATGCGGATGGGAAATATGAGTTCGTCATACTCGAGCCAAAACAGACCGAGCTACTTGTATTCTCTTTTATTGGGTACGAAACTCGTGAATTTGATTTACCTATAAATGCACGCTCTGTTGAGATCAAAATAGATTTGATGTTGGATACTCAAGTATTAGGTGATTTCATAATCGTTCACCGATACAGCCCACGCAGATTATGGTGGAAGGTAAAAAATGTTTTTAGGAGATAGCAGAATAAACTCGATCTTACCTCAAAATAATTTAGGCAGATTGATTCAATGTCGTTAAGTAAAGCAAACCAAATGGGTGTAAAACCCCTCGGGTCTTTAGAGACCCGAGGGGTTTAGAATCTGAAGAGATCGCTTAACTTAACGACATTGCAGATTGATTTCTATTTTAAAGTAATACGCTCTAGGTTTTGAATGTCATCTTATTTGCGTTCAAAATGAGTATTAAACCTTCAAGCTTATCTACCGTCTAATCGCTAAATAGATTTTTATGAGATCAACGAAACTCGCATTTACAGTACTTGCATCTGCCCTACTAGTAGGCTCAATCCAAGCCCAAACTAATTCTGTTCAAGATTCTACAGGGTTGCCCGGAGACCACTTCAGCCTAGAGGGTGCACTGGAGATGTTTAAAAAAGCTGGATCGCCCGAGGAGTTTGAAAAACTGGTGAATATGGAAGATAACAAAGTCAACAACCTTGACTTGAATGGCGATGGGGACATTGACTACATAAAAGTAATCGACAAAAAGGAAGGCGATGCCCATGCGTTCATTTTGCAAGCATCCGTTTCTGAAACAGAGTATCAAGATATAGCCGTGATTGAGCTAGAGAAAAAAGGTAACACCGAGGCGGTTCTACAGATTGTAGGTGATCAGGATATTTACGGGGAAAGTAAAATTGTAGAGCCAACAGAAGATACTAATCCAGTGCAGACTACTACAAATAGCAATGTAGTTGTCAATGTATGGGCTTGGCCTGCGGTGCGGTATGCGTATGCTCCTTCTTATACCGCATGGGTTTCTCCCTGGGGCTGGCGTGCGCGACCTTTGTGGTGGCATCCTTGGAGGCCGATGCGCTGGCATGCATTTTATCCTTATCGCGCACCATACCGCCATCGATACATTGTAGCCTACAATTACCGAGCTGTGTATGCACACCGGGTATATGTGCCTGTTAGAACCACTTCAGTAATTGTGCAAACGCGCCACCAAGCATCGGTAAATCATTACCGCACTACCAAGACCGTTACGGTAACCAAACGCAATAAGCAATTGACGGCTACACGTAAGACAACTACTGTGCAAGGAAGGAAAGGAAGAGTGAAAAAGACAAAGACCAACACAAAGGTGAGGAAGCGATGACTGGATTTACACAGCTAACGCTTTGCTTACTTTTCTATAAACAAATGTATGGTAGATATGCCTGCGAGCAAAGCGATCAGGTGCATCTGAGTTGACCAACTTCTGATAGGTATTTTGTGGTATACCAAAATACTCATAGCTGCTGCCATCGGTAAAACTTACTTGCAAGGTTTGAGACTTGTATTGGAAATCTGCTATCTTAGAAGAGGTGATTACCTCTATGTATTGCTCCAGTTGTTGGGCGTGGGTTTCGGGGGCAATGCTTACCAATAAGTGATAGGCTTCAATAAACGCTTTGCTTTTTTCTTCGGCTTCCAATTTCGCTGCTGGATCATCCTGAATCTTATCTGGATGCCAGTCTTTCATAAAAGTCCTGTAAATAGATTTCAAGTCTTTTAGTTCAACTGCCTTGTCAACACCCAACAACTTTCTGGATTCGATTATTTTTTTCATGCACTAAATTATTCGGGTGCAAAAATAAACCTTTTAACCGGATTTTTAAGGCGTCTGACACTTCCAAAGTGTCTTGACGCCTGGCAATCGCATAAGTCCAATTTTTAAGTGAATTGTCTTTGCGGTAACAGGATGAGGGATAGAAGCCCCGCGAGGGGCGGGGTAAACTCCAAGCCCACAGCGAGGAAAGGGCGAGGACTTGTAGCGGATAGCTCCGCTTTGCTAGAGCCCTCGTTTAATTGGGACTCTTTGCTCCGCCTAGGCGGACGCCTCGCGTGGCAGGGCGCCAATCAATAGGATTATGCAGTGAAAACTATTCAGCCACCACTACAGCTTCCACCTTTGTTATATGAAGAATAAATTGCTTATCGAGCGTGAACTCATAACTATCAGTACTCATTAGATCAGAGGCTTTCTTGGAAGAAGCTAACACAAATAGTAGGTCTTGTGCAACGGGTATTTCTTTGATATTGTTAGTTGCTTTACCCTTGTGCGCTTGTAGTTTAAAAGAATGGCCTCTCTTTTCTTTGGGGTTCAGTCCTTTGAATTCATGGCCAGACAATTTGTATTGCTGTGGCCCAGTGGCTGAGGCAACCATCAATTGAAGAATGGCAGGACGGTATTTATTCCAAAGTGGCGCATACAGTTTGCTCATCATCGAATCGGAAGAAGAATAGTTCATAGTATTTTGATTGCTAGTTATTGATTACCCCAAATATGATTTCAACGCTTTGCTTCTGCCTGCGTCTTTCATCCGCTTGGTGGCTTTTTCTTTTATCTGCCTCACCCGCTCCCGCGTGAGGCTAAATTTAATACCAATTTCTTCTAAGGTCATAGACTGAGAACCATTTAGTCCGAAAAAATTAGAAATAACTTCAGATTCACGCTCTGGCAACGTGGATAAAACCCGCGATACTTCACGTTTCAGAGAGTCTCTGATCAAATCGCCATCAGGCAATTCTTCGGTTTTGTTGGTCAGCACATCTAACAGATTGTTTTCTTCGCCTTGCACAAAGGGGGCATCTACCGAAATGTGTCTTCCGCCCAAGCGCATGGTGCTTTCTACTTCTTCAATGGTCACCTGCATGGTTTCAGCCATTTCTTCCATGGAGGGTTCGCGCTGAAACTTTTGTTCCAGATCAGAAAATGTTCTTCCTATTTTGTGGAGCGAGCCAACACGGTTCAAAGGCAAACGCACCACGCGCGATTGCTCTGCCAAGGCTTGCAAGATAGATTGCCTGATCCACCACACTGCGTATGAGATAAACTTAAAGCCGCGTGTTTCATCAAAGCGCATGGCGGCTTTGATCAAGCCCAAGTTGCCTTCATTGATCAAGTCGCCTAAACTCAACCCGTTATTCTGATATTGTTTTGCCACTGAAACCACAAACCGAAGATTGGCTTTGGTCAGCTTCTCAAGTGCCATCTGGTCGCCTTCGCGAATGCGTTTGGCCAATTCCACTTCCATTTCGGCTGTGATCAACTCTACCTTGCCAATTTCTTGTAGGTATTTGTCGAGTGATTGGTTCTCTCTGTTAGTGATCTGCTTAACGATTTTTAGTTGCCGCATGAATTTGTAATGATTATCAAAAATGAATAGTACCTATGAAAAAAATCGAACTGAACCCACCCCGCTTCAATTGAAAAAAACCATGAGGAGGAAAAGACCTTTTAAAAGATGCCCTACAGCAGGATTTGAGAAATTGACGCGTAAAGGTAATCAATTTAATGCAAGCTCCTTAGTGGAAATGAAATATCATTCTATTCGGGCGATTACCGCTTTATTGTCTCTCGGCTGGCCACCGAAACTTTAGGCTTTTTCACATGTTGCCTTGTTGGCCGATCGTAACTTATAAAGGTTTAATTACTTTGTACCCACCACTTGGATTTTTATATTTACGAATCCATGGATAAGCCTTTAATGAAACATACGCGAATTGCCGACTTGGTGGAGCAGGATAACGAGATGGCGCAGGTGCTGTTCTATTTCGGCATCCGGTTCTATGAATATTCTGAACAGACACTTGAGCAGGTTTGCGAGCAGCGTGGACTGAAGGTGGAGCAATTGGTGCGCGAGTTGGAATCACCCAGGGCCAATTTTCAAGAAGAAGACGTACCGCTCTTTTCTTATCCTATCGATTTGATCATTGAATACCTGAAACATTCCCATTTTTTATTTGTCAAGCACAAGCTGCCCTACATTGGCAAGTTGGTAGAAAACTTTAAAGCCAATCATGCCGACTATAATTCGGTAGAAAAGGACTTAAAGACATTGTTCCCTCTCTTTCTTGAAGACTTTATTCATCACATCTATGAGGAAGAAGACACACTTTTTAGATATATAAAAATGCTAGAGCGCGCAGCAAGCGGAAAGTATCATCCTGCACGCCTCTACCATCAAATGGAAAAATTCTCCCTGCAAACCTGCTCTATCGAGCATGAAGCACATGACGATGAAATGGCGGGTATACGCAAAATCACTAAAGATTATCACCTCACATCAGACGCCCCGCTCCATATCAAAGTGATCTATGCAGAACTTGTTGGCTTTGAAAAAAGTTTGCAAGTGCATGCTCGCATCGAAAACGAAATCCTCTTTCCAAAAGCAATGGTTTTAGAAAACCAAGTGAAAGTAGCTTTCTTTGAAAAGGCTAAGTGGAATTGATTTCAAACAATTGACAGTTGACAACAAGGCAATTGACAAAAAGAGAGTCTTGCCAAATAATTTTTGTCAATCGATAATATTTCTACCATGCTAATCTTATCTATTCTAATTGCTACTATCTTCTTCTCACTAAGCGCCATTCATTTTTATTGGGCCACTGGTGGTAAGCGGGGTATGGATGTGGCCGTGCCAACAAAATCAACGGGAGAAAAAATGCTTTCTCCCTCTGTCACGGCTTGCATTATAGTAGCAGTGGGCTTATTACTGATGGGATTGCTTCAACTAAGAAATATTCTGTCTTTTTTAAATGCGATTGATGCGCGTATTTTCAGGTACGGGAATTTCGTTATTTCATTTATTTTTCTTGCACGGGCCATTGGAGATTTTAAATATGCTGGTTTCTTTAAAAAGGTAATGGATACATCATTTGCTAAAAATGATTCAAAATTCTATTCACCACTTTGTCTATTTCTGTCCATCTCTACTGGCTGGTTGGCTTTTCATTCATAATCTATGAGCCTCACGCAACTTCACAAACTCCGGCAAGTGGCCATAGATGGCAATTTTAAGGAGATAGAAAATTTCTTTAATTCATCTCCACAACTCAAGCAGATGCACATCCGTGTAGATTTGGCTAATCCAGCTACTCCAAAGGTTATTATTGACGAGGTAACAGAAATCCATCAGGGTGGCATAGGCACTGAAGCGGTAAATGGTGCAGTGATTGCCTTACTGGTCGATCTCGCCATTGGACTTTTGGGAATTCAGCACTATGCGGAGGGAATGACAGCCACCTCAAATTTGAATATCAATTATGTAAAGCCTCTCATTGCTACTAAAGTAATTGTGAAGGCCGAACAAACCGAAGTGATTGACAAAAGGATTTTTGGAATCGCCCGAGTGATGAATGAGAAAGAAGAAGTATGCGCGTATGCAACGGGTTCGCTGGCGAAGGGGATTGTTTTGTAGTTGTCAATACAGATTCTTCCAGTTATGGCTTATTGGAATGGTTACTTTGAAAGCGGTGAGCAAGGTTAAATCAAAAATGGGGTCGGGGTTATTGTTTTCCCTTAAATATTTCTTTGCTGTCGCAATACCAAAATTAAATTTGTTGATGTAGCCCAATGTTTTTAGTGCCTCGGCTACTTCCAGGTTTCTATAATCACTGAGATGAGGAAAATTATCTTTGTTGACTTGCCCAAATAGATACCCTGGGTTTTTTATTTCAATCCGATCCAAAAATTCATAGATTAGAATGGGTGCGTTGGATTCATAATTGCGATGGATGATGGCATTGAATACAAATTCGCGAATGGCCCAAAGAGGATAATTGTAAATAATTTGTTCCTGCATACTGTTAGGTTTTTGCAACAGGCTTTTCTTGATTATTACTGACTGGATAAATTCATCGATGTTGGACAAGTCCAAGCACAGGCTTTTTTTAAATACCTTCTCAAATTCTATTCCTGGTATTATTTCCTTGCCTGGAATTTTCACGTATTGCACATAGCCACCGGGAACGAAATGAGTGGGTTTTTCACCAAAAAGCAAAATACCGGCATGAGTCGGGCATTCGTGCGCCAAATCATAAAATCGCAACGAAGCCAACTGTTGTTTTATCTCCCTATTGTTTTCTTTAAGGGTTTCCTCATCAATGGCTTTCGGCAAATAAAATGTTTTAAATAAATCGGTATTCAAATCGGAGACAGCTGACCCCAGGCAGGGCTGTGTATCAAACGTTTTGGCGGTTGAGCTCCGCTTTTCAATAAGCATACGTTCTTCCTCAATGCTTGCTTTGCTTTTTCTCGCCCCCACTCGTATCCAACAACGGCCATCATACCGAACAGGAGGATAGAGTGATGGTTTTACTTCCACAACCACTACATCTCCCTCATCTATTTTATAGACGGGACTTACCACTAAAGAGGGCTGCGGCAACACATTGCCGTTCGATTTTACATTCCCGATTTTTTGCAAATCGTCATCGCCAATGGTCATTCCATTTACAGTTCCATCATCATTTACGCCCAGTAAAATATATCCCGGCTGTTTATGATTAGGGAAGTCATTTGAAAAAGCACACGTAGCCGGCCCCAATTTATCTTCACGGAAAGAAATTGTTCTTTCAACCCGATCCGATTCCAAATCGTTCATCAATGATTTTACTTCATCAATTGTTAGCATCTTATTCTTTTTCGTAATGGCAAATTACCAATTCAATTGTCCCAATCAAAATATTCATCCTTCTCCAACTCCATCTCCTTTTTCTTCTTCTTGCCTTTAAGCTGAAATGCTTCTTTCAATTCTTTTACTTCTTTTTTTAGATCACTCACGATTTTCTTTTTTACGGCCTCCTTGTCATACACAATACTGTACTTATCTGTTGTGCCAGTGATTTTCAAAAATAATTTCGTTTGCCCTTTGTTATCTTCTTCAATTGCGCCAAAGGCTTCATCGGGGTCGATTTTCTTTTTGCTTCGCAGCGGGGCGGTTATGCGGTAATCTATTCGCTGATCAAATGTATGTGTGCCGCTCAGTTGAATAGTGGTGGCGTTGCTTTTGATTTCCATCTGAGGAATGTAGATGGTTTCGTTCTCGATGTGTATGTCGTTTTTTAAATCGGCAAACCGAAGTTTGTTAAGGGTTTCATCATCCAAGTATTTGTTCAATGCCTTGAGCGGTTCAAAATTATTTAACTCTCCGTTTTTGATGGTCGCACTGATGTCGGCAATCAATGCTTTAGAGATCAATTTTAAATCTTCTGTCAAGGTCAATTCCAGATTAACATCGGCATAGGCCTGTCCTTTCAAATGTTTGTCTTGTATGAATGTTTGAAAAAAGTTCTCGAATACGTAAAATATGCTGTCTGCATAAATGCCATTGAGCTTGAACGAACTCACCACATCAATTGCCTTCGGGTTTTTGGCATCCACAATCCCGTTGAGGCTCAAATCTCCACCCATCACTTTCATGGCAATGTTACGTGACACGGCCACTTGATTTTTTACCAGTAAATTTCCTTTGATGGCCTGGGGATGAAAGCGTTTGTACTTCAGACTTTTTACATCGCAATTAAAATTGAGATGGACATTGGGCGAGATGCTAAATTTATAGCCATCTGATTTTGATTCACCAAATCCGATTTCAAACAATTGATCGACATCCAAAAAATTTGATTTCAAATCAGCTTCTATGCCAATGGGCTGGTCTTCGAACAGCAAAAAGGTAATTACGTTTTTAAAAAATCCATTCAATACAAAATCGCTGTTTTCAAATTGCCCACGAAAATTACTCATGGCCAAATCATTGTTGTTGAATTGAAGTGAACCGTTGAGGCCATTGAAATGAATCGCCTGTTTACCATACGCAAATTGAATATTTTGCAGCTCAACCGTTCCGTTGGTCTTCACTTGCTGTGCCGTAGATTTCTTTTTTAGCAACCCAGTTTTCCCTTCAATGGAAAAATCGGCCACCAGATTTCCTTCCATTTGGCTGATTTCAGGTATCGGATAAAAATTTTGTAGCGAGGCAGCATCCAATTCTCCTTTAAAATCAAATTGAATGTAAGGATTCTCTAAATTTTGTAAGGAGAGATTGCTGGAGAACTTTTTGCCGTTCAGTTCTCCCGTTATGTTTTTTAAGAATAATTCTGCCTGATCAAATTGAGAAAGTGATGGACTTGCAAATGACCCTTCTAAGTTGGCATGTGCGATCTTTGATTTGTATTCTGGGTGAGAGAAGGTGGCATCTTTGCAACCAAAGTGAATAGAGATAAATGGATCTTTAAGTTCACTTATTTCACCTTTCATTTTGAGATCTAAAAATACGTTGCCATTGCTCTGGTATTGCTTTAGTTTTTTGTTGGTATTATCAGGTAACAGTGCTAATAACGTTTGAATATCGGTTTCCTTTCCTTCTGCCTTTATGTCTATCAAATTCTTTTGTTTAAAAGAGTAAGTGCCAGTAACATCAAAAAGTGATTTGTTTATTTTCAAACTGGCCGCATTGATGGAGACTATTTTTTTTTCATCATCATAATCCACTGAGGCAACCATATCCATTGCCTTCTCCTTTAAAAACACTTGGTCTTTTATTCCTATTTGTTGAATCATCACATCACCAGCTGCCTCAATCTTGTACACATCTCCACGAATGGCAATGGAGGAAGTTAATTTATCACTGATGAAAGTATGGTATTGGCTCGCCTGTTCATCTGAATAGCTTATGGTGGTATTGATCAGTTTTACGTTTTTCAGATCGAATGAAATCGCGCTGGTGCTAGCTGCTTCGGTTGGCTTGGCAATGGTGAAATTGTTTTTGCCCGCTTTGTTTATCTTAAGACTTGTTTCGCTATCTTTGATTTGCAACCCGCGAATGGAGTAATTTCCTTTCCATGCTTCGATAGGATTTAAGTAGAAAGAGATTTTCTTTGCGGTGAGCAATGGATAATCACCAGGGTGACTGTCCTCCACATACACATCCGTGAATACAATGGCCAAGTTGGGGAAATCTTGCCACGTAGAGATTTCGATCTTGCCAATCTTTACAGGAGTGTTCAGGCTTTTGTTGGCTTCTGCAATAAACTGCTGAATGATGCGATCTTTAAAAATGAAAAGTGATACCGCAAAACCGATAATAATGACCAACAGGCAGATGGCCGAATAGAGAATGATTTTTTTAAGTCTGCTCAAGATGAAAAAATTGCCCTACAAAAGTACTGTTCAATTGACAATTGACAACAAGCAGTTGGCAAAGCGTGAGTTAATTTGACCTACACAATTGTCAATTGCCTATTTGTCAACTGTCAACTTCTTTACTTGTCAATCTCAAAGCTCAGCTTCGCATTGATGCGGTACTCGACAATCTTTTTGCCATCTACCAAGGCGCTCATGTTTTGAATGTTGATCGACTTAATGCCACGCACGCTTTTAGATGCAATCTTCACTGCATTCTGTGCGGCATCATCCCAGCCTTTTTCTGAAGAGGCCAATACTTCAATTACTTTTAAGATTTTCATAAAGAGAGGGTTTTAATATGAACGAGTAATTTACTCTTTAATTTTTAAACCTGAATATAACCTGATCTTTTAAAGTAGCTTCCTTATGCCCTTAAACCCGACTTTCCTTGGCCCAATTGCATAAACTGGGGAGTAGAGGTTTAAAAGTTTTTTTGCGCAAAAAGAATTCTCTCTTACATTTGCAGTCCGAAAAGCGAGAAACACTTAGTTTGATAGCTTATTAGGATAGTTTAGAACATATAATGGGAGCTTAGCTCAGCTGGTTCAGAGCATCTGCCTTACAAGCAGAGGGTCGGGGGTTCGAACCCCTCAGCTCCCACATTGAAGATCAAGCCGTTACGAATAGTAGCGGCTTTTTTGTTTTTGGCAAAATCTAAGAGTTAGCAAGCGAGATTTAGGTTTGGTAATAATAGCTCTTGGATTACTTCGTTATTTGTGCGCGGAAGATATATGAATTGAAGGAAGGGGAATAAATGAGTGTTTAATCCTTTTTCCTATGACTCCTAAAATAATATGCAGCAATTACGCTTGCTGCGCTTCCAGTAATTATAGTTGCTCCTGCTGTCGGGTGACCTAAATAGAGAGCATAACAACCAACAGCAAAAACCATGGTACTGCTTAGAAACGCTAAAATCTGTCCGAGAATAGTACTTGTTCTAAATGTCCATGTAATCCTACCCTCATTTTCTTGCCTACTTCTTATCTCACTTTCAGCAAGTTCCATCCACTTTTTTGTACATCCAGGAGCAAGTAATTCCAATTCTTTCAAAGTTTCGGGATCAGGTATTATTCCTTCAAAGCTCGTGCCTTCGACAGCTTGATCAGGTCTAACAACAACTTTCTTTTTACTATGGTTAGGACTACTCAATGCAAAGAACCTCTTTCCGTAGTTCGTTATATTTACTACGGTAATCCCTATTGATTTTCTTCAAATCATTTTTTATCTTTTCCGAAGCAGATTCCTTCAAAATAGATTTAGCTCTTTTTTCAACGGGATTTTCGGTGAATCCGAATAATGAGAAAAGTCCCTCGAAAACAAGGTTAGATTTCTTTTCCTCCATATAGATTAGTTTTAAAAAGACAATTTTAAATCGGCTACAAATGTATAACTAAAATTAATAACATTCAATCCATTAAGAATCAATACTACTATTATTTCACTAAAAATACAATACCAATTTCACTAGTAATACCTTATTAGCCTAAAAGTAACTGATTTGGTTGCAAAATCGGCACTAAAAAAACCTACATCAAAAGTACATATCCAAGTTCTACCATCATTTACAGTCCCAAAATCAGCTATCTCATTTCAACATCTTGCATTTCCTCTAGGTGTTTTTTGATTGAAAGTAACGTCTCAAGAAATACCTTCGCGTGTTCGGTATAAAACCTATTTGAAACTCAATTGCCCCTTATTCCCCCTCATCATCTCCCCATACCCCTGTTTCTTTGCAAAACCATTGATGGCCATCACTATGCGCTTGGTTTTTGTCTGAGCGGTCTTTGCGCTTTCAATCCATTTGCTGTAGTAGCCTTGGTGCGAGGGCGGCAGCGATTTAAAAAAATTCATCGCCTCGGGGTCTTCCTTGAGGCACGCAATCAAGTCAGGTGAGATGATGAGCTTCCGCTCGTCCAGTTCAAAAGTCACCGTTACCTTATCGCCATGTTTTTTACCAATGGCCTTGCGAATCGTGTTGTTCATTGGCAAAATAAAATGACCTTCGCCCACCGGCAGCAGGGCCGTCTTTTGAATGACAAGTGAATCAATGCTTCCCTTCACCCGAAAGGAAGTTTTGCTATCATTTAACTTTTTAGCCTGTGCCGCGCTGATCTCAATATATTGCCACCCAGTCTTCTCACCTTTCTTATCAAACCGCTGAATAGTTGTTGTGAACTTTAGCATTTCTCAAAAGTTAATTTCAAAGTTAACTCAACGCTTTTCAATTTTTAAAAACTTTTTAGTTAAAACATTCGACCCTGAACCACATAGTAACATAGAAAACACACACATAGAAGGTCCTCAAAACACTATGTGAAATCCTATATGCCTATGCTATGTGGTTCATAATTGAATCTTACGCGATTCTCCGTGCTTCCGTGGCAATGCATTTTTTATCAATGCTTGAAAAAAATAAAATCCGTTCCTTTACGTCTCTTGTCAAAATGAAAATCATAAAACGAATCCTCATGGCCTTTGTCGTATTGATTACAGTATTAATAATTGGTGTTTACTTTTTTATGCAATCGGCTGTGTTCGGTGCTGACCCAACTGGCGAGCGATTGGCGCGCATTGAGAAATCACCTAATTATAAAAGTGGTGCTTTCCAAAACCTCAGCGAAACCCCCGTGCAGTCAAAAGATTTTTCTGCCTTCCAAACGGCCAGGAAGTTTTTCAATCCACTCAAAACATCTGCTCCGTCAGCAACATTACCGTCTGTTAAAACCGATTTAAAAGATATAACTAGCGAGCAACCCGTGTTGGTGTGGTTTGGCCATTCTTCTTACTTTATCAAAATCAATGGCAAAAATATTTTGGTAGATCCCGTATTCAGTGGCAATGCGGGCCCTGTCTCATTCCTAACAAAAAATTTCGCTGGCTCAAATACTTATAGTGCAAATGATTTCCCTGACTTAGATTTGGTTTTGGTCACGCACGATCATTATGATCACCTCGATTACAAAACCATCCTCGAACTGAAATCTAAGACCAAACTGTTTTGCACATCGCTTGGGGTGGGCGAACATTTAGAGCGATGGGGAGTAGCTCCCGAAAAGATTGTTGAGTTTGATTGGTGGGAGAGTAAACAGATTGACGGAATGGAATTGACGGCCGCGCCCGCTCGCCATTTTTCAGGTAGAGGTTTTGGTAGATATAAATCACTATGGTCTTCCTTCGTTTTAAAAACGGATACCTATAATCTTTATCTCGGTGGCGATTCGGGTTATGATACACATTTCAAAACCATTGGCGAAAAATATGGACCATTTGATCTGGCCTTGCTAGAATGTGGACAATATAATGAAGGTTGGCCCCTCATCCACATGATGCCAGAAGAGACGGTGCAAGCGAGCATCGACTTACAAACCAAAGTGTTGATGCCTGTGCATTGGAGCAAGTTTCAACTCTCCTTGCATACGTGGAAAGAGCCCATCGAGCGGGTTAGCCGCGCAGCCGAAGAAAAGCGAGTAACCCTTACTACTCCTATGATCGGGCAGCCTGTAACGATTGGTAAAAACTATCCCAATGAAAAATGGTGGGAGAAGTTGCAATGAGTAAAGTCCAGTCTAAAGATGTTATGAGCTAAATTGTACCTACAACAATAGTACCTACCTTTACTCCATGGCATTGGAGCAAGATATTAAGCAGGAGAAGTTCAGCAATGAGTTTCACAAGATGGCCATCAACATTATGTACACCAGTAGTTGGTTGCACAATGGCAATACGGCTCGGCTCAAACCGCACGACATCACACCCGAACAATACAATGTGCTGCGGATTTTGCGTGGAAGCCATCCTAAAAAAATGATGCTATCAGAAATCACTTCGCGCATGATAGACAAGAGCAGCAATTGCACGCGCTTGGTGGAGAAGCTTCGCCAAAAAGGCTTGGTGCGCAGAGAGATATGCGCGGGTAACCGCAGACAAGTGGATATCGACATTACATCTAAGGGCTTAGCGCTCTTAAAAAAAATAGACAGCGAAGCAGAATCTTGGCTGACCTCCCTTAAAAATGTTTCCGCAGTAGAGGCAAAAGAATTAAATAGAGTGCTGGATAAGTTGAGAGGGTGAAAGAAAAGTTGACAGTAGGCAAATAAGGCAGTTGAAAAAAGCTCCCTCTTTATTAAATCTCAATCCTGCTTCTTTGTAAATATTTTTTTTCGCTGGCACCTCTTGGTATTTAGTTTAGTCTTAGGTGATTCACCCACTTTTCATATTGCTCCTTTGGCCCTGTAGGTTCCCATCCTCCATCATAGAGCTTATTCTGATTTTTACCCTATTCCATCTAAAAAATTCTGTTTTTTTTGAAAAAAGGGTCAAAAAACAACCTATTACAAACGAATTCGGTAATAAATTTTGAAAAAAGCATTAAAAATCACCCTGCTTGTTCAATCTTTATGAAATAATTGTTAACCCAACCTTAATCAAACATTATAATGCTATGAAAAAATCAGTTATCTACTTGGTGCTTCTGGTGGCCGTCAGCATACTGGCGCTCTTTATCCCAGCCGTGCCATCCACTATTGTTACGGAGGGAATCAACTCTGGTGACGTGGCTTGGATGCTTACTGCCTCTGCTTTAGTCCTATTAATGACTCCTGGATTGGCTTACTTCTACGGAGGAATGGTGGACACTAAAAGTATTATCTCCACGATGTTGCAAAGCTTCATCGCTATGGGTGTGATCAGTGTGCTTTGGATAGTAGTTGGTTTCAGCCTTGCCTTTGGCGACACAATCGGAGGGTTTATTGGAAACCCTGCCTCGTTTTTTATGTTCCAAAATGTATTGGATGGCAAGCCTTGGTCATTGGCGCCTACCATTCCATTGATACTCTTCTCTTTTTTTCAGTTGAAGTTTGCCATCATCACTCCAGCGCTTATCACGGGTACATTTGCTGAGCGTGTAAAGTTTAAGTCGTATATTATATTCTTGGTGTTGTTCTCACTATTCATCTACGCGCCTTTGGCTCACATGACATGGCACCCAGAAGGTTTCCTTTTTAAATTGGGTGTACTTGATTTTGCTGGTGGCACGGTAGTGCACATGTCTGCTGGCTTTGCTGCGTTGGTGGCTTCTATTTACCTGCGCGATAAAACAGTGAAGAAAGTAGCGATGTCTCCAGCGAATATCCCGTTTGTTTTATTGGGCACTGGTCTTCTTTGGTTCGGCTGGTTTGGTTTCAATGCAGGAAGTGCATTGAGTGCTGGCACGTTGGCCGCTTCTGCTTTTGCTACTACCAACACGGCCTCTGCTGCTGCAGGACTTTGCTGGGTATTATTTGATGTGGTGCGTGGCAAGAAGCCATCGGCACTTGGTTTTTGTATTGGTGCCGTAGTGGGGTTAGTAGCCATCACACCAGCAGCGGGCTATGTCACTATTCCTTCTAGTTTGTTCATTGGTACTATTGCTAGTATGATCAGTAATTTAGTTGTTAGCTGGAGATCAAAATCTTCATTGGAAGATACTTTAGATGTGTTCCCTTGCCATGGTGTGGGTGGCGCAGTAGGTATGTTGATGACGGGTTTCTTAGCGAACACAGCAGTGAACGGAGCCAACACAACGGGCAATGGTTTGTTGTTTGGTGAATTTACTTTGTTCAAAGTTCAGTTGATTGGTTTGGCCTTCGCTATCACATTCATTGTAGTAGGCTCTTTCATCATCCTTAAAATAACCGACTTACTTTCTCCTATGACTATCAGCAAAGAGGAAAAAGAAATCGGATCAGATGTAAGTCAGCACGGTGAGAAACTCCATGCCTTTGAAATGGAGCCGCTGCGCGAAGCTGTTTAACAGAACCACCAAAAGCCCTCTGATAGTAAAATCCATCAGAGGGCTTTATCTTTGTTTCATAAACTTTAACCCCAACCAAACATGAAAAATTTTACCAAAGGGCTATTAGCCTTGCCACTGCTTTGCCTTGCGCTAACAGTTAGTGCCCAAACACAAGCACCCCAACTAGTTGCTTCGATAGATAAGAAGCCAATCATGATGATTGAAGAAAAGAAAGCACCAGAGAAAGCGAAGCCAGACTCTGTGGCTCCAGTGAAAGAAGAAGGTAAGCTGAGCATTTCTGGTTATTTGGATTCTTACTATTTCACCAATTTCAATAACCCCTCTTCGCGCGATAACATGGGCCAATCAGGTGTAGGTCGTGGCTTTGATAGACGTGTGGATCAATTTCAGTTGGGCATGGTGCAAACCGTTTTTAAATACACCAATAAAAAATCAGAAGCAGTGATTGATTTGGCATTTGGACCTAGTGCACAATATGGCAATTATGGTAATGTATCGACAGCATTTCCTGCGTACGGTTATCAACTTGGCAAAGATGATTTACAGTCTTCTATCATGATTAAGCAGGCTTACTTTAAATACAATGCTACTGATAAGTTAAACTTTATTGCTGGGCAGTTCGGTACCCACATTGGATATGAATACATCGATGCCCCGCTTAATTATTTCTACTCTATCAACCACACTTTCAATAGTGGTATACCTTTCTATCATACAGGCTTAAAAGGCACTTATGCATTTAGCGATAAAGTGTCGCTGATGCTAGGTGTAGTCAATGGGTTTGATTACGTAAATGATAATAACCGATCAAAAGGTTTGATTGGGCAATTATCTCTAGTTCCAGCAAAAGGATTGAGTGTTTATTTCAACTATATCACTACAAACGAATCCACTGCTGATGCTTTGGGTAACACACCAGAGGGTAATTTTACTGTTTATGATTTGAATGGTGCCTATCAAGCAACTGAAAAGTTTTTGATTGGCTATTGGTTTATGATGGGTAGCCAGAAAGGAGCACTAGGTTCACCTGGTACATTTACTCCCGCTGATGGAGATGTAAATGCAACAAAAACTTGGGGTGGTGCTAATTTATACTTTATCTACACCTTCACGGATTTATTCAGTCTCGGTTTCAGAGGAGAATATTTCGACAATACATCAGGTGCTAGAGGGCTTAGAAACATTGATCCTGTCAAAGGAGCTGTGGGAGCATCTGCCACCACCTACACATTAACTAGTACCTTTACACTTGCTGATGGCCATTTACTATTGAAGCCAGAGTTGAGAATGGATATTTTTGATAAGGTGACTGGAGTGGGAAGCGAGAAATCTCAACAGTTTCAGGACTCAAAAGGAGAGTTTACAAACAACAGCCAAACTACATTGGGGATGGCTATGATTTATAAATTCTAACTTATGTAGCAGGATAAGAAAGCGAGCCATATTGGTTCGCTTTTTTATTTTCCTTCAAACGAAAGTTTAATAATGATAGGTGATAAAAAAGAAACGATTTTGGTGTCCCTATATTTTTTTTGATAAAAGTCACTACATTTGGCTCGTGAAAATCAACAGGTTACTCTCTATAAGCCTCATTTTTGTTGTACTGTTTGCATCCCCTGGTGGTGGCAGATATGTACTACCTGCGGATAAGACTAGTAAGTTATCAAATCTTGTTGTTGAGGGCCCCCAGTTTTCAGAAGATGAATCTGATGTCGCCAGCACATTTCGAGAAACACTAAAAATTTCAATTTCCTCAGAAACCAAATCTCACTGTTTCGATCCATGCAAAGATTCAGCCCAATCTATCTTTGCCCTTATTCATCACTCCATTTGCCGTTCATTTTTGCAGGCACAACTTTCTCACAGCCCTTCTGAAAAACTATTTCTGCAATTCCGATCACTTCTTATTTAGAATAATCTCTCCCTCTCTCTCCCTCTCTCTCCTTTGAATTAACGATTATTCGTCCATTCACTGCTTTTCAGTTTTTAATTATTTTCCTCTCGAATGAAAAAATTTATTTACCTCTTAGGTCTATGTACTGTTTCGCTCACCTCGCAGGCACAGCAGAAAGATACCATTATGTCTTTTTCACAAGCCAAGGCACGATTGATGAAGGCAAACCTAAGCCTTCTTGCTTCCTATTATGACATTAATATTGCCAAGGCGGTGGTGATCCAGGCCAAGCTTTGGAACAATCCCTACTTTGTTTTCAATGGAGACCTTTATTCGATTGAAACAAACGAGTATTTCCATTTTAGGAACCAGCACTTGTTGCAGGTAGAGCAAACTTTCTCTTATGCGGGAAAGCATACAAATACAGTACGATTAGCCCGAGTGGGTGTGGAGATGGCCGAAAAGCAAATGGAAGATGTGCTGCGCAGCCTTTTGTTTGAAATGGGGAATACGTACTGCGACTTGGCTGCATTGCAATCCAAGCAAATTCTTTATCAGCAAGTAATTTCTAATTATGACAGATTGATGGCCGCCACGCGCAAGCAATTAGAAGTGGGAGCCATCTCGCTAACCGAAGCCTTGCGGTTAGAATCAGAATATGTGACGGTAAAAACGGACGCCATAGAAAACTACAACGAGAAAGAAAAAGCAATAGCAGACCTGCGCATACTGTTGCGCTTACCACAAGACACCACCTTTTACGTGGAACAAAAAGTCCCGATTGCCTCTCAAGAATTTGATGTCAACCTGTTGGCAGAACAGGCCGTAACATTGCGCCCCGATCTTCAGGTAAAGAAATTTGATAAAAAGTATCAAGAGAGAAATTTAAAACTTCAAAAATCAACCAGCGTACCCGATCTTAAATTAGCTTACCAACCACGCGACCGCGGCAGTAATTATGTGCGGCCCTATCAGGGCTTCAATGTTGAATTCTCCATCCCCTTATTTGATAGGAATCAGGGCAATATCAAAGCGGCAGAGTTCAATGTAAAAAAATCTAAGTTGGAGTTTGATCAGATAGAGAACCAAGTGCGCAATGAAGTAGTGGCTTCCTACAATCGCTACCGCAGCTCCAACTCGGGCTTGGCCAATTACAAACCCGAATTTCTTGAGCGCCTCGGGCAACTCAACAAAAGCAACAACGAAAATTTTCAAAAACGCAACATTGGGTTGCTTCAGTTTATTGATCAGCAACGGATTTTTATCCTTACCAACATCCAAATGATCGAACTGAGAAAACAATATTTGAACAACGTGAACGAGTTGAATTTTACAGTAGGCACTACCCTTATTGATAGCGATAATTGATTAAACGAAAGTAACGTATATGAAAAGATTTTTTTATTTAAGTGCGATCTTGGTTACCGCACTTCTTTATTCACAAAAAGCAATTGCCCAAGAGAAAGAAAGAATATTGGCCGAGGGCGATGAGAAAAAAATGTTTGAAAAAAAATTCAGATGGGGCCTCAGTTGGAACCAATATTGGGCAACTATTAAAGGAGATAACCTGCCAAGGGAATATTTTGCAAAGCCTTGCATAGGCGGTAACCTTCGGGCGGAATATTATTTCTTGCCCTTTATGGGAGTCGGTGTTGGTGCGGGCATACAGCAACGTGGTGCCGGTATCATCAACATCGATAACTATGGAACTCCTTTCACACATCCTTGGGAACCTAACTATGATCCAGATTCAACGTACCGAGAACGGTTGAGGATAACCACTTTTGAAGTGCCCGTTACACTTTTGTTGAGAACGCCAAAAGATATTATTAAAGGAGTGAGGTTAAGTGGTGCCATCGGCTTAGTTTGGATAAATAATAATGACGTAGTAGATTTTTTCAACAAGCCAGAAGATGGGTTTCACACATCAACGGATGTGACCAACGATTATATCGCCAGCGATCTTGGTTATCAGATGTCTTTGGGGACAGATATCATTGCCGCTGAATCCTGCATTCTTCAGTTCCATTTAGTGTATTCCAAGGGAACCAAAAATGTTTATAAGACAGGACCGGGAGACGGCCAGGTGGAGACGTATGGCTTTAGGGTGGCGTGGCTTTTTTAATCAATAATAGATACTATGGGTCACTCTTTTCATCAGGTAATTTGATAACTAAACTAAAATTAATTGGCTAACCACATGAAATTTAAAATACTATTTACCGCACTCATTATTTCCTTATTCTCTTGCAGCAAGAAAGAAAGTGAAACATCGGATGCTAAATTCAAACTTACCGAAACGCTCTCCAAGCAGAAAGAATTGGCAGAAGTCACTTTTGAAACCGTTCAGTCAGAAATGATGTTGACGGGCAAGGTTAGTTTCAATGAAGATAAAGTGGCTAGGGTTTTTCCGTTGGCAGGAGGATTTGTGCGTGATCTCAATGTAGAGCTAGGTGATCATGTTGAGAAAGGCCAAGTCATGGCCATTATACGAAGCCCTGAGATAGCAGGGTTTGCCCGTGAAGGTTCCGCAGCACAGTCGCAAGTGCACGTTGCCGAAAAGAACGCTCAAGTAGCAACAGAACTTTATAAGAGCGGAAATATTTCTGAATTGGAGTTGTATAACGCTGAAAAAGATCTTGACAATGCTAGAGGTGAGTTGGTGCGGATACAAGCCGTGTTGGATATGTACAGTGCAGGCGATAATTCTGTTTACCCAATCAAATCACCCGTATCGGGTATTATTGTGCAAAAGAACATTGCGCTTAATATGGAACTTCGCACGGAGGATATCAGCCCCGTGTTTATTGTGGGCGATCTTTCTGATGTGTGGATCATGGCTAATATCTACGAATCGGATATCACCAAAATCAAAGAAGGATATGATGCCGAGATAACAACCATCCCTTACCCCGACAAAATCTTTCGCGGAAAAATAGATAAGATATTTAGCCTGATGGATGCAGAGAGTAAAGTGGTGAAAGCGAGGGTCACTTTAAAAAACCCCAACCTAGAACTGAAGCCAGAGATGTTTGCCAATGTAAAAATTAATTATATAGAGCCTTTCAAGAAATTGGTCATACCTTCTAAGGCCTTGATTTTTGATAAGAGCAGATATTTTGCAATGATATACATAGCCGATGATACTATTGAAACACGCGAAGTCACAGTATTCAAAGACAATGGCACCATCGCCTACATTGAAAGCGGTTTAAAGGTGGGTGAAAAAGTAATGACCAAATTCCAGCTTTTGGTTTACGATGCACTGAACGACTAAAACCCCACGCACAATTATTTCTGACCATGGATAAGTTTGTAAAAAATATTATTTCGTTTTCACTGAAGAACCGCTTCTTCGTTTTCTTCACCACAGCCATCCTTATTGTGGCGGGTATTTGGAGCTATCTGAAAACTCCCTTGGAGGCTTTCCCTGATGTTACCAATACGCAAATTATAGTTGTCACCCAATGGAACGGACGCAGTGCTGAGGAAGTGGAGCGCTTCGTGAGCATACCGATTGAAGTAGCTATGAATAGCGTGCAGCGTAAAACCAGTGTGCGCTCTATTTCGATGTTTGGTCTTTCTGTAATGAAAATTATTTTTGAAGATGATGTAGAAGATTTTTTTGCGCGGCAGCAAGTCAATAATCTTTTGCGAAATGTAAACCTCCCACAAGGTGTAGAGCCAGATGTTCAACCACCCTACGGCCCTACGGGAGAGATATTTCGCTACACGCTAAAAAGTGATCGCAATACCAGTGAACTTCTTGCTTGGCAAGATTGGGTCATCGATCGCCAGCTAAGAGCCGTGCCAGGTGTGGCTGATATCGTTTCTTTCGGTGGCGCGCGCAAAGTGTTTGAAGTGAATGTGAATCCTCTGCTGCTTTCTAAATATGATATCACGCCTTTGGAAGTGTACGAAGCCATTTCTAAAAGCAATATCAATGTGGGTGGAGACGTAATTGAAAAAAATGGACAAGCCTATGTGGTGAGGGGCATTGGCTTGCTACAAAGCATAGAGGACATTGAAAATATTTTGATTGAAGCTGTTGAGGATGTACCCATTTTGGTAAAGAATGTGGCATCGGTGCGGGTAGGATCAATCCCTAAAGTGGGTCAAGTAGGGTTGGATGACAATGACGATGTAGTGGAGGGTATAATCGTGATGCGTAAAGGAGAGAACCCCGCTCAAGTACTGGCGCGAGTAAAAGCAAAAATTACGGAGATCAACGAAAAAGTTCTTCCCACAGATATAAAGATGGTCACCTTCTATGATCGCGATAAGCTAATGGAGTATTGCCGCGAAACCGTACTGGGAAATCTGGTGGAAGGAATTTTGTTTGTGACGATAGTCGTGTTCATTTTCATGTTGGACTGGCGCAGTACGGTGATCGTTTCGATCATCATTCCATTGTCGTTGCTCTTTGCTTTTATGTGTTTGAAATTAAAGGGCATGTCAGCCAATTTACTTTCGATGGGGGCTATTGATTTTGGGATCATCATTGATGGGGCGGTGGTGATGGTCGAAGGCCTGTTCGTCTTGCTGGCTTCGCGTGCGCATGAGGTGGGCATGACACAGTACAATAGCCTCTCTAAACTGGGTCTTGTAAAAAAAGCGGGCTCGGAATTGGGCAAGGCCATCTTTTTTTCTAAGCTGATTATCATTACCAGCCTTGTCCCTATTTTCTCATTCGAGAAGGTGGAAGGAAAACTGTTCTCGCCCCTTGCCTATACATTAGGATTTGCGTTGCTAGGCGCATTGCTGTTTACGCTCACATTGGTACCGGTGCTATCAAGTATTTTATTTGCCAAAGATGTAAAAGAGAAGCACAACCCGATCGTCAATTTTTTTAACAAAATAGTTTCCAATGGCTTCTCGTTTACGCTCCGTAACAAAAACAAAAGCTTCTGGACGGCCATGTTGATCATTGCAGTCAGTCTATTTTCGTTTAAATTTTTGGGGTCAGAGTTTTTGCCCACGCTAAATGAGGGAGCATTGTGGGTGGAAGCTAAACTGCCCATGAGTAGTTCCATTAATGAAACAGTCAAGTTTGTAAAAATCTTTCGAGAAGAATTGAATGAGTTTGATGAAGTGGAGTCTGTACTTTCGCAGATAGGCCGCTCGAATGACGGAACAGACCCATCCGGTTTTTTTTATGTGCAGTGCCAAGTAAATCTCAAGCCTCAAAAAAAATGGGAAAGGGATATTACCACAGAGCAATTGATTGAAGAAATGGATAAGAAGCTGAAACAATATCCGGGGGTAGTCTATAATTATTCGCAACCTATTATCGATAATGTGGCGGAAGCAGTGGCGGGTATCAATGCATCCCTTGCGGTAAAGATATTTGGCGATAATCTGGAGCTACTTAATTCAAAGGCAGACTCCGTTGCAACGATCTTAAAAACAGTGCGTGGAGTAAAAGATTTAGGTATCCTTCGAAACATTGGTCAGCCTGAATTGAGCATTATCCTTAACCAGCGAAAGATGGCTGCTTATGGTATTACTATTGCAGATGCGGAAACAGTTATTGAAATGGCGATAGGCGGTAAAACAGCCACCCAGTTTTTTGAGCAAGAGAAAAAATTTGATGTGCGGGTAAGGTATGAAGGAGCCTACCGTAAATCAGAACTTGAGATTAAAGAATTAAAAGTGCCTTCCATGAAGGGCAACAAAGTTCCCTTAAAAGAGATTGCGGAAATCAAAGCCGTAACAGGACCGGCATTCATTTATAGGGATAATAACAAACGGTTTATTGCCATCAAATTTTCTATCCGTGAGCGTGACTTGGGAAGTACCATTGCAGACGCACAGGAAAAAGTAAATGCACAAGTATCCATCCCGCGCGGTTATAGTATTGCATGGAGCGGAGAATTTGAAAATCAGGTGAGAGCCCAGAAGAGGCTGACCGAGGTGGTGCCAATCTGTTTGATCCTTATTTTCTTCTTGCTGTTCATTGCTTTTGGAAATGTGAAAGATGCCGGCCTCGTGCTAGTGAACGTACCCTTTGCCATGATAGGAGGCATCTTAGCACTTCATATTACTGGTACAATTTTCAGTATTTCTGCAGGTATTGGTTTTATTGCTCTCTTTGGTCTTTGCATTCAAAATGGCGTTATCCTCATTTCTGTTTTCAAAAAGAATTTGGAGAATGGAATGACCATGCAAATTGCGCTGGTAAGGGGAGTGGCTGAACGCACTAGACCTGTGGTGATGACGGCTATCATGGCTGCGATTGGTTTAGTGCCTGCTGCTATTTCAACAGGCATTGGGTCAGAGACTCAAAAACCTTTGGCCATTGTGGTAATTGGAGGGCTTATTAGTGCTACAGTGCTTACACTTTTAATTTTTCCGCTTGTCTTTGAATGGGGCTATCGTGGGAGCTTAGATTTTAAGCCCAAAGAAAGAATTGAGAAACATGACTTTGAAGATTTTGAGGGGTAAATCTATTTTAGTCACGCTGCTTTTTTTCAGCACCAGGCTATTTGCTCAAGAGCAACTCAACGAGCTTACCGTTGATAGGCCCGGTATAGCAGAGTCACCCTTTACGGTGGCACCTGGTATGTATCAGTTCGAAACGGGATTTGAATTTTATAATCGTGACTCTGGCAGCATTTATTATTTGCCTGTTATCTTATTTCGCACCGGGCTTAGTAAAACTGCCGAACTTAGGATAACAGCACGCGAACTCGTTGACAGAACAGGAGCTGAACCACTGGTTGGAATTGCCCCACTTAACATAGGTGTGAAAGTACATATCATTGAGCAAGCTGGGTGGATACCCGAAACGGATATTTTAACTAACCTGGTAATTCCTGTTGGTACTTCAAAATTGAATCCCGATAGGCTTGGGCATGAAATCCTCCTTCTTTTTCAGCATGACCTGACAGCTAAAACAGCATTCAATTATAATATAGGCTTTTTGTGGGATGGCTTTCGGCAAAGGGAAATCTTTACGGCTTCAGTTTGCTTTAACTATTTACGAACCGCACGGTCAGGTTTGTTTCTGGAATATTTTACTTTCTCCACTGAAAGACCGGGTGAACATGGGATTGATGGGGGCATGACATACCTGCTCAGGCCTAAGCTTCAATTGGATTTTTCTGTTGGCGTTAGCCGATTAGAAAAGGAGAACAACTATTTTATTTCATCAGGGTTTTCATTCCGGTTGGAAAGGCCAAAGCCAAAGTCTTAATTGGCCCATTGCAGTTATTTAAAAAAAACCTACATAAGTAGGCACACAAATCACACCTGATTGTGGTACCTACAGGCACTGCTGCACTTGATGCAAGCCTTGTCATCACACATTCACAATTTTTATTGCCCTTTTTGCCTGATCGCTTTCTGTCCGAAGATTTTGCCCATCGCAAGAGTTTATCAACAAACGTATCTCGAGACTTCAAAAAAATAAAATGCTTTTACTTTACAAAAATTTTATGTAAGTTTTGGTGTTTAAAAATACAATTCCATGAAGGGCTTCAGCTTTAATCGACTAAACCTCTCGCAGCAATTTCTTATTGTGTCAATCGGTACCATATCGATCATCTTGATAGGGGTATCTACCTATATGATCAAAACTTCTATCTCGGCTAAAAATGATCAGCTTCAAGTAATGACCAACGGTCGCTCAGGAGGGGTCATTGAAAAAATAGACAGAAACTTTTACGAGCGTTTTGGAGATGTGCAGGCTTTCGCGTTTAATAAGCTAGCAGTTGAAACCGTATCTACCAATGCGCCTAGAAGTGAGGATGTGCAAAAATTTATCAATACCATGGTCAGCTACTATGTGCTCTATGACTTGATGATGGTTTGCAATTTAGATGGAAAGGTAATGGCCGTAAATACCATGGATACAGGCGGCAAAAAAATCAACACTGATTTTTTGATCGGAAAAAACTTTGCCGCAGAGGAGTGGTTTAAAAATTGCGTTGCCGCTACTGGGCCCGAAGGCGGTGCTTGGTATTCTGATTTCATAGAGGACAAAGAGGTGAGTTCAATTTACTCTCGTACAGGTTGGGGAATGGCCTTTGCAGCACCTATAAAAAATAATGAAGGAAGTCCGATTGGAGTTTGGTATAATTTTGCCAACTGGCAATTGGTAACTACTGACATCAGAAAAGAAACAGAAAATGTGATCAAACAATCGCATCCCGGATCGTTTATTCTGCTCACTAATTCAGAAGATGTAGTGATTGATAGTGATGACTCCAAAATGCTACTGACTACAAAAATTTCAATTGATGGATTGAAAGAAGGCGCAGAATTTGAGTATGAAGGGAATAAAATCAATACCAGTAACTATGTGATGGGTGGCAAGAAAGGGACTGGTGCCTATACCTACAAAGGCAAAAATTGGAATGCCATAACATTTATTCCGCGAGCAAAATTTAGCCTCCCGTACCTCATCGAAAATTTGCTTGGTTTTTTATCTGTGATCATTGTATTACTTGTCATCATTACAATTGTCTTTTATAGAATTGCTTCAACGATTTCAAAAAATATAAACAGACTTAAAAATGATGTAGAAAGTCTTGCGAAAGGTGAGTTGGTTCATGTGAAGGAAACCAAGCTGCAGAATGAGATTGGCGCGATGACGGTAGCCGTAAAATCGCTAGTGGTTGGCATGAACAGTACTTCTCAGTTCGCCAAACAAATTGGTGAAGGCAATTTATCTACCCAATTTAATGCGCTCAGCGAAAAAGATGTGTTGGGTCATTCGCTCATTACTATGCGTAACAATTTGCTTAAAATCAAAGAAGAAGAACAACGAAGGTCGTGGGCAACCAATGGCCTTGCGAAAATTGGAGAAATACTGCGAACCAACTTTACATCCTCATCAGAACTGCATGATAGCATCATCAGCTTTGTAGTAAAGTATACACATAGCAATCAGGGCGGCTTGTTTTTGCTCAGTGAATATGGCGAGGAGAGTAACTTAACATTAGTGGCATGTCATGCCTATGAGCGAAAGAAATTTTTAGATAGACGCATTGCTGTTGGCGAAGGATTAGTAGGGCAGTGTATGTTAGAGCGTGAGATGATATACATGACATCCGTACCGAAAAATTATTCTCAGATCACGTCTGGATTGGGTGGTGCTACGCCTACCGCTATCCTTCTTGTGCCGCTGAAAGTGAACGAATCTATTGTGGGTGTTTTGGAGTTGGCTTCTTTGAAACCTTACGAACAGCATGAGCGAGAGCTACTGCAAAAATTTGCCGAGAGCATCACCTCTACTATTTCCACCGTTCGTATTAACGATCGCACCAAACAGCTACTCGAGCAATCGCAGCAGCAAGCAGAAGAAATGAAATCGCAAGAAGAAGAGATGAGGCAGAACATGGAAGAGCTGAGTGCTACCCAAGAAGAGATGGTGAGAAAAGAACAAGAATATTTGAAGCGGATTGAAGAGCTTGAGATGGTTTCTGTAAATCAGTAAGGCAAAGAAAATAGTATTGTCGCTATCGTGACGATTGAATATTCTACCATTGTCTGTTCAGACTTTTAATCGGTAATTCGGCTATCTTAACCAACTGATGTTACGCAAAATAACCCGTGTTGTCAGTTTGAGCTTGTCGAAAACTGACTATCTGAACTTTAATGGACTTCGATAAACTCAGTCTGACATTCGTTTAGTTATTTTGCGTAACATCAGTTAACTCAGACCGATGACTAGTTTTAAGTTTGCAACAGATGAAGACAGTGCTACCATCCTACAAATGATGGAAGAATTTTATGCGATCGATAATTATCCATTTGACAAGGACAGAAATAAAAAAAATTTAGAGAAGTTATTTAACGATAACCACTTTGGTAAACTTTGGATCATTGATGTAGACAGCACCGTAGTTGGTTACATCTGCGCCACTTTTGGTTTTAGTTTTGAATACGGTGGGCGAGATGCATTCATCGATGAATTTTTTATTAAATCTGATTTCCGAGATCAAGGTATTGGAAGACAAGCAATGGAATTTGTTGAGCAAGAATTAACGAAGCTGGGCATCGAAGCCATTCATTTGGAAGTAGAGAGGCACAATGAAAAAGGGAATAGGTTATATGTAAAGCAAGGATATAAAGATAAGGGTAGATTTTTGCTTACTAAATGGACTTAGGCGCATCTCTTGGTTGCCACGAATGAACTAAAGAACACTAATAATGGAAGAAAAAAATTAGCATTACAAAATGGTTCTGAAAATTTGCCACGGAGGCACGGAAGTTTTTCTCTTTGCTAAACCCTTCCTTTGTTACAGCTCTACTTTGCAAAGCCCTAAGATATTTCAAGTAAGCCCACTATCTAATTACATTTTTCCGTACCTCCGTGGCAATATTCTGCAATTTATAGCGCAGTCGTGGCCAACATCTGGGTGTACTACAGTATTGTATTTTTTATACGAACCCCAGAGGGGTTCAATGTGAATAGCCACGGGTTTTAACCCGTGGTTAAATGATGAGAGATATAAAGCGTGCCACAGGTAAACTCAATCGAGATGAAGCTTGATTGGCACGCAACCAATGCCCTTGATTCGTGTTTATAATAACCTTTGCGTTTAGTTTACAAAACTCTCGTGCACGCCCAACCTCTTGAGCGGCAATACCTAAATTTTTATTGCTATTTTTGAAACTGTTTTTATTTCGTCCTAACAAATACTTGTAATTATTACATGGAAGACCTCCTCTCCGCTGCCGCGCAATTCATCAACACCACGGCTGGCCATATTTTCCTTACGGGAAAGGCAGGGACGGGCAAGACCACATTTTTAAAAAACCTTCATAAGCTTACGCACAAGTCACACATTGTAGTGGCACCGACCGGTATCGCTGCGCTCAATGCAGGAGGTGTTACCATCCACTCACAATTTTTATTGCCGCCCCTTACCTTTTTGCCCGATCGTTTTCTGCCAGAAGATTTTGCGGAAGGAGGAAGGTTCATTAATCAAAATACACTCGCCAGAAAACACCCACTCAACAGTGTGCGCAAGCAAGTGCTGCGCTCTATTGATTTGTTGGTGATTGATGAAGTGAGTATGCTCCGTGCCGATCTGCTCGATGCTATTGATTATCGCATGAAAGCCGCGCGTGGAAATTTTCGCCAGAGCTTTGGTGGAGCACAAGTACTTTTCATTGGAGATTTGTATCAGTTGCCGCCCGTGGTGCGCAACGAAGAGAAAGTAATGCTCGACAAGTATTATAACACCGCTTGGTTTTATGAAGCAAAGGCGTTGCAAGAAGACCCACTTGTTTACATTGAGTTAGAAAAAATCTTTCGGCAGCACGATCCTACCTTTATCAACATCCTCAACAACCTACGCAACAACGTAACCACACCCGAAAATATTGATGCGCTGAATCACTATTATAAATCAGCTGAGGAGATCAGCAGTTTGAGTGAAGTGATCACCCTCACCACACACAATTACAAAGCAGATGAACTCAACCAGCGCGAACTGCGCAATCTAAAAACCACTTCCCATATTTTTGATGCACACTTGGAAGGCGAATTCCCTGAGAGCATGTACCCCGTGCAGGTGCAATTAGAGTTGAAGGAAGGTGCACAGATTATGTTTGTACGCAACGACAACGAAACGAAAATGTATTTCAACGGCAAACTGGCTACCGTAAAAAAAATTGAAGGAGACGATGTGTGGGTAGAAATGGCCGAGAGCCACGCGCGCTATCAATTAAAACGAGAGCGATGGGAAAATAAAAAATATACTGTCAACGAAGGCACACGCGATTTAGATGAAGATGTGATCGGTGCCTTTGAGCAATACCCAGTGAAGCTGGCGTGGGCAATTACTGTACATAAAAGTCAAGGGCTCACCTTTGATAGAGCCGTGATTGATGTAGGGCAAGCCTTTGCCGATGGCCAAGTGTACGTGGCACTCTCGCGCTTGCGCACGCTGGAAGGCTTGGTACTTCGCACACGCATCAGCACATCGGTCATTAGCACCGATAAACAAGTGGTGGCATTTGTAGAAAGCAACCATCGACCTAATGAATTGGGCGAAGTGATGAAAACACGCCAGCTACAATTTATTCGGCAACTGATTGACAAAACTTTTGATTTCACCTCGCTGGTCAAAGACATTCACTACGTACAAAAAGAGGAAGTAGAAGAAGGCTTTACAGAAGGCACCATGAAGCCCGTGCTTACGCAAATTGCCGAGGCATTGGAAGCGGAACAGATCAACACAGAAAAATTTAAAAGGCAATTGATAGAATTGCTCACTGCCAACGATCCTCCAAAATTGCTTGAGCGCATCCGCAAGGGGAGTCAATACTATCGCACCAAGCTTTTTGAAAATATCAAAGTACTGCTGCACCATATTGAAGTGACCAAGCAAGCCAAGCGCGTGAAAACATACCTCACTCAGCTTACTGATCTAGATCAAGTATTTAGCAAAAAATTAGAAGAGGTTGACAAAGCCGCCTCGCTCACCGAAACCATTTTGAATGGCAGCGATCAATTTGAGTTCACGCCATTGACAAAACAACGTGCAGAAGAGCGCAGCGCGATGCTCAGTGAAATTTACAAGCAAGTGGAAAAGGAAACACCGCCTGAACATAAAAGCCTGCCTGCCAGTAGGCATGGTAAACCACGCAAAGAGCGAAAGCCACGTAAACCCAAAAGCGAAGACAGTCGCAGTACGTATGATGTAACATTGAATATGTTGAATAGCGGCCTCACCGTTGAGCAGATTGCCAAAGAGCGCGAGTTGGTGGCCAGTACCATTGAAGGCCACTTGGCCAAAGCCGTAGAAGCAGGACGAATTGATATTTTTAAATTCATGAGTGAAGAGGCCGTGGTGGAAATAGTCAATGCGAAGCGAGAGCTATCTGGAGAAATTACCTCCAAGGATATTTATGACAAGCTAAATGGAAAGTATAGCTACGGACAACTGCGTGCGGTGTGGGCGTATGAGAAGTTGAAGGAGGGGTAATCGGAGGCATGATCCAGTCGTGTTAGAAGTTTAGGTAGCTCTACTTTGTTATTTTTCAATTTTCAATCTATCATGGAGCCATGATAAAGGGCTGAAGCCCTACATGATTACATCAAGATCATCCACCCCCGCCCTAAAGGGCGAGGCAAGTTTAAACCTCTTAGCCTTCTGCCTGCAAATATTTTAGTTGCCCTGCCCTTTAGGGCGGGGTAAAAATAGTGGGTAGAAACTTTACAGGGCTTCAGCCCTTTGGCTTGGGTGCACCTAACTCCAATCGACTTTCCAAAAGTTTAAAACTTTTGGAAAGTTTCTGATAGAATTTGGAATGCGCTCGGTGACGATGCCTCAGTAAAAAACTCAAAAATTCTTGTTCCTAAAAAATGTAGATAGCCAGAAAAACAGTACCTTTTCCCTGTCAAAAAAGTATATGGCTGGCTTATCTGATAGCAACAACTTTAACTTCTTTGGCTAATATTTCTTTTGACCAGGAAGCAAAAGATCTTGTACAGATTTATAGTAAATACGATGGGTCACCTGGGTATTCAATCTATAATTGGTATGGCAAAAACAAATCTACAAATAAGGCAATTAAAATTACCGTGAGGTTTAGAGATAGTAAGACCAACAATCAATGGGATAAATCATTCGATCTTGAACCTGGTGATATTAAAATGCTGGAAGTCCAAACATATGGAGGGAGCAGTGGCAGCACTAGTGCTGAACTGGTTGGTGCAAGATTCATTTAGGTGCTCTCAACTGCCCTTTCCCTTACTAGTCTCTCATTCTCATAAGGCTAGATATTTAGATATAGCTTTTCCTTTAACCAGAGTCTCCCCCCCGGAGACTCTGGTGCTTATAAACCAACCAAACAGTTATTGGCAGAACCTTAGGATATTTTTTGCGAGTCCTTCGCCCTAGTCACTCCATCGCTAACACGAGAGTTTTCATTACACATTTTTCCGCTCTTAAAAAACGGGGAAAACCCGATTTTTTCACAGTAAATTCTGGCGTACATTTCCACTAAATTATTTTCACTAGTAGAAACGGAATGCCCGAAGACAAAAAACAGCAACTCGAAACAAAACTCTGGAACATTGCCGACACCCTGCGCGGCAAAATGGATGCCGATGATTTTAGGGATTACATACTTGGATTTATTTTCTATAAGTACCTCAGCGAGCGAATGCATGCCTACGCAGATAAAATTCTTAAGCCTGACCGAATTACCTATTTAGATATAGTTGAAAACACCAAAGTGGGGAAAGAACTTCTCTATCACGTTCGTGCGGAAGCACTGGATGCGTTGGGTTATTTTCTAAAACCATCTGAATTATTTGGCGCTTTGGCCTCCAAAACCAATGCCGAAGGCAAGGCTCATTTTATTTTGGACGACCTGACCAAAATATTAAACAACATTCAACAAAGCACACTGGGCACAGCCAGCGAAGAAGACTTTAGCAATCTCTTTGAAGACCTTGACCTGACCAGCAGCAAATTAGGCAAGACAGAAAAAGATAAGAACGAACTGGTAGTTCGCATCATGGTGCATTTGGATCAGATTGACTTTGAGTTAGAGAATACCCAAAATGATGTACTGGGCGATGCCTACGAATACCTCATTGGCAAGTTTGCCAGCGGTGCCGGCAAGAAGGCCGGAGAGTTCTATACACCTCAGCAAGTAAGCAGCGTGCTGGCGCGATTGGTTACTGTAGGCAAAACAAAATTGAAAAGTGTGTACGACCCAACGTGTGGCTCGGGCTCGTTGTTGTTGCGCGTGGCCAAAGAAGTAAAAGAAGTAGGCGGCTTCTTTGGACAAGAGAGCAACCCCACCACCTACAACTTGTGCCGGATGAACATGATCATGCACGATGTGCATTACAAAAAGTTTGACATTAAAAACGAAGATACACTTGAGCGCCCGCAGCATATTGACCAACGCTTCGAGGCCATTGTGGCCAACCCCCCCTTCTCTGCCGAGTGGAGTGCCAGCCCGTTGTTTATGAGTGACGACCGCTATGCACCCTATGGCCGACTCGCGCCCAAAGGCACAGCCGACTTTGCTTTTGTGCAGCACATGATTCACCAACTGGCCGACAATGGAACGATGGCGTGTGTACTGCCACATGGTGTATTGTTCCGTGGTGGGGCCGAAGGCCACATACGCCAGTATTTGATAAAAGATAAAAACCAATTAGATGCCGTGATTGGTTTGCCCGCCAATATCTTTTACGGCACTAGCATACCTACTTGCATTTTGGTGCTTAAGAAAAAACGCGAGCACAGCGGCAACGTGTTGTTTATTGATGCCAGCCAGCATTTTGAAAAAGTAAAAACACAAAACGTATTGCGGTCCGATGACATTAACAAAATTATTACTGCCTACAAAGCCCGCGCTGCCGAAGACAAGTACAGTTATGTAGCTCCCCTTAGCGAAATAGCCGAGAACGACTACAACCTGAACATACCCCGCTATGTAGATACCTTTGAGGAAGAAGAAGCGGTGAACTTAAAAGCGGTAGCAAAAGAGTTGAAGAAGATGGAAGTGGATATAAAAGCCACGAATGTTACCATTGAAAAGTTTTGTAAAGAGTTAGGAATTGAAAGTCCGTTTTGATTATGAAGCTCATTCCAAAATTGAGGTTTAAGAATTTTACTGATAAATGGCATTTGAATAAGCTTGATGAGGTCGCCAAAATTACATCGGGAGGAACACCAAGTAGAATAAATAATAATTATTGGAATGGAAATGTTCCTTGGATTTCCACTTCCCTTATTGACTTCAATGTAATTACAAAAGCTGACGAATACATAACTGAAGAAGGAGTTGCCAACTCCTCTGCCAAAGTATTTCCTGTAGGTACTATTTTAATGGCGATGTATGGACAGGGGAAAACAAGAGGTAAGGTCGCTGTCTTGGGAATAGAGGCAACAACCAATCAAGCATGCGCAGCTATTATTACGGGGGAGCAAATTGATAGTAAATTTCTATTTCAGAATTTAGCAGGGAGATATGATGAGATTAGGAATTTAAGCAACGAAGGCGGACAACAAAATCTAAGTGGTGGGATTATCAAAGAGATTAAAGTTTCAATACCCACCCACCCCGAACAACAAAAAATCGCATCCTTCTTATCAGCGGTAGATGAAAAGATACAGCAGCTCACGCGCAAAAAAGAATTGCTAGAGCAATACAAAAAAGGAGTGATGCAACAACTCTTCTCGGGTAAGCTGCGCTTTAAACCAGACTACGCCAAGGCTTCGTCTGGGAGCGATGAGAATGGAAAAGCGTATCCGAAGTGGGAGGAGAAGAAGTTGGGAGATATTGGAAACACTTTTAATGGTTTAACTGGAAAGACTAAAGAAAATTTTGGAGAAGGGAAGCCATATATTCAATACATGCAAATTTTTGCTAATTCTAAGATTGATGTTTCGAAAAGTGGTTTGGTTCAGATTGACAAGAATGAAGAACAGCAAAGAGTACAATATGGGGATGTATTTTTTACGACATCATCGGAAACACCACAGGAGATTGGAACATGTTCTGTTCTTTTAGAACATGTAGGAGAAATGTATCTAAATAGTTTTTGTTTTGGGTTTCGCCCAAATTCATTTGAACAACTTTTACCAAATTTTGCTTCGTATCTTTTCAGAAATGAAATATTTAGAAAAGTAATTATTCGGTTGGCACAAGGCAGCACAAGATATAATATGTCTAAGATTCAATTGATGAAATTGAAAGTTCTATTGCCTTCTAAGCAAGAACAACAAAAAATCGCCAACTACTTATCGGCTATCGATACCAAAATAGAAAACGTGGCTTCTCAAATAGGAAAAGCCAAAACGTTTAAAAAAGGGCTGTTGCAGCAGATGTTTGTGTAAAAAATTTGGATAACCTATATTTAAATGTGAATAATCGTAGTACATTTGCATCAACAGTACCCGTATTGCTTCCCGTCAGATCAGCATGCGGGTCTTTTTTTTGCTCTTTTTTGCGTGAAATAGTGATCTTGGTTTCTGAATATGCTTAAACCACCTAAAACCATCACCGAACAAATTGCCCTTCTGCAAAGTCGCAACATGACTTTTAGAGATTTGGCTAATGCTCCTCATTTCCTTTCAAACATTTCATACTACAGGCTAAAAGGTTATTGGTGGGAGATGCAGGACGACCAGGTGAATCATCATTTTCGAAACGGAAGTTTATTTGAAGATACAATTGACTTATACAATTTTGACAGGCATTTCCGACTGATTTTATTCAATGCAATCGAACGAATTGAAATTGCCCTTCGTACAAAATTGATCTATCATTTCTCAGTATCGCATGGTGCTGAATGGTATCTAAATCCAGCTTTGTTTGATAGGCAAAAAGAATTCGCCTCGTTTGTATCAAAAATTTATTCAGATATGGGCAGGAGTAGCGAAGAATTTATCGTAAAGCATTTTCAAAATCATCCTACCGAACATCCAGAGAGCTGGAAGGCATTAGAGGTTTTAACACTTGGAACGCTCTCTAAGCTTTATCAGAATATTAAACATCAGTTGCCACAGAAAAGCCAAATAGCAACTGAATTTGGACTTAACAATCAAAAGTATCTTGCTAGTTGGTTACTAACAATGACGTTGATTAGGAATATCATTGCGCATCATGGAAGGCTTTGGAATAGAGTTATCATTAATAAATATGATTGGCCTCCGAGCACGAACAAGCCACTCCTAAGCTATGTTCCCAATAACATTCAGAGACGGAAAATCTTTCCGATTCTTTCAGCAATACTTTACCTTAACAACGAAGTAAGTCCGGGGCATCACGTAAAGTCAGAGTTATTACAGTTATTTCAAAATTTCCCTAATACTCAATTAGCTAGAATGGGCTTCCCCGCCAATTGGAGCAATGAACCCATTTGGCAATAACCAATATGCAATCAGAAGCCCTTTTAGAAAGTGACCTGATCAAGCAATTGATTGGTTTAGGGTATGCATCTGTTGTAATTTATGATGGCGAGGCGCTGCTTTCCAATCTCAAAACACAATTAGAAATTTTTAATGACACTACCTTCACTGCAAAAGAGTTTGGCGCTATCTTAAATCACCTCGCCAAGGGCAATGTATTTGAAAAGGCAAAAACATTGCGCGATCGCTTCCAGCTCACCAAAGAAAACGGAGAATCTGTTTATGTGCGGTTCTTTAACAATGAAGATTGGTCACAGAATAAATATCAAGTTACCAATCAGGTGCAGCAAGAAGGTTCTTTTTTAAACCGCTATGATGTAACGCTCCTCGTCAATGGCCTGCCTTTGGTACAGATAGAACTAAAGAGGCGGGGCATGGAAATAAAAGAAGCCTTCAATCAAATCAATCGCTATCAAAAGCATTCGTTCTGGAGTAATCATGGATTGTTTCAATACGTCCAGTTTTTTGTCATTACCAATGGCACCAATACAAAATATCTTGCCAATAATGCATTGCAATCGGTGTTGCAAACTTACTATTGGGCAACCGAAGACAATAAGAACGTAACAGAGCTTACCGATTTTGCCAATGCGTTTTTAAACCTCGATCACGTAGGAAAAATGCTTGCCCACTATGTAGTGATGAACGAGACGTTTAAAAACATGATGGTGCTTCGCCCGTATCAATACTACGCTACCGAGGCCATCATCAAGCAAGTTGAAGCCAGCAACCGTAATGGCTACATCTGGCACACCACTGGCTCGGGCAAAACCTTAACCTCTTTCAAGGCCAGCCAGATCATTATGGATTTGCCAAAAGTGCACAAAGTAGTATTTGTGGTAGATCGCAAAGATTTGGATTACCAAACCATGCAGGAGTTCAATAGCTTTAAGAAAGACAGTGTAGATGTTACCGATAATACAAACTCCCTAGTCAAGCAGCTTACCGATGATACAAAGTTGGTGCTTACTACGATTCAGAAATTGAACAATGCCATTACCAAAGCGCATTATGAAAACAGGATGGCGCACCTGAAAGATAAAAAGATTGTCTTCATTTTTGATGAGTGCCACCGCAGTCAGTTTGGCGAAACGCATGACAGAATAATTGAATTCTTTAAGAAAAGTCAATTGTTTGGTTTTACAGGCACACCAATTTTTGCAGACAATGCCAGTAAAAATGAATTTGGCAAACGCACTACGCACGATTTGTTTGGCGAGTGTTTGCATAAATACGTAATCACCGATGCCATCCGCGATCAGAATGTCTTGAGGTTTGGCATTGAATACGTAGGCAAGTACAAGCAAAAAGGAAATACCTTCATTGATATTGAGGTAGAAGACATTGATAAAGCAGAAGTGCTTAATTCCCACAAGAGACTGGAAAAGATTGTTGATTATATCATTGCATGGCACGATCAAAAAACATTCAATAAAGAATACTCCGCACTCTTTGCCGTGAGTAGCATTGATAATCTCATTCAGTACTACGATATTTTTAAAAAGAAGAAGGAGGAAGGCGAACATAACCTGCGCATTGCCACCATTTTCACTTATGGTGCTAATGAAGAGGATGACGATGCCCAAGATTTTCTGCCTGATGAACTTGCCATGGCGGCTGAGCCACTGGAACAATACAAGTCCAGTCACACACGTGATAAACTCGAAACATACATAAGGGATTACAACCAACTATATGGCACTGGTTTTTCAACAAAGGATAGTCAGCAGTTTGAAAATTATTTCAAAGACATCAGCAAGCGGTTAAAAGAGCGTGAGAAGAAGGACAGTTTCATGGACGATAAAGATCGCCTCGATATTGTCATTGTGGTAAACATGTTGCTCACGGGCTTTGATGCCAAAAAAGTAAATACCCTTTATGTTGATAAGAATTTAAAACATCATGGGTTGATCCAAGCTTTTTCAAGAACAAATAGGATTTTAGGTGAACAAAAATCGCAAGGCAATATATTGTCATTTAGAAATTTGAAAGAATCCACCGACAAAGCAATCACCCTTTTTTCAAATAAAGATGCAATTGAAGTGATTCTGCTTCCTTCCGTAGAAGTGATTGCCGAGAAGTTTGATGAAGTGTTGAAAAATTTATTGACGATTGCCCCCACTTATCAAAGTATAGATGACTTAGTGAGTGAAGAGCAGGAGTTGGCATTTATTCAAGCCTTCCGTGCGCTGTTGCGTGTAAAGAATGTGCTGGCATCGTACACCGATTTTTCGTGGGATAATTTAGGGATAGACGAAGAGACCTTCAACAATTATAAAAGCAAATACCTCGATCTATACGAAAAGGTAAAGCACAACAATCAAAAGCAAAAAACATCAATCCTAGAAGATGTTGATTTTGAATTGGCGTTGATCCATCGCGATCAAATCAACGTGACGTATATTATCAAGCTACTTGCCAAGTTGAAGCAGGCCAAAACAACAGATGCTCAAAAACAACGGAAAGCCATACTCGATTTGCTTGGTGGTGAAATAACATTGCGTAGCAAACGTGAGTTGATCGAGAAATTTATTGAAGAAAACCTTCCAAAGATTGACAGTGCGGATAACATACAGGATGAATTTGAAAAATATTGGCAAGAGCAGAAAATAATAGCGTTGGCCAAACTTTGTGATGAGGAGCATCTTGACAAAGAACAGTTCAAATCATTGATTGATGCCTACATTTTCAGCGGTCGTGATCCCTTGCGCGATGATGTATTGAAATGCCTTGGAGGTAGACCTAGTATTTTACAGGCGCGCGAAATAGGTGAACGAATTATACAAAAGATGAAAGACTATGTGGAGGTGTTTGTGGAGGGGATGGTGGCTTAAGATACTTTAGTTGATATGGGGCTAATATAGTTGTCGCTTGTCTCAAGGCGATGTTTGATAAGTGGTTCGTGTCCACACCTTGTTAATGTTGGTCAAAGTTAGTTGTTGCGAGTCCCTTTCTTACAACGTAGAAAAAGAATTCACTAGAATTGATTAGTAATAAATTAGTGAGTCAGTCTTCGACAGGCTCAGACTGACAGAGCTTCAATCAACCGCGCGAGTCTAATGAAAACTGTCACCCTGAGCCTGTCGAAGGGTGACTTCCCTTGTTAACGTTGGTCAAAGTTAGTTGTTGCTGGT